>NZ_NIBS01000013.1 GCF_002632465.1 Xenorhabdus budapestensis | reverse complement strand
CAGAAAGTGTTATCTGCGATTTCATAAAAACAGCCGGAAAATCTGATTATCGTGTTATTGATTATAGCAACAATGCAGATAATTTATCTGGTTAACTTACCAACCATTATCAGAGCATAAAAAACTTTCATTAAATCCCCGAATATTATTTTTATCACTAATATCTATACATTCCATAGCTGGTAACCGATTTCGACTATATTGCGTATAAAATTTGCTATAAAAAAAATAGGATGATTTAAACAGTGTCAATCTCTTTTTCAGATTCAGTGACATTTGACCTTTAATAAAATCTTTGTCCATAACTGTCTGTACATCAAACCATGGCATTCCTTTATCAATTCCAATATAAAAGGTAAAAACACCTGTAGGAATAACTTGCAAATGATTAACACTAAGAGAAACAAGACTAACGGTTTCACTATTTGTTATGAGTTTTTCATCATTTAAATAATTATTTCCTTTTTTATATATGACCTGTGTACTTAATGTATCTATTTGTTTTTGATTACGATGAAATGCCCAATCAGCACGCATTCCTGTTTGCTCAGCATTTCCTCTTATATTTATTGACCTAACCTGTAAATGCATCTTATTTCTATATTGGGAATCAACATAAAATCCGCTGAATGTCATCTCACCATAAGGAAGTGAGTAAAGTAAGATATAAGAATGGTTATACTTTTTTTTAGAAGTATTTAATGTAGAGCTTCCACTGAAACTAATAAAATCCGATAATCCCAATGGGCTGTCAAAACTGGTATTTAACCTTCCCATCCACTTCCCGGTACTTTTTTGCCCATAATTATCGGTTGTCACAGAGACTTTCCAGGGCGCACTATGTTTGTTACTCAAGAGAATGATAGAACCTCCATTGACTGTACCCGGCAAAATATCCAACGTGGTTCTATTTGATTGCAGACGATTTGCCTGATCTAACCCTTGATCAAGTTGATGTATATTTAATGACTTATTCTTTAAATCAGGAAAAAGAGTCTGGCTATTAACCCAGCGATCTCCTCCCTGAATATCTTCAACAAAACCCTCTATAACGCTAATCCCCAATTTCTTATCATAATCAGGCGGAATGAGTTTTACTCTGGCTGTAACATAACCTTTCTGAATATAAAGATTCGTAATTTCTGATGCTAATCTATTAATATAACTACTGGTAATACAATCACTAGGAATAGCACTTAACGTTTTCAGGTCAGAGGTTGACAATAATGATATTCCCTGCATATAAATGCCACTAATTGGCAAACATCTTTTTGACTCCACAAGCGTTGGTGATGATTTTTTTGCAGAATTCTGTTCTGATCGATTGAGTATTGCCTGATGCCGTCTCTGTTCAATGAGTTTGTTAATCTCTCTTTCACTGTTCTGTAAATTATTTATTCCTTCACTCACAACAGATGGCGATAAATTTTCATTAAGGCTTACCGGAGAGGCAGATACTGTAAACGAAATATACGGTATTAAAAATATAAATATTGTTGTGAATTTTCTAATCATATACGGCACCAAAATAATCAATTAATACTTATCATTAATATATTAATTCACACTGACAATTTTTTAATCACAATTAATTAACATCAAATTTAGTACTTACATATTGCCATATTTTTTTAAGTCAAATACAAACAATTCATAAACACCAACAAGAAAGAGATTAATATGAAACTACTTAATAACATTAACGTAATAAAAAATCGCTCATTATCCCTATGAAAATCATAAGAAATAAAATTAATAATCTATTTTTGGCAATATAATCAAACTCATAAAATGTTTTATTCAGATGGTAAAAATAAATATATATTTAAATAACGGAAATTTGTGAAAAACACCTCATATCATGAAGATAGACTTAAATACCAACGTTGTTATCTGAATACAGAAATCAGATTTATTTCTGATAGCATTAGGCAGGTTTACACAAAATTTTTAATTTCATGATGTGAATTTAATATAGTAAGATATGAAATATCTTTCGCTATCACATGATATTAAAAGCTCTTCCATAAAAACCAAACACTTGTTTGTAAGAAACATAATTATCAATAATGCATTGATATTAAATAATTTTATTTAGAATAAAATATAGTTTACAATCTAAACACTTTTATTATCCTAAACATTTCTGATTTATTAGAATAATATTTATGATACAGATCACAATTTTATCACAAAATCAATCCAACCAAACTTACGATCACTTTCTCAAAAGCCGAATAAACTATAAAAATAACCTTTACTGTCCGCTCAATATGAAATAAAAGTATGAATACAAAAAGTAACCAAGGCCATAATATGTCAAATAGGGAAACCCAAATACTGCAAATTTTAAAACGAGATCCTTTTATCCAACAGCAAGAAATTGCAGATATTCTTGGAATTAGTCGCTCGTGTGTTGCAGGGCATATTATGAACCTAAGTAAAAAAGGTTATATCAAAGGGAAAGGTTATATTTTATCCAATGATGTTTATGCTGTTACGATTGGTGCAACTAATATAGATATAACCAGCTATACCTTTGCTAAAGTAGTATATGATGATTCCAACCCAGGGAAAATAATCTCGACCCCCGGTGGGGTCGGGAGAAATATCGCTCAGAATATTGCTGCATTAAAGAATGAAAGTTATTTAATTTCCGTCGTTGGTAACGACCAACATGGCAAATTTCTGTCAGAACAAACAAAATTATCTGGCGTTAATATTAAATATTTACATAAGCTGGATGATGAAAAAACATCAATCTGCAATTCATTTATTGATGAAAATGGAAAATGTATCATATCTGTAAATGATATGAGCATTCTGGATAAACTTACTCCCTCGTTACTGACTCAATCTAAAAAACTTATCCAAAATGCCAGTGTATTAGTTCTTGATTGCAATTTATCTCAGGAATCATTGGAATGGATATTCAGCCACGCTAATAATGTTCCGATTTTTGTTGATACTGTTTCCACCTTCAAAGCGTCTAATATCCGCCATTGGCTATCCTATATCCATACTCTGAAACCTAATCGCTCCGAAGCCAAAATACTCAGTGGTATTGAGATTGAAACATTGGAAGACGCAGCCATTGCTGCATCTTGGTTTCATCAACAGGGTGTCCAACGAATAATTTTAAGTATGGATGCAGAGGGTGTGTATTATAGTGAATTAGATAACAAAGCAGGTCATTCTCACGCACTAATGAGTAATGTCGTCAATACAAATGGAGCTGGTGATGCAATGATGGCAGGGCTTGCTCACTGTTGGCTGGCCGGAATGACACTGGAAGATAGTGTTCAATTTTCTCAGCAATGTTCTGCATTCACATTGTCATCGGAAGACATTGTAATCTTTCCCAATAAATTTAAACATCGGTAGCCTTGTTTGGTATCAATTTTTTTCATAAACATCTGGACGAAATATTTGCCAGACAAAAATCTCACGATTAACAGGAGAATAGCCAAACTTTTCGTATAACGAATGTGCAGATGAAGTCACCAGCATTACTCTTCGCAATCGTTGAATAATAGGAATTGTGTGTTTAGGTATTCTGTTGGCGATAGGGAACTTGTGATATTTCAGAAGAGTATCGATTAGACGTCCGTGTCTAGATTGGTATGAGATCAATATATGCTTATACACCCTATCATCATTTTGGCTGTTCAGGCCATACGATATCAGGGGCCATAGAACAGTCTACCCGGTTGAGCAGAACCCGATATCTGCGCCAGACGGTAAGTTTTGATTTCTCTGTATCGGTGGCAATGCCTAAATCAATGGCATCCTGTAGTGGAGCAATCCGATGAAACACCTCAATCAGCAATTGTTGTTTCTGAGATTCTGCCTGCTGCACCTCATGCTGACTCTGTGCTCCAACATCCGTCACCCACTGCGTACCATTCCATTTATCAAAGGGAGTTTTCGGCTCCAGTAACGTTAATTCTGTGGGAATATCCCCAATTTCTGTTATCTCAATGTGCTTACGAGTCTGAATATGGTATGCCATTTTACCCCGGTAATCTGGTACGTACTCCCATGATTTGCCGTCAACTGTCCGGCAAATCACCTTATTCGGAGCTTTGGGCAGTTTGGGTTCATCCAGATACGATCCCGCAGATAAAGTAACGCCAATAAAGGTACGTTCCAGTTTTGTTCCGATGTATTCCCGGTTTACCGCACTCGTGCAATAAACCTGTATCCAGCCATAGGACAGGGCAAATCCATTTTCATCAAATTGTACCGATGGTTCTGTTGGCTGAGTCATTACCTTCCCCTTACTAAAAATATCACTGCAACGTTTTTCATTCTATTTTCAGACGATGTTGGGACAACGGAAGAAGCACGAAATTCTCGATCCTCATAAGTGTAAATGTTGGTTCCTGGAGTATAAGCCTGATATTCCCTACCCTGATTGATAGTAGTGAATGCCCCTGTTGTATTATCGGGAGCTTCATCTGTCTTACGACTACCTGTCCTAATTACTCCTGTGATATCCCTAATAGCATCGGACTGAAATGATCCCAGCTCTCTATCATCTGGGTCAACTCCTCCGGTTTGATCCCATCCACGAGGCACATAACCCCGCCAATCTGGCAGATTTCCCGAAGGGTAATGTTTAAGTAATTCAGAATATTGATTAGGGTCAATTTGTCCACCCTCCATCGGCAAGAAGTTATTGGGGTGCGGTAGATCACTGCCCCACATTAAAATGCCACCGATGGGAACTGCCAATAACTCAGCGTCTTCTTTTTTGATGCACTCACTAATCAGCATAGTTGTCACATTTTGGCTCATCACAAGGTCATTAGATACCCCAGTTTGTTGAACAATGGCTGATTTTTGCAAGGCATTTTCCGCCTGATTGACTGTATCTCGTAATCCGAGATTGTTTATAAAAGCGTCTTTATCAGGAATATCAGCTCCGTTCTGGCCTTTCGCTAAGCGGGTATTGGCATTGCTATTCGCATTGTTGGCATTTTGGTTGGCTGTATTAGCTAAATCATATGCTGTTTTCACCGCTTTTGGTGTTGCTGCATCAGTCTCGCTATTACTACCGACATCATTGCTCAGGATAACAAATCCTTTATCTTGTAGCGTTGCATCTGGATGGTTGCGACTTAGGGCGTGTTTTTCTATCGCTTTTTTAATTGAATCTTTGACATACTCCGGTGTTGTAACGGTCACAAAGCTGCTATCGTCTAATGCCTTTGTCTCAGGTTTTTTATCTTGCATATTTATTCCCTCATTTAATCAACAATACACATTGCTAAATAATATGAAGGCGGTGGAATACTTCTCCGCCTGTGAACATCAACAAAATTGGTTCATCAATACTAGAGAGTACGGCTTGGCTAAGTTCAGTGTAGCGGTCAAGAAATTCCGGACACATTTTTAGCCACCCTTTCAGGCTACGGGAGTTTTGATTTGCCACCCGAAGGCGCTCCTGACAGGCGACAGATCGTTTTTGTAGAAAAAATATTAACGGTTAGGTAGGGTGGTGTCAAATTGTTGCTGTTCCTGCCATCCTTATTTCTGCCTGAATTTCCGTGCAAATTCCGCTAACACCTCCATATTCCGCCAAAATCAGACGAAAATTGGATTTAATTTGTTAATTAATTTTATTGATGTATGTGTGCAATAAACCACCTTTATTGGTCGGATACCCATGTTATCTCCACCTGATGCAGACATCACCGATCCCTGATTAATAAAACATCTGACATGACTAAGTGAAAATAATGAAAAACAACAAGGAATCGCTGTATCTACAAGAACGCACAGTGAAAAAAACCGGCATCCACAGTGAAATTATTCTGACCCTGTGTCAAACCGGCACGGTGTCTCCGGTCTGGCGAAGCGGAGCATTGTCTTTTTTTCTCGGCACTGACACGGAAAAGGCGGCACAGCTCAGTCTCTGGCTCGATCAGCATCTCTGTGATGTCAGCCTGACAATACAGGGAGAGCAGCGAAAACTGCGCTGTTCCCCTTATGTCTGGCATAACCTGTTTGATAGTCCGGTGCTGCCTGCGTCAAAGAATACCTATTCTGGCCTACAACCGTTGGTGGAATATTATGCGCTGCCCCAGCTTTATAACTTTGTTACCCTCGATATCCGTAGTCACTGCGTGGAAATTCCGCTGAATGCGGACGGCACGTTTGAGCTGGTTTTTCGTTTCGAGGGTGAACTACCGCTGAATAATGTCGATGAGGCGTTTTTGTTGGGCTACGTCCCGGCCATTCATCTGGAAAATCAGACCAGCCCGTCCATTCTGCTGGATTCCGGCAATCACAGTTACCCGCTGCCATTGGGGGAATCAGTGCGATTATTCCGGTTGCGCGATATTCAGGTGGTGCAACAGCCCGATGACAATGAGCAACGCGGTACACCTTATCACTGGCTGCCGATTGAACAGTTTACCCCCGCCGGGTATTTTCTGGATGAGGATTACCAACCCGACACTTTTTACTACCAGCTTCAAACCGAGCGTGATTTTCTGGACAGGACACAGCACCGGCTGCACTTTTTTGATTTGATGGGCAAACCAGCAAACCACTTGCCGACCCTTTCGGTATCGGGCTATTTCATCGGCTACTATGAGCAGGCGTGCGCCTTGGAACAAGGCACTATCACTGTGACGCAGGAAGGCTCGCCGTCCCTATCTCATCGTACATAATATCACGCCAGTTACCCCCTGATTTGTCACCGAAAGCCTGAAACAGTTTCTCCGACTGTTTGACCCTTATGCTGACACGAATCGCCCATTGAGCCGCCGGCTCTCATATGCAGAGCAGCGAAGGGTTCCGCGATTTTGGTAGCCAGACGCCCTATACCGTGTTTGAAAGTTACGGCCGTTTTCAGAAAGATGCCGCCGCCAAACCGTTTTTAAAATACCGGCAGGAAGCACTGGATAACCAGAAGCAAACCGGCAGCGGCAGTAGTAACTGCATCAAACTGATGCCGGGCAAAATCTTCGAGATAAAAAGTCACCCGCACGCGCCGCTCAATACCCGCTGGCAGGTAGTCGGTATCAGTCACCACGGGCGCTGCCCGCAGGCACTAGGACACGATGCCAGTGAAGGCACCACGCTCTCCAATCATTTCAGTTTTATTTCCGGCTTTGATGATTACCGCCCGCCTTTCCACTACAAACCCTTAGCGGACGGGGATGAAACGGCGATGGTAGTTGGGCCGGAAGGAGGGGAAATCTTCGTCAATAAAGATGGTGCCATTAAAGTCCATTTCCACTGGAACCGCTATGACCAGCCGGATGATGGGGTTTCGTGCTGGGTACGTGTTGCGCAGGGCTGGAATGGTAATGGCTTCGGTTTTATGGCGATACCGCGTATCGGGCAGGAAGTGATTATTTCTTATTTAAACGGTGATATTGACCGCCCAATCGTCACCGGATGTGTTTACAACGGTCTGAACCGCCCGCCACTGGATTTACCAGCAGAAAAAACCCGCACTACCTTTAAGACCAAGACGCACAAAGGTAAAGGCTTTAACGAACTGCGCTTTGAGGACGCGAAAGACAGTGAAGAAATCTATTTCCGCGGTCAGAAAGATTTTACCGCGCATATCAGAAACGATGCCTACTGGCATATCAAGCATGACCAGAAACAGCGTATCGATAACAACCGTTACCACGATATCCGCGCTGATGATCATCATCAGGTCGCCGGTTCACGCAAAATTACCACCGAAGGAAATGTTTCCCACCGGATTGCCGGCAGCCAGCATATCCAGACAGGGGATGTCACCGTGATTGACAGTGGGCAGGAAATTCACCTGAAAAGTGGCGCTGGAAGCCGCGTCAGAAATCACGCTGAAAGTGGACGGTTTATCACGAGTCATACAAGGCGCTATTTTATGACTCCAGCGAAATAAGGTACGCATAGAAATGTCAAAATGGGCACTCGTTTGTTCGAAAGTCAACGAATGCTTGTCTTTGTATGCCAGTACTCGCTTTCGAAAATCCAAACTGTAGCCCATCTTACTTTATCCCTTGTCAGTTGAATCCAGACATTATGCCATATTAATATGATTCCGCTATATAAACCCATTGTGCACCACAGTGAGCCGCTGCCTTATGAGAAATGGTGGTTTAAATTGCGCACTCCTGAATATTTTCCCGCCAGCATCAGCTTTGTTCAGTTTCAGGATGAGGATAATTACGTTGTACAAAAATTTATGCCTGATGGCGCAAATCCAGATTATGAAAGTCTGAATAGTTGGAATAAACGATTAGGAGGGAGTCGTGGTATCCGAAACAATGGAGAAGCGCTGCCCCAATGGATACAAATCTGTTGGGATTCCGTGATTGATAAAAAATCTTATCAGACAACTTTTAAATTTACTCCCGAAGTCTGGCAACTGATGCGTGAACCTTATATCGGGCGTGCAGTTAAGGGATATGTATTCTATCGGGATACAATACTTGTTGGATTAGCTCCCGGTGGAACTACCCGGGCTTGGTTACGTGATTATGATAAAAATAACGGTGATAATATTTTAGTTGCCACTGGTGAATCCGTTTCCGGTGATAAAATGGCTATTTGTCAGGGAAAAACAAACCATCCGGATGGTTATGATGAATATTCCGAACGTATCAAGAACTTTATCAAAGGAAAAAATATCCCTACGGAGAATGGTAAAACGCTTGTCTTGAAGCCATCACAACATCAGAAATTAATATAAATTATTTATGATTTCTGATGTTTTTGCTGACTTAATCATTGATAACCGAATTTTTCAGGTATGAGGTCAAACATGGCAAACAAAGCCGTTATTTTATTAAACGACACCACCGATCACGGTGGAAAAGTGATTACTGCTGTGGGTGGCTACACCTAAAAAGGTATTCCCGTTGCTGGAGAATCGGATTTAGTTGAGTGCCCCAAATGTGATGGCGTTTTTCCTATTGTCGAAGGCAGTGATAATTTAAAAACTAAAGGAAATCTATCGCTGTGGAAGGGATGTACACAGCCTGTGGTGCCAAACTGATTGCCAGCCAGAAAGAGTTTCTCGCGTAATCTAGTCATTTTGGCCTATTCTGAGCGTCACTGACGCGCTGCGCTTGTCTTCTCCTCACTTTTTATTTTTTTCCTCACTGTAAAAACGCCCCGCTCAACAGACTGAGCAGGGCGTTATTCATCGATTTTAATCAAAAAGCGATTATTTGTTCGGACGCATGGCCGGGAACAAGATCACGTCACGAATGGTATGGCTGTTAGTGAACAGCATCACCATACGGTCGATACCAATACCCAAACCCGCTGTTGGTGGCATACCGTGTTCCAATGCGGTTACGTAGTCATCATCGTAGAACATGGCTTCGTCATCACCTTCGTCTTTCTGACGAACCTGCTCTGCAAAACGTTCTGCCTGATCTTCTGCATCGTTCAGCTCGGAGAAACCATTACCGATTTCACGTCCACCAATGAAGAATTCAAAACGGTCAGTAATGAATGGATTATCGTCATTACGACGTGCCAGTGGAGAAACTTCTGCCGGATATTCAGTAATAAATGTTGGCTGAATCAGATGGCTTTCCGCAGTTTCTTCAAAAATTTCACACTGAACACGGCCCAATCCCCAACCTTTTTCAACTTCAATACCAAGAGATTCAGCGATAGCAACAGCTTTATTCATATCATCCAGATCCGCCACATTGGTTTCCGGGCGATATTTGCAAATCGCTTCTTTCATGGTCATTTTCACGAAAGGTTTGCCAAAATCAAACTCTTGTTCGCCGTATCTGACCAGAGTTGTACCCAACACATCCTGAGTCAGTGTGCGGAACAGTTCTTCAGTCAGAACGATCAAATCCTGATAATCAGCATAGGCCATGTAGAGTTCCATCATGGTGAACTCTGGGTTATGCCGTGGTGAAACCCCTTCATTTCGGAAGTTACGGTTGATTTCGAACACACGTTCAAAACCACCCACCACCAGACGTTTCAGGTAAAGCTCTGGCGCTATACGCAGATACATATCGATATCCAACGCATTGTGGTGAGTAATAAATGGACGCGCACTCGCTCCGCCAGGGATCGCCTGCATCATTGGCGTTTCAACTTCCATGAAATTTTTACTGATCATGAAATTACGCAACGCGGACATAACCCGGGAACGGATCTGGAATGCCTGACGCGATTCATCATTCGAGATCAGATCCAGATAACGCTGACGGTAACGGGTTTCCTGATCCGCCAGACCGTGGAATTTATCCGGCAGTGGGCGCAGTGCCTTAGTCAATAAACGCAGTTCACTACAATGAATGGAAAGCTCACCGGTTTTAGTTTTAAATAATTTACCGCGTGCACCTAAAATGTCACCTAAGTCCCATTTTTTGAACTGTTCGTTATAAATGCCTTCCGGCAGGTCGTCACGGGAAACGTAGATCTGAATACGACCGCCCATATCCTGTAAGGTTGCAAAAGATGCCTTACCCATGATACGGCGGGTCATCATACGACCTGCAATAGTCACTTCAATGTTCAGCGCTTCCAGCTCTTCCTGAGTCTTGTCATCGTATTTTGCATGCAGATCTTCAGAAATGTTTTCACGACGAAAATCATTCGGGAATGCAATGCCGTTGCTGCGCAGTGTAGCCAGTTTTTCACGACGTGTTTTCAGTTCGTTATTTAAATCAGGAGCCTGTTCAGCCCCCTGCTGTTGTTGTGACATTTTAGTTCCTCATAGGCCAGCTTTTAAGCTTGCTTCAATGAATTTGTCCAAATCACCATCCAGCACAGACTGCGTATTGCGGGTTTCAACACCTGTACGCAAGTCTTTAATGCGGGAATCATCCAAAACATAAGAGCGGATCTGACTACCCCAACCGATATCCGATTTGTTCTCTTCCATGGCCTGTTTATCAGCATTTTTCTTCTGCATTTCCAGCTCATACAGTTTGGCTTTCAACTGTTTCATCGCCTGATCTTTGTTTTTATGCTGAGAACGGTCTGTCTGACACTGAGTAACAATACCCGTCGGTATGTGAGTAATACGCACCGCAGATTCGGTTTTGTTGACGTGCTGACCACCCGCACCAGAAGCACGATATACATCGATACGCAAATCAGCAGGATTGATTTCGATATCAATGTCATCATCAACTTCCGGGTAAATAAAAGCTGAGCTGAATGATGTATGACGGCGACCACCAGAATCAAACGGGCTTTTACGTACCAGACGATGTACGCCAGTTTCTGTACGTAACCAACCGTAGGCATATTCACCGATAATTTTGATGGTAGCGGATTTCAGACCTGCAACATCACCATCAGATTCTTCAATAATTTCGGTCTTAAAGCCTTTAGATTCCGCCCAGCGCAGATACATGCGCATCAACATACTTGCCCAATCCTGTGCTTCCGTACCACCAGAACCTGCCTGTAAATCCAAATAACAGTTTGCACTGTCATATTGACCAGAGAACATACGACGGAATTCAAGCTGGCCCAGTTTTTCTTCCAATTGCTCCAATTCAGCTACCGCTTCATTGAAAGTTTCTTCATCATCAGCTTCAACAGCCAGTTCCAACAAGCCGTTTACATCTTCTAAGCCTTGTTCAAGCTGATCAATCGTTTCTACAATGCTTTCCAGTGATGAACGCTCTTTACCCAACGCCTGTGCCCGCTCCGGTTCATTCCAGACATCAGGCTGTTCCAATTCAGCATTGACTTCTTCTAAACGTTCTTTCTTGGCATCATAGTCAAAGATACCCCCTCAGAACTGCTGTCCGCTCAGACAGGTTCTGAATATGGTTTTTTACCGGATTAATTTCAAACATATTTCGTGTCTTATACGTTGTGTTTTTATAAAAAACGATGTTTTTTACAGAAAGATGATCGCATGGATATTTTCGAACCGCGTATTGTAACGGATCTGGCAAAGGGTTTATAGCATTTCAAGTGACTTGCCACATAATCACATTTGATTATGTGGCAATGGATAAATGGTTAGTCACACTACCTTAGACACTCGATCGACTCAGTCAATGAGGCCAATTCAGTGAGGCCAGATGTGCTGGATTAAAAGCTGAACATCACGGTTACCGCGAAATTCGTTGATATCCAGTTTATAAGCCAGTTCCACCGTCTTAACGCTGTTATCTGGCCAGAATTTTGTATCGATGTTAAACGCGATACCATCCAACATCGGCCCTCCTTTTAACGGCTCAAGCATGACTTTCAGATGATTTTCACCAACAATCCGCTGTTGCAGAAGCTTGAATTTACCGTCAAATACCGGCTCAGAAAATGCCTGCCCCCAAGGACCGCCATCTCGCAGGATCTCAGCAACTTCCAGTGACAACTCTTTTAATGCCAGCTCACCATCACTCCAGATTACCCCTTCAAGTTGAGCGATATCCAGCCAGTCTGCCACCAACTCAGAGAAATGGCGCTGAAACTGGTCGAATTTATCCTGCTCAATCGATAGCCCGGCTGCCATGGCATGGCCACCGAATTTCAGCATTAATCCCGGATATAAGGTATCAAGGCGCTCAAGGGCATCTCGCATATGTAGTCCATTTACGGAACGGCCTGAACCTTTCAGTGTTCCGTCTCCCGCAGGGGCAAAAGCGATAACCGGACGATAAAAACGTTCTTTAATACGAGATGCCAAAATGCCCACAACTCCCTGATGCCATTCAGGATGATAAATAGCCAGCCCGTAAGGTAATTCAGTATGAGTACGCTCAATTTGGTCACAGATCTGCAAGGCTTCCTGCTGCATACCCTGTTCAATTTCACGGCGGGTTTGGTTCAATCCATCTAATTCACAGGCAATCTGTCGCGCCTGTGCGATATCATCGGTTAGTAACAATGCGACACCAACGGACATATCATCCAGTCGCCCTGCTGCATTTAACCGTGGGCCAAGGGAGAACCCCAAATCGCTGGCAGCCAGCTTTCCTGATTCCCGTTTAGAAACTTCCAGTAATGCACGAATACCGGCACAACAACGCCCTGCCCGGATCCGGTTCAATCCCTGATACACCAGAATACGGTTATTGGTATCAAGAGGAACGACATCTGCCACTGTTCCCAATGCAACCAAATCAAGCAATTCTGCCAGATTCGGCAAAGGAATACCCTGTTGCTCAAACCACCTTATTTTACGTAGTTCCGCTCTGAGTGCGGACATCAGATAAAAGGCAACACCAACACCCGCCAATGCTTTCGAAGGAAAGGAGCAATCCACCAGATTGGGGTTGATAATAGCATCTGCGGCTGGCAATGTTTCTCCCGGCAAATGGTGATCTGTGACGATCACTTTGATGCCATGCTGATGTGCTGCCATAACACCATCATGGGAAGATATCCCATTATCGACGGTAATGATCAGATCAGCCCCTCTTTTGGCGACATCATTCACGACCGGCACACTTAGGCCATAACCATCTTCAAAACGATTAGGCACAAAATAATCCAGATCCCGATATCCCATTGCACGTAATGCACGGATGCTTAATGCGGTGCTGGTTGCTCCATCAGCATCAAAATCACCAGCAATAACAATGCGCCAATGTTGGTGCAACGCTGTGATAAGCAAGGAAACAGCCTCTTCAATGCCATTAAGAGATTGATAATTAAGTAACCCTTTTGCTCCGCGTTCTAACTCATCAGTCTGGCGTATACCACGCGTAGCATATAAACGGCGCAATAACGGATGGATACTATCGGGAAGGTGGCTATCATCCGCCGCTGGACGGCGGCGGAGCTGTGTTTTTCTATTCACTGGGCTTAATTCACTACCTGTTATTAACTAAATCAGGATCCGTTGGCGATGGATTATTCAGCATGCTGTGCTAATGCGTCAGCTAAATCTTTTGGTGGCATAAAACCACTAATCATACTGCCATCTTTGAGTATCATAGCTGGTGTTCCACTGACACCAAACTGTAAGCCTAGCTCATAATGTTTGGCAATATCCTTCTTACAACTTTCAATAGGTGAAATTTTCTCACCTTTAAAAGCATCATCCAATGCTTTAGCAGACTTCGCACTACACCAAATAGATTGCATATCTTTCGCTGATTGGTGTTGCAAACCATGACGAGGGAATGACAGATAACGGATAGTAATTCCTTCATCATTATATTCCTTAATATTTTCATGTAACTTACGACAATATCCACAAGTAATGTCTGTAAATACAGTAACTACATGTTTTTCTTTTGGAGCCTTATAAATGATCATTTGATCTTTCAAGGTTTCCAGTTTTTCTACCAAAGCCTTATTAATCACGTGTTTTGGTACTTTTCCACTGAGATCGTAAAGTGGCCCCTGGAACAAATATTTACCATCATTGGATATATAAAGAGTTCCATGCTGGGTCAAAGCAGTACTTACCCCGGTAATATGTGATGGAGTAATACTTTCTGCCTTAAGCCCCATTTTTGACAATGATTTATTAATCATGCTGTCGTCAGCAAAGGTATTGTTGGTAAAAGCAGTTAGTATCAAGGAAAGACAAAACGCAATCTTCTTCATTACTTTGTTCCTTTTTTTCATCTTTCTTCGCAACCTATTCATAAACTGTTATCAACGAACAGTCATTTATGAGTTGTTATCCGCGAGGATGATGTTGTTGATGCAGCACTTTAAGACGTTCAGTTGCCACATGTGTATAAATTTGTGTTGTGGAGAGATCACTATGTCCGAGTAACATCTGCACAACCCGTAAATCAGCACCATGATTGATTAAATGTGTTGCAAAAGCATGGCGTAAAACGTGCGGGGATAAACGCTCGGAATCAATACCAGCCAATACAGCATAATGTTTGATCCGATGCCAGAAAGTCTGGCGCGTCATCTGTGTTCCCCGTTTACTGGGGAAAAACACATCGGACACTATGCCATTCAGTAACCATGAGCGTCCATACTCTAGATATTGTTCCAGCCAGTAGAGAGCTTCTTCTCCTAAAGGAACTAATCTCTCTTTGTTCCCCTTACCCACGATCCTGACAACGCCCTGACGTAAGCTCACATCCGATAATGTTAACCCAACCAATTCGGATACGCGTAACCCACAGGCATAAAGCACTTCAAGCATCGCTTTATCCCGCAGTTCTATTGGTTGATCAGTCGAGGGAGCGTTTAGCAAATTTTCAACCTGTTTTTCGCTTAAATCTTTTGGTAAGCGCTTAGGTAATTTTGGAGCAGATAAAAGCGCAGTTGGATCATCCGTCCGCATTTTTTCGCGATAGAGATACTGAAAAAATCTGCGCATGGAGCTCAACAAACGCGCAGAGCTACTGGCTTTATAACCGCCATCCACCCGTTCAGCCAAAAATGATTGTAATTCGATAGACTGTACAGAAAGCAAATCATAGCCACCATGCACCAGCCAATTATTCAGGGATTGTAAATCAAGCCGATAAGAAGCCAATGTGTTTTCTGCCAGATCTTTTTCCAGCCAGATCGTATCCAAAAATTGTTCTATCAGGGGATTAGCCGACGGGCTCTGTTCCGATACATCAGTTTTTAATACGTGTTTGCTTGGCACAAGCCCTCCTTTATATCTGTGCCTTCCGATCGGCTATTATGCCTGAAAAAGCAATTCTTCTGTTACAATACCCTCTCTTATATTAGAAATTCCCTGATAAATAATGATGAAAATTGGTCTCTTTTACGGCTCTACCACTTGCTATACTGAAATGGTAGCAGAAAAAATACGCGATATTCTTGGTGAAGATCTGATTGAGCTGCACAACATCAAAGATTGTGATCTTAAATTGATGGAAGAATATTCTGTCTTGATCCTCGGCATTCCTACATGGGATTTTGGTGAAATACAGGAAGATTGGCTGACTATTTGGGATCAACTTCCATCACTGAATTTGGCAGGGAAAATTGTTGCCATGTATGGCATGGGCGATCAAATTGATTACAGCGAATGGTTTCTGGATGCTCTGGGAATGCTGTATCACCATTTACTTCCTACGGGCGTACAGTTTATCGGCTTCTGGCCGACTGAAGGTTATGAATTCACCAGTCCAAAACCACTGATCGAAGATGGCAAACAGTTTGTTGGCCTTGCTCTGGATGATGTGAACCAGTTTGAAGAGACTGAGGAACGCTTGAATCAATGGTGTATGCAGATATTGGCAGAGATGGAAGCACTGTTTTAACATCACTTAAGCTTTCTTAAAAGTTCAGAGCGAGCCTGAACAGTTAATCCGAAGAAAGCAGCCAAAAAGCTGCTTTATCTGGTTAAATTTTAATTGCAATCGCCAGAAATTTTAATAAGAGCGGCTTTATAAACTACGTCATTTTCAGAAGCAAACACAGCAATACCTTTGACGGACTTGCCCGCTTTCAGTGTGCCCTGATTCAGGTCTTCATCAACCGTATCCAGCCTAAATTCTTTTTCGTCAGGAGAGTAAGCTTTCAGGCAAAGCTTCGACAAATCAATATCCTTACCGGATAAGTTCGCTACTGCAACCTCGAAGGATTTAGTGTAAGCATTTTTGCCACCCACTGACATAGAGCCGTTAGATTTCTCTGTAGAATAAACAGCAACATTATCAAGAGTAGACGCGTTTGCAACAAAGCAAAAGCCAGCCAAAGCAACTGATGCGACAAATGTGGAAACCTTCATATAAGTCCCTTCTTTAGTTGAAATTTCGTAATAACTGTACGTATGCAAGATACAGTCTCAATTATGATACTACCTTTAAGTAACTAATCCATCAGTAAAGTGATATTTCAATATTATTGCAGGATTGGATGACATTTTTAAATTGCAATGACACAAAATAATTCAGATTGTTACCACTTATAATATCCTGAAAAATGCCTCAAAAAAATCTTGTAGAAATTTTATCTAAAGACCCTGATTATTTTAAAGTTAATTAAAATTAAACCAATGATAAATTACTTAGTTATTAGTAGAAACATATTGCTCATAAATAAATTGGCATTAATTTATAACTAATTAAATATATAATAAAATGTAAATCCTATTTGCAAAATTAATTTACTATCATAAAAAATTGAGAAATATGTGCTAACGCTTAAATTATTTTATAATTAAAACCAACAACAATTTAAAAAAAATTTAACAACATGTACGCCAACATATTTGTCAGAAATTCCATACAATATTGATGGAAAAAATTTAATATCAAAACCACATCGCGTAATTTTATCTTTTTTACTTTATTTTTCATTATCATTAGAAACAACACTAAAACAAAATATATAGAACTAATGCTGTTTCATTCGCTACAGTTGCCTCTAAAAGAGTCCTGATAAACTGGCTCAGGATACAGAGATTTAATTAAAATAGAATCATTCATGCCTATAATATAATCAAAATTAAGTCACTTAGCAGTGCTTGACACCATAAAAGTGCTATGTTATCTATATGTCTAACGGTCATATAAACAAATGTTTTTTATATTTATTCATAATCATAGAAAATGATTATATAGTTACTTATTATTAAGATATTAGCATCTCAATTATCCGAAGTATTTGTAAGGATATTATCGAGAGCAAATAAACTTGATAATTTAATTAAAGCAGTCAAGAAACCGTAACAGCGGAAATCAGCGCTGCAATTTATATTAGTAGTTATTTCAATAAGCACCAACATAATGGGAAAATACAATGGTTATAAAATCCGTAACAACTTCGAGTGTAATACAATTAACTCCTGATGATAGAGGTGAAGATTATCTACCCGTTGAAAAGCAAATAGCGAACGAAATAATACGTGTACTAAACTTTAGGCAAGAAGAAGATGGAAGTTATACATCAACATCTACAAAGGAATTTCGAGCTAAAAGAACAATATTAGCATATGCTTTAGCGGTAAGTGGTATTCATAATGTATCTCAACTTCCAGGTTACTATTATCATAAAGATACTGCAGAGAGAATTTTTCAAGAATATATGCCTAATCTTTCATCTGCACTATTGGGTGAGAATGGTGATCAAATTTCTAAAGATATGGCAAATGGATTTCTCCAGAACGAACTGGATTTTGAAGGTGAATATCCTGAAAATATCTGGGATGTTCCTGACCTTGAAAATAAGCCATTAAGTACTTATTCAGATGAAGATAAATTATTAGCACTCTATTTCTTTGCTTCACAAGAAATCCCACTGGAGGAAAATCAACAATCAAACGCCACAAGATTTTTTAAATTAATTGATTTTTTATTTATCTTATCTGCTGCAACATCACTAGGAAAGAGGATTTTTTCAAGAAATTTTTACAATGGACTAGAAACTAAATCATTAGAGAATTATATTGGGAGAAAAAACTTTCTCAGCCTTTCTTTCGACCACCTCAGAAATTACCTGATGGCAGGATAGGTTATCTGGCAGGCCCAACAAAAGCACCTAAATTGGGTTCAGCAGCATCGTCCACAACAGCACCGTCTAAATGGAAAGTTAGTTTGCAAAAACTTAGAGATAACAAATCCAAGAATGGATTTGCTAATATGGACGACGCTGCAAAACAAAAATATAGCTCCTTTATAAAAGAGGTGCAAAAGGGTAATGATCCAATTACAGCAGCAAAAAACATTGGTACAGCAAACGGCAGTAACTTCGAAAAACTGCAAGGTAGAGATTTATTTAGTATAAGGCTAAGCCAAGAACACAGGGTAACATTCATCAAAAATGACACTGACAAAATAATTGAGATTCAAAGTGTTGGAACTCATTATAAAAATTTGTAGCCTGATTTATAGATGGTGATAAGAGGTGAGATAAATGTGAAGGTTACAATTCTATTGTACTGGGTGTAAAAAAATGGGTGGTAAAAATAGGCAACGTGGTTGACGTGGCTAATGGAGCCTGTATTGCATTTTGTGTAAATGCCTTTTCTAGAGGTGACCGTCCAGACGGTCACCGAATTCGCTAATAAAACAGCTTATTGCCATTCGCTAGTCCAGCAGTGACATATCCATTTCTTAGCCACAACAGATTCCCCACACAAGAATAAGACAGTCAGATTCTCATGATCTTTCTGCCTTTACCTTTTCTTTCCACAATTCTGTACTACGCATAATCTGGCTAAAACTACGCCAAGCTTCAACCGACACACTATCCGATGCTACCCATAATCGAATATTAGACGGGAGGCAGAAACTTTCCGTTTGCTCAAAGGCACGTAGTGTGAGCATTATTCCATAACGGCTAAGCCACGGTGGCTGAGTCATTTTCCATCTTTCTTTTTGCCAATGCACTTTATTGCCACGAAACAGTATTAGTTTTCCCTGACACTGCATGATATTTCTCTGGCTCCTTATCCAACTCGCCACTATGGAGATAATGATCGGCAGCAGAAGCCAGACATAAAAACTATTGGCAAACCACGGTGCTAATAGAGCAGCTAGGGCTATCACTCCATGCACGCCAGAGGAAAACAGGCGGGTTCGGAGGGATACTCTCAGTTCACTGTGCCACAGGGCCACGAGCTTGGTTTCTGCTTTGAATCAATTGCACCATGTTAAAAAGCTCCTCATCTTCCGGGCGGCCATGATTCATCAGCCAATTGAAAAGATCAGGATCTGGACATTCCAGCAAACGAACAAAAATGCGTTTTTCATCATCACTCAACGAGTCATATTCATATTCAAAAAATGGCATGATAGAAATATCCAGTTCACGCATCCCGCGACGACATGCCCAGTGAATACGCGCTTTATTGTCAATATCCATGTTTAAAAAGCCTCTTGATTATTTTCATTCGTGCCATTGGGACGGCAATGCTTTATCACTGTAAAAACCTGTTACAGTAAGAGCCTGTAATTATCAATGATTCTGGGCTGTTTTTCATCATTGGCAACGATTGAACTGTTGGTATCTCTACAATATGCGAAGAGTATCGCAATAAAATGTATCGCTACAATCAGCCAATAAACCTTCAACCAGCAAATAAAAGAATAACTCCTTTGCATTGAGCTTCATCTCTTTTACCATTAACGTTATTTCTCAGATAGTTTATGGCAGGAGCTGTTATGGCTTACCAAATTCCGTTTTCTGCACAATCTCTATTATCTTCCACAATACTTCCACTGACGTTAATTTCCCTTGATGATTGGGCAATGGCTACTGTAACCGGGGCTGATACAGAAAAATATCTGCAAGGTCAGATGACAGCAGATATTAATTCCCTGGATGTAAATCAACATGTACTATGCGCCCACTGTGATGCCAAAGGAAAGATGTGGAGCAACCTGCGACTGTTTCATCGTGGAGAAGGTTTTGCCTATATTGAACGTCGTTCGGTATTGGATATACAACTGACTGAATTGAAAAAATATGCGGTATTCTCCAAAGTGGCCTTTGCCAAAGATGAAAAAAGTATCTTACTTGGTATTGCCGGAGCGGGAAGCCGGGAAGCACTGGCAACACTTTTCCCCATTTTACCTGACGCAGAAACAGCAGTTATCCAACATGAAACAACAACTATTCTTCATTTCTCTCTCCCTACAGAACGTTTTCTTTTAGTTACAGATAGCACTACTGCAACCAAATTAGCAGAAGTGTTAGTTGAAAAATTTCAGGCACAATTGAACGATAGCCAACAGTGGCTGGCGCTAGAGATTGAAGCAGGGTTCCCCGTAATTGATGGAGCAAACAGTACACAATTTATTCCACAAGCTACTAATCTTCAGGCCATCAAAGACAGTATCAGTTTCAAAAAAGGCTGCTATGCCGGTCAGGAAATGGTAGCACGTGCTAAATATCGCGGTGTTAATAAGCGGGCCATGTATTGGCTGGCAGGTAGCGCATCTTCTCTTCCTGTAGCCGGTGATGAACTGGAGTGGCAGTTAGGCGATAAATGGCGCCGGACTGGCTCAGTTCTCGCTGCGGTCAAATTGGCTGATGGCTCCGTTTGGGTGCAGATCGTTATGAGCAATGATATGGAAGCAGATAATGTATTCCGTATTCGCAACGATGAAGGGCATTATCTTTCTATTCAGACACTGCCTTATTCATTGGAAGAAAAATAATATTTGAGGTTTAGTTTTTTATGTCATCAAATGTATCTCCTGTTAATTTCGGCCCGTTTACCGATGTTATCTCCTTTATCATGGAGCTGGATAAATTAAAATATGTCCATCGTAAAACGAAAATCCTGAACAATCAGCGCAATGAAAATTCTGCGGAACATAGCTGGCACTTTGCTCTTGCAGTTATCAGTTTTGCCCCTTATGCCGGAGAGGTAAATATCAGCCGTGTTATACAGATGGCATTGATTCACGATATTGTGGAAATCGATGCCGGGGATGTTATCGCGTTTGATTTAGCCGCCCGTGAAGCTATCCACGAGCAAGAAGTGCAAGCTGCCAAGCGTATTTTCGGCTTACTGCCAGAAACGCAGAGAGATTATTTTCTGGCCCTTTGGCACGAATATGAAGACGGTGAAACACCTGAAGCGCGTTTCGCCAAAATGCTCGACAGGGTCATGCCAGTATTTATGAATCTGCATAATAATGGTCAGAGTTGGGTAGAAAATAATATTCGTTTTGAACAAGTCTTTAACCTGCTCCAGTTTATTTCTGAAAGTTACCCTGAATTTTGGAAATATTTGCTACCACAACTGGAAGCAGCAAGAGAAAAAGGTTGGTTGAAGGAATAATCCTCTATCCCCAATTAAAATCGTTCAGTTTACCGTCACGACTTAAAAACCGTCGTGACGATTATATCAATCAATTCAAATTTATATATTGGTTAGCCAATTTATCAAGAAAAACAAATAATTTATTATTCATCTCACTATAATCATGGGAGCGTAATATTTCTGGTGTTTGAACAAATGTATGCTCATCCGCTTTACTAAGGTCTTTTTCTGAATTTTGAATAAGCAATTCAACTACCTCTGTAGTCAGCTCCATATGACACTGGAAAGCATAAACCAGACTTTGGTATTCAATGATCTGTCTGGGGCAACCTTCACTAAAAGCGATAATCTTTGCATCCTGGGTCAAACCCGGCATATCGTTATGCCAATGCCCAACTTCAAGAAGTTCACCGAAATGAGTAAATTTATCATTTTTTAAACCTTCCGCAGTAAGCATAATTGGATACTTTCCTATTTCTTTCTCAGGACTATGCTCAAAAGCAGCCCCCAATGCTTCTCCAATTAACTGTGCGCCAAGACAGACACCAATAACTATCTTATCTGATGCAATCGCTTTTACAATAAGTTGCTTTTCCGCTGCTGCATCAAAATGTGCACAGTCAGTCGTTGTGGTTGCAGGGCTTTGCGGCCCTCCCATAACTATCAGGAAATCAATACCCTCAACTGAATCTGGTAATTTATCTCCAAGATAAGTCCGTGAAAATGTAGTCTGATATCCTCTTGCGTTAGCCCAATCTTCATATGCCCCAGGTGCTTCAAAATATTCATGTACTACAAAATGGATTCTTATCACTTTATCACCTTAGAAAAGGATTGAATTATTCCAGCGGATGTCTCTAGCTGATATAAAAAAGCAGTGTGAGATGACTCTCAACACTGCTTTTATTTCTAATCGATTTTATTCTAAATCAATTAGCGACACCATGATTACCGATAATCTTCAATCGGTACACAGGAACAATGCAAGTTACGATCCCCATACACATCATCAAGACGTTTCACCGTCGGCCAATATTTATTTGCTTTTGTCTCTGCTGTCGGGAAAACGGCAATTTCACGGCTATACGCATGGTCCCAGTCAGTAATCAGCTCAGCCTGAACATGTGGTGCATTCACCAGCGGGTTATCTTCCAGTGGCCAGTCACCTTCCGCCACTTTTTTGATTTCTCCGCGGATTGCCAGCATCGCATCAATAAAACGATCAATTTCGATCTTACTTTCTGATTCTGTTGGCTCAACCATCAGAGTTCCAACGACAGGGAATGACATAGTGGGTGCATGGAAGCCATAGTCAATCAAACGCTTGGCGATATCCATTTCACTAATACCAAATTCTTCTTTCAGTGGGCGAATATCCAAAATACACTCATGGGCAACATAACCATCGCGGCCGGTATAAAGGATTTCATAAGCGTCTTTCAGACGAGCTGCGATGTAGTTTGCATTCAAGATCGCAGCCTGACTAGCTTGTTTCAACCCTTTTGCCCCCATCATGCGGATGTACATCCAGCTAATCGGCAGAATAGACGCACTGCCAAATGGTGCGGCCGATACTGCACCTGATGTGGTTAATGACCCCATTTCCACCACGGTATGCCCCGGAAGGAAAGGGGCAAGGTGTTTTTTCACACCAATCGGCCCCATACCCGGACCACCACCACCATGCGGAATGCAGAAAGTTTTATGCAGGTTCAGGTGTGAAACATCAGCACCAATAAAGCCCGGAGTTGTGATCCCAACCTGAGCATTCATATTTGCACCATCAAGATAAACCTGCCCACCATTTTGATGAATAATGTCACAAATCTGGCGGATGGTTTCTTCATATACACCGTGGGTTGATGGATAGGTAACCATGATACAAGCCAATTCATCATGGTGTTTTTCCGCTTTTTCACGCAGGTCTGTCAGATCGATATTGCCTTCTTTATCACAATTCACCACAACCACTGTCATGCCTGCCATATGTGCAGATGCAGGGTTTGTGCCGTGGGCTGAGCTTGGGATCAGGCAGATATGACGGTGTTGTTCACCGCGGCTGGCATAGTAATGACGAATAGCCAGTAAACCAGAATATTCTCCTTGGGCACCAGAGTTTGGCTGCATAGATACTGCATCGTATCCTGTCAGTAATACCAGCCAATGTGAGAGCTGGCTAATCAATTGTTGATAACCCTGTGCTTGTTCTGACGGACAGAAAGGATGCAGGTCAGTAAATTCAGGCCATGTGATTGGTATGAGTTCAGCGGCCGCATTCAGTTTCATTGTGCATGATCCTAGTGGGATCATCGCCTGATTCAGTGCCAGGTCTTTACGTTCCAGACTATGCATATAGCGCATCATATCTGTTTCGCTATGATAACGGCGGAAGGTATCATGTGTCAGAATTTCATCATCGCGCAGCATTGAAGCCGGTATGGATTGGCTGTTCCCTGATACTTCACTATCAAGAACATCAACATCTAACACAGTTTCAGAACCAGTTAAAACTTGATACAAGGTTATCAAGTCTTCACGACTGTTTTTTTCACTCAATGACACGCCAACAGCACCAAGAATATCAGTACGTAAGTTGATTTGTGCTTTTTCCGCTCGTGCCAGTACTGATGCCTTATCGATGACTTCTACAGCCAATGTATCAAACCATGTTTTGTGACGCAGCGTTATGCCCGCTTTTTGTAGACCAGCAGCTAAAATGTCAGTCAATCGGTGAATGCGCCCCGCAATTCTTTTCAGACCTTCAGCACCGTGGTAAACCGCATACATACCAGCAATATTCGCTAGTAATACCTGTGAGGTACAAATATTGGAATTCGCCTTTTCACGGCGAATATGTTGTTCACGTGTTTGCATCGCCATACGCAATGCCCGGTTGCCAGCGGCATCGCGGGAAACACCTATAATACGACCCGGCATTGAGCGTTTATATTCGTCACGGCAAGCAAAGAATGCAGCATGCGGACCGCCGTATCCCATAGGGACACCAAAACGTTGTGCTGAACCAAAGACAATATCAGCGCCTTGTTTGCCCGGCGCAGTCAGCATAACCAGTGCCATAATATCAGCGGCAACGCTGACAATGATGTTTTGCTGTTTCAGTTTTGCGATAAGATCGCTGTAATCATGGATCTGACCTGTAGTACCAACTTGTTGCAGCAAAACACCAAAAACACCCTCTAGTTCCAGTACTCTTTCTGCTTTATCAACAATAACATCAAACCCAAATGTTGCCGCTCGTGTACGCACCACATCTAATACCTGTGGATGAATATCATCAGCTACGAAGAAACGCTCCGCATTTTTCAGTTTGCTAACCCGTTTTGCCATTGCCATCGCTTCGGCTGCTGCGGTGGCTTCATCCAACAGTGATGCTGAAGCAAGATCTAATCCGGTCAGATCGATGGTGACTTGCTGGAAGTTCAGCAAGGCTTCTAATCTCCCTTGAGAAACTTCAGGCTGGTAAGGCGTATATGCTGTGTACCAACCGGGATTCTCCAGTAAATTACGCAGGATAACCGACGGTAGTATTGCGGGAGCATACCCCATACCGATATAAGATTGATAACGTTTGTTCTGACCCGCTATTGCTTTCAGTTCAGCCAGTGCCTGTTGCTCTGTTGCACCTTCACCTACTGCGGGTGGCTCTGGCAATGCGATATCACAGGGAACAATTTTATTAGTGAGATCGTCAAGAGAGTTCGAGCCAACCATTGCCAGCATTTCTTTTTGCTGTTCAGCAGAGGAACCAATGTGGCGACGAATGAATTCACCTTGATTTTCAAGTTGGATTAGAGTCTGGATCATTGATAATAATTTCCTGAAACAAGCTAAAAAACGGCACATATAAAAAACGCCCCACTCACTGTGTAACGTCGGCGACGTTGATGATGTGGGGCGGTGATTACTTACTCTTCTTCTTCCAATAGTGACCGATAACTTTCTGCATCCAGCAGGTTGGTCAATTCACTTTCATCAGTAACCTTGATGCGGAATAACCAGCCTTCGTTATAAGGTTCGCTATTCACTAACTCGGGCGAACCTTCTAAAGCTGGGTTGACGGCGATAACTTCACCACTCAGTGGTGCGTAAATATCGGAAGCTGCCTTGACTGATTCAACGACTGCACAATCATCACCGCTGTTTACGACCGCTCCGATGTCAGGCAAGTCAACAAATACCATATCACCCAATAATTGCTGGGCATGTTCGGTAATACCCACGGTATATTCGCCATTTCCTTCAGAGCGAATCCATTCGTGTGATTCGGTATATTTTAACTCAGTTGGTACATGACTCATCGGTTCCATCTCCTTATTTTTATTTATTAAAATGTTGCGACCAAAATCATCCTACAAGCGATTTTCCCAGCCTGACAAAACCCGGTTTAACAACCTGAACCGGCATTTCGCGATTACGGATCTGGACAATCACCTGTTCTCCAACCCCTTGCGGCACCCTTGCAAGAGCAATACTGAATCCTAATGTGGGTGAGAATGTTCCACTGGTAATAATACCAAAACGTACTTCACCCGTTTCATCAGTGAAACTCACCGTTAACCCACTGCGCAAGACACCTTTTTCACGCATAATTAACCCAATCAATTGTTCTGTCCCAGCTTCACGCTGTTTCAACAGGGCTTCACGGCCAATAAATTGGCGCTCTTCCGGTGCCCATGCAATTGTCCATCCCATATTCGCAGCCAAAGGTGAGATGGATTCATCCATTTCCTGACCATAAAGGTTCATACCAGCTTCAAGGCGCAGTGTATCCCGTGCTCCCAGTCCTGCTGGTTTAACACCTTCTTTCAGTAACTGCTGCCAAAAATCAATAGCTTGCTCCTGAGGCAATGCAATTTCATAACCCGCTTCACCGGTATAACCGGTAGTTGCGATAAATAAGTCACCAGATTGCACACCAAAGAAAGGTTTCATACCTGCAATGGATTGTTTTTGCTCATTATTTAACAAAGACTGAACTCTGGATTGTGCGTTAGGTCCTTGAACTGCAATCAACGCCAAATCATTACGCACGGTGATCTCAACAGGGTATTTCTCCGCATGTTGTTGGATCCAGGCTAAATCTTTTTCACGTGTTGCCGAGTTAACGACCATGCGATAAAAATTATCAGTGAAAAAATAGACAATCAGGTCATCAATAACACCACCGGAAGCATTAAGCATGCCGGTATAAAGCGCCTTACCTTTTTCAGTCAGCTTAGCAATATCATTTGCCAGAAGATAACGGAGAAAATCACGGCAACCTGCGCCGTGCAAATCCATAATGGTCATATGGGAAACGTCGAACATACCTGCGTCAGTACGCACCGCATGATGCTCGTCGATTTGTGAACCGTAGTGAAGGGGCATCATCCAGCCATGAAAATCCACCATGCGTGCCCCGCATGCCAGATGTTGATCATATAGTGGGGTGTGTTTTGACATTATTTCCCTCTTTCCATTTTTAGCATGAAAACGTTCTTGATCTGAGTAACATACATACGGCGTATTAACCGGCAAATGTTGGATCATGAAGCAAAGAAGCGGTTAATAACGCAAACGATACCTTGGACTAGAAGTTATCACTGAAAATGGAAATGAACCATAAAATAAATTATCAACATAACAATGATACCTTCAAAAACCTTTCACTATCATGCGGAATTTTTTTCTATTTTATTGTGTGGGAACGCTAAAAAATGGCAGTAATATGTAAAAAATATTCTTTTTTTTATTACAAACAGACTAAAGCATGAAGCAAATCAACTGAATACACTTTAGCCTGATATAAAAAAAACTAATCCAAAATAAGAGAAATAATTAGATTTTTTCAACTGAAGAGGTTTGAGTAATCAACCAATCCGGCAGATCATGAAGACCCATCGCATGACGGAGTAATTGTGGTTTCACTCCGGGGAAACTGTTAGCCAAAGTCAGCCCTACATCACGAAATAGTTTCTTGAAAGGATTATTTCCATCAAATAGTAGACGAAATCCCTGCATACCAACCAGCATGACAGCCGCACTGTGTTTACGGCGACGCTCATAACGACCAAGATAGAGATATTGACCGATATCTTTGCTTTGCTGGTTCAATCGGTTCAATTCTCCGATCAACTCTGCTACATCCATAAACCCCAGATTGACTCCTTGCCCGGCCAATGGATGGATTGTGTGTGCTGCATCTCCCAATAAAGCTAACCGATGTGCAGCAAAATTACGAGCATAACGTCCCATTAATGGGATAGTTTGACGGTCACTGATCAACTCACACTGCCCCAATCGCATGTCAAAAGTGACACTCAATTGCCGATTAAACAACTCAGTCTCCATTGTCTTACGTTGTTGCGCCGCTTCCGCAGGCAATGACCAGACAATAGAACATAAATGAGGATCAGAAAGTGGCAGGAAAGCAAGAATACCATCCCCATGAAAAACCTGGCGTGCAACGCCCTGATGAGATTCCGCAGTACGAATAGTCGCGACCAATGCATGATGTTCGTAATCCCAGAAAGTCAGTGGAATATCTGCATGCTGACGCAGCCATGAATGAGCACCATCTGCACCAACGACTAACCGTGAAGTCAGCATTCGCTCATCGGACAGGGTAATAAAGGCTTCGTTTTCTCCCCAGGCAACATTCTTAAGAGAAACAGAGCCAAACATGGTTACATCAGATAAACTTTCAGCCTGTTGCCAGAGAGCCTGTCGGATCACATTATTTTCAATAATATGTCCAAGATGATTGAGGCCATTTTCCGCCGCATTGAACTGAATACGACCGAAGCTATCCTGATCCCAGACTTCCATTCCCTGATAAGGACTGACACGCATTGCGAGGAGCTTCTGCCAGACACCGAGATGGGTTAATAACCGCTCACTGGCTGCATTGATGGCAGAAACACGCAACGTATGTTCATCATCAGTATGAAAAGTGCTGGTTGGTGGATGCTCTTCTACAATCGCAATGCGCAGACCGCTACTATGTAAACCACAGGCCAGCGCAAGGCCAACCATACCGCCTCCTGCGATCACAACATCAAATGATTGCATGTTTTTATTCCTCTTAATCTGACTTATTCTGCCGTTAAAAGATGGGCGCCCCAACCCAATGTCTGTCGGGCCAATGGACCCTTTATCAGTGGCAACATTTCCATCGCCATCAGGCCAAGATTGCGTCCGATTCTCAACGGAAAGTAGTCATTGGCAAACAGCCTGACCAACCCATCAGTAATACCGATCGTCGCCTCACGATCTGCAAAACGTTGCTGTTGGTAACGAGTCAGAATGTTATAAGAGCCGATATCGTGCCCCTCAATCGCAGCAGCTGAAATAACCTGAGCTAATGCCATTACATCACGCATACCTAAGTTAAAGCCCTGCCCTGCAATTGGATGCAGAGTTTGGGATGAGTTACCTACTAATGCCAAACGATGGCTGATCTGCCGTTTGGATGTAGATAAAGTCAGTGGATAACTGTACCGCTGACCTGTTTCCAACATTTTCCCCAGCCGCCAGCCAAACGCTTTTTGCAGTTGATGGCGAAACTCGGCATCTTCCCACTGATTAATTTCCGCCCATTTATCCAATGGATGACACCAGACTAAAGAGCTGCGCCCTTCTGACATTGGCAACAGTGCCAATGGGCCATGTTCAGTAAAACGCTCAAATGCCCGGCCTCGGGGATGTTCAGATGTCAGAACATTGGCAATGATGGCAACCTGACCGTAATCCTGCCGCTGCCACGGGATATTACAAGCTTTTGCTACGGAAGACTGGCTTCCGTCCGCTGCTATCAACAGTTTTCCCGTAATTTTTTCGCCACTATTCAAGATAATAGAAACTGAAGTGTCCAGCCGCTCAACAGAATTCACTTTAGCCGGACAATAAAGTTTGATATTAGGTGCCTGTCTTAATAAATCAAACAGACTGTTTCCAGCATCGTGCAGCTCAATAACATGACCCAATGCCGGAATGTCATAATCGTCAGTCCGGATATTGACAAAACCACTACAACCACGGTCACTGACATGAACGTGAGTAATTGGGGTCACACAACCTTTCAGTGCAGACCAGACACCTATCTGGCTCAAACGCTGACATGTACCATAAGCTAAGGCAATCGCCCTTGCATCAAAACCCGGATGTTCCTGTGTTGGCTCTGCTGCTTCAACTAAAGAGACTTGCAACTGCCCCCGACTCAAAGAAGAAATAGCAAGCGCTAATGTTGCACCAGCCATCCCTCCTCCCACGATAATCACGCTCATTATGACTTGACTTCCTGATTACTGTAACCCTGTTTTGCCTGTGCCATCAGTGCTTCAATTTCATCAGGATCTTTAACGACATACTCAGTCAAATTCTCATTGCCTGATTCTGTAATCACAATATCGTCTTCAATGCGGATCCCAATACCACGGTATTCCGACGGCACATCAGCATCCGGTGCGATATACAGCCCCGGCTCAACAGTCAGTACCATGCCAGGTTCCAGAATGCGATCACGATCAACACCGTAATGCCCCACATCGTGGACATCCAGCCCCAGCCAATGACTTAAACCATGCATGAAAAATTGACGATAGGCATTGGTCTCGATCAAATATTCCACTTCACCATGCATAATGCCTAGTTTAACCAGCTCTTCAACCATGATGCGCACAACCTGCTCAGTCACTTCACGAATGCTAGTACCCGGTTTATAAAGTTCAAGGGAGACATTGATGGATTTCAGCACAATGTCATAAATTTCTCGTTGAGGACGGGTAAATTTGCCATTAACCGGAAACGTCCGCGTAATATCCCCCGCATACCCTTCATATTCACAACCTGCATCGATCAACACTAAATCGCCATCTTTCATACGACGGTCGTTTTCTGTGTAATGCAGGATACAAGCATTTTCTCCTGTACCAACAATGGTGTTATAAGCAGGGTAGCGCGCACCGTGATAAGTAAATTCATGGTGAATATCAGCTTCAAGCTGATATTCAAACATATCCGGGCGGCAGTTTCTCATAGCTCTGGTGTGTGCCTGAGCACTGATTTTCCCGGCTTTGCGCATGATTTCCAATTCAGCTTCTGATTTAAACAAGCGCATTTCATGCAGCCATGGACGCCAGTCTGCTATTATTGATGGGGCGCTGAGATTACGGCAACTATTCTTACGTAACTTATCCAGAGCACTGAATACGATCTTATCAGCATATTCAAATTCCCCCTGAGAGTGATAAACCACATCTAACCCATTCAGCAAGAGGTAGAGTTGTTCATCAATATCATTAAATGGCAGAGCACGATCCACCCCCAGTTTTTCTGGAGCAGCTTCCTGCCCAAGCCGACGACCAAACCAGATTTCTGCGGTGAGATCACGCACTCGATTAAACAACACACTGTGGTTGTGAGTTTCATCGCTTTTAATAAGAATAAGAACAGCTTCTGGTTCATTAAACCCGGTCAGGTAAAGAAAATCACTGTGCTGACGATAAGAATATTCACTATCTGAGTTGCGTGTCGCAGGCGGAGCCGCAAAAATAATGGCCGCACTGGCTGGTGCCATTTTTGACAATAATGCCTGACGACGGGATAAATATTCTTGTTTAGTCATACCCTCTCCTGCAATCTCGTTATTATTAATTAGTTAATTACCAATCAATGCAGCGTTGGTTTTTCATCTTTTTTCGTTGTATTGCCTGCTTTTTTGGGCGTCGCTAGTGCAATGTAACAGAGCTGCACTGCAACACGGACATATTCCAATACTTCTTCCAGTGCCTGAGATAGCTCTTCTTGATATTCGCTTTCGTCGTATCCCAGCATACCTATATTACGTAAATCAGTAATAACTTCCTGAATTTCTTTTTTTTCTGTTATTTTTGGATCTACAACCCCCAATCCCAACAGGAAATGGTTTACCCATCCTGCCAACGCGTCAGCACATGCAAAGACACCAGCTTCATCATCAGGAAGTAGTAAATTAAAATTAAAGTTACTATCATCCAATGATTCGAAAGTGACTTCATACAATTCTCTGATTGGCTGTGCGAGTGTCTGTGAAAATGCAAAGCCATCATTAGTGAGATCATGTACAAGAGTCTGCCAGCTACTGTCGTGATTTCCACCACATAATAAACCACTTATTAAGCCATGCATTTCTGCGGCTGTCAGTGCAACGGACTGTTGATGCAAAATTTCATCAAATGATTGATAATTAGGTAATGAGTTTTGTATAGACATGTATATTGATCATCGTTGGCGATATAAGTTCATGCTATGCTACCATCAAGGGGAGTCGCTATACCAGACAACATAATCAGGTTGTCTTTTGGTATTGTATGATAATGATTGGTGTCGGCCTTATTTTTATACCAAAATATGTTTTTTTACCCCCAATAAATTTCGAGTTGCAGCTATAACATAACAACTTGAAAGATGAGGGACGTATAACAGAATTAAGGTATCAACAAAGGTATCGATACAGTAATAAATCAGGAAGGTGTCATGTCTGCACAACCAGTAGATATTCAGATTTTTGGGCGGTCATTACGTGTCAATTGTCCACCGGAGCAGATAGAAGCATTACAAGCTGCGGCGGAGGAACTTGATCAGCGTTTGCATAACCTCAAAGAACGCACCAGAGTGACTAACACTGAGCAACTGGTTTTTATTGTGGCACTGAATATCTGTCACGAGTTAGCACAAGAAAAAATGAAAACCCGTGATTATTCCTATAATATGGAACAGAAAATTAAAATGCTCCAGCAGACTATTGAGCAAGCCTTATTAGAGCAAGGTAACAAAATTAGCTGACCGCCTACCTGTTAATAAACAGATCTTTGTTGATAAATCAGGCAGTAGTCACGATAGATGAATATAACCAGTTGCTTTCTCCATTTAGTTCCATACAATAGGTTGCATGATGTTGCTTAAAACCAAATGGGTAGGTTCCTGATTTAATGGTTCTCTGCTAATGGTTTAAGTAGTAAAAAATTTTCTCTGAGGTGTTCGTGTGCAGGGAAGTCCCCTGAGCCGATATTTCATATCTATAGAATGTGGTATTCCGTTCCTTGTGAGCATGCTTGGCCAGACCAAGAAGCCTAATAGGGGCGACTCCACGTTCACCTTGAACCAAGGGTTCAAGGGTTACCACCTGTAACGGCATCTTGGAGAATCCTATCTATCTGTTTTGTATCCTTTTCTGCACTACTAAATAGGTAGGTATCATGCAATCAGATTCTTTTTTCTCTCTCCGAAAAAGCATCAGACAAAAAATCCGACAACTGCGTAAAAGCCTTTCCCCTGAACAACAACTGCAATTTGCTCTACAGGCTGCCGAGCGAGTCATAGTTCATCCAAGGATCCTCCAAGCGAAAAAAATTGCCCTGTATCTCTCTTTTGATGGAGAACTAGATACACGTCCATTGATTCAACAACTTTGGCAGCAAAATAAACAGGTTTACCTACCGGTATTGCATCCTTTCAGCCGGAATCACCTATTATTCTTGCATTATCAACCTGATACTCCTCTTGTCCAAAACCACTTTAATATAGAAGAGCCGCGACTAGACGTCAGACAGGTTTTACCTATCTCTGAACTGGATATTATGTTTATCCCTCTGGTTGCTTTCGATCATACAGGGCAACGGTTAGGCATGGGAGGAGGGTTCTACGACAGAACACTAGCCAAATGGCAACAGCAAAATTTTTATCCGATTGGGCTAGTACACAATTTTCAGTTAGTTAATACGCTGCCCAGCACAAGCTGGGATATTCCGTTACCGGAAATTATCACACCAGAAAAAATATGGCATTGGTCGTAATAATTGCAGGGGATTGAGTTTAGCAGATTAGTCCAAAGGCTATTGTTTCTTCAATAGCCCTTATTTTATTTGGTTACGTGTTTTTCACCTAACTTACTTATTCACTTAAGTACAGCTCGCCTTAGTAAAGTAGACGGGAGCGGATCGTGCCAGGTAAGGCCTTCAATTGTTGCAAAACTAATTCAGCCTGGGCCGGATTTTGCGTCATGATATCGATAACCACATAACCAATATCACCTTCAGTACGCAGGTATTGTGCTTCAATATTGATTTCCTGATCGGTGAAAACCTGGTTGATGCTGGTTAAGATACCCGGACGGTTTTCATGGATGTGCAGTAATCGATTAGTATCCTTAGCATGTACTGGCAGTGAAACTTCCGGGAAATTAACCGCCGACAGTGTAGAACCGTTGTCAGAATATTTGACCAATTTTCCGGCGACTTCATAACCAATATTCTGTTGCGCTTCTTGTGTGGATCCACCGATATGTGGCGTCAGCAATACATTGTCAAATTTGATTAATGGGGAGACGAAAGGCTCGTTGTTGGTTGCTGGCTCCACGGGGAATACATCAATTGCAGCGCCGGCAATGTGCCCAATTTCTAGCGCTTCAACTAACGCAGGAATATCAATAACAGTACCGCGTGAAGCATTGATTAAAATTGAACCTGGTTTCATCCGCTCTAATTCTGCCGCACCAATCATATTTTTAGTTGAAGATGTTTCAGGAACATGCAGGCTCACGACATCACTCATATTTAACAATTCAGATAAGTGATGAACTTGTTGGGCGTTCCCCAGCGGTAGTTTATGTTCAATATCAAAGAAATAGACATTCATACCGATATTTTCAGCCAGAACACTAAGTTGTGAACCGATATGACCGTAACCGATAATGCCTAATTTTTTGCCACGTGCTTCATAACAACCCGCAGCCTGTTTGTTCCATTCTCCTTTGTGAGCTTTGGCATTAACTTCTGGAACACGACGCAATAGCAGCAGCAGCTCTCCCAATACCATTTCAGCCACTGAGCGTGTATTGGAGAATGGAGCGTTAAATACGGGAATACCGCGTTTTGCTGCGGCGTTCAGATCAACTTGATTAGTTCCAATGCAGAAACATCCAACTGCAACCAATTTTTCAGCGGCAGCAAAAATTTCTTCGGTTAACTGAGTACGGGAACGGATCCCCACAAATCTGGCATCGCGGATCGCTTCTTTCAGTTCTTCCGGTTCTAATGCGCCCTTATGATACTCAATATTGCTGTACCCTGCTGCCCGCAAATTGTCTACTGTGCTCTGATGAACACCTTCCAGCAACAGAAACTTAATTTTATCTTTTTCTAAAGATACCTTAACCATTTATCCGCCTTATTTGTACTAATTTTCGTAATGCCGATAGGTTTCACTAAAATAACAAAAAAAACGTCAACAGCAATACAATCGTTTGCCTGTAAAACAGCATAAGAAACAGTAAAAAAGTTGTTATGCAAAGTAAAAATTTTAGTTACGAGATAAATATAGAACTTTGAGTTATAATTAGACAAATATACAATATATATATCTGAATTTTATTTTTTGAATATAAATCTGAAATTTTTTTAAGGGCAGAGTATTCTGCCCCCAACTAATAATTACTCTGCAATCGTTTTTACACCATTAGCTGTACCAATCAGTACGACATTCGCACCACGATTAGCAAATAAGCCAACAGTTACTACACCAGCAATAGCATTAATTTTGTTTTCTAATTCGATTGGGTTAAGAATAGCAAGATTGTGAACATCTAAAATGACATTACCATTATCAGTGACAACGTTCTGACGGTAAACCGGAGTTCCCCCTAATTTCACCAACTCACGGGCAACATAAGCACGTGCCATCGGAATAACTTCAATCGGTAACGGGAATTTACCCAATATATCAACCTGCTTGGATTCATCAATAATACAAATGAATTTCTTTGCCACAGCAGAAATGATTTTCTCTCTGGTCAGTGCAGCTCCACCACCTTTAATCATCTGCATGTTGCCATTGATTTCATCAGCACCATCAACATAAATGTCCAAAGAATCAACTTCATTACAATCAAGCACAGGAATGCCAAGACTTTTCAATTTCTCTGTCGATGCTTCCGAGCTGGATACTGCACCTTCAATTTTGTCTTTCATTGTACCCAACGCATCAATAAAATGGGATGCTGTTGAACCTGTACCAACCCCAACAATTGTTCCTGGTCTGACATACTCCAGTGCTGCCCAACCTACCGCTTTTTTCAGTTCGTCCTGTGTCATATCAATTACTGCCTATAATCAATTACAAGAAAAATCCAGCCGCCAGTATAAACAATATTTTATCTTATCCTGTGAAAAAATATGGCATAGTGCTCCCTAGACCCAAAAATCTTTTGAGCACACAATATATTTTTGAGTCAACAACAATTTCTGAACACACAATTTTGAACACGCAATCTAGTGCCCTGATAATCAAAGAGAAGAGTAAAAATGGAGAGCCTGATTTTCAATGAAACGCCCTGATTACCGATCCCTACAAGCGTTGGATGCCGTGATCCGTGAACGCGGTTTCGAACGTGCAGCACAAAAGCTTTGTATCACTCAATCCGCAGTATCCCAACGTATCAAGCAATTAGAAAACTTATTCGGTCAACCGTTATTGGTTCGTACCGTTCCCCCCCGCCCGACAGAGCAAGGGCAAAAACTGCTTGCGTTATTACATCAGGTAGAGTTGCTCGAAGCACAATGGCTCGGTGATGAAAATGGAAATGAGACTCCTCTGTTGCTCTCTCTTGCCGTCAATGCGGATAGTCTGGCAACCTGGCTCTTACCGGCCCTTCATCCCGTGCTCTCTGATTTGCCTATCCGGCTCAATATTCAGGTGGAAGACGAAACACGTACACAAGAAAGCTTGAGGCGCGGGGAAGTTGTTGGTGCAATCAGTATTCAATCACAACCCCTACCAAGCTGTCTGGTGGATAAATTAGGTGCTCTTGATTATCTGTTCGTCGCTTCTCCTAAATTCGCTGAACGTTTTTTCACCAATGGGGTAACTCGCTCAGCTTTACTGAAAGCGCCTGCTGTTGCATTCGACCATTTGGATGATATGCATCAGGCCTTTTTACAGCAATATTTTGATTTATCACCGGGCAGTGTGCCTTGCCATATCGTTAACTCGTCCGAAGCTTTCGTTCAATTGGCAAGACAAGGATCGACATGTTGTATGATCCCCCATTTACAAATCGACAAAGAATTGAAGGCAGGTGAATTGGTTGATTTAACACCCGGTCTGTGTCAACGCCGTATGCTTTACTGGCATCGCTTTGCCCCGGAAAGCAGCGCTATGAGAAAAGTGACTGACGCCCTGTTAAAACTAGGACGCCAGACGTTACGTCAGGAAGATAATGAAGCTAATTAACGCTGTAATTCAAAAACTGCATCAACATGATCAGAAAACTCTATGCTCTGCGGTTCATAAGTTTCATCGGCTGAATTTTCCGCAGAAGCCGCAGACATTAGAGCTGATTTGAATTGCAGCCGACTCATTGGAAAAGGCACTGCTTCAGGTGGACGATAAGTGATGCTATATACGGAACCTAATTTACTGTTAAAACCTTTTGCCAATTCGGTTGCCTGTTGAATCGCATTCGCAATTGCTTTCTGTCTGGCTTCATCACGATAGCGCTGAGGATCGGCTACGCTGAACTGTACAGAATTAATTTCATTTAATCCCGCTCTCAAGGCTCCATCCAAAAGTGTATTCAGTTGATCCAACTTACGAACTTTAACTTCAACTGCGCGGGAAGCGTTATATCCCGTAAGAGTTGATTTGCCTGTTTTCTGATCATACTGATATTCTGGCTGAGTACGTATATTAGCAGCATTAATATCTTTCTTTTCGATACCATTTGCTTTCAAAAAATCAAAATATTTCGCAACACGCTCATCAACTTTTTTCTTTGTATCTGCCGCACTTTTCTGACTCACTTTCACATGGATCAACAAAGTCGCCATATCTGGAGCCGCTTTGATTGTCGAATTTCCAGAAGTTGATATATGCGGAGTGGATGGTAATTCCGCAGCCGAAGCCGTCATACATGACAAACTACCTACAGCTAACATAACAGCAAATATCAGTGAGTTACGTTTCACTAAAACCTCCTTTCGGATATACCCTTTATCTATCAGGTATACAGCAAATAAATAAGTATTTTCTACAGAATTCTCACATTAAGACAAGTTTCTTTCAGAAACATTAGCACACTATTTTTATAAAGAACCATATTTATAAAGAACAGTTTGAATTATAAAGAAGCATTTAAATTATAAAGAAATGTTTAATTTAATTAAAAATCTGTAATCCTTGCTTAAACAAATTCCATGCGATATACCACATCACACAACCAACAAATAAGTTAATGATGCGCTGAGATCGTGGCTGATTAAGAATCGGTGAAAACCATGCAGCCAGAATAGCCAATGCGAAAAACCAACTGATGGATGCGGCAACTGCACCGACAGTAAACCACGGCCTGTGTTCTGCTGATAATCGTCCTCCAACGCTACCTAATACAACGAAAGTATCCAGATAAACATGAGGATTCAACCAGGTTACTGCAAATAATGTCACAATTACCCGCCAGCGGCTTTGAGCCAGAGCTTCTGTACTGGAGAATGCAATATCTGCTGATAATACTAGCCGAAAAGCTCCCCATCCGTACCATAGCAAAAATGCAACGCCTCCCCATGTCACAGCTTGCAGCAGAAACGCTGACTGCCCAAGCAAGGCACTACCACCAAAGACTCCTGCCATGATAAGAATAATGTCACTGACAGAACATAATGCTGCACTCATCAAATGAAACCGTTTTTTACTACCCTGCTGCATCACAAAAACATTTTGTGGTCCAAGTGGAATAATCATCGCAGCACTGAGAAAAAAGCCCTGAATCAATGTTGAAAACATGCAAAAATTCCTAATATTTATTCAATCAGATAAGTTCTATCTGCATATTAGGAAAATTCATTCATTAGTAGAAATGAATATTTCTTATCTATCATTAAAGAAACTTATCGAGCAATTAAAAGGTATTGGAAGAAATAGAGCAGAAAGAGTGACACGCCCAAGCTATTTAAGCAGTGCTGACTTAGTGTGAGAGTACTTCTATTTCTCACACCAAGTATATTGATTATTGATCCGTTTTCTTCTGTAGAGCAACTTGCTGTTGATGCAGATAAACATCCATTTGTGGGAAAGGAATACCAATATTGTGTTTATCCAAAGCTCGTTTGAAGTTTTCCATCAGATCCCAGTAAACGCTCCAAGCATCTCCATTAGTTGTCCACACACGCACAATAAAATTGAGTGATGAGGGTGCCATTTCATGCAACCGAATAGTGACACCTTTCTCATGCTGAATGCGCTTATCAGCTTTGATGACGTCACCCAACACTTTCTTTACTTCATCAATATCAGCGTCATAAGCTACACCGACCATTATCTGAGTACGGCGGTTTGGTTCACGGCTGGTATTGATAATATTGTCCGCAATAATCTTTCCGTTAGGGATCACAATAATACGATCATCCGTAGTACGTAATGTTGTGGAGAAAATTTGTACTTGGACAACCGTTCCTTCTACTGCACCAATAATGACATATTCACCAGTACGGAGTGGACGGAAAATTACCAACAACACACCAGCGGCAAAGTTTGACAGTGAACCCTGTAATGCCAGACCGACAGCCAAACCTGCGGCACCAATAACGGCAATCACAGAGGCGGTCTGAACACCTAATTTTCCAAGCACTGCAACAATAGTAAACGCGATGATGGCATAACGAATTATTGCTGACAAAAAGTCAGAAATAGTCGCATCAATACCACGTAGCGTCATGATTCGTTTCACTGCTTTATTTGCCAGTTTGGCAACAGCCAAACCTACAATCAGAATTAAAATGGCAAACACAATATTCACTGCATATTGGATAAGTAGATTTTGATTACTGACAAGCCAATTAGCTGCCTTACCAATCTCACCTGATAGATTGATCTCTTCCATAAAAGCCTACCTTTTTTGTTGGAACCTGCCGGGAAGAATCTCTTAACAGCATAGGTTCCTGTTTATAAATAAAAAGTCAATACGATGTCACACAAATACGTCACACAAAAGTGATGAAATATCGATTATGGCAGAAAGCTGCCATTGGTTGAACATAAACACTTACCTTTAATTGTTTTGCAAAACAAAATCTCTGTAAATGACCAACATATCGATAAAATCATCTGTACCGCAAAGTGCCAGGCTCTCATTATCATAGTAGCTCATACCCTCTTCCAGCATCTCTGTATCAAACTGGAGTTGATTAGCTCTGATCATAATTTCTTCTTCACTCATTAACAGTGTGTATTCATGACCGTTCAATTGCCACTGACGTTCGCTACCTTTTATATCCGTCAATGCTGAAATTATTTTATCTAGAACCCTCAAATCGCCTTTCACTTCCTCATTCAACCAGTGACCAATAGCTTCATGATCCATTGAGAAATTTGTTATCACCTGACCAGTGACATCCTGCATAAATTCATATTCCATCACATACCTCCACATTTTTGTTATATCAGCCACATCTGGATTTTAAACATTTCCGATTTCCACCTCAGAGGCTGTCCACAAACTGACACAAAATTTGCCACAAAAAACAGACATAAAAAAGGGAGGCCTCCGCCTCCCATGTCTTTGCAATATATTTTTTACACAGCAGTTTGGAAGATCACATCATCTGCTTTTTCGGTATATTGGTTCAATTGATCAAAATTGAGATAACGATAAGTATCTGCCGCTGTTTCATCAACCTTAGCCATGAATTGCAGATACTCTTCTGGCTTTGGCAGACGACCCAACAATGCAGCCACAGCAGCCAACTCCGCAGATGCCAGATATACATTGGCTCCCGCGCCTAAACGGTTTGGGAAGTTACGCGTAGAAGTGGATACCACCGTCGCTTCATCTGCAACCCGAGCCTGATTTCCCATACACAGTGAACAACCAGGGATCTCAATACGCGCCCCACTCTTACCAAAGACACTGTAATAACCCTCTTCTGTCAGTTGAGCAGCATCCATTTTCGTTGGAGGAGCAACCCACAGGCGGGTCGGTAACTGGCCTTTATGTTGATCCAATAACTTACCAGCCGCACGGAAATGACCAATATTCGTCATGCAAGAGCCGATAAATACTTCATCAATTTTATTGTTGGCAACTTCTGATAACAGGCGAGCATCATCCGGATCATTTGGTGCACACAAAATAGGCTCTTTGATGTCATCCAAATTAATTTCAATCACTGCTGCATATTCTGCATCTGCATCTGCTTCCAGTAATTGTGAATCTTTCAACCAATTTTCCATACCGATGATACGGCGCTCTAATGTCCGGCGATCACCATAACCTTCTGCAATCATCCATTTCAGCAATACAACATTGGATTGCAGATATTCAATGATCGGTGCTTTATCCAGTTTGATCGTACAGCCTGCTGCGGAACGTTCTGCGGATGCATCTGCCAACTCAAATGCCTGCTCAACTTTGAGTTCCGGCAAACCTTCAATTTCCAGAATGCGGCCAGAGAAAATATTTTTCTTACCTTTTTTCTCTACAGTCAACAAACCTTGCTGAATCGCGTAGTAAGGAATTGCATGAACCAGATCACGTAAGGTTATACCTGGTTGCATTTTGCCTTTAAAACGAACTAATACAGACTCAGGCATATCCAACGGCATAACCCCCGTCGCAGCGGCAAATGCCACTAACCCAGAACCCGCCGGGAAAGAGATACCGATAGGGAAACGAGTATGAGAATCGCCACCTGTACCTACAGTGTCCGGCAATAACATACGGTTTAACCATGAATGGATAATTCCATCTCCCGGACGCAGGGATACACCACCACGGTTCATGATGAAATCAGGCAAAGTATGATGAGTCGTCACATCAACAGGTTTTGGATAAGCCGCTGTATGGCAGAATGACTGCATAACCAGATCTGCCGAGAAACCAAGGCAAGCCAAATCCTTCAATTCATCACGAGTCATTGGGCCAGTGGTGTCCTGAGAGCCGACAGAAGTCATCTTCGGTTCACAGTATTCTCCCGGACGGATCCCAGTAGTACCACAAGCACGGCCAACCATTTTCTGTGCCAGCGAGAAACCACGACTGCTCTTCTCAACCGCTTTTGCCTGACGGAAAATATCACTGTGTGACAATCCTAAAGATTCACGAGCTTTAGCTGTCAGACCACGGCCGATAATTAATGGAATTCGACCGCCTGCGCGTACTTCATCAATCAGTACATCAGTTTTCAGTTCAAACGTCGCCAACACTTCATTAGTATTGTGATGACGAATTTCACCTTTATAAGGGTAGATATCAATAACATCACCCATATTGAGTTTGGAAACATCTACCTCAATCGGCAATGCGCCAGCATCTTCCATTGTGTTAAAAAAGATTGGTGCAATCTTTCCACCCAATACAACACCAGCGCCACGTTTGTTTGGTACAAACGGGATATCTTCCCCCATAAACCACAATACGGAGTTTGTAGCAGATTTACGGGAAGAGCCTGTACCCACTACATCCCCTACATACGCCAGAGGATGACCTTTTTTATTGAGTTCTTCAATTTGCTTGATTGGGCCAACGGCACCCGCCTGATCAGGCTCGATACCTTCACGGGCGTTTTTCAACATTGCCAGGGCATGTAATGGAATATCTGGACGTGACCACGCATCTGGTGCAGGAGAAAGATCATCGGTGTTAGTTTCACCGGTGACTTTAAAGACAGTAATTGTAATTTTTTCTGCCAGTTCAGGGCGTTCCAGGAACCATTCCGCATCTGCCCATGACTGGATAATTTGTTGAGCATGTGGATTACCTGCTTTCGCTTTTTCTTCCACATCATAGAAACTGTCAAACATCAGCAAAGTATGGGATAACCCCTTCACTGCAATTGGAGCCAATTTTTCATCATCGAGAGCGTCAATCAAAGCATGAATATTGTACCCACCCTGCATGGTTCCTAATAACTCAATGGCTTTTTCCCGCGTAACAAGTGGTGAAGTTGTTTCACCCTTAGCGATCGCAGCAAGGAAACCAGCTTTTACATAGGCCGCCTCATCAACACCGGGGGGAACACGGTTTGTCAGCAGGTCTAACAGAAAATTTTCTTCACCTTGAGTTGGGTTCTTTAGTAATTCGACCAGCGCGGCTGCTTGAGCTGCGTCTAATGGCTTAGGGACGATGCCTTGCGCTGCACGTTCGGCTACGTGCTTGCGGTATTCTTCTAGCACGACTTACTCCTCGCTCTCATTGTCATTTTATATGCCCGGCTGTCTGCATCCGGTAACGATCACCATGAAATGACCATCAAGGATGCCAGGTCAGAGGATTTTGCTCACATAACACTAATAAAATTATGCCGAGCTTCGAGCAATTAGCATACCAAAATTTGAATGGCATGTTAATTCATTCACATAAAATCAACATTGGACCGTGATAAGATTCTGGATATATGAGCTTAAAAGGTGTATTAAAGTACTAAATGCTGTTTGTTGCTATTTTAGCCTAAAAAAGCAATAAATACCGTCAGGCAATAGTAAAAAATACCAAATGTTACACAAAATGCGTCATCATGGAGGATATTATGCCAAATATCCCAATAAGAAATGATATACCATCTACTTCTCATTTAAGCCCCATCCTTGAAGAAAGAAGTTATCCCGATTATAAAACGATTATCAAAGAAGTTTCCAAAGAAGGCATGATATCAGCACTGAACGGGTTAAAGCGAAATGAGGCTTTGGCTCACCCCGATATGAGAAGACACCAATCATTTATCAACACGGCAAATTCAATAAACAATATTTATACTAATGCAAGTATCGGAGGAAATATAAATACGCATCGTTATTTTGTCTGTTTTTGTGCTCCTGAACCGGTTGGCATCATGATATTCATTCCAGCATCGTCAGTAATTTCACACGATACCGCTGATCTAATAGGATATATATTGACCTATCCCGGCGGTCAAGGATATGGAAGTTTACTGATTGAACATGCGGTGAATTTTTCCATTTCGTTAAATCATTCAGGCATATTGAAACTCTACGCTGAGCGCTATGCCATACCGATTTATCAACGATTATGTTTTGTATTTACAGGCAATTCTAATTTTGGAGCCGTTGAAATGCGTTTGGACCCTAGAATAAGCAATCGCTGGAGTGTTATCCCTAATGGCTATCGATTAACTAAATCCCGCTCTTTATTTAATTGGCAATGCCATATATTGTAAGTAACGGCTCCCATCTTTGGAAGCCGTTTAATATCTTTGCTAACCTACTGCAAACTATAAAGAATTATTTCTTTTTCTTCGCCTTAGGGTTTGGCAAGTCAGTGATGCTGCCTTCGTACATTTCCGCAGCCATACCGATTGATTCATACAGTGTTGGGTGAGCATGAACAGTCAGAGCAATATCTTCTGCATCACAACCCATTTCGATAGCCAGACCAATTTCACCCAGCAGTTCGCCACCGTTAGTACCAACAACAGCACCACCGATAATACGATTGGTTTCTTTATCGAAAATCAGTTTAGTCATACCATCTGAACAGTCAGATGCGATCGCACGACCAGAAGCAGCCCATGGGAAAGTCGCAGTTTCGTAACTGATGCCCTTCTCTTTTGCTTCTTTCTCAGTCAAACCAACCCATGCAACTTCTGGTTCAGTGTACGCGATAGATGGAATAACTTTTGGATCGAAGTAATGTTTTTTACCAGAGATAACTTCTGCTGCAACATGACCTTCATGAACACCTTTGTGTGCCAACATTGGCTGACCAACGACATCACCGATAGCGAAGATATGAGGTACGTTAGTGCGCATTTGCTTATCAACATGGATAAAACCACGGTCATCAACAGCAACACCCGCTTTGCCAGCATCGATCAGTTTACCGTTTGGTACACGGCCGATAGCAACCAGAACCGCATCATATCGCTGAGGTTCTGCTGGTGCTTTTTTACCTTCCATTGTCACGTAGATGCCATCTTCTTTAGCTTCTACAGCGGTCACTTTAGTTTCCAGCATCAGGTTGAATTTCTTGCTGACACGCTTAGTGAACACTTTAACAACGTCTTTGTCCGCAGCAGGAATAACCTGATCGAACATTTCCACCACGTCGATCTGAGAACCCAGAGCGTGGTAAACAGTACCCATTTCCAGGCCGATAATACCCCCGCCCATAACCAACAAGCGTCCCGGAACAGTTTTCAGTTCCAGTGCATCGGTAGAATCCCATACGCGAGGGTCATCATGTGGAATGAATGGCAGTTGAATTGGGCGTGAACCCGCTGCGATAATGGCATTATCAAAATTAATCGTTGTTGTGCCGTTCCCGCCTTCTACTACCAGAGTGTTAGCACCTGTAAATTTACCAACACCGTTAACAACGTTAACTTTACGGCCCTTAGCCATGCCGCCCAGACCACCTGTCAACTGGGAAATAACTTTTTCTTTCCAGAGACGGATTTTATCAATATCAGTTTGTGGCTCACCAAACACGATACCGTGTTGTGACAGCGCTTTTGCTTCTTCAATCACTTTTGCAACGTGAAGCAATGCTTTAGATGGGATACAACCCACATTAAGGCAAACACCACCTAGAGTAGAGTAGCGCTCAACCAGAACGGTATCCAAACCTAAATCTGCACAACGGAAAGCAGCAGAATACCCTGCCGGGCCTGCTCCAAGCACCACTACCTGGGCTTTAATTTCAGTACTCATCATGACCTCTTAATTATTTGTCCGGCGGGTCAGACGAAAAAAACATATTCCACCGGGACGTACACACCGCGAGCAGTTTACAGAATTGTAAATAACCTGAAAAGCGCGTAAACGTGACAGAAATCGCAACCTGCCAGATGCAAGTATAAAATACCTGTCACGATCATAATTATTAGGCCGGCATATTTACCGGCCTTCGCATTACATCACCAGATGGCGAATATCGCTCATCAATTGATTAATGTAAGTGATGAAACGAGCACCATCTGCACCATCGATCACACGGTGGTCGAAAGACAGAGACATAGGCAGAATCAGACGAGGAACGAATTCCTTGCCATTCCAGACCGGCTTCATAGAAGAACGGGACAGCCCCATAATTGCCACTTCTGGTGCGTTCACGATTGGTGCAAAACCAGTTGTACCGATACCACCCAGGCTTGAGATAGTAAAGCAACCACCCTGCATATCGGAAGCAGTCAGCTTACCAGCACGCGCTTTCTTAGATACTTCTGCCAATTCTCTTGATAGTTCAACGATGCCTTTCTTATTAACATCTTTGAATACAGGAACAACCAGACCGTTAGGTGTATCAACCGCGATACCGATGTTAACGTATTTTTTCAGGATCAGCTTCTGGCCATCTTCGGAGATAGAGCTGTTAAAGCGAGGCATTGCTTCCAGTGCTTTCGCAGCCGCTTTCATAACGAATACCAGCGGAGTGATCTTCACGCCAAGCTGTTTCTTCTCAGCTTCTTTGTTCTGCTGCTTACGGAATTCTTCAACCTCAGTGATATCCGCTTCATCGAACAGGTTAACGTGAGGGATCATTACCCAGTTACGGCTCAGGTTAGCACCGGAGATTTTCTGGATACGGCTCATTTCAACTTCTTCGATTTCACCAAACTTGCTGAAATCAACTTTCGGCCAAGGCAACATACCCGGCAGACCACCACCCGCAGGTGCTGCTTCTGCACGTTTGATTGCATCTTTCACGTAAGCCTGAACATCTTCACGCAAGATACGACCTTTACGACCCGTCCCTTTTACTTTAGCCAGATTTACGCCAAATTCACGTGCCAGACGACGAATAACTGGAGTCGCATGAACGTAAGCATCGTTTTCTGCAAACTCATTTTTGCCTTCTGCTGGCTGGCTGGTTACTGGCGCTGGTGCTGGTGCTGCTTTCGCAGGTTCCGCCGCAGGAGCCGGAGTCGCTGCTGGAGCTGCCGCAGGTGCTGTATCGGCAACTTCGAATACCATAATCAGAGAGCCGGTTTTTACTTTATCGCCAGCTGCGATTTTGATCTCTTTCACTGTACCCGCAAATGGAGCCGGAACTTCCATAGAAGCCTTATCACCTTCAACGGTGATCAGTGACTGCTCTTCAGTGATGGCGTCACCGACTTTTACCATGATTTCGGTAACTTCAACTTCATCACCACCGATATCTGGTACAGCAACTTCTTTGCTTTCAGCCGCTACAAACGCCGCTGCTGTAGCCGCTACAAGCGCTACTGCCGGAGCCTCTTCCTGCTGTACTGGTGCAGCTTCTGCTACACCAGTTGCGGATTCAAAAATCATGATCAGTTTGTCGGTTTCAACTTTATCGCCAACCGCAACTTTGATTTCTTTAACCACACCCGCCTGTGGAGATGGAACTTCCATGGAGGCCTTATCACCTTCAACAGTGATCAGTGACTGTTCTGTTTCTACTGTGTCACCAACGTTCACCAGAATCTCGGTAACTTCAACTTCATCTGCACCAATATCAGGTACGTTAATTTCGATAGACATTAATCTTTACCTCTTATGCCAGACGTGGGTTAACTTTTTCTGGATTGATGTTGTATTTTTTGATTGCTTCTTCAACCACTTTCACATCAACTTTGCCACGTTTAGCCAATTCACCCAGAGCAGCAACGACCACGTAAGAAGCATCAACTTCAAAGTGATGACGCAGGTTTTCACGACTGTCAGAACGACCGAAACCGTCAGTACCCAATACGCGGAATTCACTTGCTGGTACGAAGTTACGAACCTGCTCAGCAAACAGCTTCATGTAGTCAGTAGAAGCGACTGCCGGTGCGTCGTTCATGATCTGAGCAATGTAAGGAATGCGTGGTTCTTCTGATGGATGCAGCATGTTCCAGCGCTCACAATCCTGACCATCGCGAGCCAGTTCAGTGAAGGAAGTTACGCTGTAAACGTCAGCGCCAATATCATACTCGTCAGACAGGATCTTAGCTGCTTCACGAACGTGACGCAGGATGGAACCAGAGCCCAGCAACTGAACTTTACCTTTTGCGCCTTCCATGCATTCCAGCTTGTAGATACCTTTACGGATACCTTCTTCAGCGCCTTCAGGCATTGCTGGCATGTGGTAGTTTTCGTTCAGGGTAGTAATGTAATAGTAGATATTTTCTTGTTTTTCACCATACATACGCTCCAAACCATCATGCATAATGACAGCTACTTCATAAGCGAACGCTGGATCGTAAGAGATACAGTTAGGGATAGTCAGAGACTGAATATGGCTGTGACCATCTTCGTGCTGTAAACCTTCACCGTTCAGCGTTGTACGGCCAGAAGTACCACCGATCAGGAAACCACGAGCCTGCTGATCACCCGCGGCCCAACACAGATCACCGATACGCTGGAATCCGAACATGGAGTAGTAGATGTAGAACGGGATCATTGGCAGATTGTTGGTACTGTATGAAGTTGCAGCAGCCAGCCAGGATGACGCAGCACCCAGCTCATTGATACCTTCTTGCAAGATCTGGCCTTTAGAATCTTCTTTATAGTACGCAACCTGCTCACGGTCTTGCGGAGTATACTGCTGACCATTCGGGCTGTAGATACCGATCTGACGGAATAGACCTTCCATACCGAAAGTACGTGCTTCATCAGCAATGATTGGAACCAGACGATCTTTGATCGACTTATTCTTCAGCATGATATTCAGTGCACGAACGAAAGCGATAGTGGTAGAAATTTCTTTAGATTGTTCTTCCAGCAGAGAGCTGAAATCTTCCAGAACTGGGATATCCAGTTTTTCGTCGAAGTTAACACGACGGCTTGGCAGGTAACCACCCAGTGCATTACGACGCTCATGCAGATATTTAGATTCTTCAGAGTCTTTGTCGAAAGTCACGTATGGCAGGTTTTCAATTTGCTCATCAGATACAGGCACATTGAAACGATCACGGAACTGACGAACGCCTTCCATGTTCATTTTCTTAACCTGGTGAGCAATGTTTTTACCTTCAGCAGTATCACCCATGCCGTAACCCTTGATAGTCTGAGCCAGAATTACAGTTGGTTTACCTGTAGTTTTCTGCGCTTTTTTCAGTGCAGCGAAAACTTTCTTAGGATCGTGACCACCACGGTTCAGAGCCCAGATTTCGTCATCAGTCATGTCTTTGACCAATTCCGCAGTTTCTGGGTAACGGCCGAAGAAGTGCTCACGAACATACGCGCCATTTTTGGACTTGAATGTCTGGTAGTCGCCATCCAGAGTTTCATTCATCAGTTGAACCAGTTTACCGCTGGTATCTTTACGCAGCAGTGCATCCCAACGCTCACCCCACAGGACTTTCAGTACTTGCCAGCCAGCACCGTCGAAAATGCCTTCCAGTTCATTAACAATTTTACCGTTACCGGTTACTGGACCATCAAGACGTTGCAGGTTACAGTTGATGATGAAGACTAGGTTGTCCAGCTTTTCTCGAGTTGCGATAGTGATCGCACCTTTGGATTCTGGCTCATCCATCTCGCCATCACCCAGGAAAGCATAGACAGTTTGTTTAGAAGTATCTTTCAGGCCACGGTGTTCCAGATATTTCAGGAATTTAGCCTGATAGATAGCAGAAATTGGCCCCAGACCCATTGAAACAGTCGGGAACTGCCAGAAATCAGGCATCAATTTTGGATGTGGGTAAGAAGACAAACCATTACCGCCAATTTCCTGACGGAAATTGTTCATCTGCTCTTCAGTCAAACGACCTTCAAGGAATGCACGTGCATAAACGCCTGGAGAAATGTGACCCTGGAAGTAAACCAAGTCGCCACCATCATTCTCATTACGAGCACGGAAGAAGTGGTTAAAACAAACTTCATAAACAGTAGCGGAAGACTGGAATGAAGCCATGTGACCACCCAGTTCTAGATCTTTCTTGGATGCACGCAGAACGGTCATGATCGCATTCCAGCGAATAGCAGAACGAATGCGACGCTCCAAATCCAGATTACCAGGGTAAGCCGGCTCATCCTCAACCGGAATAGTGTTGATGTAATCACGGTTTGCAGTACCAGCCGCAACGTTAACGCCACCTTTACGTGCTTCGTTCAAAACCTGATCAATCAAGAATTGAGCGCGTTCAACACCTTCTTCACGGATGACCGATTCGATCGCCTGTAACCAATCGCGAGTTTCGATCGGATCCACGTCATTTTTCAAAATATCTGACATGGTGTGTTCCTTATCTGTTATCTATTTCTAATGGTTGTTTTGGAGCCTATCTTCTGGTCATACCCTTTGACATTCAGTCAGTCATGACCGGAAGATAGGCCCTGCTATATGTTGCCGCTAAAACCCTTAAATAAAGAGCTAACGACTGTACAGACGCAGCAGCCAGGATCTGTACAGTCAAGTTTAGAATCTATCCCATTTGGGAGTTGTATTAATCCATGACGACCCGGGGGATAGGCTCTTAGTCCTGATGTTGTTGGAGCCGTCTTAGTGAGCGCTCACGACGAGTATGCTCACGAGTCAGATCCAATAAAACTTCTTCTATAAAAGACAAATGGCGATATGAAGCTTCACGAGCTTTTTCCGGCTCTCTCGCCATTATTGCGTGAAAAATATCTGCCCTATGGTTACTCACTGCCGCCAGCATTTCTTTACGGGTATAAATGAATTCGAAATTACGCCGGATATTCTGTTCCAGCATCGGGATCATACAACGCAATAAATGCAGCAATACCACGTTATGGGCTGCTTCTGTGACAACGAGTTGATATTGCAGGACAGCATCTGATTCCGCATTGATATCCCCGCTTTGTTGTGCTTCTTGGATAGCAAAGTGATTTTTCTCAATACGTTTAAAATCTTCATCCGTTCCCCTGAGAGCAGCGTAATAAGCCGCAATACCTTCCAGCGCATGACGCGCTTCCAGGAGATCAAATTGTGATTCTTGATTCTCTGCAATAAGTTGGGCGAGTGGATCACTGAAACTTTGCCAGAGATTATTCTGTACAAACGTTCCTCCACCCTGACGACGGAAAAGAAAACCTTTAGCTTCCAGTTTTTGGATGGCTTCGCGTAATGAAGGGCGTGATACTTCGAACTGCTTCGCCAGTTCACGCTCAGGCGGAAGTTTTTCTCCAGGACGTAATGAGCCTTCGAGAATGAGGTGTTCAAGACGTTGCTCAATCACATCTGATAACTTTGGTTGGCGAATTTTGCTATAAGCCATATTTGCTGTAAGCCATTCAGTAAGTAAACGTTACTTTCGAACTATTTCTATGTGAATTAGTTATTTGAACTATGCCCTGTTTGGCAGGGTATTCAGACTAACTTCCAGACAATCAACCTCATTCAATTGACTTCATTTAGTCGGGATTTAGTCAATTGGTAATACCAATTTAGAATACAGGCCATAAAGTAACAAAGTATTGATTAGCTGTCTATAAAGACCTTGGGCTAAATCATAAAAACCTGCAAATTTTAACAAATTATTTTAATTTTTATCAGAAAATTATAACTAAACGGGACTTTTAGACAATAAAATAGGTTAGCATTAAAGGGCAGAACGCAAATTCATTATCTATTGTTATAATTTATTTAGTATATCAATTCATTCGTTTATTTATTATTTAAATTTATACATTATTATTAGTTTGTAACACATGGTGAAAGAGGAAAGGGATATATTCTCTTAACATAACAGCAGCACAATCATGTTATTGGTAAGATTTCCAATGGTTAATTCCCAATCATAACTAAAGAATCACTACTGTATGTTCGATATACATAATCAATATACTGGATAGATTGCGAGCTACATATTCAAGTTACACAGCAGTGGCAAATGAATGGTTAGGAAAAACAGCAAGACATTTTGAACGCAATACCCTCCCCTCAGGAATAACAAGAATGTTATGGATATTTTCTTCAAGTGGTCACACCAAGTTCCAACTCAGGGAATATTCCAATTTTTCAGGATGAAAAACTATTAAGGATGAATAGGTTCAGGCTAATTTGATATGTACCAATAGATTTCAAGTTGCATCACTGTAGCAAGTGAATGCTCACAGCCATCAAAGAAGCAACCTGAAAGATGGACGGTATAAAGCTCCTTTTCATGCAATTCCCGCCATAATATGTCAAACCTGACACTGGCGGGAGTTTTTTTATGTTACGCCCCAAAGTGACTGTTCTTGGCCCTATCAAAAGCTTACAGCGTCTTTCGCTAAGCTTATATACCCACTCATTTCTCAACTAGGTTAACGTCCCATAAATTGTCAATAAGGCAACAATGATCACAATGGTAAATGTTGCTTTTTTCGCGATTTTCACTGCTGCAAGGGGGGTATTCAAAAGATCCAGATGAGGTTCCTTACTCAATGCAAATTGTGCCAATTGACTGACCACCTTATATTGGGATGTCCGCAAGTCACTAAGTGATGCAATCCAGGCAGGTAATGCCTTTTCGCCATGTCCCAACAGAGCATAAGCTATACCAGCCAAACGCGCAGGGATCCAATCCAGACAATTTAATAGCGCATCAACACCTGATTGAGCACGCTGTACGGTAGTCCCATATCGTGCTGACCATCCTTGATAAGCTCTCAAAAAACCATACCCCATCAAAATTGCCGGGCCAAATTTACCCATCACGACTAACCAGAAAATTGGAGCAAGATAGTAACGGAAATTAATCCAGATTAACGCGTTCTGTATTTCACGCAATCGTTCGTCTTTTGTTGTATTCGATGGAATTCCTTGCCCCATTGTCAAATGGGTAAGATGCATATTTTGCTGATCTAAATCATCAATACGCACGGCTCGGAGATATTCACGATAACTATGACGCAAAGAACCCGCACCAATACATAACAAACTAATCATGATGCACAATAAAATTGCCGGCATACCAAAAGCCACTGTGCTCAAAACCTCAATGAGCTTCCAGGTCAAAAAAACAACCACAAGGGTCATCCCTAAACTTACCCACAGTGAATATAATTTTACTCTGGCAAAAAAAGGTGCCAGATAATGTTCCAGCTGCCAATGGTCTCCCATTTTAAAAATGCGTTCCCATGCCAGTATTAACAATAGAATAAAGAGGGTCATCCAATTCGCTCCTTCAATAATTGCCGATAATATTCCCAGTAAAAATAAGGCCCTGGGTCGGTTTTTCTACCCGGTGCGATATCACTGTGCCCTGTAATATTGTTACGAATATCAGGGTATTGTTTGATAATTAGCTGAGTCACTTCCACCAACTTAAAGTACTGGATTTCAGTGAATGGTTCGTAATCCGTCCCTTCCAACTCAATACCTATTGAAAAATCATTGCACGTTTCACGATCACAATAACAGGAAACACCCGCATGCCAAGCTCTTTTATCGAAAGGAACATACTGTACAACTTCACCATCCCGGCGAATCAAACAGTGAGCAGAAACACGCAGCCCTTTTATCTCTTCAAAGAAAGGATCTTCATCGGGATCCAACGTTCCCATAAATAACTGATCAATATACGGCCCGCCAAACTTACCAGGTGGTAAACTAATGTTATGAATGACAAGTAATGATGGGATTTCACCTTCCGGGCGCAAATCATAATGTGGAGAAGTAACTTTTCTGGCATCGTCAATCCACCCTTCATTTAACTTCATTCTCTTACTCCATCGAACTGTTTCATCGCTAATTTTTCCACTAAATTGGAAGACAACCGATCAAAATGTAACAGATCAGTATGTTAGCATTTTCAATCGAAAGATATTTTCGCTCGTGCTTTCACTTGCGAGCAGGCTCGAAAATTTTCCGGTAAAAAATGTAATCAATAGTTATCTTTTCGAACCATTTCCACAAAATGTACTAACACCATTTTCTTTTTAAAAAAAATCTCCATCCTTATTAGCACCAACTCATATTAAAAATCATGCATTGCTCTGAAAAAATATAGAGAGAATATGCAGAAAAACACATAAAAGAAGAAAATAAAAAGGAGATAATATGAATCAACAAGGATTTACATTAATGGAAGTCATGGTTGTGATGGCAATTGTATCTATCCTTGGTGCAATTGGTATTCCCAGCTATCAAGGCTATATTCAAAAGGCTGCATTAACCGATGTGCTCCAGGCAATTGTACCTTATAAATCCGGTGTTGAAATTTGCCATTTTGAAACAGAAAGCCACAAAGAATGCAACACTGGCCATACATCCATTCCATCTGGTCACAATAGCCGTTATATCAGTACCATAACTGTAAAAATGGGAGAAATAACTATCGTTGGTAAACAAAATCTCAATGGACTCAATGCCATCTTAAAACCAATTCAGGACATTAAAACAGGTATTACACATTGGCAAACGGTATGTAATGCCGAAAACGAATCATTGAAAATAAAATGTCAGGAGACACTGAAGTTTTAAAAGTCATTAATTTAGTCATTAGTTAATAATTGCAAGCTATGATCAAGCATTCTTATGGAAAAATATCAGTTTTCCAAGATGGGATTTGGACAAACTAAAACCATTAATCTATTTAAACAACAAAGGAATATAATAAATGGAAAACACGGAAAATATTTTAATTGAAAGAAAAATCAAAGAACTCTGCCAAAAACATCAGGCAATTATTATAAAAAGGGATGCTTACACCATAACTATTGCCTGTAGCCAATCCCCTAATGAAGAATTCATTTCTTCACTACGTTTTATTTCTGGTGCAATAATTAATTTTGATATTTGGCCAAAAGCTAAAATTGAATCCATGTTGACACAAGAAGGATCATTTATACCTTGTACAGAAAGTTACTGTGCTGAGAATGATGAAACAGAAATCTATCGAACAGAAAACTTAGGTATTCCAGATAATAACCACAATGATGCACAATTGAATGACAGCTATACCGAAAATATTGATACGCCTGTCATTCAGTTAATTAATCAGACAATCTCAATCTCTATACAGAAAAGAGCATCAGATATTCATTTTGAGCCTTCTCAATACAACTATCGGATACGCATTCGGGTTGATGGTGTGTTGCATTCTATGCCATCACCCTCTTCTCAAATAAATGCGGGTATTCCTGCTCGCTTAAAAATCATGGCAAAACTTAATATCGCTGAAAAACGCCAACCGCAAGATGGGCAATTTAACTGGAATGATCACAAAATCAGTTATGCAATACGTATATCTACCTTGCCAACGCTGTATGGAGAAAAAATTGTTCTGCGAATTTTAAACACCATACACCAATTATCATTGGAACAACTCGGTCTATCTGAGTCCCAGTTACAGCTTTTAAAGCAGAAACTTCGTGTACCACAGGGAATGATTATAGTTACAGGCCCGACAGGAAGCGGTAAAACTATCACATTGTATAGTTGCCTGAAATATTTAAATCAAGCGAAGAAGAATATCTGTAGTGTTGAAGACCCGGTAGAAATTCCTTTAACGGGCATCAATCAAACACAGGTAAATAACAAAATTGGACTCGATTTCGCTAAGGTTTTACGGGCATTACTGCGGCAAGATCCTGATATCATCATGGTTGGTGAAATTCGTGATAACGAAACGGCTGAAATATCGATGAAAGCCGCTCAAACAGGCCATCTGGTTTTATCCACCCTGCATACGAACTCCACAATAGACACACTATCTCGCCTGCAAAATCTTGGGATTCCAGGCTATACCACTGCATCATGTGTAAAATTAATTATTGCCCAACGATTAGTTCGCAAACTTTGCCCTCATTGCCGACAAAAAATGGAAGAACCTACGATCATACATTTTGAAAACAGAGAAATAAAACAACAAATTACTGTGCAGCAATGGGTAGCCGTCGGCTGTGAACACTGTTTTTCTGGTTATTATGGCAGAACAGCCATCTATGAATTTCTCGAAATCAAGCCTGAATTCCAGCAAGCTTTATCAGAAAAATCTTCTGACAAATTTCCCTGTCTGCCCATCTTACACCAGCAAACAACTCTTTTTTCTGCTGGATTGGAATTAGTAGAACAGGGCACAACAACACTGGAAGAGATTTATCAAATTACAGGACAAGAAACGTATCCAATAGATATTAAGGCAGAGAGTACAGAATGAAAATGGAATATATTTATCAATGGCAAGCAGTTAATAAAAAAGGAAATATTATAAGAGGAGAAAGTATTGGCCGAAACAAACACTCTATTTTCCAGTACCTGAGTCAACTTGATTTACAACCTTATACGATAAAATGTAAAAAATTTATTTATTACAGCGAAAAGGAAATTACTTATCGTCTGCATTTCATCCATCAACTAAATACATTACTGACATCAGGTATCCCTTTGTTGCAGGGGCTGACTATCCTATTGCAAGAATGCAAAAACATCATTTGGCGATGTGTACTGACAGATCTTATTCAAAAAATCAGCCAGGGAGAGCCATTTTCCACCGCATTGAAACACTATCCCCGATTATTTTCTCCCTTATTTTGCCAAATTATCGCAGTAGGAGAGCAAACCGGCCAACTCGAAACCTGCTGCCAACTACTCATTGATAGATTAGAACAACAAAATATACTGCATAAAAAGATCCGAAAAGCGTATCGCTATCCTTTGATAATCGCCTTCATCACAGTCCTTGTCATTTTGCTAATGTTGATTGTTGTCCTGCCCGAATTCAAACAGGTATATTCTGCATTTAATGCCTCACTTCCTTTATTAACACAGGGAGTTTTGTCAGCATCCGACTTTCTGATTAACTGGGGCATACTATTTTTAACAACGATATTAATATTGGTCAGCCTCTATTCTTGGCTACGTTTACGATACCCGGTGTTGTACTCAAAGGAAAAAATGCTTCTTCTCAAGCTCCCTCTTTTCAGAAAACTCACAAGCTACCAACATACCAGCCAAATATTCCATATTCTGTTTATGACACAGAAAGCAGGGTTAACCTTAACCAGCGGTCTGGAATGCGCACTGAATGCAACGCATCATCCTTTATTTATAACGGGGATAAAAAGCCTTCACCGACAGATCCAGCAAGGGATACCAATGAGCAGTGCCTTGAAAAGAGAAGACTGTTTTCCACCATTATGTAAACAATTTGTCATAATTGGTGAAGAATCAGGTGAACTTGAAGTATTTTTGGGTAATCTAGCGTTATGGTATCAAGAACAATTTATCAACTGTGCTGATAAATTAGTGCAATTACTTGAACCTGTATTAATGCTGATTATGGCGGTGATTGTTGGCTTACTACTACTCGCCATGTACCTGCCTATCTTTCAATTAGGTACTATTTTGATGTAACAGCTTAATTTGCATATTTTCAATATCATTATTTTTTCTCGAGGGTTGTAAGAACCGAAATTATACATGTTTGTTTATAGCCCATGTGCATCCCTTGAGTTACAATTTGCATATGCTATCAGAAATCTTTTAAGGGATAGAATGAATTATATTGTTGCACTCACAGGTGGAATTGGTAGCGGTAAAACGACTATCTCTAATGTATTTTCATCCCTTGGTGTCCCGCTTGTTGATGCAGATATTATTGCCAGAGAAGTTGTTACTCCTGGTTCTCCCGCATTACAAGCAATCTCAGAACACTTTGGCTCCGACATCTTATTATCAGATGGCAGTTTAAACCGCGCCGCGCTACGTCAGAAGATTTTCTCAGCCCCAGAAGAAAAACAATGGCTCAACTCACTTCTTCATCCACTAATACATGCAGAAACACAACGGCAATTAAATCAGGTCAGTTATCCTTATGTCATTTGGGTCGTTCCTCTGTTAATAGAAAATAACTTAATGCACTTGGCTAACCGTATCTTGGTTGTTGATGTTCCTCCTGAAATACAAATCAGCCGGACAATCACACGTGATGGCGTCAACCGTGAACAAGTCGAAAATATTCTGGCCGCGCAAGTCAGTCGTCAAGAACGCCTGGAAAAGGCGGATGATGTCATCCTTAACGATCAAAAAGAGCAAGATCTCGCTGCACGTATAATCGGATTACATCAAAACTATTTGAAACAAGCAGAATTAGTTAGACAGGAAGAACGTAATGAGTGATGCAACCTCCACTATTATTTTTGAACACCCACTAAATGAGAAAATGCGTTCATGGTTGAGGATTGAATCTTCACTACAACAGCTAGAAAAACAGTGCTATCTGGATTCACAAGCAAACAGCCTCGCATTTTTTCGTACGATTGCTGAATTAATTGAGATATTGGAACGTGGTGAAGTACGCTCTGAATTATTAAAGGAACTGGATCGTCAACAAATAAAATTAAAACAATGGCTTAGTGCACCTAATGTGGACACTCCTATGATTCACAAACTGATGGAGCAGCTAAAAGAGCGGAGCATCGCATTACATCATGCTCCGCGCCTTAGCCAGCAAATCAAAGAAGATCGTATCATCAGCATGGTGCGTCAACGGCTCAGCATCCCGGGAGGATGTTGCAGTTTTGACTTACCGACATTACATCTGTGGCTGCATCTACCACAATCTATCCGGGATGAGACAGTTAAATCCTGGCTGAACAGTTTGTTACCATTAAAACAAGCATTAGAAAGTATTCTGGGGTTGATACGCCACTCAACGATGTTCTCTGCGCAAATCAGTCATAACGGTTTCTATCAAGGAAATGCTGATGAGGGGGATCTATTGAGATTAAAATTAGATATTGTACTGAACTCACTGATTTATCCACAAATCTCCGGCCACAAAACCCGTTTTGCTATCCGTTTCTTACCAATGGATAGTGAAAACGGTACTGTACCTACGCATTTGTCATTTGAATTGGCCTGCTGTTAATATAATCAATCAAACTAAGCAGGAGAAGAGAACTAAAATGTCTGAAGTATTGACTGTCGCATGCCCAACATGCGGCAAGACAATAATATGGGGTGAAATCAGCCCTCATCGCCCATTTTGCAGTAAACGTTGTCAGTTAATTGACTTGGGCGAGTGGGCTAATGAGGAAAAGAAAATCCCCAGCCAGGGCGACAGCACAGAAAATGATGACTGGAGTGAACAACCGGATTAGTAATCACATTTTATATTCCCGCCTGTATTAGGCGAGAGTTTACGGTGCTTTTTGCTAAAATATATCACGGTAGTATCGAATCATCTGACACTACCGCGATATTTGTTTCAATGAGTTCAATCTTTAGTTAATAAATTGACAATGCTGCGATTTGCTGGTGGAAATTCATCAGCAACTAATTCAGTTTGCGGGATCCAACGGTAAGGTTGCCCCTCTTTACCAAATGGCTCATTCTTCCACCGATCAACCAAATAAAAGTAAAGGGTAATATTTCTGTCCGAGAATTCATGTGTGATAGTTTCCAGCAATTCACAATGAGTTACCGTGATACCAACTTCTTCTTTTAATTCCCTGATCAAAGCCTGTTCTGGTGTTTCTCCCTGTTCAAGCTTCCCCCCCGGAAACTCCCAAAATCCCCCCATGTGTGAATCAGCACGGCGTTGGGTGATAAAAATTTCATCATTGCTATCTTTAATAATTCCTGCCGCAATATGCAGATGTTTTTTTTCCATAATGCTTTTCCAGAATAGTCTTTCTCACAAACCATAATAAAGCAGCCTTACGGGAAAAACACAGGATTAATATCACGAGATCTGCGTCACTTCTTACCTCTTTTTACCAAACCTTCCATAGATAAGAGAATATTATGTATACAGATACTCAATAGATTTCAAATTATATCATAGTGGCAATCACTGTACACTTATGGTTAAATTTTTGATTTAAATGCAATAATTAGAAAATACAACTGTGAGGTAACTTGGGAAATGAACAGGAAAAATTGCAAATAAGGCTCTGCCCAATAATTAAAAATAAGCATTTTACATCTTAAAGATTGAGGAAAAATCATTCATGCAATATGAAGATCAACCATTAATCGAAGCAAGACAAATAACCTATCAATTTTCTGGTGAAATCAACCCATTATTTTCTAATATTGATATTTTTTTGCATACAGAACAACACGCTTTAGTGGGCCGTAACGGTATTGGCAAATCTTGGTTAGCATCAATATTGGCACAACAGATCCCGCCTTCAGAAGGCAGTGTAAAACATTTTTGTGATGTCGGTTATTTATCACAAGGCCTGTCTGCTTTTACCGGCAACGCTGGAGATATGCTCGGACTGACTAATATTATAAATGCCAATGAGCACATCCTCGCTGGTACTGGTGAAACGGTTGATTTTGACATTATGGAGGGAAATTGGGATTGGCAATTTCAGATCGAATCCTTACTGTCAGAAGGTGAGTTGTCCCCGGAGATATTAAACCAGCCCTTCGACTCACTGAGTGGAGGAGAACAAACACGACTTCGGTTGCTGGCACTTAAAAGACGAGGAGCTGGTTTTATGATCTTGGATGAGCCAAGTAACCATCTTGATCGACAAGGGCGCCTTTGGTTAGCTCAGTGGCTGACAACATTCAATGGCGGTATTTTACTGGTGACACATGACACTAAGCTATTGCAGCATGTGTCGGTTATTTATGAACTCAGTGGGTTAGGATTATCCCGTAGTATCGGTGGCTGGGAAACATGGCAGGAGAGTAAAAAACAACTACGGTTGGGTATACAACGTGATGTTGATCAGACCAGGAAAAACCTCAAACAAGCTTTGCGCGACAAACAAAGAGATCGGGAAAAAACCGATAAAAGGCAAAGTCAGGGTAAGCAGCGCAGGGAAAATGCTAACCAAGCTAAACTCCTTCTTGATCACGCATTAGGACGCTCAGAAGTCACGTTATCACGGATAGCAAAACAGAATGAAGAGAGATTACAACGCAGCTCTTCATTAGCCGCAGAAGCCAATGCAAAACTTGAAATTATCGATCCACTGTCAATCGCTGTTGCAATGCCACAAGCAGCAGCTTCTCCATTGCTTTATTTACAAGATATCATTTTGCCCTTTGGTTCCGGCTCCCCTATTAGTTTAACCATAAATAATGGTGATCGTCTCGCTATCACTGGCAAAAATGGTAGCGGAAAATCCACTTTATTAAAGGTAATGGCGGGGTTATTGGCACCAATACAAGGTATCTGCCGCGTAACCTCTTCACATAGTCTGATGGATCAGCATTTTTCATTTCTGGATAAAACACAGTCAGCCCTGTATAACTTTCAATTACAGTCACCAGGCTGGACTGAAGATCGTTATCGTACTCGGCTGGCACAACTACGTATGCGTGGAGAAGAGGCGTTAAAACCCGTCAGTTATCTGAGCGGAGGTGAACAACTTAAGGTAGCTCTTGCTTGTCTATTTTGTGGGCCTTCCGCACCAGCTTTGCTGCTGTTGGACGAGCCGGATAATCATCTGGATATTGAGTCACGAGAGTTACTTCAGCAAGCACTACATGATTATACTGGTGCCATAGTATTGATTTCTCATGACGATCAGTTTCTTGAGAATGTTGGCAATATGCAGGAACAAGTACTGGGGAAATAAGTTCTTAGAATTAGGTAAAGTAGCCAGCGAGAATGAATCGCTGGCTGTTTATGACTAATTTTAATTATAAACGACCGTGACAATGTTTATATTTTTTGCCTGAACCACATGGACAAGGATCATTACGCCCGACTTTACTGGCACCGCTTGCCATTTGTGCTTCGGCTTCTGACATCAAAGCACCTTGCTCAATTTCATGGCTTAAATGCTGTTGCCTTGCCAGACGTTCTGCTTCCGCACGACGCTGCTGCTCAAGTGCTTCCACTTCTTCCGGCATTCTGACCTGAACTTTGCTCAAAGTGCTGATCACTTCGTATTTCAATGATTCCAGCATATTGGCAAACATAGCGAAGGATTCGCGCTTATATTCCTGTTTTGGATCTTTCTGCGCATAGCCACGTAGGTGAATACCTTGACGCAGGTAATCCATCGCAGCCAAGTGCTCCTTCCACAATGTATCCAGCGTTTGCAACATGATGCCTTTTTCAAAATTACGCATCATTTCTGCACCGACAATTTCTTCTTTCTGTTTGTAAAGTTCAATTGCCTGCTCAAGAATACGCTCACGCAACGTTTCTTCATGCAGCTCTGGCTCTTTATCCAGCCACTCTTTTATAGGCAGAGCCAAATCAAAGTCGTTGACCAAACGTTCCTGCAAGCCAGACACATCCCACATCTCTTCCAGAGATTGAGGTGGAATATAAGCATCAATAGTGACTTTGAAAACATCTTCACGGATGCTGGAAATAGTTTCGCTGACATCGCTCACATCGAGCAAATCGTTACGTTGTGCATAAATAGCGCGACGTTGATCATTGGCAACATCATCATATTCCAACAATTGCTTACGGATATCGAAGTTACGGCTTTCGACTTTACGCTGAGCATTTGCAATGGCTTTGGTCACCCACGGATGTTCAATGGCTTCACCCGGCTGCATACCCAGTTTGCGCATCATTCCTGTAACACGCTCAGAAGCAAAAATACGCATCAGAGAGTCTTCCATTGACAGATAGAAGCGTGAAGAACCCGCATCCCCCTGACGTCCAGCACGACCACGCAGCTGATTATCAATACGACGTGATTCATGGCGCTCTGTGCCAATAATATGCAAACCGCCTGCTACCAGTACAGCATCATGACGCTCTTGCCATGCTGCCTTGATTTGTTCGATTTTCTCTTCCGTAGGTTCTTCCAGCTTGGCAATCTCTGCCTGCCAACTTCCCCCCAGCATGATATCTGTACCACGTCCTGCCATGTTAGTTGCGATAGTTACAGTACCTGCCTGTCCGGCCTGTGCGATAATGTCAGCTTCCATTGCATGGAATTTCGCATTCAGAACGTTATGCTCAATGCCTGCGTTGGTCAGTGCATTGGAAACCAGCTCTGATTTCTCAATTGAGATAGTTCCCACCAATATCGGCTGACCGTTACTTGTACGATCCTTGATGTCTTCTATGATCGCATCAATTTTTTCCGCTTCAGTCATGTAAACCAAATCAGGTAAATCCTGGCGGATCATCGGACGGTTTGTCGGTACAACAATGGTATCTAGTTTGTAAATAGAACTGAATTCAAAGGCTTCAGTATCCGCAGTACCTGTCATACCCGCCAATTTTTCATACAGACGGAAGTAATTCTGGAATGTAATGGAAGCCAGCGTTTGGTTCTCATTCTGGATTTCAACACGCTCTTTGGCTTCTACTGCCTGATGCAGGCCATCAGACCAACGGCGCCCTTGCATGGTACGCCCAGTATGTTCATCAACAATGATGACTTCACCATCTTTGACGATATAGTCCACATCACGGGTAAACAGCACATGAGCACGCAATGCTGCGGTAACATGGTGCATCAGCATAATGTTGGTCGGTGAATACAAAGATTCACCTTCATCCATCAACTTAGCATTCACCAAAAGTTCTTCAATCAGAACCAGACCACGCTCAGTAAGGTTAACCTGACGTGTTTTTTCATCAACAGAGAAATGACCTTCTCCCTGAAAGGTATCTGAATCTTCTTTTTCCTGGCGGATTAATTTAGGGATCAGTTTGTCAACTTTAATGTAGAGCTCAGAACTGTCTTCCGCTGGCCCGGAAATAATCAATGGAGTACGAGCTTCATCAATTAGGATGGAGTCAACTTCATCCACCAACGCATAATGCAGTTTGCGCTGTACACGCTCTTCCGGACTAAATGCCATGTTGTCGCGCAGATAGTCAAAACCGTATTCGTTATTGGTGCCATAAGTAATATCTGCCGCATAGGCTGCACGTTTGGCCGGAGCTGGCATACCCGGCAAATTGATGCCAACACTCAGACCCAAAAATTCAAACAACGGTCGGTTATTCTCAGCATCACGTTGCGCCAGATAGTCGTTCACGGTAACAACATGAACACCACGTCCACTTAACGCATTCAGATAAGCAGGCAACGTTGCTGTCAGAGTTTTACCTTCACCAGTACGCATCTCGGCAATACAACGCTCATTGAGTACCATACCGCCCAACAATTGCACATCAAAGTGACGCATGCCAAATACACGCTTACTGGCTTCACGAACCGTGGCAAAAGCTTCCGGGAGGATCTTATCCAGTGATTCTCCTTCTTTGAGTCGGGCACGGAATTGATCAGTTTTTGCTTTCAGCTCTTCATCTGACAGCTTTTCAAAATCAGGCTCCATACGATTGATAACATCAACCACTTTACGCAACCGACGCAAAGTGCGGTCATTACGGCTACCAAAAATCTTAGTAAGTAATTTAATCAACATAATTAATACATCTCAGATAAGGCCACAGTTGCAGCCAACCAATTGTGTCTTTTATGACTAGTATTTCATGACTGCCCTATTCATTTAGGCATCAGGCAATCGCATTAAGATAAAGACTATGGTTAGCCACAGGCCCAGCCCGAATACCTTGAATTTGAGCAACCCAAAGTGCTGGTGTATGGATGTCAGGAGAGATTGCCGCCAAAACTGCAACATCAACCGCAGATTCAAATCGGATTGGTGCTTGTATCAGCATAGCATGTAACGTATCCAGCATTAGCTGTTGCATGAATGGCATGGCAATTCGGATACTTTCTTTTGCTTCTTCGTGCCTGACAGGTTCAGTAATAGAAAAAGCAAAAGAAAGTCGACGAATAACATTGCGAACAGTATGTTGCTGCCAATAATTTAAGTAATTAGAAGGTTGACGCCAAGAATTTTGTAATTGAAACAAATGTTCAAATGAAGAAAGCACCTGATTGTGTTTTCTCTGAGCAGATGAAGTATTCGTATGGAGAATATTTTCTGTCACACTTGCCAGAGCAGGAGGCACACCAATTCCTGTGGCGACCATGCCCAGTAAAAGGCGAGACCAAAAATAACGCCTACCAAATTGTCGCCAAAGATTTAAAATACTCATTATCCCTTCATTAATAAATACGGAACCATCTTCATTATGCGAGATAGCCGCCCACAATCACTAGAAACGTTGTTGTCTGAACCATTGTTTGAAAATGCAGCAACGGCTGGCAAAAGCCCACTTCAAACCATTCAACGGCATGCCATTGCATTACTGAAACTCAATCGTACCGTCCTCAGTTTGCTTCCGGTACAACTACGTCCCCGGTGCCGGGTCGCAAATTATCGTAAACAAATTCTGGTACTGGAAGCAGGTAATGCCAGTTGGAAAACCAGACTTTACTATGAAATCCCTATCTTACTCTCAGCCCTAAGATGCGAAATTCTACCATCTTTATCCTCTATCGACATCAGGATTAATCCATCATTAATGGTTAAAAGTCGTAATAATGGACAGAATGTCGAAAAAATTTCAGCAAAAAAACTTAATAATGATAATCGGGATTTACCAATACGCCAGTTAAGCCATGAAAGTGCAGAAACATTGAAGATATTGGCTGAACACTGCCCTGAAAAATTGAAAAGGAAATTGGAACGATTGGCTGCGCTGGCCGGAGAGAGTACCAGTACAGCCAAGATGAAGGACTAGCGCTGAATAAAAAACATCAGCGAGAGAAGTGTAATAGATAACATAACCCACTGATGAATCATAAGAATATTCTCAATACATGTTTTATCAATAACGTCTGTATTAATAACATTTGTATTAATATGCCAACACTGTAGATGGAGCACGGAAAGCCAACGGCATTTCAGTTTCATCTTCAAATGTGACAAATTCCCAAGCACTTTCTTGTGCCAGAACTGCTTGCAGCAATTTATTGTTCAATGCATGACCTGATTTAAACGCAGTAAATGCGCCGATGATGTTATAACCACACATAAATAAATCACCGATGGCATCCAACATCTTATGTCGGACAAACTCATCTTCAAAACGCAAGCCATCTTCATTGAGTATGCGGTAGTCATCTACCACAATTGCGCAATCAAAGCTGCCACCTAAGCACAAGCCCTGAGATTGCAGATACTCAATGTCACGCATAAATCCAAAAGTACGCGCACGACTAATCTGACGAACAAAAGAGTCCGCAGAGAAATCCAGACTATAACGCTGAGAGCTGGAGTCAATAGCGGGATGTTTAAAATCAATGGTAAAATCCAGACTAAAACCGTGATATGGTGCTAATTCAGCCCATTTATCACCATCTTCCACGCGTACTGTATCTTTCATGCGCACAAATTTTTTCGCAACGCTCAGCTCTTCAATACCTGCATCCAACAACAGGAAAACAAATGGGCTGGCACTACCATCCATAATTGGAATTTCTGGTGCATCAACTTCAATAATAATGTTATCGATACCCAGACCCGCCAATGCCGCATTCAAGTGCTCAACGGTTGAAATCCGCACATTCTGTTCATTTACCAGACAAGTGCAGAGCATAGTATCACGCACGGATTTGGCATCTGCCGGAAAATCTACCGGAGGATTCAAGTCAGTACGACGATAGATGACCCCGGTATTAGCCGGTGCTGGACGCATTGTCAATGTGACTTTTTTACCGGTGTGCAAACCGACCCCTGTCGCCTGAACAATACGCTTTAATGTCCTTTGTTTGATCATCGTTTATATCTCGCAATGTTACCGATCCTGCCAACCACTATAAAATATGATTGGCAGAATATTTTAGCACAAAAAGCGGAGAAACCAATTTTTTAGCTATCAATCAGCCTGCTTGCGCAAAAATGCCGGAATATCTAGATAATCAGGTTCCTTACTTGTTTGTGTATTTTGATCATTGACCACTTTTGCAGCCGGTTTATTCTCATCAGACAATGACGACATTCCACCAGGCATCTGCTGGTAACGACGATCCAATGTATTTGATTGAGATGATTTGTTGTTAGTCACCAGCGTAATTTCAGGACGTTTATCCATCCCAATACCAGTAGCCACAACAGTGACACGCAGCTCATCATTCATATCTGGATCCAGTGACGTACCGATAACCACTGTCGCATTGTCAGAAGCAAATGCACGGATGGTATTACCGACCGTTTCAAATTCATCCAGACGCAAATCAAAACCTGCTGTAATGTTGACCAGAACACCACGCGCTCCGGACAAATCAATATCTTCCAGCAATGGGCTGGAGATGGCCATTTCAGCCGCTTCTTCTGCTCGATCTTCACCTTGTGCAATACCTGAGCCCATCATGGCATAACCCATTTCAGACATCACGGTACGAACGTCAGCGAAGTCAACATTCATCAATCCGGGGCGGGTGATCAGTTCAGCGATACCCTGAACCGCACCTTTCAGTACGTCATTGGCTGCACCAAATGCATCCAACAAGGAGATACCACGCCCTAATACTTTCAGTAACTTGTCATTTGGAATGGTAATCAATGAGTCCACATGTTTGGACAGCTCAGTGATACCTTGTTCCGCGAAGGCCATACGTTTCTTGCCTTCAAAATTAAATGGCTTGGTAACAACAGCAACAGTCAAAATACCAAGTTCTTTGGCAATCTCAGCCACAACAGGAGCAGCACCAGTTCCTGTACCACCGCCCATACCGGCAGCGATAAACACCATGTCGGCTCCTTCCAGTGCAGTACGCAATGATTCGCGATCTTCTTCCGCCGCTGTACGACCGACTTCAGGGTTTGCACCAGCGCCTAATCCTTTTGTAATGCCGTTGCCAATCTGGATAGTCTGACCGACAGCTGTTTTGCGCAATGCTTGAGCATCAGTGTTAACCGCAAAGAAGTCTACACCTTCAATACGCTCACGCACCATATGCTCAACAGCATTACCGCCGCCACCGCCGACGCCGATGACTTTAATCACCGCGTCATTGGTTAATTCCAGTGGTTCAAACATAATTTCTCTCCGTTTTGTGCCTTTATGTCGAGGCCAGCATCATTTTCACGGCCTCTGTATAAAAAATCAAAATTCTTTTCTCAGCCAGCTACTGACTTTTTTGAACCAGCCGCCTACTGACGTTCTTTTATCAGCATCAGAATCTCCGCCAAGGTGAGATTCTTTGCCATAATGCAGAAGCCCGACTGCTGTTGAGTAGCAAGGCTCCTGCACATAATCTGTCAAGCCGGTAATGTTCAGAGGACGACCAATACGTACTTGAGTATGGAATACCCGTTGAGCACATTCGGCCAATCCATCTATTTGAGCACCCCCGCCTGTTAAAACGATACCTGCGGCCAGATGATGTTTTACTCCCTGCTGACGCAACTGCTCCTGCAATCGCAAAATTTCATCATTAACTAAATTCAGCAGTTCGGTATAACGTGGCTCAATAACCTCAGCCAATGTCTGGCGTTGCAAACTACGGGGAGGACGCCCTCCCACACTTGGGACTTCGACGCTTTCATCCTTGCTGACTATCGAACCTAACGCGCAACCATGGCGCACCTTGATGGTTTCAGCATCACTCGGAGGTGTACCAAATGCATAGGCAATATCACTGGTAACAACATTTCCTGCATATGGGATCACTTTGGTATGACGCAATGCACCGCCAGTATATACAGCGATATCCATCGTTCCGCCGCCGATATCAACGACACATACACCTAATTCACGTTCATCTTCTGTCAAAACAGCATAACTTGCTGCTAATCCTGCAAAAATAAGCTGGTCAACTTTCAAGCCACAACGCTCAACAGCTTTTACAATGTTTTTCGCCATGTCGTTATGACAGGTAATCAAATGAACTTTGGCCTGCATCCGCACGCCAGAAAGCCCAACTGGGTTTTTGATCCCTTCCTGATAATCGATAGCGTATTCCTGTGGGATTACATGCAAAATACGGTGTTCATCGCGAACACGAACCGATTTGGCGGTATGGACTACACTGTCCACATCATCCTGTGTCACTTCTTCTTCTGAAATTGGCACCATACCAATCTCATTCTGACAACTAATATGCTTGCCAGATAGCGCCAGATAAACTGAAGATATTTGGCAATCTGCCATTAATTCAGCCTGGTCAATCGCACGCTGAACGCACTTAACGACTGACTCAAGATCATTGACACCACCTTTATCCATGCCGCGGGATGGACAACTTCCCACTCCGATAATATTAACCATACCATCGGGCAGAATTTCACCAACCAGGGCAGATACCTTTGCTGTCCCGATTTCAAGGCCAACTACTAATTTTCTGTCCGTTGATTTGATCATCGTTATTCTGCCTGTCTCTGTATTATTGCCAGTCACTATTTATTTTCTTGCCCGTTCATTAAAGCTGGCGCATCAGTTAATAAAGGAGCCCAACCTACCGCAGCACCACTGTCATAACGTAAGTCCACATAGGCCACACGTTTTCCCGTGTTTTTCTGCAACACAGGATAAAGTTCAATAAAACGTTGAATTCGTTCTTCCTGATCTTTATTGCCTAATTCCAACCGGATATCATTATCCAGTACCAGTTGCCAGGAATTACGCGCCGTCATGATCACTGCTTTCAATTTCATTTTATGTGCAGCAAGCTGTACAGCCATTGTGCGATATTCTGCCAATACGACTTTTTCTTTGCCTTCCGGGCCATAAAGCATGGGATAACGTCCCCCGGAACTACGCTCAATAGGTAAACTGAACACTCTTCCTTCTGCATCCAGCATGCGAGTATCATTCCAACGCACATAAGGCACGTATTCTACCAGATGAATTTTCAGTTCATCAGGCCATTGTTTACGTACAGTGACTTGCCGAATCCATGGTAGTTGCTCTATCTGTTCCTGAATGACATTCACATCCTGTGTCATAAATGTCTCAGGCGTTCCCAGTGACAGAATGGCCTGTCTGACATCATCATTCGTGGTGTAATGCCGCTCACCGGTTAACACCAATTTTGAAAGTGGCAGCCTGTCTGAATCCTTCATCCACTCTAATGTCATCCAGCTTCCCCATGTGATAGTGCCAACCACTATCAAGAAGAAGAGGATCCCAGTCAGATAATAACCATTACTGGGGCGGGAGCTTCTAACTTCAATCTCCCGCGTATTCCGGGCAGCCTGTGACATATCAATCGGCCAGCTCCAGAATTCTCGCTACTAACTGTGAAAAATTTAAGCCTGCCTGACGTGCAGCAATGGGCACTAGGCTATGACTCGTCATACCTGGAGAAGTGTTCACTTCTAATAAATAAAAATTACCATTGCCATCATCCATAATATCAACCCGTCCCCAACCACAGCAGCCAAGCACCTTATAGGCTTTTGATGCGATATCAGCCAACTCCTGCTCTTTTTCTGCGCTCAAGCCACTTGGACAGAAATATTTCGTTTCGTTGGAAACATATTTAGCCTCATAGTCATAAAATACTTCTGGTGCCTGAATCCGAATGGAGGGAAGAATCTCATCACCAAGAAATGCCACTGTATACTCAGGGCCAAATAGCCACGTCTCAACCAGTACATCTGCGTCATATTGGAACGCCAGTTCCAATGCACCACGCAGTTCTGAATAGTCATTCACTTTGGTCATGCCGACACTGGAACCTTCCAGATTTGGCTTCACCATGAGCGGCAGCCCTAATTCTTGAACATATTCTTTGAGTCGAAAATCATTAAGTTGTTCAAATTTTTGCGAGTTAATCACGACATAAGGAGGAACAGGCAAATTAACTGCCTGCCATAGTTGTTTTGTGCGCAATTTATCCATTGATAAGGCGGATGCCATTACACCGCTACCGGTATAGGGGATCTGCAAAAATTCCAGTACACCTTGCAATGTACCATCTTCTCCACCACGCCCATGCAGAGCAATAAAGACTTTGCTGAACCCTTCTTCTTTGAGTTTAGTCACATCAAAGTATTTTGTATCGACTGGGTGTGCATTAATGCCTGCTTCTCTCAACCCAGCCAGAACAGCTTGCCCCGATTGCAGTGAAACTTCACGCTCAGCGGAAGTTCCTCCCAATAGAACAGCAACCTTATCAACCATGATGTCCTCCCTCATTAAAAGATGGCTGTAGTTTTGTTTCAGCCAAATTGCGCGCTATTTTACCGATATTTCCGGCACCCTGTACTAATACTAAGTCGTTGTTTTCCATTATTTGTGACAACATGACCGAAATTTGTTCCGGTTCTGACACGAATATAGGGTCTAACTTCCCTCGACTTCTGATAGTACGGCACAAGGAACGACTGTCCGCCCCTGGAATCGACGTTTCTCCTGCCGAATACACATCCAGCATTAATAAAACATCAACCTGATTTAAAACATTGGCAAAATCATCATATAGATCACGCGTCCTCGTATAGCGATGAGGCTGGAATACCATGACAACACGTTTATCTGGCCAACCTGCTCGTGCCGCTTTAATCGTGGCATCGACTTCGGTCGGGTGATGGCCATAATCATCCACCAACATCACACCGCCTTCTTTGCCATTAATATTCCTGAGGGAAAATTCTCCAAGAAAATCAAAACGACGACCGGTTCCCTGAAATTCAGCCAGTGATGCCAGAATAGCGGTATCATCAATTCCTTCTTCAGTCGCAACAGCAACCGCAGCAGCGGCATTCAATGCGTTATGCCGCCCAGGCGCATTCAGAATTACATGAAGTTCAGGCAAATTCTCACGGCTGATAGTGAAAAAGCCCTGAGCACCTTTTTGTTCATAATGGGTAATACGAACATCAGCCTCTTTGCTGAAGCCATAAGTCGTGACATAACGCCCGATGCGGGGAATTAACTCCTTCACAACCGGATCATCAATACACATCACCGCGCGACCGTAAAACGGCAAGTTATGCAGGAAGTTGACAAATGTTTGCTTCAGGTTTTCAAAATCACCCTGATAGGTATCCATATGATCCGGCTCAATATTAGTCACAACGGCCATCATAGGCTGTAAATGCAGGAAAGAAGCATCGCTTTCATCCGCTTCTGCAATCAGGTAACGGCTAGTACCGAGACGAGCATGAGTCCCCGCTGCTTTGACTAATCCACCATTGACAAATGTAGGATCAAGGCCAGCCTGAGCATAGATACCTGCAATCATCGCCGTTGTCGTGGTTTTGCCATGTGTTCCTGCAATCGCAATCCCATGTCGATAACGCATCAGCTCTGCCAACATTTCTGCACGACGGATAACCGGAATGCGTGCTTCACGGGCAGCAATAATTTCCGGGTTGTCAGCAGGAATTGCGGTGGATGCAACAACGACACTGGCATTACGCACATTTTCCGCACGGTGATTAAAATAAATGGTTGCTCCCAGAGCAATCAGCTGTTGTGTAACAGGATTGGGAGCCAGATCAGAACCACTTATTTGGTAACCTTCATTAGCCAACACCTCGGCGATACCACCCATGCCAGCACCACCGATGCCAACAAAGTGGATATGCCTGACTTTTCTCATTTCAGGCACTGAAGCTCTTAGTTTCGCCAACTGTTGTATATTCACGTTTTAATCTTCACTCGTTATGTTTACATCACTGTTCTACTGTTATTCGGAACACATAGAACTATTTAGAACGGCCTGAATATTTTTCGGCAGTATCAATTAATGCCGCAGCCACTTGTTCAGTTGCATTAATAATGGCAACAGAACGGGCTTTTTCCGCCATTTCCTGCAATTGCGGGCGCTGCCATTGTTTCAGCAATTCCACCACAGCATCAGCCGTAAATTGAGGTTGTTCGAGTATCTTTGCCGCCCCTGCTTTCTCCAGTGGTAAGGCATTCCAGTATTGCTGACAATCTTTATGCTGGAATGGCACAAAAATCGCGGGTAATCCTGCTGCTGACACTTCACTGACGGTCAATGCACCGGAACGACATACTACGATATCGGCCCACGCATAAGCCTGTGCTATATCATCAATAAACTCAGCCACTTTGAATTCAGCGTTGACTGCGTCCGCATATTTTTTCTGCGTCTCTTCTTGCGCACCTTTTCCGGCCTGATGCCATATAATAATGCTGTCTCCCATGCGGGCGGCCACTTCCGGCATAGTCTGGTTTAGGATCCTCGCCCCCTGACTCCCCCCAACAACTAACATGCGGACAGGCCCTTGTCTGCCTGCAAAGCGCTCTTCCGGCACAGGTAATGCCAATACGTCTTTACGCACCGGATTACCAACCACAGGTGCTTCAGGAAATGCTCCCGGAAATGCTTGTAAGACTGTTTTCGCAATCTTCGCCAGCCAACGGTTAGTTAATCCGGCAATACCATTTTGCTCATGCAGAACAACCGGAATACCGCACAACCACGCTGCAATGCCGCCCGGTCCCGAAACATATCCGCCCATTCCCAGCACCACGTCCGGTTGATAGCGTTGGAGAATTGCTTTAGCCTGCCGGATCGCCTTAAAAATTCTGACAGGGGCGGCAAGCAGCGCTTTTATCCCTTTACCCCGCAATCCCGAAATCTGGATAAATTCAATATCTATGCCATGTTTCGGAACTAAATCAGCCTCCATACGATCAGCCGTTCCTAACCAGCAAATATCCCAGCCCTGTTCTTTTAAATAATGGGCAACCGCCAATCCCGGAAACACATGGCCTCCAGTACCACCTGCCATTACCATTAACCGCCGGTTTTTGCCACTCATTTAGGGCTCCTTACGAACGCCTGTGCTTTTGCCAGACGCACTTCATAGTCAATTCGCAATAATAAAACGATGGCTGTTGACATCACGATCAAACTCGAACCACCGTAACTGATAAGGGGTAATGTCAGCCCTTTCGTCGGCAACATTCCAGAGGCAGCGCCGACATTGATAAATGCCTGAAAGCTGAACCAGATACCAATGGCACATGCCAGAAAACCGGCAAAACGCTGATCAAGCTGTAATGCCCGGCGACCAATCATCATTGCGCGGAAAGCGACGAAGAATACCATTGCCAACACTAAAACCACACCCAAATAACCTAATTCTTCTCCTAAAATAGAGAAAATAAAGTCAGTATGGGCTTCCGGCAGGTATTCCAGCTTCTGAACAGAGTTCCCTAGCCCTTGCCCAAGAAAATCTCCACGACCAAATGCCATCAGGGATTGCGTGAGCTGGTAACCGCTACCGAAGGGATCATCCCACGGGTTCAGGAAAGAGGTCACCCGGCGCACTCGGTATGGTTCAGCCACAATCAACACGGCTACAGCAAAGATCCCGCAGCCAATGATGGCAAGGAATTGCCATAATTTTGCCCCCGCCAGAAATAGCAGAGCCAATGTTGTCACAAACAGCACTACCACTGTTCCCAGATCAGGCTGTGCCAACAGTAAGATAGCCAGCGCAATCATGACCCCCATTGGTTTACAGAACCCCCAGAAGTTGTTTCTCACCTCTTCCACTTTTCTCACCAAATAACTGGAGAGATAACAAAAGAGCGATAACTTCGACAATTCCGCCGGCTGAATACGCAGGGGGCCAATCGCTACCCAACGTGATGCTCCATTAACTGAGCTGCCAACAAACAGCACCAGGATCAACATCATGATCGTGACCAATAACATGACGTTGCTGTAACGTTGCCAAAACTCCATCGGAATGCGTAGTGTGATAAGTGACAAACTAAACGACAGAATCAGATAAATTGCATCGCGACGTGCAAAGATAAATGGATCTTGTGCAAGGCGTTGACCAACCGGCATTGAGGCGGATGTTACCATCACAAAACCAATCACGGCTAACCCAAATATCATCCAGACCAGGGTACGATCATACATGACGATATCTGTGGGATCTGTCTCCACATTATCCGTCAGCCAATTTTTAAATTTACCAAGGCCTGGAATGGTCATTAGCCTAGCTCCTCCGCCAAACGGGCAAATTCACACCCCCGATGTTCAAAACCATGAAACTGATCAAGACTCGCACAAGCCGGTGACAATAACACCATGTCTCCGGCAATCAATTTCGGTGCAATTTCCCGCATCGCCTGTTCCATCGTATCCGTCAATCTGGAAATTTCCGGGTGCAATTGTGCCAACTGATTGCCATCACGACCAAAACAGTAAAGACGAATGTTATTCCCCAATATATAAGGTCTGAGCGGCGTGAAATCTGCCTCTTTTCCGTCTCCACCCACTAAAAGATAAAGTGTACCTTCCAGGGTCAGGCCACTCAGAGCAGCCTGAGTACTACCTACATTTGTTGCTTTAGAGTCGTTTACCCAACGAACACCATTTCTCATGTGTACTACCTGAAAACGATGTGCCAACCCCTGATATGTTCGCAGTGCCCGCAAGCTCGCCTCACGAGGTATACCTACAGCGTCCGCCAGTGCTAATGCTGCAAGTCCGTTGGTGTAGTTATGTTGCCCGGTCAGACACATCTCTTGTGTGGACAACAGTGGTTGTTGGTTGACGATCAATTGCTGACGTTCACTATCAAGTTGATAATCACCATGGCCTACCCCAAAACTGATACAACGGCTATCTTTACTTGCCATTGGCAGGGTCAGCTCATCTTGTGCATTCACTACACATACTTTTGCCTGATCATAGATACGCAGTTTTGCAGCACTGTATTGTGCCAACCCTTCAGGGTAACGAACCATATGGTCTTCAGTGACATTCAACACTGTCGCTGCGGCTGCCCACAGGCTGTAAGTCGTCTCAAGCTGAAAACTGGAAAGCTCCAGCACATATAACTGGCACGATGACTGTTTAAACGATGGCTTCAACAGATCTAAAGCCGGGATGCCGATGTTACCACCTACCCCAACTTGCCATCCCGCTTCTTTTGCCATCTCACCAACCAGACTGGTCACTGTGCTTTTGCCATTTGAACCGGTAATAGCCACAATTGGTGCTGTTGCTTCACGACAAAACAGTTCAATATCTCCGACAATTTCAACCCCGGCGTCAGCCGCTGCCCGCAATTCAGGTGTTGCCAGTGCAATACCCGGGCTGGAGACAATTAAGTCAGCTTCCATCAACCATTGTGTATTGAAACTGCCTGTATGACATTCAACGTTATCAGCTAACTTATCAATTCCCGGCGGCACGCTACGGGTATCTATCACACGTGGAATCACACCGCGTGCTATGAAAAAATCGACACAAGAGAGGCCAGTTAAGCCCAATCCAACAATGACGATTTTTTTGCCCATATAGCTAGTCATGATTAACGTACCTTTAATGTTGCCAGACCAATCAGCACCAGCATCAAAGAAATAATCCAAAAACGCACAATAACCCGCGGTTCTGGCCAGCCTTTCAGTTCATAGTGGTGATGAATAGGTGCCATACGGAAAATACGTTGTCCTCGTAACTTGAACGAACCAACTTGCAAAATGACAGACAGAGTTTCCACAACGAATACTCCGCCCATAATGACCAGCAGGAATTCCTGACGCAGTAATACCGCAATAGTTCCCAGTGCCCCGCCCAAAGCCAATGAGCCAACATCTCCCATAAATACTTGTGCCGGATAAGTGTTAAACCACAAGAAACCCAGCCCTGCTCCGACAATCGAAGTACAAACAATCACCAGTTCACCTGCACGGCTTAAATATGGAATGTGCAGATAGTTAGCGAAATTAACATTACCTGTCGCCCACGCCACCAATGCAAAGCCGGCTGCTACAAGCACTGTTGGCATAATTGCCAATCCATCCAGACCATCCGTCAGGTTAACGGCATTACTGGTGCCTACAATCACAAAATAAGTCAGCAGGATATACAGCAGACCAAGCTGCGGCATCACCTCTTTGAAAAATGGCACAACCAGTTGTGTCGCTGGTGTATCTTTACCAATGCTGTACATTGTAAATGCTACGCCAAGTGCCAATACGGACTGCCAGAAATATTTCCAGCGGGCAATCAGCCCCTTGGTATCTTTACGAACAACTTTTCGATAATCATCAACGAATCCTACGATGCCATAACCCAGCAGAACGACCAGTACACACCAAACGTAAAGATTATCCAGACGCGCCCATAACAGAACAGAAATGGTAATGGAGAACAGGATCAACAACCCGCCCATAGTTGGTGTTCCGCGCTTACTAAAATGAGATTCCGGCCCGTCATTGCGCACAACCTGACCAATCTGTAATTTTTGCAGGTAAGCAATTAAAGTTGGCCCCATCCACAGTGCAATAAACAATGCAGTCAGCAAGCCGACAATGGCTCTGAACGTCAGATAGGAAAAGACGTTAAAACCGGTGTAATATTTAACCAGATATTCGGCTAGCCAAACTAACATTGGAAGTTCTCCTTCAATGAGTTCACTACCTCTTCCATTTTGGTACTGCGTGAACCTTTAATTAATACAGAAATCGTTTCGTGTTTTTTCAGTAAAGGAAGCAGTGCTGCAACTAATTCAGCCTTGTTTGCAAAATGCTGCCCCCGACCACTTGTATCAGAGATATGCACACTTAAAGGTCCGACGCTAATTAGTTGATCGATGTTTGTAGATGCTATGGCTTCACCAACCTGACGGTGACACTCAACCGCCTGTTCTCCCAATTCACCCATATCGCTGACAACCATCACTCGATAGCCCGGCATCCGGGATAACACTTGCGCTGCGGCAATCATGGAACCCGGATTGGCGTTATAGGTGTCATCCAGTACCATTTTTCCCTCGGCTAAATAAACAGGGAATAAACGTCCCGGGACAGCTTTCAGCTCCATTAGGCCAGCGTAAATATCATCAAGGGAGGCGCCCACTGAAATTGCCAGCGCACTGGCGGCTAACACATTGGCAATATTATGTTTGCCGGGTAGCGGTAACATGACGTTACGACTTCCAATTGGTGTATGCAGGCAAAAATGTGTTTCCAACAACTGCTCTTGAATATCTGTCGCGTAAAAATCAGCTTCTGCTGTCGGGGTAATAGAAAAACGCCATACTGTCTGTTGCTCACTGATATCCTGCTGCCAGTTATGCCAGTCATTGCTCTCCAGATTGATAATGGCGGTTCCTGTTGGTGAAAGCCCTACAAAAATTTCACCTTTTGCTTTTGCAACTCCCGCCAACGAGCCAAATCCTTCCAGATGAGCAGAAAACAGGTTATTTACCAGTGCACTTTCAGGACATACCATTTCAGTGGCATAAGCAATTTCACCAATGTGGTTAGCGCCCAATTCAATCACAGCAAACTGATGTTCCTGTGTGAGTCTGAACAGGGTTAATGGCACACCGATATCGTTATTGAAATTCCCCGCGGTATACAGCGTATTACCACATTGACGCAAGATCGCTGCGGTCATCTCTTTCACTGATGTTTTGCCAGAAGAACCGGTCAATGCAACAACTCGCGCATTACTTTGCTGTCGAACCCAGCTTGCCAGTTTGCCCATTGCCAAACGGGTGTCCCGCACGATCACTTGAGGACAATCAACCTCAAGAGGCCGGCTAACCAATAATGCTCCTGCTCCCCGTTTCGCAACATCAGTCGCGAAGTTATGGGCATCAAAATTTTTCCCTTTTAAAGCAATGAACAGATCACCATGAGCTATTTTGCGGCTATCAGTTTCTACAGATTGAATCTGAGCTGTAGCAGCCTGCTGTTCGGAAATGCAATGTAACGTTCCTTCTGTAATTTGTGCCAGTTGCTGTAGTGTCAATGAGATCATGCGGTCACCCCCAATAGGCGCGCAACCGTCAGGCGATCTGAATAATCCAGCCGACGATTACCCACTAATTGGTAATCCTCATGGCCTTTACCTGCTACCAGCACAACATCTTCCTCATCCGCCTGCATGATGGCACTGGTGACAGCCTCAACACGCCCATGAATAACCATTACACTTCCCGGGTTGATGAAACCTGTCAAAATATCCGCAACAATGGACTGAGGTTCTTCACTACGAGGATTATCATCAGTAACAACAACTCGGTCAGCCTCTTGTTCCGCAACACCTCCCATCAGTGGACGTTTGCCTTTATCGCGATCCCCCCCACAACCAAATACACACCAAAGCTGCCCCTTACAATGCAGCCGTGCAGCAGCCAGTGCTTTTTCCAATGCATCCGGCGTGTGAGCATAATCTACGACAACCGTAGGGTGACCTGATGCCGAAAAGACCTCCATACGTCCACAGACTGGCATCAGACAAGATGCCGTCTTCAACAATTTTTCCAATGGATATTGCAGTGATAATAGTGTTGCAAGCGCCAATAGCAGGTTGCTGACATTAAAGGCCCCCATCAGAGGACTCTCGATAGTTCCTGCTCCCCAGCTAGAGGTAAATGTAATGGAAGCACCTTTATCGTGATAACAAATTTCCTCCGCTGATAACCAACGCCCCTGCCAACTTTCCGGCAAACGATTTTCCATCGTGACAGCAACAGCTTCTGGCAGATAAGAGAGCCATTTCAGCCCAACCTCATCATCGGCATTAATAATCTTCTGTTTGACATCATGGTTACTGAACAACAACCATTTGGCTTCTTCGTAATTTTTCATGTCACCGTGATAGTCAAGATGATCACGGCTTAAGTTAGTGAAAACAACAGCCTGAAAAGGTAATGCAGCTACTCGCCCTTGAACCAGGCCGTGTGAAGAAACTTCCATTGCTGCAAAAGTCGCTTGCTGATTGACGAGCTGTTGTAAATCAAGCTGAATATCAACGGCGGAGCCTGTGGTATTTTCACTGGGAACTGTCGTACCTAGCAGGCCATTCCCTACCGTGCCCATTACCGCACTGGTTTCTCCTAGAGCCTGACTCCACTGCGCCAATAATTGCGTTGTCGTGGTTTTACCGTTGGTTCCCGTCACACCTACCAGTTTTAATTTATTACCCGGATGTTGATAAAATTCACCTGCCAATTTCGACAGTTTATTATTTAAATCATCAAAATAGATAACCGGAACACCGTGCATTTCCTGAATGGTGCCGTTATCCGCTTTTCCCTTCGCTTCAGCGATCACCACAGCGACCCCTTGAGCGATGGCTTGAGGAATGTATTTTCGACCATCTGTCTGATGCCCTTTAACCGCAACAAACAGATCTCCGGCAGCCACTTTGCGGCTGTCCAATGTCATTTCTCGCAGCGGAAGCTCAGGAGCATCAACTCCCCAAAGAGCCAATAAATCGCGTAAATTACGATCTTCCACTTTTATCCTCTTTATTTATTCGTCACAAATTAGTTATTAACTACGAACTCTTTTTTATCGTTCGCAGGCAATGCATCAGGCTCAACGTTCATCGTACGGAGAACACCACTCATGATGTTGCCGAAAATAGGCGCTGAAACTGCACCGCCATAATATTTACCTGCTTGTGGCTCATCGACAATCACAACCAGTGCAAAACGTGGGTTACTCGCAGGCGCAACTCCTGCGGTATAAGAGATATATTTATTGACATATTTACCATCCGGCCCGACTTTTTTCGCTGTACCGGTTTTGATTGCAATGCGGTAACCTTTTATCGCCGCACGTACCCCACCTCCACCAGGTAATGCCACACTCTCCATCATGTGCACCACTGTGTGCATGATATTCTCAGGAAATACTCGAGTACCCGGAACTGGGGGATCGACCTTAGTAATTGACAATGGGCGATAAATACCGAAGCTGCCTATTGTTGCGTAGACTCGCGCTAACTGTAACGGTGTTACCATCAGCCCATAGCCGTAAGAGAAGGAGGCCCTCTCAAGATCAGACCACCGTTGTCTATTTTTTGGAAACACACCACTCTTTTCTCCGACCAACCCCAAATCGGTCGGTTTCCCCATCCCGAAGCGGTAATAAACATCTACCAGCTCCGAGGCAGGCATCGCTAACGCCAGTTTAGAAACACCAACGTTACTCGACTTCTGTAAAATCCCCGTGATGGTTAACTCAGGACGTGGAGCTACGTCTTTGATTTCATGTCCCCTCGAACCATACATCAATCGGTAAGGTCTGGTATCCAACACGGTATTTTCTTTAACAATGCCACTATTCAGCGCACTCATCACAACCAGCGGTTTCACTGTAGAACCGGGTTCGAACATATCAGTAATGGTACGATTACGCATGGCATCTTTTGGCGTTCCCGCCAGATTATTCGGGTTATAAGACGGGCTGTTTGCCATTGCCAACACTTCGCCGGTGTTAATGTCTACCAATACGGCAGAGCCAGATTCCGCCTTGTTAAGTACCACAGCTTTCGTCAATTCCCGATAAACCAAAGTCTGAAGACGCTCATCAATACTGAGAGCCAAATCATGGGCAGCTCTTCTGTCTGTAGATGAAACATCTTCAATAACTCGTCCGGTACGATCTTTACGAACAGTCCGGGTTCCCGGCTTACCTGTCAGCCAGCTATCGAAACTCTTTTCCACCCCCTCGATACCATTGCCATCAATATTGGTCACACCAATAATATGTGCAGTCACCTGTCCTGCCGGATAATAACGGCGGGACTCCTGACGCAGATAGATACCCGGAAGTTTCAGTTTTCCAACATAATCACCAATAGAGGTATTAACTTGACGAGCAAGATAAACAAAACGCCCTTTAGGATATTCATTGATTTTACTGGTTAACTGATCAAGAGGAATGGAGAGCGCATCAGCCAACGCCTGCCAACGGGTGTCATCCGTAATACCGCCTTTTTCAAAGATTTCTTTGGGATCCGCCCAGACAGCATCTACAGGTATACTGACTGCCAGTGGGCGTCCATTACGATCGTTAATCATGCCACGGGCAGTCGGAATAGATTGGACACGCAGAGAGCGGGAATCCCCTTCTTTCACCAAACGGTCAGGATTGATGATCTGCAAATAAGCCACTCGAATCAAAAGCCCGATTAAAGCAAGCGAAATGCCTCCACACAGCAAGACAAAACGCCATCTGACAAAACTGGCTTTATCTTCTTGTTTTTTCAACTTTAAAGAGCGTGCAGCTTTCATCGCCTACCTTTTAGTTGTCAACTGGACTTATTGAGTAATCACAATGTTTTCTTGTACCGGATCGACATGTTGCATATGAAATTTTTCAGTCGCTATAGATTCGATCCGACTGTGGTCACCCAATGCATTTTCTTCAAGGAGCAAGTTACGCCATTCAATATCCTGAGCATCAATCTGAATTGCCTGACGTTCCTTCTCCGCAGTCAATAAGCGGGTCTGATGGGTGACCGTCACAACACTGATCGCTGAAATCACTACAGCCACCAGTAAAATCAATGGGATTTTGGCATTGCGGATTAAATCGCTGCCAATGACTCCCACTAATCCATGACGTTCACCTGCCATTATTCACCTGCCTTTTCAGCAAATCGCAATACCGAGCTTCTTGCTCTCGGATTGGTTGCCACTTCATCCCCTGAGGGTTTCAACCTGCCAATTGATTTCAGACTACGCCCCCCTAATGCTTTTAATTGCACTTCGGTAAGAGGCAAACCTGCTGGAACCTGTGGCCCCTGACTATGTTGCTGGATAAAGCGTTTCACTATGCGATCTTCCAACGAGTGGAAACTGATGACTGATAATCGCCCTTGTGGTGCTAAAACCTGTAATGCACCTTCCAATGCACGTTCTATTTCTTCCAGTTCACTGTTAATGTAGATCCTGATAGCCTGAAAACTGCGTGTCGCAGGATGCTTATGTTTCTCCTTAATTGGACTCGCCTGAGCAATTAGCTCTGCCAATTCTCTGGTCCGCATGATGGGTTCTTCCTGATTGCGAGCAACAATGGCTCTCGCAATACGTTTGGCAAAACGTTCTTCACCAAAAGTTTTCAGTACCCACGCAATATCATCTGCTTCAGCCTTCATCAACCATTCTGAGGCTGGTTGTCCCCGGGTGGGATCCATCCGCATATCCAGAGGCCCATCACGCATAAATGAGAAACCACGTTCAGGATCATCTAGTTGCGGTGAAGACACTCCCAAATCCAGCAATATACCATCAATTTTTCCAGCCAGACCTGCATCTCTTACATAGGCAGCCAAGTCTGAAAACGGCCCATGAGTAATCGAGAAACGCGGGTCAGTAATTGCTTTTGATGCTTCAATGGCCTGCGGATCGCGATCTATTGCCATCAAACGACCATTCGGCCCCAACTTTGATAGAATCAGGCGAGAGTGCCCCCCTCGCCCGAATGTTCCATCAATATAAATTCCATCTTCCCGGATATTCAGTCCATTGACAGCTTCATCCAGTAATACACTGGTATGCTTAAAATGACTATTTGCCATGTTTATAGTGATAAATCCTGTAGCCTTGCTGATAAAGGTTCATGTGTGGATTGTTCAGCAGCAATGTCACTCTGTACCTGCTGATACCAAACTTGCTCATCCCACAATTCAAATTTATTAAACTGCCCAACCAGCATGACTTCTTTTGTTAGCCCTGCATGCTGACGCAAGGTATTGGCTAACAAAAGACGCCCTGCACTGTCCATTTGGCATTCACTAGCGTGTCCTAATAACAAACGTTGAACGCGACGTTCAGCTGGATTCATGCTGGATAAGCGAGATAATTTTTCTTCGATGATTTCCCATTCGGGTAATGTATAAAGCAACAGACACGGCTGGTGAAGATCAATTGTACAAACCATTTGACCTTTTGATTCCGTATTCAATGTTTCCCTATATCGGGTAGGTACAGTAAGTCGCCCTTTAGTATCGAGATTAACCAGCGTTGCTCCACGAAACATACTCAGGTTACCCCTTAGTGGCCCAAATCTCCACATTATCCCACAAATCACCACAATTAAGAGTTTACGGATGGTATTAAAACCTTGTCAAGCCAGAGCCGATGTGCTTTAGCTAGATTTACAGAAAGATTTAAGAGAGAAAAAGACGGATTTTTCAGATTTAGTAATATTAATAAAATATAACATTATGATAAATCTGAATTATTTAATTATGCTGGCAGGGTTAACCTGAAAAAAATTTTTTAGGGCAAATAATTACCACTTAAATTAATTTATGTAATGCATATCTCATTATTGCCCAATTGTTAATCAGTGGTAATCTATCAATAATAAAAATATACTCAAGTTAAAATAGTATAAAAAGTAATAATAAAACGAAATAAAATAGAATACTAAAAACCATAATTATTTTAATATCAAATAAATAGGATATTTTCTCTCATTAAAGAAATAACTTTCATTTATAATGTTATTTTAAAAGAAAAAATCTATTTTTTTTCACCTTCAATAGCATATTCACTATTTTTTCACTCATAGATTTTCGATTAGAAAAATTTTAGTAAGAATAATCTCAAAATTAAGTCAACGAATTTATTTGAATAATTTTAGATACATGATATGGCATATAGCACCCTCATATTACATGAGGGCACCCCATCAGGCTTTACGGCTCAAACTTCCGCGGCGACATAAATGACGGCGCATACGTGTTATTCCCGGCTCTGGTCTCTGTTTTTCATCCAGACTAGCTAATACCAGCAACAAAGCCTGTTCAGCAACATCACGATGGCGTTGTGCCACTGATAATACCGGACATTCAAGGAAATCGAGCAATTCATGGTCACCAAATGTTGCAATGACTAATTGTTCCGGCAATCGCCCACTGCGCTTAAGAATGGTATCCATCACGCCCTGGAGCAAAGCAAATGAAGTTGTGTATAACGCCTGAGGCACTGGATTATTTTCCAACCATGAAGCAAAAACTTCTGCTGCGGCTTCACGTTCATAACTGTTCGCATAAAGATAGTTCACTTCACGCGGATCATTTTCCCATGCTTCGCGGAACCCTTGCTCGCGTAAGAAACTAACTGATAATTCAGGCAGTGCTCCCAAATAAAGAACAGATTCTGACGGGAATTGACTCAATTCCTGTGCCAGCATTTTCGCATCTTCAAGATCATCACCGACAACACTGACAAAATGTTCACTATCCAATGCACGATCAAGTGCGATAATCGGCAGAGAGCGATTTGTCCAACGCTGATAGAATGGATGTTCAGGAGGAAGAGCGGTGGAAACAATAATAGCATCCACTTGCCGTTGCAAAAGATGTTCAACACAACGCATTTCATTATCTGGCTGATCTTCAGAACAGGCTATCAATAACTGATATCCGCGTTGCCGCGCCTGACGTTCAAGATAGTTAGCGATGCGGGTGTAACTCGTGTTTTCCAAATCCGGTATCACTAAACCAATTGAACGGGTACGCCCCGCCCGGAGACCAGCGGCAACAGCATTAGGATGGTAGTTATGCTCCCTGACCACTGCCATCACTTTTTCTACTGTTTTATCGCTGACCCGATACTGTTTGGCTTTACCATTGATAACATAACTGGCCGTAGTACGTGAAACCCCTGCTAAGCGGGCGATCTCATCCAGTTTCACATTAACCTCTCAGTAATATGATAGAAAAAGCCCTACTTTACAGTAGGGCCCGGTAAATATCTGTATATTAACCCGCAGATTGCGATCTTTCATCGCATAATTTTCTCACCACGGCTAACGCCAACAATGCCTGAACGGGCAACTTCCACGATTTCTGCCACCTCGCGCACAGCATCAAGAAACGCATCCAGTTTTTCGCTCGTGCCCACTAACTGGACGGTATACAACGTTGAAGTGACATCAACGATCTGCCCGCGAAAGATATCTGTGCTACGTTTGATTTCTTCACGGCCATATCCACTGGCCTGCAACTTTGCCAACATAATTTCACGTTCAACATGAGCACCAGCCGTTAACTCGTTGACTCGCAGAACATCCACCAGCTTGTGCAGTTGTTTTTCAATCTGCTCTAGTACTTTAGCATCGCCTTTGGTTTGAATAGTCATACGTGACAATGTTGGGTCTTCCGTTGGTGCCACTGTCAGACTTTCAATATTATAGCCACGTTGGGAAAACAGCCCCACCACACGAGACAATGCTCCTGATTCGTTTTCAAGTAATACAGACAAAATCCGGCGCATGATCAGGTCCTCTCTGTTTTGCTTAACCACATCTCATCCATTGCTCCACCCCGGATCTGCATTGGATAAACGTGTTCTGTTTCATCAACGGTAACATCAACAAAAACCAGACGCTGGTTTTCAGTCACTTCACGCAAAGCCTGGGTCAGTTTATTTTCCAATTCATCATACGTTCGGATAGATACACCAATGTGACCATAAGCCTCTGCTAATTTGACGAAATCAGGTAGTGACTCCATATAGGATTGAGAGTGGCGACCTGAGTAAATTATATCCTGCCACTGTTTCACCATCCCTAAAAAACGGTTGTTTAAGTTCAGTACCAGCACCGGCAAACCATACTGCAATGCAGTGGACAGTTCCTGAATATTCATCTGAATACTGCCATCTCCTGTCACACATACAACTGTCGCTTCTGGTTTCGCCAACTTAACACCCAGTGCTGCGGGCAAACCAAATCCCATAGTTCCTAAGCCACCGGAGTTAATCCAGTGTCTTGGCTCATCAAATGGATAATGCAGTGCGGCGAACATCTGATGCTGACCAACATCTGATGCGAGATAGGCTTTTCCTTCGGTCAGGCGATAAAGAGTTTCAATCACCGCCTGCGGTTTTATCTTCGGACTGGTGCGATCATAATCAAGGCACTTGCGACTACGCCACTGTTCAATGGAAAGCCACCAATCTTTTATGGCATCCGGGTCTTGTGTATCTTCCGTTGTATCCAACAACTCCAACATCTGACCAAGTACCTGTTTAGCGTCACCCACAATCGGAATATCAGCCGTTACAGTTTTAGAAATCGATGTCGGATCGATATCAATGTGTAATACCGTCGCTTCCGGGCAATATTTAGCAAGATTATTGGTAGTGCGATCATCAAAACGCACCCCCACAGCGAAAATAACATCAGAATTGTGCATTGCTTTGTTGGCTTCAAACGTGCCATGCATTCCCAACATTCCCAAACTCTGCCGATGAGTAGCAGGGAAAGCTCCAAGCCCCATCAGCGAACTGACAACAGGAATATGAAAACGCTCCGCCAGTTTCAGCAATTGCGGTGAACACCCCGAGCTGATAGCGCCACCACCCACATACAGCACTGGCTTTTTCGCATCCAGCAGTGTTTTCAGCGTACGCTTAATCTGTCCCTTATGCCCCTGTATAGTGGGGTTATAAGAACGCATCCTGATTTTTTCTGGATAAACATATGGAAATTTCAGTGCTGGATTGACGGTATCCTTAGGGAAATCAATAACAATCGGCCCTGGACGGCCGCTTGCCGCCAGATAGAAGGCTTTCTTGATTGTACTTGGGATATCTTCTGCTTTCTTCACCAGAAAACTATGTTTTACGATAGGGCGGGAGATCCCTACCATATCACATTCCTGAAAAGCATCATTACCTATCAGAGAGCTGGGCACCTGACCAGACAACACAACCATCGGAACTGAATCCATATAGGCTGTTGCAATTCCCGTGATAGCGTTGGTTGCTCCTGGCCCTGAAGTGACCAATACAACCCCTGTTTTTCCCGTTGAACGAGTATATCCATCTGCCATATGAACAGCTCCCTGTTCATGACGAACCAGAATATGCTCTATTCCCCCAACCGTATGCAGGGCATCATAAATATCCAGAACTGCCCCGCCCGGATAACCGAATACATGTTCAACGCCCTGATCGATTAACGATCTGACGACCATTTCGGCTCCTGACAACATCTCCATCGAGTTTGCCTCCAGGCTCTGTTTGCAAGTTAATGTCAGAACTTCATAAGGCTATCAAGAAAAACAACCTTACTTATTCCATTTCTTATTTATATAAAGTGAATATTCAATAAGCGTATTTAATAACGCTCATTTCATGAATACACTAAGCCATTAACATAACGTTAGATACCAAGGTTATCAAACATCAATTCACATACTAAAAACATTTTTTTAATAAAGATATTGCCATTGAGTTAATTTGAACCAGAAACTGCCGTGTTTTTATGCTGTATTTTTCAATAATCTTTATTTGCCCATTTCCCTTCAATCCCGATACATAGATTCAATTTCACTCTGATAATGCTGTGAGATCACCTTGCGCCGCAATTTTAGCGTTGGTGTTAATTCACCTTTTTCCATGGAAAAAGCCTCTGGCAACAGAGTAAAACGTTTCACCTGATGGAATTTCGCAATATTTTTTTGTAATTCTTTCAGGCGTTGTTCAAATAACTCGATAACCTGATGATTACGCAGTAACTCAAGACGATTGTGATAATGGAGATTAATGGATTTTGCGTAATCCTCCAGCGCTTCATAGCTGGGCACAATCAGTGCAGAAACAAACTGACGGGTATCAGCAATAACAGCAATATGTTCAATAAAACGATCCTGACCTAATGTCCCCTCAATCAATTGTGGAGCAATATATTTTCCCGTTGATGTTTTCATTAAATCTTTCAGGCGTTCTGTAATGAACAAATTACCATTATCATCTACCCCTCCGGCATCTCCGGTGCGCAACCAACCATCTTCGGTGAAAGCATGGACAGTTTCTTCCGGCCGATTGAAATATCCCTTCATCACGATTGGGCCACGAACCTGAATTTCGCCCTCTGTACTAATACGAACATCAACTCCGGGTAATGGATTACCAATTGAACCTAACAGATAATTTTTTTCTTCCCAACAGGAAACAGTGGCACAAGTTTCAGTCATACCATAGCCATACTTAATATTGAGTCCAACAGACAAGAAGAAATGCATGATGGAATCGTCAAGGCGTGCTCCCGCGACTGGCAGAAAACGGATCCGGCCCCCCAATATTTGGCGGAGTTTGTCCAATACCAACCGATCAGCCAGTTTTTCGCCACATAACGAAAATGGGCATCCTTTCTTACTGTTTAATTGACGTAACCAACGACTTTCACCCCGTTTGATCGCCCAGTGAAAAATCATTCTGCGCCAAAACGGAGCACGGGAAACTTTTTCCAGGATCGCACTATATACTTTTTCATAAAAACGAGGGACAGAGCACATCACTGTCGGTCGCACATCAACCATCGCCTCACGTACAAAATTTGTGTCAGTCAGATAAACATTCAAAGCGCCTGTATGCATGACGTAATAACTCCATGCACGCTCAAAAATATGAGATAACGGCAGAAAGCTCAGAGATACATCCTGCTCAGTCAACGTTAGTCGCCGGTCATGCAGATAAAGTTGAGCAGCCATATTCTGATAATCCAGCATGACACCTTTAGGCTCTCCTGTTGTGCCTGAGGTATAAATCAGAGTAAAGAGATCATGCAAATTCTGCCCTGCGATACGGCTATCGAGTTCAGATTGATACTGTGACCAATCGGTCGCAATAAATGCCGATAAATACAATGTTTGTGGACATTCTTGTAAATCAACAGATTCATCCAATACAACCAGATGAGTAAGCTGCGGACATAACGCTATCAGAGTCACAGCAACATCATATTGTTCCTGTCCTCCAACGAATAAAACCCGTACGCCTGCATCATTAAGAATAAATGCGGCTTGATCACGACTACTGGTGGAATAAAGCGGTACAGTGACAGCACGTAGCTGTAAGATAGCCAGATCCGCTAATGACCATGCCATTGAGTTATGCGCAAAAATACCGACCTTTTCCTGAATCTCCACACCAAGCGATAACAAGGATTTTGCGATGGATTTTGTTTTCCTATCCACATCCTGCCAGCTCATCTCAAACTGTTCTGATGGTGACCATTGGCGAAATGCAATCTTTTCAGGATACTTGCTGATTTGCTGCTGTAATCGCGTGATCAAGTGATAGGAGTGCAAAGAATTTGTTATCACAATATATTCCTGTTCTAAATCTTCGGTTCATCATATTCAGCAAAGATAACTGACTACTTTTCAGCTTACATGTGTTAGCTATTTTTGCGCAGTCTACCCATTCCTGATGAAAGGGGGAAGAATATTTTTAAGATCTTCTCCCCCCTGACGGGGGAAGTTTGCAGGATTTATCAGATACATATAGATAAGTAGAGTAAAATACACCTTATTCTTGTGCACTAAGATCTCTTAGTAACGATTTCATCCATTGGTGTCCTTTATCTCTGTTCATAGAAGCATGCCATATTAAATAACAAGGACGAGAAATGTCGCTATTGGACAGTGATACCGCTCGTATATTTAATTGTTTGGAATAGTGTTCAACCATCCATTTAGGAGCTATAGCAACCAGATAAGTCTGAGACACAATGTTGAGAACGCTATTTAAATCTGTTCCCTGAAAAGAGATCGAATCCAATAATTCACTATTTTCGTAGTAAGGTTTACTGAATGAATCAGTATTATCTAATGTCACAATCGCATGCCTCTCCTCCAGCAATTGCTGTTGATTGATACATTCATCAATTCTGGGATGGTTTTTAGAAACAGCCAGAACCAACTCGTCATTAAATAATGGGAAATGCTGAAAATCAGGATGTTCAAATTTGGTATAACTGATCACAAATCCTATTTCATGATATTTTAATTGCCTCTCAATATTGTCGCTAATTTGTGTTTTAATCACCACATCAATATTCGGAGAGTGTTTTTTTATTTCTCCAACAATTTGAGCGGCTAAACGGATATCAAGTGGGCTGCAAATAGAAAGATTAAATGTTCTTGTACTATTATCGGGATCAAACCCGGCTCCGGGTAATTCATTATGTACAATCTGAAGTGCCTGCCTAAGTGGCCCGAAAAGCTGCTTTGCCCTTGCTGTTGGCTGAATACCCCGCCCATGCCGTACAAATAACTCATCATCAAACATCGTTTTTAAGCGAGAAACTGCGTTACTGACCGCTGGTTGTGACATACCTAATGCCTGAGCTGCGCGTGTAATGTTCTGCATTTGCATAACGGTATCAAAAACAGTAAGCAAATTGAGATCTACACTACGTAATTGAACTTCACATGGTTCTTTTCTTCCCATACCCGTAGTCACTGAGTTGTATCCAACCATTATTTAATTTCACTCCACTATATTTATTGCAGCGTTCTCATTAAGGAATTAATATTGGCAGCTTTACCATGTATGTAAAATTTCGACATTTTAAAAAGCCATATCAATTAATGAGATCATTTACCCAATTAGTTATAATTTAATTGAGATTGTCACTTGTATAAGAAATATTCATAAGACATATTCTTATCTATACCCTATGGATTCCAATTTATCTTAGAGAATTAGGTATAAAAAGCAGCCGAGAATAACAGGATAACAATTAGAAATAATTCAATAATAAAATAACTGTATTCCAACTGCCAAACTTATATGAACCAAAACCAACTTTTTATATATCGCTAAAAATCATCAAAAATAAACTATCTATCAGAAATTAATGTCTATAACTATCTTAAGAAAGTTTATTTTTATAAAAATTGTCTTCAGAAAGGTTAAGAATTTACATGAATCACAATTAGCAATTCCCAACTAAAAATGACATAAGCAATTAATATCATTAATAATTGTTTTTATTAATATATAAATAATTAATATAATTATTATTTATATATCTAAGAACACCATAGTGAATATTCATTTCATCCCTGTCTCTTCAATGAACATCTGTATAAAAGCACAAACATCATATCTATTATCCTTTAAGGCCGGATTTTACTTCATATATTGATATGAAAAATAGATAAAAACATCGCTAAAAATGTAAAAAATAGTCACCAAGGCTAAAATAAGCACAAAAAAAGAGCTATCAATGAATATTATTTATTCTTAAGTCATTATTTATGCTGCTTGACATTGTTTTGCAGATAACGTATCAATAAATATATCGAATCGATAATACTCGTTTAACAGATTTTTAAAGGTTGACTTACATGATTCACAATTTCCGTCTACTAAGCCTACTACTAATCGCCTTTAATGTGCGCGGTATGCTGGTAGACTGAATTCTAATTTAACCTTTACCAGAGATAAAAAAACCCGCGCCGTACGCGGGTTTTTTTATACCGGCTCGGCGCTCTAAAACTCAACATAACAGCCAATTGACAGGAGCATGACCATGAGCCAGCAAGTCATTATTTTCGATACAACTCTGCGCGACGGGGAACAGGCGTTACAAGCCAGCTTAAGTGTGAAAGAAAAACTGCAAATCGCTTATGCATTGGAGAGACTGGGCGTTGATATCATTGAAGCTGGCTTCCCGGTTTCTTCTCCGGGGGATTTTGAATCAGTCCAGACTATTGCCCGTGAGATTAAAAACAGCCGCATCTGTGCATTGTCTCGCTGTGTTGATAATGATATTGACGTTGCGGCTGAAGCTTTGAGAGTTGCAGAAGCTTTTCGTCTGCATGTATTTTTAGCCACCTCCAGCCTGCATGTCGAACATAAATTAAAAAAAGGGTTTGACGATGTTGTCGAAATGGCAATTCGTTCTATCAAACGAGCACGCAATTATACCGATGATGTCGAGTTTTCCTGTGAAGATGCAGGTCGTTCCAATATCGATAACTTATGTCATATCGTAGAACAGGCTATCAAAGCAGGAGCAACAACGATCAATATTCCTGATACAGTCGGTTATACAATACCCTACCAATTTGGCGGTATTATCCAAACTTTATTTGATCGGGTGCCTAATATTGATCAAGCCATTATTTCTGTCCATTGCCATGATGATTTAGGCATGTCAGTAGCCAATTCTATTACCGCAGTTCAGGCCGGAGCCAGGCAGATTGAGGGAACCATTAATGGCTTAGGCGAACGTGCCGGAAACTGTTCACTGGAAGAAGTGATCATGGCAATCAAAACCCGCCAACAGATGTTAGGAGTGCATACCAACATTAATCACAAAGAAATTTATCGTACCAGCCAATTAGTCAGCCAAATCTGCAATACCCCGATTCCAGCTAATAAAGCAGTTGTAGGCAGTAATGCTTTTGCCCATTCGTCAGGTATTCATCAGGATGGTGTTCTGAAAAACCGCGAAACTTACGAAATCATGACACCAGATTCCATCGGCCTGAAAGATACCCAACTGAATCTGACTTCCCGCTCTGGCCGCTCTGCCGTAAAGCATCGCATGACTGAAATGGGCTATCAGGAACAGGATTATGATCTTGATGCACTGTACCAAGCCTTCCTGCGGTTAGCAGACAAAAAAGGTCAGGTATTTGATTACGATCTGGAAGCATTGGTATTCATTAATCGACAACATCAGGAAAATGAATATTATCAACTGGATTATTTTAGCATCCAATCCGGAACCAATATTGTCCCAACAGCAACTGTGCGTCTGACTTGTGGTGATGAAATTAAATCTGAAGCTGCGACCGGAAATGGGACTGTCGATGCTATCTATCATGCGATTAATCGCGTTACGGGTTATCCACTGAAATTGATCTCCTATCAATTATCCAGCAAAGGTCATGGTGAGGATGCTCTCGGACAGGTCAATATTATTGTGGAATGCTTTGGCCGCCGTTTTCATGGTATGGGCTTGGAAACGGATATCATTGAGTCATCTGCTAAGGCGATGATCCACGCCCTGAACAATATTTGGCAGGCAGAACAGGTTAAAAAAGAAAAGCAACGTATACAAGTCTTTCTTTCTAAAAATATTAACCAGAATATTTCCCAGAAAAACGTGTCTCAGAACGTTACAAAGGAAGCGGAATAACGATGTCAAACCACTCTATTGCAAACAAACAAACATCAACTCACCATCATATTGCAGTATTACCTGGTGACGGCATTGGCCCTGAAGTCATGAAGCAAGCCTACAAGGTGTTGGAAGCTATCCGTCATCGTTTTAATATTCGCATCACAACCAGCGAATACGATATTGGGGGAATTGCCATTGACCGACATGGTTGCCCTTTACCTGAAGCAACAATCGTTGGTTGTGAAAAAGCAGATGCCATCCTGTTTGGCTCCGTTGGGGGCCCCAAGTGGGAACATTTACCACCAGCCAGTCAGCCAGAACGGGGCGCATTGTTACCGTTACGCAAGCATTTCAGACTATTCAGCAATCTGCGACCAGCGCGTTTATATGCTGGCTTAGAATCTTTTTGCCCGCTTCGTCATGATATTGCGGAGAAAGGTTTCGACATTTTATGCGTGCGTGAGTTAACTGGCGGGATCTATTTTGGTCAACCAAAAGGACGGGAAGGTGAAGGAAAATACGAACGCGCTTTTGACACTGAAATCTACCATCGCTTTGAAATAGAACGAATCGCCCGTATTGCTTTCGAATCCGCTCGCAAACGTCAGCACAAAGTCACTTCAATTGATAAAGCGAACGTTTTACAAAGCTCTATTTTGTGGCGTGAAGTCGTTAGTGAGACTGCGAAGGAATATCCTGACGTTGAAGTCAATCACATGTATATCGACAACGCCACCATGCAGTTGATCAAAGATCCTTCTCAATTTGATGTTCTGTTGTGCTCTAATATTTTTGGTGACATTTTATCCGATGAATGTGCCATGATCACCGGTTCAATGGGCATGTTGCCTTCTGCCAGCTTGAATGAAAAAGGATTTGGCTTATATGAACCTGCTGGCGGCTCTGCTCCCGACATCGCTGGCAAAAATATCGCTAACCCAATCGCCCAGATTTTATCCACAGCACTGTTACTACGTTATAGCCTTGGACGTGATGATATTGCAGATACTATTGAAAACACTATCAATGACGCACTGGAACAGGGTTATCGAACGGCTGATTTAGCAGGTAATGACAAAGCAGTCAGCACTGATGAAATGGGGGATATTATCGCCCGATATATTGCCGGGGACGGGGGAAATTAAGCGCTAAAAGTTAAGCACTAAGTTTAAATAAAGAAGGGCTAATATTGAAAAAAGCCAGTAAGTCACCTTACTGGCTGGTATAAAATACCATTACTCAAAAAATCGGGAGTTAGTAAGTGAATTTTCTACTTATAAATGACTTTAAATCTGATTTATTATCGGTTTAATATAAGGAAATAAAAATTGATGATAAAATCAGTGGAGTTCCTCTTTTATGCTGAACCTTCGCTTGGCAACAACAATTCATCCATTTGTGGCAGCACTATCAGGATAAAAACCCTGAAACCACCCTACAGACACTCGCCGATAGTATGAGAGAGGTAAAAATGAACACTTTTGGATGGTTTGACTTTAAATCTGCATGGCTTACACCTCTGAAAGGATAATTCACAGAAAAAGCCAAAGTTATAAACAATTATAGTCTGACAATGATAATTTTATTCACTTTTTCTGTGGATATGTATGTGAAAAAGTCAGGGGTAAGACAGGTATAATTTTCTTTCGCATTTTACAATGTCTTATAAGATTAAATAAATATCTATTATTTTTCATTACGTTAATGTTTATATCTCCCTTTTTTACAACCTGTGCGATATATCACAATTTCTCGATCTTCTCTCACTGAGCAAAGATCAACCAATGGTGAATTTATCCACAGGATATGCCTTTTAGTTAAACAAAAATTGCTTATTTTTGTAGAAAACCACCTTTGATAAGGCTGTAAATCAAACCAGTAATCCCACTTTTTACTACTTATCCCATAAATCTGTGGATAACATGGTGTAAGATCCTGTTTATTATCACTGGGAATAGGTGAACAATAATAATGAGTCTATTTTTAATACTAAAAACACACGTGAAAAAATCTTTTATATCATGCTATTATCAAGTCAATCAGTATACTAATAAACTTATAATGAACTTCCACAACCACGTGTTCATTTTTTGAACATCATTAAATATATCTTATAAACATGCAATTCATACCGCCGACACCACCAGAAAATGAACAGCAATTACTCGAACGTGCTCAATCTCTGGCAGGTTTAAGCATGGGAGAGCTAGCCGCACAAGCTAATCTCCCTATACCACCTAATTTGAAACGTGATAAAGGTTGGGTAGGTATGTTGCTTGAATATTATCTGGGCGCAAATGCGGGCAGTAAACCTGAGCAGGATTTCGAACATATCGGTGTTGAATTGAAAACAATCCCAGTGGACAGAAAAGGTACACCTCTGGAAACAACCTTTGTCTGTGTCGCGCCTTTAACCGGAAACAGTGGTATCACATGGGAAAATTGCCATGTCAGACGCAAATTGTCACGTGTTCTATGGGTGCCTGTTGAAGGAGAAAGAGAAATTCCACTTTCTGAACGTCGTATTGGTTCTCCACTCCTCTGGAGTCCAAATTTGGTTGAAGAAGAACTACTAAGATGTGATTGGGAAGAGTTAATGGATTTAATTGTATTAGGTAAAGTTGAGAATATTACCGCCCGTTATGGTGAAGTACTCCAATTACGCCCGAAGGCGGCAAATAGCCGGGCATTAACAGAAGCTATTGGTGAACATGGTCAACCAATTATGACACTTCCCCGCGGTTTCTATTTAAAGAAAAGTTTTACAGCACCATTATTGGCCCGTCATTTTTTCGTAGGATCTGATTAACGCAGCCAACAAAACTACAACTTGAAAAACGAAGGGGATAAAACAGTTAATAATCATACCCAATATCGTTCTTCCATAATTCCGTATTGACTTAGATTTAATATAGCTCCATTCGTATTTATGGATACGCTAAGACCAGAAACTGCCGCTAAATTCACAACGGCATAATTATTTTTTGTCTGATTTATTGTAATCCTGCGGTGGCCTGGGTATGACCACCTTGCTTAACTTTCGGCATAATAAACCAAATTCATTACCTTTTTCTCAGTATAAAATGAAATTTAGTGTTATCCACTTGATCAATAACTAAGTCGAGCAGAGAGTTTGGAGATATCTTGATTTCAGTAATATCAATATGTCCCGAAGATGGATGGTAGTGAACATAGATAGTTCCAACCAGAGGATAACTACCATTATCCCTGTCCTGAATATAAATAGAACAAGTGATTCGATTACTACTCGCTATTGAAGGAATGTGGGCATACCTGATTTCATTTCCGGTCTTAACCGAAGAAACCTTCAAATGATTAATACCTTCTGCTTCAATCATCATCACATAATTACCGTCCTTAGCATCAGTGGTATCTATCAAGCTCAGGCTGATAATAAAATTAGATTGCTGATAAAATACAATTTCACTTGTCTCAATCACAATAACTCCCCTGTTTATTTCACCATCTAAACAATCACTCAAAAACCAAAACCATTTTATTGCCGCGATAGTTCAAAACCTATTGGGTATAGATTTTAAATCTTTTAATATGTATTTATAATGAATAATTTAAATAATACCAATATATAAATCACACTATTCAATAGTGTTGAAATGAAACTAAAGATACTATTTTCACTGGTAACAATCAGTTAGTTTGCTCTGCTATTCAAATACTTTTTCACTTTTTTTAGCGCCATTTGTCTTTTTAATGGCGATAAGTAATCTATGAAGATAATACCATGCAGGTGGTCAATTTCATGCTGCATAACGATAGACAAAAAATCCTCACTTGCCACTGTAATAGCTTCACCATGCCGATCCAGAGCTTCCACCTTTACTTTTTCAAATCGCTCTACGTCTGCGTAATATCCGGGAATAGATAAGCATCCTTCTTGATTTATAGCCCGACGCTCTTTTTCAACGATTTTAGGGTTGATTAAAACCAGAGGTTGATTGCGTTCTGGTGAAATATCAATGACTAACACAGCTTCTTTTCTCCCCACTTGAGGAGCTGCCAACCCAATACCATTACCCGTGTCATACATTGTTTCCAACATATCATCAATCAGAGTTTGAACATCCTCTACATGAGTGACATCAACGCATTTCTGCTTCAATCTCTCATCAGGAATTGTGAGTATATCTAAAACAGCCATAACCATTCTCCTTTGTTCACGAGGCGGCTAAAACACCTCTTACGTCTGATTCAGAAAAAGTAGTATCTCTTCCCATCCGGATGGATTGAAAAATACTTTACCACTAAAAGGCAAGCACGCTATACCCAATGGATTTCAAGATAGAGGATACAGGCAATTTTAATCAAAATCGGTAAATTATAGTGATAAAAAATGCCAACCGAGAAACCCGGCCAGCATATGACTTTTTATTGTGACCTTATATTTTTTCTACAGATTTTCTGTTCCCAGCGCCTGCGACAAATCTGCAATCAAATCATCCGCATTTTCGATACCCACTGAAATACGAATTAGTTGTGGTGTAATACCTGCCGCCAGACGTTTTTCCAACGGAATAGAAGCATGAGTCATCGTAAATGGCTGACCAATCAGACTTTCTACACCTCCCAGACTTTCTGCCAGCGTAAATAATTTCAGAGCCTTAATCACCCTGTTCGTATAATTATTATCACCTTTCAGCACGATAGAAATCATACCACCAAACCCTTTCATCTGATGTTTTGCCAGTTTATGCTGAGAATGGGAGGCAAGACCGGGATAAAAAACTTTTTTTACTTGTGGTTGCTGCTCTAACCAATGAGCAATCTTCTCTGCGTTGCTGATATGTCGCTCCATACGCAGTGCCAACGTCCGTATTCCACGCAGGACAAGGAAGCTACTGAAAGGATCAAGAATTCCACCAATCGAATTTTGCAGAAAAGCAACCTGCTCTGCCAGTTCAGAATTATTACCTACCACCGCAAGTCCTGCGACAACATCCGAATGGCCGTTCAGGTACTTAGTCGCAGAGTGAACAACAATATCAAACCCTAAATCAAGCGGACGTTGAATATAAGGCGAAGCAAATGTATTGTCCGCAACACTGATAATCTTATGGTGTTGAGCTATCCGGGCAATCGCTGCTAAATCAGCCAGTTTGAGTAGCGGATTAGTGGGTGTTTCAACCCAAATCATTTGGGTATCTGGTTGAATGGCCGCTTCCAGTGCCTCAATATCTCCCGCTTCAACATAGGTAACGCGCAAACCAGCCGTCCGGCGACGTACTTTTTCCAGCAAACGATAGGTTCCGCCATACAGATCATCCACTGCAACAATGTGGCTGTCTTTATCCAGCAACTCCAGAATAGTCGAACTGGCCGCCAGACCAGAGCCAAAAGCATAACCCCGGCTACCATTTTCCAGTTCAGCAATTGCACACTCCAAAGCATCACGTGTAGGATTACCACTGCGGGAATACTCATATCCTGTATGCTGACCCGGTGCTGGTTGTGCATAAGTGGATGTTGCATAAATTGCAGGCATTACAGCACCAGTATGGTCAGGGACGTAGCCAGCATGAACGCTTTTAGTATCAAATTTAGTCATTAAATTATTCCTGAAAGAGATTAATTGAGTTGTTGACGCCATGCGTTCAGCACATCGGTACGGGTAACAAGGCCGATGAAGTGATTACCATCATCAACAATCAGCGCCACATGGCCCGCATCAAAAGTCGCGACCAACTGCTCTAATGGCGCTTTTTTATGAAGAGTATTAACCTGACTGGTCATTGCCTGACTGACAGGCAAAGAGAAATTACGGGAATCAGCCTGAATAGCATGCATCAAATCCCACTCATCTATGATGCCGATAACCTGCCCATTATCAAGCACAGGAAGTTGTGAAATGTCATACAACCGCATTCGCCCATGAGCAGTTTGCAAGGTATCCTGTGGAGAAACAAAAACCGTCGCACCATCCCGGTAACGATACGTTACATAATCGCTTAAATCGTTCTCTTTCTGCTGTGAACGTAATCCCTGCTCCAATAACCAGTAGTCATTGAACATTTTGGATAAATATTTATTGCCACTGTCACAAGCTAAAGTAACCACCCGTTTTGGTGTTTTTTGTGCACGACAGTAGCATAAAGCAGCAGCCAATAACGTTCCTGAAGAAGAACCAGCAAGGATACCTTCCTGTAGCAGTAGTTCTCTTGCACAAGAAAATGCTTCTGCGTCCGTGATCCGATAGGCATGACAAATTTGGGTGAAATCTCCAAGCGGAGGGATAAAATCCTCCCCAATACCTTCAACAAACCAACTTCCTGCTTCATCGTAGTGACCATATTCAACGTAATCAGCAAGAATAGAGCCTTTGGGATCAGCAAGAACAAATTCAGTCTTAGGAGAAACTTCCTTGAAATATTGGCTTAAGCCGCCCAGTGTCCCACCAGAGCCAACTCCCACAACCACTGCATCCACGTTATGTTCCATTTGCTGCCATATTTCAGGGCCAGTCGTTGTCGTATGGGCAAGCGAATTCGACGAGTTATTGAACTGATCGATATAATAAGCTCCACTGATTTCCTTTGACAAATGTAATGCATAGTCCTGATAGTATTCCGGGTGCCCTTTACATACATCAGAACGAGTCAAACGAACATCCGTTCCTAGTGCTCTCAGGTGATATATTTTCTCTCTGCTCATCTTATCCGGCACAACCAGGATCAGCTTATAGCCTTTCATAGCAGCAACCAGCGCCAATCCGATACCGGTATTACCCGCTGTAGCTTCAATGATAGTGCCACCAGGCTTCAGTAACCCCTGATTTTCCGCCTGCTCAATCATTGAGAGTGCAACTCTGTCTTTAATAGAACCACCTGGATTTTGGTTTTCTAACTTAATAAATAACTGACATGGGCCAGTGTCCAGATGAGTCAGTTCCAGTAACGGTGTATTGCCTATCAGTTCCAGAACCGAACGTGGTGCTGACATATTAGCCTCTTAATATTCAGTAATATTTAAAAATAATACTTACAGATTACTAAAGGATAACGCTGCATAGCGGCAGATTTAAAAGAACAAATCAAAACTACATATAACAAAATGTAATTAATTCTATATTGATAAATAGAAAATATTTCCCCGATAGTTCCCTTAATTCAACAAGTTTACTAATTAGTTACTGGTCAAAAACATAGTGGGTTCAAATTCCCAGAAATTCTGACAGAATGATATACGCTTAAATTAACCCTTTTATATTTTTTTATGCTCAAGATATTCGAATTGCAGTATGCCAGAGATGTTCATGATACACACAGCCAACAATAATAAAGAGGAAATAGATTATGTATAACATAACGCTATCTAAAGAAGCCCAATTGGCATCATTAATACTGTACGCAGCAGATATGAACATACAATATTACAACAATCCGACTCCCCCTCCTGATCCGCGTATAGAAGAAGATGGCTGGAAACTTGTCGGTTATATTAGTGGTAATGATCTGTCTTTCTCTGTAGATCCAAAAACTAATAAGCAATTTTTAATTATGCTGCCTGTTAGTGTCTGTTATGGATATATCGCAGAAAATAAAAAAACGCCAAAAGAGTATATTATTGTTATTCGCGGGACAGATATTTCAAACCTATTTGAAGCTCTACATGACCTTGTTCCTGTTTTCACCTCACCATGGGCAGATACTCCGGAACAAAAAGTCAGCATGGGTTTCTATAGTATTTATAACTCATTAAAACTTACTATTGTTGATCCTGAGTATAAAGGTGATCTCCAATATCTCAGATTCTCCAACGCAATCGCACAATTCATAGGAATCAACACACCATATACCATACTTGGTCATAGCCTTGGTGCTACCATTGCAGCTTATCTTATGAGAGATATTCCGTTACTTGGTGATAAACATAAAGCCTGTTTGTTCGCCAGCCCAAAACCAGGAAATCATGAATTTGTTACCTATATCGACAATCATTTCTCCAATTATGAAGTCTTCAACTATGAAAAAGATCTGGTTCCTCATCTTCCCCTGCATATTCCACTCATACTGGAATATGAATCCCTGTCAAAAGTGACCTTACTCAATCCACCAGATGGCCTGAACATAGCTGACAGTTTGGGGTGTAACCATTATTTAGCCAGTTACATTGCAATATTGGATCCCAATCAATTCAAACATCTGATCTTAGAATCTAAAACTCCAGACTCAGAAAAGCATAAAATGGCATCGTCTTGCATATCCTTAACATAATCATCCGATGAAACAACAATAGGCAACTTTTCGGCGGGTGATTCAATGGAGGACGCAATAAAAAACGCCAAAGGAAACTATCACAGGGCATTTAGAGTCATTAGCCGAAATGAACCAATTACCCCCAGAAGCAAAGTCATTGGATTACTGGATTAAAGATGAAGAAAACGTCACTCTGCCTGATTTGTTATCAAAGAAAATCGATGATCAGGTTAAAACAAGCCCAAACTTGTACAAGAACCGTAGCCACTTTTTGCAAATGGCTGCTTTGCATGAATTGCAAAACGGTATTCAGCAATAACTATGATCAATCAGCCTCATATTTTTTCTGACTACTATGAACGGTTTTCGCATAAGCATAATCAAGATGTAACGGTTTTTCTGTTGTTAATTCAATTGTACGGTGACCGTTTGTAAGAATAACGCAATCTGGTTTTACCGCTTCGACGGTAAAACGATCTCCATTGGCAATATCCAGATCTCTATCATTGCGTGTGACTTTTTAGACCCCGTCTGACAAGTTTGTATATATTGAACCGATGTTGGTTGAGGTCTAAAAATTCACACCTAAATCTTGATAACAGCTAGCATCTCTTCAACTTCCGCATCCATACCAACCTCAACGAAACCAAAACTGGCATAAAGATTTTTCGCAACGAGATTATTCGGATCATAACTGATTGCTATTGCTTCCAACTGATCTGTGCGCCTGATTTCATCAAGCGCCAGCGATAGTGCTTTACGCCCAATACCCTTGTTTTGATGGTTTTTATCCACCATAAACCGCCAAATCGTTATTCTTTGGTCAGCATCGGGTACCCACATGAAAAAACCAACAGGCTCCCCATCCAGGCAAATTGCGCGCGTTTGGTATAAAGGGTAAAATTTAGATTGAACAAGGGACCACACATTTTCCGCGATATAGTCAAGCTGATCATCAGTGACTGATAGGCCGCAGACAGCTTCATAATTGTTCTTGTTTACGTCAGTTAAGGTAATCAACTACACCGCTCCAATATGGGATTGTAAGTCAGAACCGTCAAAAATATTGTTATACTGTTTTTTTAAGCATTAAGCCAAATAAAGGGTTATCAATAACAGGAATAACGGCAATATCGAATTTGTCTGGCTCCGGCAAAAAATCAATATTCATTAATGCGGCAAATTGTGACGTTGCCAAATAGGCTTCTTCAATATCGTCGACGTAAATCACCATCCCAAATTCTTTTTCAGAAGGCGACTGCACACTTTGTCAGAACTCGGCTGCACTCGATTGCTGGAGTTGTGTAATTACATGAATCGATGGGCATAAATGCCTTTATGCCCGCTATACTTGCCATGTTTATGTGATACCGGACTTGTGTTATCCGGCTTTATAACCATCAGGATTCTGTGACTGCCAACGCCACACATCATTGGTCATTTCTACAATGGTACGACTTGCTTTCCAACCCAGTTCACGTTCGGCTTTCTCCGGGCTTGACCAGCATTCAGCAATATCGCCCGGACGACGTGGGCAAATTTCATAAGGAACAGACTTACCACATGCCTGGCCGAATGCTTCCACCATTTCCAATACACTCGTTCCTTTGCCTGTTCCCAGATTGTAGATATGCAGACCTGATTTCCTGCCAACTGCATTCAATGCTGCTATATGTCCATCAGCTAAGTCAATGACATGGATATAATCACGGACGCCTGTTCCATCCGGTGTAGGATAGTCATTACCATAAACAGACAACTTTTCCCGGCGCCCTACCGCCACTTGGGAGATATACGGCATTAAATTGTTAGGAATACCTTGCGGATCTTCTCCCATCGTACCAGAAGGGTGTGCCCCGACCGGATTAAAATAGCGCAGTAATACCACTGACCAGTCATTTTCCGCATGATGGAAATCAGACAGGCAACGTTCTACCATATATTTACTTGTACCATAAGGATTTGTGGTATTACCTACCGCAGATTGCTCTGTGATAGGAACAATCGCAGGATCGCCATATACAGTTGCCGATAAACTGAAAATGATGCTTTTCACACCTACTTTGTGCATGCTACGCACCAATACCAAAGTTCCATTAACATTATTATCTTAATATTCAAGAGGTTTTGCGACTGATTCCCCAACTGCCTTCAAGCCAGAAAAGTGAATAACTGACTCAATTGAGTGACGGGAGAAAACAGAATCCAGGAATGCTTCATCACAAATATCACCTTCGTAAAACAGCGGCCTGACATCGGTTAGTGTTTCAATGCGATTCAAAACTTCACAATTAGAATTACACAGATTATCGACAATAATCGGAGTCATTCCCGCTTCAATCATCTGGACACAGGTATGGCTGCCAATGTACCCCATTCCACCTGTCACTAATATTTCCACATTTACCTCTTTTTCAATTGGACTGATTAAAAAATCTATGTAATCAATAGGATAGTATCGATTTTCAGTTTCTTATCGATATATACGATAACAAAGCACAGTATAAAAAGAGTTAACAAATTAGTGAACTAAAAACCAAGTATGGCAAAATCAGCCGAAGACAATTTACCAATATTTCCAATGAACAATACCCACGAACAACAATGAAAAAAATGACTTTTATCCCTGTACAAACGAACTCCATCAATGAACCTTTTTTCACGGACATACAAAGAGGCCAATTATCTGATCACCCTGAGATTCAGGTTATGCTGACTTATTTTGCCCCCAGATTCTATCAGGATAATTTATTTGATAAATATGGCATTACTTATCCCACACGGTTGCATAATGCTGTCACCAAACGACGGGCAGAATATCTGGCAGCCCGTTACTGCACCCGACAGATATTGAAGACTATGGGATATCCTGAGTTTCAGGTAGAAACAGCAAAAGATCGTTCCCCTGTCTGGCCTGAAAAAATTTACGGTTCCATCTCTCATTCAACCAATTGCGCTATCGTTTTTGCTGCTTCCAGCGATAAATATCAACTAATAGGCATTGATATCGAGAAGGAAATCAAACAGGACACCATCGACAGTGTTTCAGCCAGTATTATCAATGAAGCTGAGGCTGAATTACTTTCGAAATGCTCCCTTTCTTTTATTCAAGCTTTTACTCTCGTTTTTTCCATTAAAGAGAGCCTTTTTAAGGCGCTCTATCCCCATGTAAAGCGATTTTTCGATTTTCATGCAGCAGAGATTATGGAAATTGACTGTATTCATCGCACTATGACCATCAAATTACTACAAACATTATCTGATGAATATCAAGCTGGTTGCCAGTTTCATGGAAATTTCGTTCTGATGCCACAACAACAGATATTGACCTATATTGTGGGGTAAAAATAAGGGATGAAAAACCCGGAAGATTTGGCGACGCAGCTTACAAAACTGTAACTTGCAAGATGAGATGACAAAAATACATGCCAGTTCATAATCTACTGGCATGTTACGTCAATATTATTTGGTATTATTTGGTTCCAGTATTACTTAATTCTTCCGGTTGCCCGCGCATAAGAGAACAGTCCACCAGCAGCAACAATATTGGCAAGTTCTCCCACAGGGTCAGTCGGATATTGTTCACCACTTTTCAACACAGTCACCGTCTGGTTTTCAATATCAATCTCAACATTGTCTCCCGTGACTAATTTGTCACACAAACGCTCCTGTGCCGCAACAGGTAATAATTCTCCGGTAGAAACGCAATTACGGAAGAAAATACGGGCATAAGATTGGGCTAAAACCGCCTTTACGCCAGAAGCGCCCAAAGCAACCACTGCATGTTCACGGGAAGAGCCACAACCAAAATTCTGCCCTGCTACAATAATCGGATATTTTGCTTTTCCTTTTTCTTCATCAATAAAAGGCAACGATCCTTCCGGTAATCCGCACATCGCCAATGAAGCCAACTGCACATAGCCTTCAGGCGTAGACGGATTTACTTTGATATATTCTCCGGCCAGAATCTGGTCAGTATCAATATTGTCAGCCAATACATAGACCTGACCACGAATGATATTTTCCTTTTGTTCATTCATAACAACATCGCTCATAAAAATTCTCCCGGATTGGTGATCTGACCAGTAATCGCTGCCGCAGCAACAGAATAAGGGGAAGCAAGATAAATATTGGCGCGCTTATGCCCCATTCTTCCGACAAAATTACGGTTGGTGGTGGATATCACCGATATCGGATCATTAACACGACCAAAGGTATCCGGTGGGCCACCGCAGCAAGCGGCACATCCAGATTCAGCAGAAAGTTTCACTCCTGCATCGCTTAAGATTTGATAGACAGACATACCATCAATCTGGGTGGTGATAGTTTTATGGAACACTTCTTTTGTTGCTGGCACAGCATAAGTCGGAATTTTGACTTTATGCCCTTTTATAATACGGGCAGCGGCAACAAAATCTTCCAGTTTGCCACCTGTACAGGAGCCGATATACGCCTGTGAAATCGCAACATTGGCAACCTGTTCAATAGAAACAACATTATCCGGCGAATGGGGTTTGGCAATCTTCGGCTGCATATCAGAAACATCGATATTTAACACCCGGGTATATTGCGCATCCTCATCGGGGTAAACGATGTCAAAAGGAATATCATTTCTCTCTGCCAGATAATCGAGCGTCGCCTGATTCGGCACCATAATGCCATTTTTAGCACCACACTCAACAACCATATTGCAAATCGTCATGCGCTCTTCGACAGATAATTCATCAATGACATTTCCACCAAACTCAATAGCCTGATATGTTGCTCCATCCACAGTTAACTCCGCCAATACCGCCAGGATCATATCTTTAGCCAGAACATGAGCTGGTTTAGTACCGATAAAGTTCACACGAATAGTACTCGGAACTTTGAGCGGAATTTCTCCCGTCCCTATTGCATAAGCGGCATCGGTAATACCTAACCCAATCGCAAATGCACCAAAAGCCCCCGCAGTTACCGTGTGGGAATCTGTACCCAACAGGACTTCTCCGGGACGGGTATGCCCTCCCTCAGCCAGCCCGATATGACAAACCCCCTTATAATTGGGAGTCCCAACATCGTAGAAATATTTAATATTCTGCTCAGCGGCAAATTCACGCATTACCCGAATGTTCTGATTAGCCTGTGGATCAGCGGAATAGACAAAATGATCGGGGATCATAATAAAACGGGCAGGATCCCATATCCTGGCATCCTGTCCGAACTCTTTTTTAAACACGCTGGCTACACCCGGAGTACAGGGATCGTGAGACATTAAAATATCCACTTTCGCCCAAACCACCTCACCCGGAGTGACATGTTTGCGCCCACTTGCTCGTGCGAGGATTTTTTGTGTTATAGTTTGGTTCATCTCACATTGCCCTCCAAAAGATTTAGACATGCTGAAAAGGAAAAAATTGTAATCCTGATAAGATTACTACTCTTTATTCTGGGGAAATGCCATCATCTAGCACACTGTTTCTATAATGAAACAGTCGTTCGCCACATGAAAAATTGCCACCAGGAATATTGGCATTTCTTCGCAGAACCTGTGATATGTTATGGTTTTTCGGAGTAAATCATCAGGTTACTTTATGAATAATATTGAGAATCTTACCTCAATGGTGATCTTTGCTCGCGTAGTGGAGACACTGAGTTTTACCGAAGCTGCAAAATCATTAAGGCTGTCCAAGTCTTCTGTCAGCCGTGAAATTGCACAGCTAGAGGTAAGATTGGGCACTCAATTACTCAACCGGACCACACGCAAAATCCAGGTGACAGAAGTCGGGATGAATTATTACCAGTACTGCCACCGTATTCTTGATGAAGCCAAAAACGCTGAACGTTTTATCCGCAATTTTCATGAAGAGCCAATGGGTAGCCTCCGTCTGATTGCCCCAGTGTCTTTTGGTAGCCAATGTATTGTCCCTGTCCTGAACAATTTTGTCGCCGGGAATATCCATGTCAGTGTTGATCTGGAACTGACAGACAGAGTTATTAATATGGAAGATGATCACTGCGATATAGCAGTTGTGATAGGGCGTGAAACACCAAATCATCCACTTGTTATGCCTCTGATTGATATCACTTGGGGGCTTTACGCCGCTCCAGACTATATCAGCCAGTTTTCAGCCATCAAGAAACCGGAAGATCTCCCCCACTATGATTACCTGCTCTTCCGTGGCCCCGCACATACTATTTCTCTGCCGTTTAGAAAAGAGAGACATAAATTCGATATTGAAGTACGCAGCCGTTTTCGCATCAATAACAGTGTAGCATTGATGAGTTCTGCACTGGCTGGTGCCGGTATTGCCTATCTGCCGGATTACATCACCCGTGAATCGGTAGCAGCCGGAAAGCTGATACGACTTCTTCCCGAATGGAACATGGATATCTATCAATCCTGGATATTGTTTAAATCAGAAGAGACACTCTCTTCACGTGTGCGGCTTTTTGCCAACACTTTACAACATAAGCTGAAACAAGATCTGGAAAATGACAGGCAGGAATAAGCCAAGAAGATTTTTACGAGTACAGCACTGTATCCACAATGCTGTACCCGTAACAAATATCATCCTGCTAGCCCAACAATTACCAGTGACAGTTATCTATCAATAATAGTTACCATGACGGTAATCCCAAGTCGTGAAAATATCAGACATCATTACCATAATTTTGTTTACATCCAAACCTTTACGAATCAATACCGGACACGGAGTAATATCACGCTGACCATTTTGGTCCGGAACTAATTTGCCGTTTTCATCCACCATTGAAATCATCACACCCTGCTCATAACGGGTTTGTTCAGTTTCATTTGGCTGGATAGATTTAACATAATCATTAGCGGCAATAATCAAATCTGCACGCTCTTCAATACGTTCACCGATACATTCAACCAATCCCCGATTACCTTTACCTGATGGATTAGCTGAACTGGCAAAAGAGAATTTACCATATTTTTCCCACAGCTCTTTCGCCAGAATTTCGCCGGGTCTGCCGAATTTAATCACGAAACAGCTTGTACCACGATTATCCATCATCAATTCTTTGGAACCATCATCGGGAATGCGTCCTACAGCTTTTGCTTTCCATGGCAAAATACAACCTAGCAATACATCTGCATCCCAATGCTTTTGATAAAGTTCTTCAATTTCCGGGTTAAGCTGAGCCAGCTCTTTCAGTTGTTCCAGAGATCCACACAGTACCACTCCTGGTTTATTACGATTACGCTGCTTGGCTTCAAATTTACGTTCCAGCCCTTTCGCATCGGAAGTCATGATGATGTAGCCCACTTTAGTTGGACAAACAATCATTCCACCATCATTAGAAAGGATCTCTACCGCTTCCTGCTGTAGCTCTTGATTCCATTGAATTTTTTTACCGCTCATATATTGATACCCTTTGACTTAAAACTGAAGAACGATTAATCCGTTAACGCTGGTAGTAACCGGTAATAGTGGCTGTTGCCAGAGTGTTGGCCTGGATCACAAAACGCGCAACCGCATTTGTTGTTTCTGAATCAATACCCAGTTTCTCTACCGACAAGGCATGCACCGTGAAAATATAGCGATGAGCTTTATCTCCCTCAGGTGGACAAGGCCCGCCAAAGCCGAATACTCCATAATCATTTTTGCTTTGGATCATGCCGACTGGCTGCTTATTGCCATCACTCAGTCCCGAATCTGCAGGCAAAGTTTGTATTTCCAGCGGAATATCAAAAACAACCCAATGCCAGAAACCGCTGCCCGTTGGCGCATCCGGATCATAAACCGTAATAGCAAAACTTTTTGTTCCGACTGGAACATTTGTCCAGGCAAGCTCAGGTGAACGATTACCACCATTGGCACCAAATTCGTTAAATTCATGTTCTTTGCGCAAGAAGTCATTATTCTTAAATTCAGTTGAAGTGATTATCACGCTTATCTCCTCATAGGAATGCCTTTAAAAACATCCTAGCGCAGTTTTTTTATGCTGCAAGATTAAGCTATGGTTTTACCTGATTGTTTCAATTTGGCAACAATAAGTACGTTTTTGGGCATTTTTTTATTCATATGGCTACTGGATATAGTAACGATCAGTAAAGGCGGTAAAAAAAGAAAAAACCCGTCATTGGACGGGTCTTAAAACAGCGCTTATTTATGGCTGAATTATATTAAACACTCTTTTTCGAAGCCTGCAAATACAACAATTCTAATCCAATCGTCGCTGCCGCCAGCGCGGTAATTTCTGATTGGTCATAGGCAGGAGCAACTTCCACGACATCCATACCAACGATGTTCAAAGGTTGCAGACCACGCAGGATTTTCAACGCACGATCTGAAGTCAGGCCACCGATCACTGGTGTCCCTGTGCCGGGTGCAAATGCCGGATCAAGACAATCAATATCGAAGGTCAGATATACAGGCAGATCACCGACAACAGCTTTGATCTGCTCAACAACATCTTCAACGCTACGATCATTAACCTGTCCGGCATCTAATACCGTGAAATCATTATCGATATCGTGCTCGGTACGAATACCGATTTGTACTGAATGGGCAGAATCGATTAGCCCCTCATTTGGTGCATGGTAAAACATCGTACCGTGATCAAACTTGCTGCCATTCGGGTAGGTATCCGTATGAGCATCAAAATGCACTAGAGCCATTTTACCGAAATGTTTTGCATGAGCGCGCAAAAGTGGCAATGTAACAAAGTGGTCACCACCAAAAGAAAGCATCTTCTTACCTGACGCCAGCACTTTCTCAGCATGAGCCTGCAACTTTTCGCTCATATCCTGAGCATCACCAAAATTAAATACCAGATCACCACAATCCACGACATTCAGGCGTTTACGCAAGCTGAAGTTCCATGGCCAACGGCTGCTTTCCCAAGCCAGATTAGTCGATACCTGACGAATGGCTGCTGGCCCGTGGCGACTGCCGGCTCGTCCCGATGTAGCCATATCAAAAGGCACGCCGATAATCACCCATTCTGCATCACTGGAATAAGGTTGGAAATTCAACGGGAAGCGCAGGAAGCCAAAGGCATTTGAAACCAAGGAGTTATCGATTTGGTTTCCTAAGGAACTAATACTCATGATATTTCCCCAAAGCCCCATGTTTAATGAACACGGAGCTTGATTACGCTAACTTCAAAATAGTCTAGGTTTTAAAATTAAATTTGAAAACAATAAATTACTGCCTAAAGAGAACAGATATGTACTTATTCATGTACAAACAGAAAAAGTCCCAAACACTCTAGCTTGGTAACTACTTCTATAGTATTAGACATATTTTTTTCTTACCACTATTTTGAGCAGAATTACATTAAATAAATGCTACGATGACCTGAAAGAAAAACGAGGATTTGTTCAATCATGAGATAGCTCCGTTGTTTGATAACCTACCTGAAATGGGTTGACTTGAATTCGATTAGATGAAAATCATGGTCTTACTGAGTGAAACGAAATGGGAACTGAAATCAATCATTACCAGCTAATTCTCATTTGCTGGACATGTCTATCCGCTAACCCTTCATTGAGCAAAGCATCTATATTGCCCTCAGAAAGTGCGCGGTATTGTGCTGGTGTCAGTTGATATTCTTGCATTACCTTTTCTGGTTCATTTTCCCAACGTGCCTGTACTTCAGGTTTAGAAATTAAATCATCAAGCAAGTCATTCACATCTTTCATTTTATTCTGCATAGTTAATTTTCTCACTGATTCATATAAAAGCGTTGTATGGTATGTAAAAACACCTTTAATATATGAGGTAAATTATAAAAAATGTTCAAATTAACTGCTTAAAAAAACATATTTAGCGGTTCTCTTAAGATGCTATTTATTAACAATGATGCTTAAATTTATAAAAAGCAATTAGATTTTTTTTATGGTCATTAACCAAGAGTTAATTAAGGTAAACATCTATTCGGCTTCAAAAAGCTCTGATAAAAATCCGCACTCTCTGCTCTCATAGTTGCAACAGACTTAACAGACTAAGTTATTAGTTCTGAATTAGATGTGGAATGTTGATTAGAATCAATTTGGCGAAATGGGAGGTGATTTTCAATTATCACAGACCACACAGTGGCTTGAAAGGTAAAACGCCTTATAGGGGGCCTATAAAAAATGAGAACGTAAAAGTGTTCTGTCAGTCGAAATCAAAACAGATTTGTTTTTTGTTCCGCACAATAATTATCAAACATTATTACAGCAATTCCTTACTTTGAAATATACGTTGATAAATTTCATGTACCACTTTTTCTTTTCTCTTATTATAGTCCATTACCTGTTTAACATTATTTTTAGCAGTTCTTCGCAGCTATATATCGTTCACAATCTTCAGGATGTTCTCTAAGCCAATCACGAAACCAAATATGTCGGATGTGTTCAGGGCAATCAAGACCAAAAACATGAAGATTAACTCTAGGTTTTGCCAAGCGAAGGCATCGATGTTGATAAAAATTCGGTTCACGAACCGTTAAATCATAACCAAGCCGCTCCAATGCTGGTACATATTTTTCTTCTTGAGTTGGATCTTCCACAATAAGATCAATATCAATAACAGGTTTGGCAACCATCCCAGGAACTGCCGTCGACCCAACGTGCTCAATATTCAAGACAACGTTACCAAGTGTTTCTTTGATAACCGAAGAAAGTTATTGCCATGTAACTAACCATTCAGGATTGTATTCTACAACGTCAATCGTCTCTTCAGCAGGTTTACCATGTACCCAGGGACTTTCATTAGGATCAGGCTCCGGGAAGAAGGTAATATCTTTAATATTTATCACTAACTCGCTCCTTATTTCTTTGCTTAAGAAGGAAAGGGAACTTCTAATTTCTAAGTGAAAGTATCACTTTTATTACGGTAACCAAAATCAATGTGCCACATCACATAAGAGCTATCAAAATATTTAGACATTTCTTTGTTAAATTTACCCGCTATTTTTGTGTTCGAACTTATCGCAAAAAAAGTTCACAGAAAAAGTGCGACTTCGCATAGTGATTAAATAAATAGCCATCCCAAATCAAATGATTATTTAAAATCCATGATAAAGAATGGCTATTAATGAAGATTAGTAACTAATCAGAATGACTCATCTTCCAAGTAAGTGTAACCATACAGGCCATTTTCAAACTCTTGCAGGAATTGCTCTTGCAAATTTTCACCTAAATCAGTCGATTTCACTTGATCACGAAAACGAGTCAATAGCACTTGTGGCTCCAGTTTCACATATTGAAGCATATTGGCTACCGTATCACCCTCTTCACTCTGCTGATAAGTGACTTCACCGTTTTCTGAAACGTAAACATCAATGGCCGCTGTATCACCAAACAGGTTATGCATATTGCCCAGAATTTCCTGATATGCCCCGACCATAAAGAAACCAATCAATGGAGGGTTTTCCGGATCGTAAGCTGGCATTGGCATTGTTGTTGCCACACCGTCGCCATCAACATAATGATCAATAATACCATCAGAGTCACAAGTAATATCCAGCAATACAGCACGACGATCTAATGGCTTATCCAGTCCCTCAAGTGGCAGGACAGGGAACAGTTGATCGATTCCCCAAGCATCAGGCATAGACTGGAACAGGGAAAAATTAACATAGAATTTATCCGCCATGCGCTCCTGTAATTCATCAATGATCGGTCGGTGAGCACGGTTACTTGGATCAAGATCCTGCTGAATATGACGGCAGATATTTAAATATAATTCCTCTGCCCAGGCTCTTTCAGAGAGGCTTAATATCCCGTGCGCATATTGGGTATGAACATCGTGCAGGTCAAACTGACTGTCATGCAACCATTCACGCAAAGAACGCTTATAGCCCCCTTCCTGCATCTCCAGCCATGTATCCCATAAACTTGTCAGAGGACGTGCCGCATCTTCTGCTGGTGGCGTTGTATCAGTGAACTCATTACGTTCAACCCCAATAACATTGGAGATCAAAACAGTATGGTGAGCCGTCAATGCCCGACCGGATTCAGTGATCACGGTTGGATGGGGCAGGCCATGTTCCTCACAGGCATCACCAATGCCCCAAATGACATTGTTCGCATATTCATTCAGGCCATAGTTAACAGAACATTCTGACTGGGAACGCGTACCTTCGTAATCAACGCCCAGTCCTCCGCCAACATCAAAACACTGAATGTTAACACCCAGTTTATACAGCTCGACATAAAAACGGGCAGATTCACGCACACCTGTTGCCACATCCCGGATATTCGCAAGCTGAGAACCCAGATGGAAATGCAGCAGTTGTAAGCTGTCCAGCTTCCCGGCCGCACGGAGGGTTTCAACCAATTGCAGCACTTGCGCCGCTGCCAGACCAAACTTAGATTTCTCACCACCACTGGACTGCCATTTACCTGCTCCCTGTGAAGCAAGACGCGACCGTACTCCAAGACGGGGAATGACATTAATGCGTTCCGCTTCTTCCAGCACCATCTCTATTTCGGACATTTTCTCGATAACCAGATACACTTTGTGTCCCAGTTTTTCACCGATCAGTGCCAGACGAATATATTCACGATCTTTATAGCCATTACAGACGATGACAGTCCGCGTCATGCCTGCATGAGCCAACACAGCCATCAGTTCGGCTTTGGAGCCCGCTTCCAACCCAACAGGCTCACCAGAATTTGCCAACGATTCGATCACACGGCGCTGTTGGTTTACCTTAATCGGATAAACCAGAAAATAATCACCTTTATAACCATAAGATTCACGGGCGCGTTTAAATGCAGCATTGATGGAACGCAAACGGTGTTGCAGGATCTGAGGAAAACAAAACAATGCAGGCAATCGTAACTGTTTTTTCTCTTCCTGAACTTTTCTTACCAGCTCGACAAGCTCAACTTGTGCTTCCGGCAAATCAGGATTTGGACAAACACTGACATTACCCAGATCATTGACGTAGTAATAGTTACCGCCCCAATATGCAATATTGTAGGTCTGTCGCATTTTACGTGCGATATTATCATTCATGGCAGTCTCCTTCATGGAGTAGAGATTTGCCTTCACCTGTAGTCAATAACCCAAGACGCTATTTATTGTGCGTATCTTGCGCATTAATAAATGTCAGGGAACAGCATGCTCTTAAATTATAGAAACGTTTAGAGGGAACTAAACAATATGTATTTACTGTTTGCAATATAACTTCAGTTCAAAATTACCCGTCTGCTTGAACGCTTCAGGTAACATCGGATTGAGTTCATATCGATAAGAGAGGAACAAGATGTGGATACATCAATGGCATAATGTGGCTGTTGGCCGTTAACAATCAGCAGATAATGGTTCATAACCCCATTCACCCCACATGGCTTATTATCACGAAAGCCGTTTCTCAATTGAGAAGCAGAACACGCATAAACGCACCCTGCAAACGCCCATAACTTGAAGTGCAAAAAACCTATCAGTTACGGGCGCTGTTTATACCTGTAATCCTGCAAAATTGCAAAACGAAATTTATTTATACTTAACAGATTTAGATAGATTTACTCGATAGATTTCGAATCTAAAGAAATACAGAGGAGAAACCTAAAATGTCATACTGTGAAAGATATTTAAAACCAAAAAAACTGGTATATTCGGCAATAGTAACTTAGACTAGCCGTCTAGATGGTAAAACATCCACCCTTAAACCGAAATTATATTTAAGGTAACGAAATATAATGACTACACACCTTTTTACTTCTGAATCCGTTTCAGAAGGTCATCCAGATAAAATTGCTGACCAGATTTCCGACGCTGTTCTTGATGCGATCTTAGAACAAGATCCCAAGGCTCGTGTAGCTTGTGAAACTTATGTGAAAACCGGTATGGTTATGGTTGGTGGTGAAATTACTACCAGCGCTTGGGTTGATATTGAAGAAATTACCCGCAGTACTGTGCGCGAAATTGGCTATACCAGCTCAGACATGGGTTTTGATGCTAATTCTTGTGCAGTAATTAGTGCGATTGGCAAACAGTCACCTGATATCAATCAGGGTGTTGACCGGGCTGATCCTCTGGAGCAAGGAGCTGGTGATCAGGGATTGATGTTTGGCTATGCAACCAACGAAACCGACGTATTGATGCCAGCACCTGTTACATATGCTCACCGTCTGGTTGAACGTCAGGCTCATATACGTAAAAACAAAACCCTGCCGTGGTTGCGTCCCGATGCCAAAAGTCAGGTTACATTCCAGTACGACAACGGTAAAATTGTCGGTATTGATGCAGTCGTACTCTCTACTCAGCATTCTGAAGAAATCGGCCAGAAAGAACTGCATGAAGCAGTTATGGATGAGATCATCAAGCCTGTATTGCCGGCTGAATGGCTCACTCCGATGACTAAATATTTCATCAACCCAACAGGCCGTTTCGTGATCGGGGGACCAATGGGTGACTGTGGTCTGACAGGTCGTAAGATTATTGTAGATACCTACGGTGGTATGGCTCGTCACGGTGGTGGAGCGTTCTCAGGTAAAGATCCATCTAAAGTTGACCGTTCTGCAGCTTATGCTGCACGTTACGTGGCTAAAAACATTGTCGCGGCAGGTCTGGCTGATCGCTGTGAGATCCAAGTGTCTTATGCTATCGGTGTTGCTGAACCAACTTCCATCATGGTTGAAACGTTCGGAACTGAAAAGGTGCCAACATCAACACTGATCCAATTGGTACGCGAATTCTTTGATCTGCGTCCTTACGGCCTGATCAAGATGTTGGATCTGTTGCATCCGATCTATCGCGATACAGCGGCATACGGTCACTTTGGTCGTGAGCAATTCCCGTGGGAAGCGACAAATAAAGCCGCGATCCTACGTGATGCAGCAGGGTTGAAATAACCTCTGTTATACCTAAAAAGCCCGCCCATACCAGCGGGCTTTTTAGTATTGTATTAGCCCGTAGCTATACCTATGAACATACATATTCGTTAGCTAAGTTACTCTAATAATTATTGCTGTTATGAAATTCGTTAAAGTTCCACTTCCTCTTCAGCAAGCAGTCATGCGTACTTTGCGACAAAAAATAGTTCAGGCAAGTGATTTTCTTGAACAAACCTTTCCCGAACCCAATGTGACCTATCAACAACGAGGTACAATTGCGGGAAGTGCTCGTCTACAGGATTGGGAAATTCGCCTTAACCCAATTCTGCTCATTGAAAATCAACAATCATTTATTGATGAAATACATTTACTTAATCATTTTTAATCATTGATGATCAGGAATAGTCATCTATTTTAAATTAATTATTTGATTTATATCATAATTTAATTTATTT
>NZ_NIBS01000129.1 GCF_002632465.1 Xenorhabdus budapestensis | reverse complement strand
GAAGCAAATAATAATATTGATTCTAAGTAATTGAAATGCTATACATTGACTGCACCAAGTATACCTAATAGTGTATCTATACCTGCCCTTGAAAAGAAACATGTTATCATTACAGATAATATAATAGATACTATTAAATTCCATTGTAGATATACGTTAAAATAACCAATCATTGCAGCACACGTTGCATATGAATGACACATAAACAGTAATGGAAGTAATTTTGAGTTATACATTTATGCCTCCCTGTATTATTAACTGGTTAATTAAATTATCACTTTTATTTCTCTTGATTGATTTTTGTTAATGTTTTCTCATTTAATGGTTTAACAATACTTAAATGTATCCAAAGTTATTTTGAATAGTTGTTATTACATTCACATATAAAATATCGCTAACGATGGAATGCAAAACAGTTTTTTGTTCCATCGTTAGCAGACAAGCCTCTTGGCGGCGCGTTAGTCTTTCTTGTTAATGCTGATACTTTGACGGCGCATTTACTACCTGAGTCATCCATTCAAACCAGTCACAGGCTTTACCGATATGGCTCTCCCCCTTCGGATCAAAATGGTCGTGATGGTGCGAAATATCTTCACAATACCCTACAAAAGGTTGATCAATACGGTGAAGCTGAATAGCCGCCGCTTGCTCTTTGGAGGTTGGG
>NZ_NIBS01000128.1 GCF_002632465.1 Xenorhabdus budapestensis | reverse complement strand
GAGGTATTGGGGCTGGAACGGGTTGGCATTGAGGATAACTTCTTCCGTATTGGAGGCAACTCCCTGACAGCGGTTAAGCTGACCGCCGCCATTCGCCGGGTTCTGGCAACCGAGGTATCACTGGCACAACTGTTTGAGCTGAAAACTATCGCTGGCCTGATAACCCAAATGGCACAGCAGACCTATACGGTTATCCCCCACCTGCCACAAGAGAGCTACCCATTATCGTTTGCTCAGGAGCGGATGCTGTTTATCGAGCAGTTTGAACAAGGCTCTGATGCCTATCATATCCCTTATCTGGTTCAGCTGGATAATGATGCCTGCCTGCCACTGTTAGAAACCGCCATTAACCGGCTGGCTGAACGCCACTCAGTAATGAAGATGGTGTACCACAGCGATGATGCAGGCCAGATTTACCAGCAAATATTGCATGAAAATCTGGTTATCAAATCCCAATCCTGTGACGATGTTAATGCGCTTTTGAACACCGTTCGCGCTGAAATAGCCACCCCGTTTGATTTGACCACAGAACCTAGCCTGCGCCTGTGTCACTATCCGGTTGCTGACAGCCACTATTTATTACTGTTATGGCACCACATCGCCATTGATGGCTGGTCAATTGATATCTTTATGGATGAACTGGCGGAAATTTACCACTCCTTGCGGGAAAACCGG
>NZ_NIBS01000127.1 GCF_002632465.1 Xenorhabdus budapestensis | reverse complement strand
GGTTAAATCGTACTTATCGACTAATTCGTTAATGGCCTCAGAGGGTCGGATGCCGTTTTGTATCAGTTCAGCGACCGTGTCTGTTTCACACAGCGCCGTATCCTCCAGGTTGAGGCCAAAATGACGCTTCAGCAGCGTACCGGCAATCACCTGCCAGACGGTTAAACGTAAAGGTGCCATAGTCATACCTCATGTGTTAAACGCTGACTGTCGTGCCGTGCCGGAGAATATCCTGCACTTCACGGCACTGTTGATAACAGGGCGAAACCCCATGCAGCGACAACAAATGCGCCTTATGCCACAATGCCCGGGCAGCCTGTGTATTCTGCCACCCCTGCTCAAGCACGGCTGACTGACACAACTGCTGCTGTCGCTTTTCCAGTGACAGGCGTTCTGATGCCCGTGTCACCGGTTGCGCCCAGACAATCTCATCATAAAACCGGCCACCGAGCACTTTTCTGTCCCCGGCGTCATAAATCATCACGGTCAGCGGGGAAAAAACGCCCTTCGTTTGATGAGATAACGTTTCCGGCACCGGCCAGTCACCCAGTAAATGGATAACTTTCAGCCGCTGCACCGCTTCGGTTACCGAGGCCGCTTCGCACACGGTCAGGGTTTCTTCCCGCAGTGATTGCCTCGCTTGCGGGTGTTGCATCAGGCCAGTGACCTGCACGGTAAAAATGTCTTCATGGAAT
>NZ_NIBS01000126.1 GCF_002632465.1 Xenorhabdus budapestensis | reverse complement strand
TGACCTCCTGTAAAAACCTGTCAATAGGGTTTGGATAAAAATAACTCGACAATCATATACTACAGCTGGTAGTATTTACAACAGTAAGATGTAAAACATGTTGTAGATTAGGGTCATTCAGTCACTTTTTACATCGGTAACAACGACTATGGCCGCCTCCATCAGTAGTGAAGAACAGGTATTTATGATGACGTTAGGTCAGCGGATTTCTGCCCTGCGTAAACACGCCGGACTCACACAAGCGCAACTGGCTCAGGCACTGAACGTTTCTCAGCAAGCGGTTCAGTCATGGGAAGCGGGCAGAAGACGGATCCAGATCTCTGTCCTGCCTGAGATAGCAAAGTTACTTTCTGTTTCACTGGAAGAGCTGTTCGGCGAAGAGAGCGACACGATCCCCCGTAAACGGGGACCGGCTTCACGGCTTGAGCAACAGATACAGATTATTAGCCAGTTGCCCCGCGCTAAGCAGAAGCTGGTTTCAGAGATGCTGGATGCGGTAATTGCACAGGCACAACAGTAAAAGACAGACAGCTAAGAGAAAGGATTTTTTAACGCGGATGGAGCAGGCGGCAACCTGCCACAACCGCTAACCACAACCAACTAAGCAGGAGTTGATTTATGGCTAACCGCGATTGTAATGCAGATTTAGCGATTTCAAAAGCCCGGCGCAGCTATAAGGTGGGGTATGCCCGCACCCGCCACGAAGACCGCAGCACCGG
>NZ_NIBS01000125.1 GCF_002632465.1 Xenorhabdus budapestensis | reverse complement strand
TGTCGCCCGTGCTTTAGTTGCCCTGGGACACCGGCCGGATTACACGCTTATCACACGTTACGTCAATAATATCAGTGAGCTGTATCAACTCTATGCGACTAAAATGATGACAGACAGGCAGCCTGCACTGCTGGAACAAATCAACCAGTCCCTCGGCCAGTTGAAAGAAAAAGATATCCCGCGCAATATGCAGGGACAACCGGATGCACTCAGACTCTGGGCGATGGAGGTCACGCTGAGTTCAAAAGCGGGTAAACAACTCTATGACCCGATTCTGGACGGATTACGCTCTGCTGTGCGTTATGACCGCACCTATTTTGATAAAATTGTCGCCTCTTTGCTGCCCCTGTTGGAAAAGCTGACCACCGGAAAAATTTCAGAACTGCTCTCGCCGGATTATTTCAATATGGCAGATCTGCGCCCTATCTTCGACTGGGAACAGGCGATCCGCAAAAACGGCATTGTTTATATCGGCCTGGATGCGCTGTCTGACAGCGATGTGGCTTCGGCAGTGGGCAACAGCATGTTTGCGGATTTGGTCAGTGTCGCCGGGCAGATTTATAAATACGGCATGAATGCGGGTTTGCCGGTGCGTCAGGACGGAAAACTGGCGATTAACCTGCATTGTGACGAATTCAATAAGCTGATGGGGGATGAATTTATCCCGTTGATCAACAAAGGCGGCGGTGCGGGCATGCAGGTTACCGCCTATACACAAACTTCATCGGATATTGAGGCCC
>NZ_NIBS01000124.1 GCF_002632465.1 Xenorhabdus budapestensis | reverse complement strand
CCTACGCGCGTTGTTCCCATTATCAGCGTATGCCCGACCCGCTCACGCAAATCCATAAACACCTCCGCTTCCTGTGGCTCAATACCGTGGATCATGGGATTGCCGCCAACCGGTGGCAGTGGTCGCACAGGATTGAACGGGGAATCTTTGCGTAACAAGGCCGACAATTCCGGCCAACGGTATTCCATTCGGTGCTCCAGTAAACGGGCAAGCTGATAGAACCGGGACGGTTGCACAAAGTGTTCGACCTCCGGTCGCCGCGTATCCTGCAAACGCTGGGTATGCTTCTGCTGCCAGCGAAAACCCCGGCCCAGAAACAGACGCTGATGGCTGACGGGGATCTGCTTTGTACTCATCTGATAACGCGGCAAGCGACGCAGGTTTCGGCGATAGCGGAGGACCTGAATACCCTGCCATGTGCGTATTATCGCTAATACCGCAAAACCGCTGGCCATCACATAACTGACTGAGGGTGCCAGTGCAATTGTCCAGGGTGCCCTGATGCAGACAAACGCGGCAACGGCTGAGACCACCGCAGTATTCAGCTCGACGGCAGGACGTAACAGGGCTTCAACAACATAACGGCGGCTCATGGTGATAACTACTGAGAGAGCGCAGTTTCGGTGATTAACACCGGATAATGTCGCAGTTGCAAACGGCGAGCCAATTCCGAACCGGAAGCAGGCGATAACAAGACATCCGGCGCTAATGCCCGCAGTGACTGTAAGCCTGCCATTTCACTGACATTGACGACCAG
>NZ_NIBS01000123.1 GCF_002632465.1 Xenorhabdus budapestensis | reverse complement strand
CGGCCATTTTGCCGAACAATCAACCAAATCCTGACATTTACCGCGTCCGGTCACCCGTATCTGGTGAGTGCTTTTGTTAATGGACGCATTCCAGATATCGATATATCCCGTCATCACGGGATCATTTCCCAGTAATACCTGACAGGACTGACCCGCTTCCACCTGTTGCTTCTGATCGCTGCCGGGATAATAGTCCATCAACATCAGTTCAAAATCAGACGGCAACCGTTCAATGCCCCGTGTGACACGGACACTGTCCCAGCCATAAATAGCCTTGCCGCCAATCACTAATGACAGTTCATCGTTTTTTTTCATTGTCTCAGCGCCTTAAATCGGGCAGGCATAAACGCCGGATGACGGGGATTAGTCGCCTGTATCAGTTCATTACTGCGTCCGGCATCCTGATAAATCCGGTTAGCTACCGTCAGTGCCGGTAACACCGCGGGCAGACTGAACTGGGCTAACCGGCCGGCTTCTGCGCCTTTCAGTGCTGCACTGGTGATAAACTCATCCCGCAATGCCATCAGGGACTGATAAATCTCATCCATACTTAAATCCCCGGCCATCACTAAGGCCGTCTCCAGCGCATGACATACCCTTTTCTGTAAATCATGGGCTTCCTGATTGTTTGCCGGGGTAAACTCACTGGCGACCTGTGCCATTGCGCCCGCCGACAACACCACCAGCAACAGAACGGTCATTTCAGTCACATGCCGGTCAACCGTGCCTTGCTGGTAGCGGGTATTCTGAAAGGCAGCAAGATG
>NZ_NIBS01000122.1 GCF_002632465.1 Xenorhabdus budapestensis | reverse complement strand
ATAACGCCGTAAGTCCCGCCGCCCTAATCCATCAACCAGCGCGACCAAAACCACCATCACAAACAACGGAACGGATAGCATCAGGATCGCCAGCCGGATAAATGTTACCATCGTGATAAACACCGCAGCCAGACAATATTCCCGTAAATAACCCGATACCCTCTGTAATACGGCATTGAATTCACGCAGAAAATCATTGCGGCTATTGAGCTGATATTGCCGCTGCCCCTGTATCCAGTGCATAAAACCACTGCCCACAAACAGCCATTGATACGCCTGTTCCAGTCCGTCAGAGACCGTTTGTGCGGGATTTGACAACAACAGACTCTGGGTAAACTCCGTGGATAAAAATTGCAGCTCCGTTTTCATCATTGTCTGGCTGTGAGCGGCACCCTCGTCCGGCCAGAAAAATGTCATCCCGACATATTCCAGTAACAAACTGAATAGCCACGACATGACAACAAATCCAATGAGTTGCCACGGCCATTCCCATAATACACGATACAACAGGCTATGCTTGCGAGGCGGTTGGGAAGCCGGGCGTGATTGATTTTCTGACTGAGCCATGACGTGAAATTACCCTTTCTCTTCCCACCAGTTTTCACTGGTGCGGTAGTGCCGCCGCATATGCTCGGCGATGTTCTGCAAACTCGCCGGCATCAGGGCATCATCGTCATCGCCGGTGGGCAAAGGCATGCGAATTTTCCATAACTGCCCGCCTTCCAACAGGGCAAACGCCTGTCCTTTCGGCAGGTTAATCATCTC
>NZ_NIBS01000121.1 GCF_002632465.1 Xenorhabdus budapestensis | reverse complement strand
ACTATAAGGTGAAGGTTGTTAACTCATTCCCCGATCTGAAAGTCAAAGTTGTCACCAGCTCCGCGAATTCTCCGGGCAAATGGCGAATGGTGACTGCATCACCTGATTACAAGATTCAGTTCGTCAACGCATTCCCGGACTTTACTATCAAATACGTAGATTCATTCCCCGGATCAACCCAATGATTCCTTACTTCAATAATTCGCAAGCCATTTTCATAACCTGCTCCCATTCTTCATTGTTGAGTCCGTGGTATCGTTTTAGTTTTACAATACCCAGTAGCATCTTGGCTTTTCTTTCTCCCCTTAGTGCTGCACTTAACATTAATCCAGGGGGACGCTTATGTGGTGGTATCTGGTGCTCAAGCATATTTACCTCTCTATTCAGCATAAAAAACTGGTTCGGTTGATATAGCCCCTTATTTTGGCGAGACTACATCAGCCCAAAACCTCCACAAACCTCTATCAAGCACCCGTTTCTGGATGCTTTGCAGAATTTTGTATAATCATTTCTTTTTGGACTTCTCAGTCGAATACTTGCTCGCCCATGCCTTGGCTAGATTCAAGCAATCATCAAACAGCTTGCCCTTTCTGCTGGCTGATCCAGAACGGCGATAATGTTCAACTGCCCGGTCACTTGCCATCCCTGCGATAGATGAAGAAAAGCCGCCGGCAAGATCTATCATTTGCCAGATGCGGAGTATTCAATCAATAGTGATAAATCCACAGAAGAAATTCGTGATTTAGCTCTTGATACAGCAAAAAAAGTA
>NZ_NIBS01000120.1 GCF_002632465.1 Xenorhabdus budapestensis | reverse complement strand
TCATGACTCCAAAGCGTTGTAATGATGTTTTTCAATATATGCCCCAATCAGCTTTTCGTGGACTTCTATCGAACGTGAATAACAAATTGTTTTTCTTGCCAATCGTTTGATATGAATACGCAGATTGAGATTATGCCGCTCAATGCGTTGAGTAAAAATTTTTCCCACTAAATGCTTTTCAGACTCAATTTCTCGGGTGTAACTCCCCCAGTCATCCGGCGTGATGAAACGAATGCTAAAAGGGGTCAGTAAGTCGAGCAATTTGCGGCAGGTTGCATCGGTTCGCGGACCGAATACATGGGCTATGACCTGTTTTCTTTTTATATCAAACGCATACCAAAGCCAATGGCGTTGTTTTTTGTTGCCCACAAAAGACCATTGTTTATCTAATTCACAGATGAGAGTCACATCTTCGTAAACGACCTGTCTCGTTGTTACTTGTTTTGGCGAGAGTTTTTTAAAGTGCGTATTACCGTATTGATACCGACACCTAAAACGCGGCCAGTGTCTCTCACACCAGAGCCATTCATTGCCATATCAACAATTTTCTCTTTCATGTCAGGTTTATGGCCATTGTAACGATAGTTAAGTTGAAAGGTTTTCCGGCAATCCTTGCAATAATAGCGCGGGAAGCCTGCTTTACCTGTCCCGTGTTTACGTACAGGTTCGGTTTGACCGCAATATCGGCAAACAACTTCTATCTTGACAGTCACATGTGGGTTCCACTAAAAAAACACAAGAATATCAAATTAACGCTTTAGAGTCACGACC
>NZ_NIBS01000012.1 GCF_002632465.1 Xenorhabdus budapestensis | reverse complement strand
CACACGTTGGGTATTTTTGCCAATTTTAAACAAGGTAAAAGTCAACGCGACTGGCTTCAACAAGCCAACGTTATAGGATGTTAAAGTCGAGCATCGCGTTACTTTATCTTTATACTTCCCATTATTCAGGCGAATTGCGCAATCAAACTGACTTTTAGCGATATCAATACCACAATAATAAACCTGTTCCATAAAGCTCCTCCGGTTATCAACCTTGTTAATGCGGGCTACCCGTACAGCCGGTGCCAGAGATACTGTTCGATATACTGAGGATGAATGGCTGCTGCAAAATCTGTCTTACTGGCTCATGGTCAAAGTTGCTACTGTCATCCAGCCATCCGGTACTACACTATGCAACGATTTTAAAAGCAAACCGAACATACAAGTTGCTCATTATGCGCTATGGCCTATATGCAATCGATCAGTTATGTTAGGAAAAGATCTCTTAATTATCAAACTTCATTTTGTTCTGATCGTTTTTTGTTAAAATGCTCTTTCCATTCATTTATTCAGAGATTTTAGCAATGTTATCTTTTTCACCGTTTGACGATTTAGCCCAACGGATTTTACCTGTCGCGATAGAAGGTGATGATGGTGCCCATGATATTGCTCATTTGTATCGGGTTTGGAAAAACGCTAAAAAAATTTGTGAAGCAGAATGCGGGAATTTGCAGTTAGTTTTTGCTGCGGTTTTATTACATGATTGCGTTAATGTTGAGAAAAACGATCCGAACCGACATTTAGCCTCTCGCATGGCCGCAGATAAAGCAGCCTTAATATTAAAAGATCTCGGATGGAGTGAAGAAGATATTGCTGCTGTTTGCCATGCCATTGAAGCGCATAGCTTCTCTGCTGGATTAACACCAACAACACTGGAAGCCCAAATTGTACAGGATGCTGATCGGCTGGATTCTATAGGAATGATGGGAGTTGCTCGCTGTTTTTATACGGCAGGGCGTATGCGTTCAGGGTTGTATGAAACTTATGATCCTTTGGCAAAGCAGCGTGAATATAATGATCGCGCTTATGCTGTTGATCATTTTTATACTAAATTATTTAAAATAGAAGCTGGTTTTCAGACGGCTACAGGCAAGCAAATGGCTTATGAAAGAACAAAACGCATGGAACAATTCCTGAACGATTTCTTTGACGAAATTCAGGCTGAATAAACCAACATTAATAATGAATAGGTATAATTAACAGGATTTATATTAGCAAGAGAACATGTAGTGGCAGAAATATATAGTGATGAATATTGGATGCGTCGGGCCATGGATTTGGCAATGCAGGCACAGGTACAAGGTGAGATCCCTGTAGGTGCGCTGTTGGTGGCGGATAATAAAATTATTGCAGAAGGCTATAACCTTCCGATTACAGGCCATGATCCGACAGCTCACGCAGAAATTGTTGCATTACGGCGTGGAGGGGCTCAATTAAAAAATTACCGTCTGTTGAACACAACACTATATGTTACTTTGGAACCGTGTGTTATGTGTGCGGGAGCGATGATCCACAGCCGGATACAGCGGTTAGTTTATGGTGCAAGTGATATGAAAACCGGTGCGGCAGGGTCATTAATTGATATTTTGCGTCATCCCGGTATGAATCACCAGATTGAGATTACTGGCGGAGTATTGGGACAAGAATGCTCCACTATGTTGAGTGCATTTTTCAAGCAACGTAGGGAGCAACATAAAGAATTAAAAAAGTTGAAAAAATAACAGCAGAAAGCATCATAAAGAGTTACAAAGCATTCTCATTTGTATTATCAGGGTTGCTGACGGTGGGTTTCTCAGTGGGCATATTAGGCTTTTCTGCCTTGTTGCGGTTGTTTTGTGCTCTCAGATACCCTTCTAAGCTTTGGTAATAACGACGAATATTTTCGACGTAGCGATAAGCCTCATAACCGCGTGCATAACCATATGTGGTATTGGCATAGTATTTTTTCTTACTTAATAGAGGAATGAGTGATTTAACGTCCATCCAGCGGTCAGGGTCACCTTTTTGCATGGTTGTTAATTTTCGAGCGTCAAGAATATGTCCATACCCCATATTATAAGCGGCTAATGCGAACCAAATTCTCTCATCTTCGGGAATAGTATCCGGCAAACGAGCCATCAGGTAATGCAGATAAGCCATTCCCCCTTTCACACTCTCGTCCGGATCAAGACGGTCTTTGACTCCCGCCCATTCTGCTGTTGGGCGGGTCAGCATCATCATGCCACGAACGCCTGTGGGAGAAGTTGCTTGTGGATCCCAATGTGATTCCTGCCATGCGATAGCTGCAACTAATTGCCAGTCGAGAGAATCCGCGTATTTCGCAAAAATAGGCTGATATGTTGGCAATAAGTTATTAATTGCACGAATGAATGAGATAGTGTCAAAGTAATCGAACGAGCCAATATGGCTGAAATATTTTTCTTCCAGCCGTGGCGTTATATGGTTTTCAGTCAGCATGTTGAAAAAATCCAGCATTGCTGAGTAGAGGCTATAGTCATCATTACGCTTCAAATACCAGGTTAATGGCTTATCTTCACTGACATCAAAAGCGATAGCCAGATTGGGATGGATACGCTGTTGCAAAGCAAGGCTGATTGAATCGCTGATCGTATAGTCAACTTTTCCTTCAGATACTTGTTCAAGCAAGTGCTGGGTATTGTGATGTGACGATTCTTCCCAGGTTAAATCAGGATAAGATTTTTCTTTCCACTGTTTTAGTTCACTGACATGGGCAGAGCCGGCGGTGACAACCAGTGAGCCTTTTAAATCAGTAAAAGAACGTGGGCGCGCTGTACCTTTGCGATAAACCAATTGTTGGGATACTGAATAATAGGCTGGGCCAGTCCGTGTTTGGTCGAGTCTTTCTCTGTTATAGATAAGACCGGCGGCTAAAAAATCGGCTTTATCAGTGTTTAAGTCATCAAAAAGCTGGCTAATATTAGAACGAAACTTAATACTCAGTTTGACACCCAGATAGTCAGCAAATCGTTTGGTTAAGTCATAATCAAATCCTACTGGTTCATTTTTATCATTAAGTGAAATCAGAGGAGAACTGATGGTGCTCACCCGAAGTTCTCCCCGTGCCAAGATCCTGTTTATCTGCTCCTGCTGTTTATTAGGCCAGCTAATGTTGAGACCAATGATTGTGGCAGAGAGGAGCGTGATAATGACGATGACAAAATAATTTATCTTGATATTTTTCAAATAGTTATCTCTCGTCAGTACGGTTAGGCTCCGTATGAAATGTCAGATAATAGCATGGTTAAATTTCCAGTAATCGGGAATTTTGCGCAACAAAATTGAGATCTGCAACCCTATTGAACCAATTTTAAAAATTCATTGAATGTGTTGTTAGATTAATTAACGCTCACGCAAACGGTTTCGTCAGAGAAAACATTCCTCTATAATGTCGGCGTTTCCCCTAAGGCATCAGTCAGGCTTTGCTTCTAAGATGAGAGAACCTATTACTATGGAAATTCTGCGTGGCTCGCCCGCTTTATCAGCGTTTCGTATTACTAAGCTCCTTTCCCAGTGTCAAGCTCAGCAGCTTCCTGTGGCAGCAATTTATGCAGAATATGTGCACTTTGCAGAAATAAATTCACCTCTTACAGTAGAAGAAAAGGAAAAATTAAGCAGACTACTAAAATATGGCCCTTCTTTAGCTGAACATGAACCTAAAGGTCAACTGTTTTTAGTCACTCCCCGGCCAGGGACAATATCGCCATGGTCATCAAAAGCGACAGAGATAATTCACAATTGCGGACTGAAACAGATTGTCCGTTTGGAAAGAGGGATTGCCTACTATATCCAATGTGATGTTACCCAGAATAACATCCACGGAAAGGCAATGGATGACAAACAGCGGCAGGCGCTGTCTGCATTATTGCACGATCGCATGATGGAAAGTGTGTTTACCCAGTTTGAACAGGCTGAGGCACTGTTTTCTCACCAGACGCCTGCGCCATTGAAGCAAATTGATATTTTGCAATCAGGGCGGACTGCATTGGAATCTGCCAATGTTGAGTTGGGATTAGCGCTGGCAGCGGATGAAATTGATTATCTGTTACAAGCTTTCCAGAAATTAGGACGTAATCCGACTGATGTTGAACTCTACATGTTCGCACAGGCGAATTCTGAACATTGTCGCCACAAAATTTTCAATGCAGATTGGGTGATTGATGGGCAGGAACAACCAAATTCTCTGTTTAAAATGATTAAAAATACCTTTGAACAGACACCGGATCATGTTTTCTCTGCTTATAAAGACAACGCCGCGGTAATGGAAGGTTCTCAGGTAGGGCGATTTTTCCCTGATCCTGAAAAGGGAATATATGGTTATCACCAGGAACCTGCCCATATTTTGATGAAAGTCGAAACACATAACCATCCGACAGCAATTTCTCCCTGGCCGGGAGCGGCGACAGGATCTGGCGGGGAAATCCGTGATGAAGGAGCAACAGGACGGGGAGCAAAACCTAAGGCCGGGTTGATTGGTTTTTCCGTCTCGAACCTGAAAATCCCCGGATTTGAACAACCGTGGGAAGAAGAGTTTGGTAAGCCTGAACGGATTGTCAGCGCACTGGATATCATGTTAGAAGGCCCTTTGGGCGGAGCGGCATTCAATAATGAATTTGGCCGCCCGGCATTGTTGGGGTATTTCAGAACATATGAAGAGAAAGTGGAATCCCATAACGGCGCAGAATTACGTGGCTACCATAAACCGATCATGCTGGCCGGGGGAATCGGAAATATTCGTGAAGAGCATATCCAGAAAGGGGAGATCCCTGTCGGAGCCAAATTGATTGTACTGGGTGGCCCAAGCATGAATATTGGTCTGGGTGGTGGAGCCGCTTCTTCAATGACATCGGGCCAATCTGATGCGGAGCTGGATTTTGCCTCTGTACAGCGCGATAACGCAGAAATGGAACGTCGTTGTCAGGAAGTTATCGACAGTTGTTGGCAGCTTGGCCGCAAGAACCCTATTTTGTTTATCCATGATGTTGGTGCGGGTGGCTTATCAAATGCGATGCCTGAATTAGTCAGTGATGGAGGACGAGGAGGCCGTTTTGAGCTGCGCAATATCCTCAATGATGAACCGGGTATGACTCCATTGCAGGTGTGGTGCAATGAATCTCAGGAGCGTTACGTATTAGCTGTCGCACCGGAACAGCTTACCCTGTTCGAGGATATTTGTCGGCGTGAGCGTGCTCCGTACGCAGTAATCGGTGAAGCGACGGAAGAACGTCACCTGCTATTGAACGACAATCATTTTGATAACCAGCCAATTGATATACCGTTGGATGTTCTGCTCGGCAACACACCAAAAATGCTGAAAAATGTAAATTCACTAAAAGCACAGGGTAAAGGGCTGGAGCGCGCAAGTATTGATTTGGCCGAAGCGGTAAAACGCGTTCTGCATTTACCCGCAGTGGCAGAGAAAACATTCTTGATTACCATAGGCGATCGTTCAATAACAGGCATGGTAGCGAGAGACCAGATGGTTGGGCCATGGCAGATCCCTGTTGCAGATTGCGCAGTCACAACAGCCAGTCTGGATAGCTATTATGGTGAAGCTATGTCGATGGGAGAACGTGCTCCTGTTGCTCTGTTGGACTTTGCTGCATCAGCACGTATGGCTGTCGGGGAAGCGTTGACTAATATTGCATCGGCTTATGTACAGGATTTGAAGCGGGTAAAACTGTCAGCGAACTGGATGTCAGCATCAGGTCATGCCGGAGAAGATGCCGGATTGTATGCGGCGGTGAAGGCGATAGGTGAGGAATTATGTCCTGCGTTGGGCCTGACTATACCTGTCGGTAAAGATTCCATGTCGATGAAAACTTGCTGGATTCAGGATGGTGAAGAGCGTGCAATGACAGCTCCGCTTTCATTAGTTATCAGTGCGTTTGCACGGGTGGAGGATGTTCGTTGTACTGTCACGCCAGAATTGTCTACCGATGATGATAATGCATTACTGCTGATTGATCTGGGACAGGGACAAAATGCACTGGGAGGGACGGCATTGGCTCAGGTTTATCGCCAGCTTGGTGATAAAACTGCAGATGTTCGCAGTACGGAACAACTTGCTAACTTCTTTAAGGCGATCCAACAGTTGATTGCAGAACAAAAACTGCTGGCTTATCACGACCGTTCTGATGGTGGTCTGCTGGTGACATTGGCAGAGATGGCATTTGCGGGACACTGTAGTCTGCATGCCGATATCAGCGCATTTGATGAAGATATCCTGGGGGCACTGTTTAGTGAAGAATTAGGGGCGGTGATTCAGGTTCGTGAAACAGACAGACAGCAGATTGAAGAGCTGTTAGCTGATTATGGCCTGAGTGAATGCTTACACTATTTAGGTAAGGCTAAGGCGGGAGATGATTTTGTGATCTCCAGCAACAATATGGAAGTTTATCGTCAAAATCGTAGTACATTGCGTTTATGGTGGGCAGAAACAACCTGGCAGATGCAACGTCTGCGTGATAATCCTGAATGCGCTGATCAAGAACATCAGGCAAAACAGAATGTGAGCGATCCCGGCCTGAATGTGAAATTATCCTTTGACCTGGCAGAGGACATTGCGGCTTGTTACATATCGAAACAAGTACGTCCGCGAGTTGCTGTATTGCGTGAACAGGGAGTTAACTCCCATGTTGAAATGGCGGCAGCATTCCATCGTGCAGGTTTTGAAGCCGTGGATGTCCATATGAGTGATTTGTTGAGTGGACGTATCACTCTGGCACAGTTCCAGACATTGGTAGCCTGTGGTGGCTTTTCATATGGGGATGTCCTTGGTGCAGGTGAAGGTTGGGCAAAATCCATTCTGTTTAATTCACGGGTACGTGACGATTTTGCGAACTTCTTTGCAAGACCGGATACGTTATCTCTTGGTGTATGTAATGGCTGCCAGATGATTTCTAACCTGCATGAGCTGATCCCAGGCACCGAACATTGGCCTCGTTTTGTACGTAACCGTTCAGAACGTTATGAAGCTCGTTTCAGTCTGGTTGAAGTTGTGGACAGCCCTTCATTATTCTTGCAGGGCATGGCCGGTTCCCGTTTGCCAATTGCGGTTGCCCATGGTGAAGGTCAGGTAGAGTTCAGAAACAGCCTGAGTTTGACTGAATTGAAAAAACACCAGCAGGTTGCAATGCAATTTGTGGATAACTATGGTCAGGCGACAGAAAATTATCCTGCAAACCCCAATGGTTCCGCTGAAGGGATCACTTCTGTCACCAGCTTTGATGGTCGGGTTACTGTGATGATGCCACATCCTGAAAGGGTATTCCGTACTGTCAGTAACTCCTGGCATCCCAAAGAGTGGGGAGAAGATAGCCCGTGGATGCGTATTTTCCGCAATGCACGTAAACAGTTAGGTTAATATAAAGTACCTATTTCTCTATAAGGCTCGGCATATTTGTCAGAGCCTTTATTTTTTCGTTTCCTTATCACAGATAATATTTTTCTCTACATATGGTTTTTATATCTTATGAATTTACTGTGGTATTTTATTTTTCTGGTAGATTCTCATGATAAAGGAAATGTTTTTAAATGTTTATTTTTGGTTAATAATTATGAACTTGTGAGTTAATGAAATTAATTGTTTTAAAAGAGTGTCTCTAAATTACGACAATGGTATGTTATGATGTCTCAAAAAGGAGACATTTAATTAATTGATTTAATTCAATAAATATATTCATGTGGTTTGGTGTCATCAATTGGCGACAAAAGTATATGACGTGAATAAAAGAACATGCATAAAAAAATGTAAACATTAAAGGGTTTTTTGTTTTTGTTTATTAAAATCAATGTATTATATGATATTTTTGAAAGTTGGCACGCAATGTGCTTAACAACGTGTAGTTGCTCATTCAATTTTTTATGTCGGTCCACAAAGTAGGGTGGAAATATGCCACATAAGCCAGGAATGACGCCAAAGTAAGGTGCCTACCGTCCAATTAATGATATTCGCTTTCTGGCCTTATCAAGCAACGGGCGACACGTGGAGTGAGGCACCACCTATATGTTTATCAATAACTATGTTTGATAACGAAAAAAATAGTATTGACAGCATTATAGGATCCTCACTGGCGGGGTAGTAGAAAAAATACTACCCCGCCGTCATTGTTGTAGACAATGTCTTCCCTCCGCGCCTTATGCACCAGTATCATCTTGACATACCACCCTTTATAGCTATTTATGTCGGTTAGCATCAATGTAATTACAGGTTATAAGATGATTTCTCTGAAAAAATGGCGTTTATTTCCCCGCTCATTGCGTCAATTGGTTGTAATGGCTTTCTGGCTGGTGCTATTGCCGTTGTTGGTACTGGCATATCAGGCATACCAAAGCCTTGATCAGCTCAGTACGCAAGCGGCAGAAATTAACCGCGCAACGATATCTGATGCCCGGCGCAGTGAAGCAATGATAGGTGTCGCTCTTGAGATGGAACGCAGCTACCGTCAGTATTGTGTATTGGGAGATATCAGGTTGGAAAAACTCTATCAACGCCAGTATCAACAATATACCAGTATGTTGAATAATCAGATGGCGATGCTGGCTAATAGAGAATATAAGGATAAATTTAATCAACTACTGTCGGGTCTTACTAATATCACTTGTGATAATGGTGTACCAGAGCCTGTGGTAGCTAAGCTACTTGAGCAGTTCTCAAACGCCAATAATCAGTTAGTACAGGAAACACGTAATATCATTTTCACCCGTGGTGAGCAATTGCAGAAAGACATTGCTGATAAGGGGCAGTTTTTTGGTTGGCAAAGTTTAATTCTGTTCCTGCTGAGTGCTTTTTTAATCGCACTTTTTACTCGGATGATCATTGGGCCGGTAAAAGGCATTGAACGAATGATTAATCGATTAGGTGCAGGACAAACACTGGAAAGCAAGATTGAATCCTTTAAAGGACCCAGAGAGTTACGTTCACTGGCGTTGCGGATTATTTGGTTGAGTGAGCGTCTATCCTGGCTTGAATCTCAACGGCATGAATTCTTGCGTCATATCTCCCATGAATTGAAAACACCACTCGCCAGTATGCGTGAAGGTACGGAATTGTTGGCGGATGAAATTGCCGGGCCATTGACAACAGACCAAAAAGAAGTGGTTAGTATTCTGGATAGTAGTAGTAAACACTTGCAACAGCTTATTGAACAATTGCTCGAATATAATCGTAAAATCGTGGATAACCCCGCCGAAAATCAAGTGGTGTCTTTAAAAGAGCTCGTTGATAGCGTTGTTCTGTCACATCAGTTGCCTGCACGAACAAAAAATATTTATACAACAATCCAATTAGATGCTGATAATTGTTGGGCTGAACCTAAACTATTGATGCGAGTCATTGATAATCTCTATTCCAATGCAGTGCACTATGGCGCTGAATCCGGTAACATTTGGATTTCCAGTCGGCAATTAGATGAAAATATTCAGATTGACATTGCCAATACAGGAACGCCTATCCCTGATTTAGAAAAAAGCATGATTTTTGAACCATTTTACCAAGGAAAGCTTCAACGCAAAGGTGCGGTCAAGGGAAGTGGCCTTGGTTTGAGTATTGCGCAGGACTGTATTAAACGGATGGGGGGGGGACTTCATCTGATAGAATCTGATTTTGCTGATGTATGCTTTCGGATTGAACTGCCATTAACCGCAGAGAATGACTAAATATATGCACAACAGGTTTACTCACCACTTTATGATGAAGACGGAGATGATAGAAACGGAGCAGCAAGTTATTGAGATCCAAACAATGACAAGAATGGCTGTTATAGAGCGTTTGCTTAAATGGGCTTCACTCCTGCGTTTTCGTACCATGATTTTACTGTTTGTTCCCTATTTACTGACAGGGTGTGTCTCAAATTCCGGTTCTGATGATTTAGTAACGATTGCCGAATCTATTATACCAGAGCAACGTGTCACAGATTATCGCATCAAGGGGTGCGATGTGATGTGGGATATTGCAAAACCAGCCGCAATGGAAAATGGCCTTTATTGGTTAAAATTGATGGACTGTACGAATAAACTGCCTCCAGTAAAAGCTCGCGATATGGCAAAACAGTTTACGCCGACAAATTGGTCACAAGTTTTCAAGCAGAGTATCCTTATTGACCAAGCTGCACCGTCATTAACTGAACGGCGTAAGATTATGGAAAGTTTGAATCGATATAGCCTGCAATTTCCGTCCTCGCTACTGTCATTGTTGCAGTTATGGAGTGAACAGCAATATTTAAAAATCAATCTGGCAGAACAAAAGTCAAAATATCAGCGATTGCAATTTGACAGTGATGCCAAAATTGATCGATTGAAAGAGACAGGGGCCCGTTTGGAGTATGAACTGCGTTCAATATCCCGCAAATTAGAAAATCTAACAGATATCGAGCGTCAGCTTTCTTCCCGCAAGCAAGTCCAGAACAGCTCTTCGGTTTCAGGGGAAACCGGGCAAGGTGAAATAGAACATGCAGTTGATACAGGCAACAAGGTGATTGACACTAAGCCGGAGATTAAGCCGGAAACTAAATCGGAAACAGGATCAGAGCTGACCCCGGAAACGAAAACAGAAGCTAATCCCTCAGAAGAAAAAGGAGCTGAATCACAATGACCGTACGCAATCCTGCTCATCTTCTTTTAGTTGATGATGATCCAAGCCTATTAAAATTATTGGGAATGCGTCTGACTAGTGAAGGATTTCGCGTCACAACAGTGGAAAGCGGGCATGAAGCATTACGCATGTTGCTGAAAGAAAAAGTGGATTTGGTCATCAGCGACTTACGCATGGATGAAATGGATGGCATGGCATTGTTTGCGGAAATCCAAAAACAGCATCCCGGCATGCCAGTGATTATTCTCACTGCACATGGTTCTATCCCGGATGCCGTTGCTGCAACACAGCAAGGGGTATTTAGTTTTCTGACTAAACCGGTTGACCGTGATGCACTTTATAAAGCCATTGACGATGCTTTGGAATTATCAACACCAGCTATAGATGGAAAGTGGAGCGAACAAATTGTCACACGCAGCCCGCTGATGTTGCGTCTGCTGGAACAGGCGAAAATGGTGGCTCAATCTGACGTTAGTGTCCTGATTAATGGGCAAAGCGGAACAGGTAAGGAAGTTCTGGCTCAGGCTATCCATCGTGCAAGCCCGCGTGCGAAGAAACCTTTTATTGCAATTAACTGCGGGGCTTTACCTGAACAACTGTTGGAGTCTGAGTTATTTGGTCATGCTAAGGGGGCATTCACTGGAGCAGTCAGTAGCCGGGAAGGACTATTTCTGGCCGCACAAGGGGGAACTTTGTTCCTTGATGAAATCGGTGATATGCCATTAGCACTACAAGTCAAATTATTAAGGGTTTTGCAGGAGCGTAAAGTCCGTCCTCTGGGAAGTAACCGCGATTTAGATATTGATGTCAGGATCATTTCCGCAACTCACCGTGATTTGCCAAAAGCGATGCAACGTAATGAATTCAGGGAAGACCTCTATTATCGATTAAACGTAGTTAACCTGAAAATCCCGGCTTTGAATAAACGGGCGGAAGACATTCCTTTATTGGCAAATCATTTGTTGCGTGAATCGGCCAAACGCCATAAACCTTTTGTACGCAGCTTTTCCACTAATGCTATGAAATGTCTGATGGCCGCAAGTTGGCCGGGTAATGTCCGCCAATTGGTCAATGTTATCGAGCAATGTGTGGCATTGACGACAGCCCCGGTGATTAGTGATGCTTTGGTTATGCAGGCATTAGAAGGCGAAAATACGGCATTGCCGACATTTGTGGAAGCACGTAATCAGTTTGAACTGAATTACTTACGCAAATTATTGCAAATGACAAAAGGGAATGTTACCCATGCCGCTCGTATGGCAGGACGTAACCGGACAGAGTTTTATAAATTGTTGGCTCGTCACGAGTTGGATGCCAACGATTTTAAAGAATAACCTTTCTGTTATTTAAATCCATAAAGTTGAAACGGTATTTAAGACCGTAAGAGATTAACTGTCTTCATCAGACAGAGAAGTGAATAATGGCCCAGGAGAGCCACATTCTATGAGTCGTACTCTTAATATCTCCCTTGCTCAATTAAACTGGTTAGTAGGGGATATCGAAGGCAACAGCGATCGTATGTTGCAGACAGTGCAAGAGCAGCAAGAAAAGGGCGCTGATCTTGTCGTGTTTTCTGAGTTAGCATTGTCGGGATATTTTCCTGAAGATCTACTGTTCCGTTCTGATTTTCATCAGCGCTGTCGTGAACAATTAGTACGTTTGCAGGAGGCAAGCTCTCAGGTTGGTATTTTAGTTGGCCATCCGTGGCAACAGGACGGAAAAATATATAATGCACTTTCTCTGTTCTGGAAAGGTGAAACCGTTGCCCGTTATTTCAAACAACAATTACCTAACTATGGTGTTTTTGATGAAGAACGTTATTTCAAAGCAGGCGAACAAATCTGTGTTGTACCATTTAAAGGCTATAATCTTGGTTTGTTGATTTGTGAAGATCTGTGGTTCGATGCGCCGATTGATGCCTTGAAAGAAGCAGGATCTGATATCATTCTGTCTATTAATGCATCTCCTTTTAATCGTGAAAAACCGAATATCCGTAGCGCATTGATTAAATCACACTGTCAGCGCATTCATTTGCCAATAATTTACCTGAATCAGATTGGCGGACAAGATCAACTGATCTTTGATGGCTGCTCAAAAGTTTTTGATGTAAAAGGTGAAATTACTCATCGCATGGCAGCCTTTGCAGAACAAGTTGAACAGTGTCGTTTCAATGACATGACAATTGAGCCGATGGCAAATCCGGCTCCTCAATTGCCGCCACTTGCACAAATCTACAAGGCATTGGTGCTCTCTGTACGCGATTATGTGCAGAAAAATGGTTTTAAGGGGGCATTACTCGGTTTATCCGGTGGTATTGATTCAGGTCTGACACTGGCGATTGCTGTTGATGCTTTGGGTAAAGAGCATGTACAGGCTGTGATGATGCCATTCCGCTATACCTCTGAAATGAGCATTCATGATGCCAGAGAACAAGCAGAACTACTCGGTGTTGAATTTGACATAGTGTCTATCGAGCCTATATTTGATGCGTTTATGGTTCAATTGGAGCCTATATTTGCGGGTACAGAGAAAGATACGACTGAAGAGAATTTACAGGCACGTAGCCGGGCAGTCATCTTAATGGCAATGTCAAACAAATGCCGTCGTCTGGTGTTGACGACCAGCAACAAAAGTGAATCGGCGGTGGGTTACTCGACTTTGTACGGTGATATGGCCGGTGGCTTTAATGCTTTGAAAGATGTCCCAAAAACTATGGTATTTGCATTAGCGAAATACCGTAATACAGTCTCTCCTGCTATTCCTCAGCGTGTAATTGATCGTCCACCATCCGCGGAACTGGCTCCTGATCAGCTCGATCAGGACAGCTTGCCACCGTATGACATGCTGGATGCCATCCTTGAGGGATATGTTGAAAAAGATAAATCTGTGGCTGACTTAGTGGCTGAAGGTTTTGATGAAGCGATTATTCGTAAGGTGATCCGGCTGGTGGACATCAATGAATATAAACGTCGTCAGGCACCGATTGGCCCACGTATTACACAGCGTGATTTTGGTAAAGACAGGCGCTATCCGATTACGTCTGGTTTCGGACGTAAAAACTGGTAATAACAGGAAAACTTCATGAAAAAGATTGATGCAATTATCAAACCTTTCAAGCTCGATGATGTGCGTGAAGCTCTGGCTGAAGTCGGTATCACTGGTATGACGGTGACAGAAGTAAAAGGATTTGGTCGTCAGAAAGGACACACTGAGCTGTATCGTGGTGCAGAATATATGGTGGACTTTCTGCCTAAAGTCAAAATAGAAATTGTCGTACCGGATGATATTGTTGATACCTGTGTCGATACTATTATGCAGACTGCACAAACTGGCAAAATCGGGGATGGCAAGATTTTTGTCTTTGATGTTGCTCGTGTTGTGCGCATTCGTACTGGTGAACAGGACGAAGAGGCGATTTAACCGTATTCCGTATCCTTTGAAAAGAGAAAAGAAAAGAGAATAGATTGAAAAGTTTAATTGCCTGAAAAAGTGATAACGGCAGTAACATGGGTATTTAGTCCACCTCTTATTGAGAGGTGGAATGTTGGCATACCGAGCTGTCTTAACCGTTATCACTTATCACCGAATTTACACTTTCACTGAATTTACAAAAAACTGTGCATAAATTCGTGTTAGATCACTTTATGTGGACCAAAACATTCATAATGGATATGTTGCTCGTTAATGCCCATTGTTATTAGCTGCTTTGCAGTATATTGCATGAAAGCCAACGGCCCACAGAAATAGAATTGCATCCCTTCAGCACTTATTGCATCTTTTACAAGAGACAGGTCCATCAACCCGGCATGTTGATAATGTATGCTATGCTGATCTTTATCTCTGGGTTCACGATACCAAACCTGAGAATTCAGATTCGGCATGGATTGGGCAATTTCTTTTACCTTATCTGCAAAGGCATGATAGCTACCATGTTCTGTCGCGTGAAACCAATTGACCACACTTTGGTGCTGCTGACCGTGCAGATATTGCAGCATACTCATCATCGGAGTTAATCCGACACCCGCTGAAATGAGCGTAACAGGGGTATCAGGCTGGACGTCAAGGAAAAAATCACCTTTTGGTGCAGATAGCGATATGATATCCCCTTCCTGTACTTTATCGTGCATATGATTGGAAATTTTGCCATAAGGTTCTCGTTTAATGGCAATTTGATAATTGCTGCCATTTGGAGTAGCAGTCAATGAATATTGACGAATTTCGCGGTTTTTAAAGGTTGGATCTTCCAGATAGATACTCAAATATTGTCCCGGTTTGTAATCCGCGACTTTGTCATCATCAACGGGTACAAACTCAAAGCTGGTAATGACATCACTTTGCGGTTGTTTACGACTGACACGAAATTGACGTAAACCACGCCAGCCTCCTGCCGAAGATTCGCTACCCTGATAAATTGCCTCTTCCCGATTGATAAAAACATCGGCCAATACATTGTAGGCTTTTTTCCAGGCGTCGAGAACTTCATCAGCCGGATGAAATAGTTCATCAATTGTTGCCAGCAGATGTGTACCGACAATTTTATAGTGTTCCGGTTGGATATTTAGGCTCGTATGTTTATGAGCGATCTTTTCTACAGCAGGTAGAAGAGCAGATAAGTTATCAATATTAGAGGCATAAGCACAAAGGGCATTAAAAAGAGCTTCACGCTGATCGCCGTTGGTTTGATGGCTCATGTTAAAAATATCTTTTAATTCAGGATTATGTCTGAACATGCGTTCATAAAAGTGAGCAGTCAACTTTGGTCCCGTGGAAACGATCAAGGGAATAGTGGACTTTATAGTTGCGATAATTTGGCTATCTAACATTATGGTCTCCTGAATTTTTCTCAAATAATGCTTAGGAATATAAGATGTATTTTAAATGCAACTTATGACGTTGAGGAATACATTAAAGTAAGAAAGAGATATTATATTGACTTAAATCAAAAAATCAGAATTTATATCACAGCAAGAAGATTTGACTGGAATCACAAAGAACAACAATAAATTTAAAGCGTGTAATCAGGATCGCGGGACATCCTGCTACAGGCGCCTAAGCAATCGTTTGCGTAAAATCTCTTGTCAAGACTATCTCATTTGATAAAAAGAGTTTACACTGTGTCAAATTCTGTCCCTCAGGGGTATTTTTTAGAGATGTAGCTGAGTCAGGAGAACCTAATGTTAAAGCGTGAAATGAATATTGCGAATTACGATCCCGAACTGTGGCAAGCGATGGAACAGGAAGTTTGTCGTCAGGAAGAACATATTGAATTGATTGCTTCTGAAAACTACACCAGTCCAAGAGTTATGCAGGCTCAAGGATCTCAGCTCACTAACAAGTATGCGGAAGGTTATCCGGGTAAACGCTACTATGGTGGTTGTGAATATGTTGATATAGTTGAACAATTGGCAATTGACCGAGCAAAAGAGTTGTTTGGTGCAGATTATGCTAACGTCCAACCACACTCAGGCTCTCAGGCAAATGCTGCGGTGTATATGACGCTGTTGCAACCAGGTGACACTGTTTTAGGGATGAATCTGGCACATGGTGGTCATCTGACTCACGGCTCTCCGGTTAACTTCTCAGGTAAACTGTATCACGTTGTTCCTTATGGTATTGATGAGAATGGCAAAATCGATTACGAGGATATTCGTAACCAAGCGCTGAAACATCAACCTAAAATGATCATTGGTGGTTTCTCTGCCTATTCTGGTGTGGTTGATTGGGCGAAAATGCGTGAAATTGCTGATGAAATCGGTACATATCTTTTTGTTGATATGGCTCATGTTGCTGGATTGGTTGCTGCGGGTGTTTATCCAAACCCTGTTCCTCATGCACATGTTGTTACAACCACCACTCACAAGACTCTGGCAGGCCCCCGCGGTGGTCTGATCCTGGCTAAAGGGGGTGATGAAGAGCTGTATAAGAAATTGAACTCTGCTGTTTTCCCTGGTGGTCAGGGTGGCCCGCTGATGCATGTCATTGCCGGGAAAGCCGTTGCACTGAAAGAAGCAATGGAGCCGGAGTTCAAAATTTATCAACAGCAGGTTGCGAAAAATGCCAAAGAAATGGTAGATGTGTTCCTGCAACGTGGTTACAAAGTTGTTTCCGGCGGTACTGATAACCATCTGTTCCTGCTGGATCTGGTGGATAAAGATATTACAGGTAAAGAAGCGGATGCAGCATTAGGGCGTGCCAATATCACTGTTAACAAAAACAGCGTACCTAACGATCCTCGCAGTCCGTTTGTCACTTCGGGTATTCGCATTGGTACTCCAGCAATTACCCGCCGTGGTTTCAAAGAAGCGGAAACCCGTGAATTAGCTGGCTGGATATGTGATGTGTTGGATAACATCAATGACGAAGTAGTTATTGAAAGTGTTAAACAGAATGTGTTGGATATCTGTGCAAAATATCCGGTTTACGCATAATTGAGAATAAAATACCGTCAATATTGAGCTTATACCCAAATAGATTTCAAGTTGCAGCCAATAAAGCTGTAGCTTGAAAGATGAAAGGTATATCAGGTATTAAGCCCGACTCATAACATTAGTTTTGAGCGGGTTTTTTGCATTAAAAAATGGGGGCATTTGGATGGTTGTTCCATCAACATTTTGGCTAGGGTTAGGTTATTTCACTTATTTTTTTGCTTTTGGAATATTCTTACCTTTCTGGTCAGTTTGGTTACAGGGAGAAGGTATTACTCCTTCTATGATCGGTATACTGTTAGCTATCGGGTTAGTTTCTCGTTTCCTCGGTAGTTTATTTATTTCGCCTACGGTTAAAGATCCTTCTAAATTAATTAACGCATTAAGATTTCTATCCTTATTGGCTTTGGTCTTTGCTGTTAGCTTTTCCTTTAGTAGCCATTGGGTATGGGTTTCCCTTGTTATGATAGGTTTTAACCTGTTTTTTTCACCTTTGGTTCCTTTATCAGATGCTTTAGCGGGAACATGGCAAAAACAGTTTACTTTTGATTATGGCAAGGTACGTGTGTGGGGATCGATTGCCTTTATTATCAGCTCTTCTTTAGCGGGGATATTGATGTCAGCCAATGGCATCGATTTAGGTTCAGATTTCAGCATTTCCTTTGAAAAGATCAATAATTGGATTGGCCTCAATTTATTTGGTCATCACAACATCATCCTTGTTTCCCTGATTTTCAGTGTTGCCGTTATGTTACTGGGAATGATGCTAAAACCTTCTATTATGCCTGAAGGCAAAATTAAGGTAGAAAATATCAATGCAGTATCATTCAAGAAATTATTGTCCGAAAAATCGGTATGGCAGTTTTTATTATGTGTGGCGTTGTTACAAGCTGCTCACGCTGGTTACTACAGCTTTGGTTCTATTTATTGGGAAAAAGCTGGCTATTCTGCATCAACTATCGGTTATCTCTGGTCATTGGGCGTTGTCGCAGAAGTTGTTGTTTTCACTTTTAGTAAACAGCTATTCCGACACTGGAGTGCCCGTAGTCTTCTATTGATTTCTGCGATTTGTGGAGTTATTCGCTGGGGGTTAATGGGAACATTCACTGAATTGCCAGTTCTGATTATTATTCAGATCCTACATTGCGGAACTTTTACAGTCTGTCATTTAGCTGCCATGCGCTTTATCGGTGCCAGAAAAGAAAATGAAGTTATCCGATTACAATCGGTTTATTCTGCATTAGCGATGGGCGGTGGTATTGCAGTTATGAGCGCAATAGGCGGTTTTTTGTATGAGTATATGGGAAGCGGTATCTATTGGGTTATGGCACTGGTTGCATTACCTGCAATTTTCTTACGGCCTAAAGTAGAAGCTAAAATACATTCGTTGTGAAGTGCATTCATTGTGAAATGTATTTATTGAGAAACACATTGATTGTAAATAAAGTCGTAAATAAAACAGGCACCAATAAGTTTGGTGCCCTGAAAATAACATTGCTCAAATGGTTATTTTATAATTAACGTTTCAGTGCTTCAGTTAATTCTTCGCGCATTTCAGACAGCATGTCTTTAACAATACGTGGGCTGCCTGCAACGATGTTACCAGAACTGATATAGTTGTGACCACCAACGAAGTCAGTAACAATACAGCCAGATTCACGTACCAGCAGTTCACCCCCCATAAAATCCCATGGTTTCAGGCCGATTTCGAAGAAACCGTCAACACGTCCGGCGGCGACATAAGCCATATCCAGAGCCGCAGAGCCAGTGCGACGAAAATCTGCACAGCGCTCAAATAATTTACCCAATACATTCATGTAAGGGATAGCGTGTTGTTTAGCTTTGAATGGGAAACCGGTGGCAATGATAGTACCATCCAGATCACGAGCATTGGTGCCACGCAGACGATAACCATTCAATTGAGCACCTTGACCACGGGTTGTGCTAAACAGTTCATTACGCATTGGGTCATAAACAACAGCCGCTTCGGTGCGGCCTTTGATGCGCACAGCAATGGAAACAGCGAAATGAGGGAGACGTTTAATAAAGTTAGTGGTGCCATCCAGTGGATCGATCACCCATTGGAAATCGTCTTCTTCACCTAAATGCTCACCAGTTTCTTCAGTGATGATAGTGTGTTTAGGATAAGATTTACGGATAATGTCAATGATCAGCTTTTCTGCTTCACGATCAATATTAGTGACGAAGTCATTACTGCCTTTTTGGCTTGCTTCGATAGCATCAGGAGTTTCATAACTTTTGGCAATGTAATTGCCGGCTTTACGCGCAGCACGTATAGCGATGTTTAGCATCGGATGCATGGGGTATCTTCCACCAGAATTTTAAAGAACGGGAAACAAATCGGCACACATTATAGCAGTAGTTCGTCAAAATGACTAATGCTGTGTTAAGATATTCGGCTCTTATACTGAAATAAAAAGCTGTCATGTTAGAGAACATCCGCATTATTCTGGTAGAAACTTCCCACACGGGCAATATGGGTTCAACTGCCAGAGCTATGAAAACAATGGGGTTGACCAATCTTTATTTGGTCAACCCGCTCGTCCAGCCTGATTCTCACGCCATTGCACTTTCAGCCGGTGCCAGTGATGTCATCGGTAATGCCACTATTGTGGATTCGCTAGATGAAGCAGTGGCTGGGTGTGAATTGGTTATTGGAACCAGTGCTCGTTCCCGAACACTTTCCTGGCCAATGGTTGAACCGCGTGAGTGTGGTGAGCGCTGTGTCAAAGCAGCTAAAAATTCACCGGTGGCTATCGTGTTCGGTCGTGAGCGTGTGGGGCTGACTAACGAAGAACTTCAGAAGTGTAACTATCATCTTTATATTCCGACTAACCCAGAATATGGTTCATTGAATTTGGCTATGGCTGTTCAATTGGTCAGCTATGAGATTCGTATGGCGCACCTTGTTACTGAAGAAAAATCAGAAAAAGCGGATGCTGCCGATCATGAAGCTGAATACCCACCAGTTGAAGATATGGAACGTTTTTATCAGCATCTTGAACAGGTGTTAAATCACTCCGGTTTTATTCGTAAAGCGCATCCTGGGCAGATAATGAACAAATTAAGACGCCTCTATACCCGTGCACGTCCGGAAATTCAGGAACTGAATATCCTGCGGGGTATTTTAACGTCTATGGAAAAATGGGCTGGGAAATCACCAGAATCTGGCAGAAAATAGTCTCTGTAATAGAGAATATGGGTGATAACAGAATGAAAGAAAACCAAATAATAGTTGAGTAAATTACTAGGTTAAATAGTTGACTAAAATACTCAGGAATGTCACAATTTCTCCCATATTTCACCATGGAGTTTTTGTTATGAGACTGACATCAAAAGGACGTTATGCGGTAACTGCCATGTTAGATGTGGCATTGCATTCACAAGAAGGGCCAGTACCACTAGCTGACATTTCTGAGCGTCAGGGAATTTCCCTTTCCTATCTTGAGCAGTTGTTTTCTCGCCTACGTAAGAATGGTCTGGTTTCTAGCGTCCGTGGTCCAGGCGGCGGTTATTTATTGGGCAGAGATGCCGGTGAGATTTTCGTTGCTGAAGTGATTTCTGCTGTTGATGAATCTGTTGATGCAACTCGCTGTCAGGGCAGGGAAGGCTGCCAGGGCGGTGATCGCTGTCTGACCCATGCGCTTTGGCGTGATCTCAGTGATCGCATCACGAGTTTCCTGAACAGCATCAGCTTAGAAGAATTAGTGAATAATCAAGAAGTATTAGACGTTGCTGATCGTCAAGACAGCGATAAGCGCCGTACAGCTAATGGCAGGGTTCAGGAGATGATTAACGTTAACCTGCGTGCTTAAAAAAGCGGCAAACATAAGTATTAAAAGAGTCTTACGGAGCATGTGAGCAATGAAATTACCCATTTATTTGGACTATTCAGCAACAACCCCAGTTGATCCGCGTATTGCTGAAAAGATGATGAACTACCTGACTATGGACGGGGTTTTCGGTAACCCTGCTTCTCGTTCACACCGTTTTGGCTGGCAAGCTGAAGAAGCGGTTGATATTGCGCGTAATCAAATCGCTGATTTGGTTGGTGCTGATCCGCGTGAAATTGTATTTACTTCAGGTGCAACAGAATCAGATAACCTTGGTATCAAAGGTGCAGCAAAATTCTATCAGAAAAAAGGCAAGCACATTATTACCAGTAAAACTGAACACAAAGCTGTTTTGGACACTTGCCGTCAGTTGGAACGCGAAGGTTTTGAGGTGACTTACCTTTCACCGATGAGCAATGGCATGATCGATCTGAAAGAGCTGGAAGCCACAATGCGTGATGATACGATTTTGGTTTCTATCATGCACGTTAACAACGAAATTGGCATTGTTCAGGACATCGTGACCATCGGTGAAATGTGCCGTAGCCGCGGTATTATTTTCCATGTTGACGCAACGCAAAGTGTCGGGAAATTGCCTATCGACCTCAGCAAACTGAAAGTTGATCTGATGTCTTTCTCTGCTCACAAACTATATGGCCCAATGGGTATTGGTGCTCTGTATGTTCGCCGTAAACCCCGTGTCCGCATTGAAGCACAGCAACATGGTGGCGGTCATGAGCGTGGTATGCGTTCCGGTACATTGCCTGTTCACCAAATCGTGGGAATGGGTGAAGCTTACCGCATTGCAAAAGAAGAATTGGAAGCTGAGTCAGAGCGTCTGCGCGGTTTGCGCCTGCGTTTATGGAACGGCATTAAAGATATTGAAGAAGTTTACCTGAACGGTGACTTGGAACTGGGTGCGCCACACATTCTGAATGTCAGCTTCAACTATGTTGAAGGTGAATCATTGATGATGTCGCTGAAAGATCTGGCAGTTTCTTCTGGCTCGGCATGTACTTCTGCGAGTCTGGAGCCTTCTTATGTTTTGCGTGCACTGGGCATGAATGATGAGCTGGCACACAGTTCTATTCGTTTCTCTTTGGGGCGTTTTACCACAGAAGAAGAAATAGACTATGCAATTAAGTTGATTCATAACTCGATTGGTCGCCTGCGTGAACTTTCTCCATTGTGGGAAATGTTCAAACAGGGGGTGGATATTAACACCATCGAATGGTCTCATCATTAATCAGACGGTTTCAGGAGTAACAATATGGCTTACAGTAACAAAGTAATTGATCACTATGAGAATCCACGTAATGTTGGATCATTTGACAGTGAAGACCCTTCAGTAGGTAGTGGCATGGTTGGTGCGCCCGCTTGTGGTGACGTCATGCGGCTGCAAATCAAGGTCAACGATGACGGTATCATTGAAGACGCGCGTTTTAAAACTTATGGCTGCGGTTCTGCGATAGCTTCCAGTTCTCTCGTAACAGAGTGGATGAAAGGTAAATCACTGGAGCAGGCAGAAGCAATCAAAAATACAGAGATTGCCAATGAGCTGGAGCTGCCACCAGTGAAAATTCACTGTTCTATTCTGGCAGAAGATGCGATTAAAGCTGCAATTGCGGATTACAAGAGCAAACGCCAGGCTAATTAATTCTTTTGGCTAGAAAAAAATAATTTGGTGGATATTGTTTCAATATCCACCTTTACTGGTTTTGAAGGTGATAATTTCCTAGATCATAACTTCAAAGATCATAGTGTTAAAAGTGAGGTGTTGTATGTCAATTTCTTTGACAGAAAGTGCAGCCCAGCGTGTTTTAGCTTTTCTTGACAATCGTGGGAAAGGTGTCGGGTTGCGTCTGGGAGTGAGAACTTCCGGCTGCTCGGGTATGGCATATATAATTGAATTTGCTGATGCAATTAATGATGAAGATCAGGTTTTTGAAGACAAAGGCGTGAAAGTTATCGTTGATGGTAAAAGCATTGTTTATCTTGATGGTACCGAGTTGGATTTTGTCAAAGAGGGCCTGAACGAAGGCTTTAAATTCAACAACCCCAATGTTTCCAGCGAATGCGGCTGTGGAGAAAGTTTTAACGTTTAACCCTCCGCACTTTGCGAAACCAAGAGTAACTTATGGACTACTTTACTTTATTCGGGTTGCCTGCGCGTTATGCGATAGACCGCCAACAATTGGCGACCCGCTATCAGGAGTTGCAGCGTCAATTTCATCCTGATCGTTTTGCCAATCAGCCAGAGCGTGAGAAAACGTTGGCACTTCAACAAGCAGCAACCATCAATGATGGTTATCAGACCCTGAAACACCCCCTGAAACGTGCAGAATATATGCTGTCTCGGCAAGGGTTCGATTTATCCAACGAACAGCATACGATGCAGGATACTGCGTTCCTGATGCAGCAATTAGAGTTGCGTGAAGAGCTTGACACTATTGAACGTAGCGCAGAACCAAACGTTACATTAGCAGATTTTTCATCTCGCCTTAACAAAATGATTAAAACTCGTACTGAGCAGATGGAACAGCAACTGGGTGCTGAACAATGGTCAATTGCCGCCGATACTGTCCGTAAATTACGCTTTTTGGATAAATTGCAACAGCAGGTCGAGCAACTGGAAGAACGATTGCTGGATGATTTTTAGCTGAATCGCTTTTTGGTGAATAGCGCTTGCTGATTTAGCTATACCCTATGGATTTAAGGATGCAACCAACAAAGCTGCAACTTGAAAAACGACGGGTATAAAGAGTTTTTATAGGGGCACACATGGCTTTATTACAAATCAGTGAACCTGGTTTATCTGCCGCACCACACCAGCGTCGTCTGGCTGCGGGGATTGATCTTGGCACAACACACTCCCTGGTTGCGACAGTCCGCAGTGGTCAGGCTGAGACCTTAGCAGATAGTGAAAACCGTCACTTGCTTCCTTCTGTTGTACAATACCGTAAAGATGAAATTCAAGTTGGCTGGCAGGCACGCCAACAGGCGGTTTCCGATCCTGTTAACACCATAAGTTCCGTCAAACGTATGATGGGGCGTTCTCTGGCTGATATTCAACAACGTTATCCGAATCTCCCCTACCAGTTTCAGGCTAGTGAAAATGGGTTACCGTTAATTAATACTGTGGCAGGTCTGGTCGATCCTATTCAGGTTTCTTCTGAAATATTGAAATCGTTGGTTCAACGGGCAGAAGAAACCTTGAATAGTAAACTTGATGGCGTTGTCATCACTGTTCCTGCTTATTTTGATGATGCACAACGTCAGGGAACGAAAGACGCCGCACGTTTAGCGGGTTTACATGTCCTCCGTCTCTTAAATGAACCAACCGCAGCGGCTATTGCCTATGGACTTGATTCGGGTCAGGAAGGGGTTATTGCAGTTTATGACTTGGGTGGTGGAACATTTGATGTTTCTATCCTGCGTTTGAGTCGTGGCGTCTTTGAAGTGCTGGCAACAGGCGGAGATACAGCGCTTGGCGGCGATGATTTTGACCACCTGTTGGCAAACTGGATCCGTAAGCAGGCAGGTATCATCGATAATAGCCACGGCTTGCAACGTCAATTGCTGGATATTGCGACACAAACTAAAATTGCCTTGAGTGATGCAGATTCAATGACAATCAACATTGCTGGCTGGCAAGGCAGTATTACCCGCGATGAATTAAATGAATTGATCATACCATTGGTTAAACGCACCTTAATGGCTTGCCGTCGGGCATTGAGAGATGCGGGTGTTACTGCCGATGAAGTATTACAGGTTGTGATGGTAGGCGGTTCGACGAGAGTACCACTCGTACGCAGCATGGTTGGTGAGTTCTTTGATCGCGAACCATTGACCTCTATCGATCCGGACAAAGTTGTCGCTGTTGGTGCGGCAATTCAGGCCGATATTTTGGTTGGTAATAAACCTGATAGCGAGATGTTGCTATTGGACGTTATTCCACTGTCACTGGGCCTTGAAACCATGGGTGGCCTGGTGGAAAAAGTGATCCCGCGTAATACCACTATTCCTGTCGCCAGAGCACAAGAGTTTACAACTTTTAAAGACGGGCAGAGTGCAATGAGCATCCATGTTGTTCAGGGGGAACGCGAGCTGGTGGCAGATTGCCGTTCACTGGCACGTTTTACATTGCGTGGCATTCCTCCACTGCCGGCAGGTGGTGCTCATATCCGTATTACTTTTCAGGTTGATGCCGATGGCCTGTTAAGTGTCAGTGCTCTGGAGAAATCGACGAGTGTTGAAGCTTCCATTCAGGTGAAACCTTCTTATGGCTTGTCCGATGAAGAAATTGTCCGAATGATCAAAGATTCAATGACCAATGCGCAGGAAGATATTCAGGTGCGTAAGCTGGCTGAACAAAAAGTAGAAGCAGCACGAGTGCTGGAAAGTTTAACCAGTGCACTGGAAAAAGATGCTGATTTACTCAGTCAGGAAGAACATGCGGCAATTGATGCTGCCGTACAAGTATTAATTGAGAGTGCTCAGGGAACATCTCCTGATGCGATTGAAAGTGCAATTAAACAATTGGACAAACAAACGCAGGAATTTGCTGCGCGTCGCATGGACACATCAATCCGCCGGGCTTTGGCGGGCCATTCTGTGGATGAGATTTAATTATGCCTAAAATTGTATTTTTACCTCATAACGAACTTTGCCCTGAAGGCGCAGTATTGGAAGCTAAGGAAGGCGAATCGATTCTGGATGTTGCACTGCGTAATGGCATTGAAATAGAACATGCTTGTGAAAAATCCTGCGCATGTACTACTTGTCATTGTATTGTCAGAGAAGGGTTTGACTCATTGGAAGAAAGCTCTGAAATGGAAGATGACATGCTGGACAAAGCATGGGGGCTGGAGCCTGAGAGTCGGTTAGGATGCCAGGCCAAAGTTGCTGATGAGGATTTGGTTGTTGAAATTCCTAAATACACGATTAACCATGCACGTGAGCACTGATCTGAGAACTAAACAGGAGAACAGAAAATGAAATGGTCTGATAGCCGTGATATTGGCGAAGCACTATACGATAAGTTCCCGGATTTAGATCCTAAGACAGTGCGTTTTACCGATATGCATCAATGGGTTTGCGATCTAGATGGTTTTGATGACGATCCGGAAAAGTCCAACGAAAAAATATTAGAAGCCATTTTGCTGGTTTGGTTGGATGAATTTGAGTAATGCAAATCAGTCACACAAACAATTAGTGCGAAAAAAAGTGCAAATTCACCAATTCTTGTTCAATCACTTGGCATAGTCTGCATTTAATGAAAAACTGGCAACTGCCAGTTTTTTTGCATTCATGGCCCTTGCTGTAAAAACAGTGAAAATAAAATAAGAAGAGAGAAGAAAATGACAAAGCACGTTATACCAGCGCAAATCATGCCGATAACTCTGTCTTATGAGCCAGCTAAAGCATGCTGGGGTGAAAAAGCGCTAATCAGTTCGAATGATCAGGGAATTACAATTCATTTATCAGACAGCCAGTCGGATATAAGTAGTAAATTGGCGACTATCCAACGCGCCGGACGAAAAATTAATGGACAAGGTATCTCCAATGTCGCTTTGGCTGGTGATGGTTGGGATTTGGAAAAAAGCTGGGCATTCTGGCTGGGATTCCGGGCACCAAAGGGGCGGCGTACTATTGAATGGCCGCAACTGAGCACAGTGGAAAAACAAGAGCTGGAGCACCGGATCAAATTCATTGATTGGGTGCGTGATACCATCAATATTCCAGCAGAAGAATTGGGACCGGAGCAGCTTGCTCAGCGTGTCATTGATTTATTTAACGGTGTAGCGAGAACTGCAATTAGTTACCGCATTATAAAAGGCGATGCGTTACGTGAGCAGGGCTATGTTGGTGTACATACTGTTGGTCGTGGTTCCTCCCGTGTTCCTGTTTTTCTGGAATTGGATTTCAATCCATCGACAGATAAAAACGAACCTGTATTCGCTTGCTTAGTCGGTAAAGGTATTACCTTCGATTCAGGGGGATATAGTCTGAAACCTTCTAATTCCATGGATTCCATGAAATCTGATATGGGAGGTTCAGCACTCCTGTCAGGAGCATTGGCGCTGGCGATTGGTCGTGGCCTGAAACAGCGTGTAAAACTATTCTTATGTATTGCTGATAATCTGGTCAGCGGCAATGCGTTCAAATTGGGTGATATCATTCGTTATCGTAATGGTAAAACTGTTGAAGTCATGAACACTGATGCAGAAGGGCGTCTGGTATTGGCTGATGGTTTGATTAATGCCAGTGCGGCAAATGCGTCACTAATCATTGACGCTGCAACATTGACTGGAGCAGCAAAAATTGCAGTAGGTAATGATTACCATTCTGTCCTCAGTTTTGATGATCAACTAGCGGCGGATTTATTGGCAGCAGCGGATGCAGAACATGAACTATTCTGGCGTTTGCCATTGGCTGAATTCCATCGTAGTCAATTGCCCTCCGATTTTGCTGATTTGAATAACATTGCTGCGCCTTCTCATTCAGCAGGCGCAAGTACTGCGGCTGCTTTCCTGTCTCATTTTGTAGAAAATTACAAAAAAGGTTGGGTACATATCGACTGTTCAGCGACCTACCGTAAATCTGCGGCTGAACAGTGGTCAGCAGGTGCGACAGGGTATGGAGTGCGCACCATCGCCAACTTATTGCTGACAAAAGCAAAATAAGGATACAGTGTTTTTGGCGAGGTAGCTTGTAAGCCATCAGATAATGTCAGGATTTTTATGTACAAAATGTTGTGACACCAAACTCATTTTAAAATTGCCTTTCTTATCTGGCCTCCCTTTTATGGGGAGGCTATGATTGAGCCTTTCAATGGTCGTTAACTTCAAGTTGTTAACTTCAGTACAAATATGTGTTCGGAGATTTTCATGAGCTTGTCAAACGGGGCTGTTGCCACTGAAATTGAGGTTCCGAGTGGAAGCCGTATTACTCTTAGCCAACCAGAAGAACAGCCTATTCATCTTATTGAGGCCTTGAGTAATTTATTGAAGCAACATAAGCCAGTACGACGGGCATTTCTGGTTATGGTGCACGATAAAAAACAGGATGAAAAACCCAATCTGCTTATTGGGTTAGAACTGAGTGGAGCATCCACAAATAATGACATTAGTACGCTTATTCAGGCCGCTGGTGAAATAGCTTGTCAGTATTTGAGTGAAGAGGAATCGGTGGATTTTTGTTTGCTTGATGAAAAGGATAGTGGGATTAGCCATTATCTGATCCAGCATACTCAGCCTTTTTATCAGCGAAAGTTAGGCAGTTGGCTGAGGGATACCATTCCTGTACTGAATCAGTAAATAAAAAGTTAAGTTCTGTACCAACTCAGGGATCGTGTGATGATGAGTTTTATCCGGCATCTTTTTGTCATTTTCCTGCAATAAGCTAAAAATATTGCGGAAGGCTTCGAAAATCTGAAATCACAGATTCCTAATTCGGATAAATATCTATAAAAATACTATCCCAAACCAGCCGGTAAACGATAAGGATTACGGTTATGCGTCAATATCAACTGAGGCAATGGGCAGCAAGGAGAAAGCGCTTCATCACATTAATAGTTGCTACATTGTTTGCATTCTTTGCGCTATGTACCCTATCTGGATGTGATCAATCCCAGGACGATGAAAATACGGGAAAATCAGAAAAACCGACAGTTTCAATGACACAAAAAACAACTGATACTGCAAAACGGAAACTTCAATCATCTGCACCTCAATTACCGCAACAACGTTATGCGGGTAAAGATGTCACTATCTTAGATGCCTCAGAGTTACAGTTGGATGGTGCCAGTGCAATGGTCGTGACGTTTTCTGTTCCTTTGCAGACTGACCAGAATTTCTCTCATAAAGTCCACTTGGTTGATGTGAAATCCGGAAAATTGGATGGTGCCTGGGAACTGTCTGATAACCAGATGGAGTTAAGGCTCCGTCATTTACCGCCTGATCGTGAATTACAACTAACTGTTGATGAAGGTTTAAAAGGCATTAATGGGCGTCAACTAGCAAGTCTCTATGAGAAAAAATTCCAGACTGCTCCCATTAAACCTACCGTTGGTTTTGCCAGCAAGGGAGTTCTTCTACCGAGTAAGACAGCAGAAGGTTTACCCGTTTTGGCACTCAATGTTGATCAGGTTGATGTCAACTTTTTCCGCATTAAAGAGACATCATTACCTGAATTCATCGCCGATTGGCAATACCGAAACAGTATGGAGTATTGGGATTCTGAAAATTTCCTGAAGCATGCTGACTTAGTTTATACCGGACGTTTTGACCTGAATCCGGCACCTAACACTCGTGAAAAACTATTATTGCCATTGAATGATATTAAGGTATTGCAAAAAAGTGGTGTTTATCTGGCTGTCATGCAGCAGGCCGGAAAATATACCTATAGTAACCCCAGTATGTTATTTACTCTGAGTGATATCGGTGTCTCAATGCACAGCTATCTAAATCGGATAGATGTTTTTGCACAATCATTGAAACAAGGTTCCAGCCTGAAAGGTGTTGAAATTCGTTTGCTGGATGCCAAGGGACAACGTCTGTCAAAGAATATGACAGACGATAATGGTCATGCCCCGCTGGAAAAAAATGCTAAGGCAAAATTATTGTTGGCAATCCAGGGCGATCAAACCAGTATGATCGATTTGTCATATCCTGCGTTAGATCTGTCTGAATTTGATATCGGCGGCGCACAAGGGTATAGCAAGCAGTTTTTTGTGTTTGGCCCAAGGGATCTTTATCGCCCAGGAGAAACGCTGATTGTGAATGGCTTACTGCGTGATGCTGATGGTCGTTCGCTGAAGCCCCAACCTGTAAAAGTTGATGTATTGAAAGCGGATAATCAGGTTGTGCGCAGTTTTGTCTGGCAACCTGAAAATGGACTCTATCAGTATCGTTACCCAATCCCACAAACCGCAGAAACAGGCATGTGGTCACTGCGTTTTGATTTAGGTGACAATACTCCGCGTTTTTACAAATTTAATGTGGAAGACTTTATGCCTGAACGTATGGCATTGGAAATTGAGGGAAATGATGGTCGTAGACCAGTATTGAAAAATAAAAGTGTTAATTTTGCCGTAGCTGGTCGTTACCTATATGGAGCACCAGCAGTTAAGAATCGGCTGCAAGGCCAATTGTTTATGCGTCCAGCTCGTGATGCAGTGGCGAAATTATCAGGGTATGAGTTTGGTTCCTCGAAAGAAGAGGGATTGAGCAGAACTCTGGATGAGTTCGACTTGACGTTAAATAGTGAAGGAAAAACGGCCATTTCTGTCAGTGATGATAATTGGAAATATATAGCATCTCCGGTAAAAGTTATCGTACAGGCCAGTTTGCTCGAATCTGGTGGGCGTCCGGTGACACGTCGCGCTGAGCAAGCTGTTTGGCCTGCTGACAAGCTGGTTGGTATACGCCCACTCTTCAATAAAAAATCTATTTATAATTACCGTACAGGTCGTGATGAAAATCGCTATAACGTTGATGAAAACTCACTGGCAGAGTTTGATATCGTTTATGCGGATGCTGATGGTAAGAAATATGCCACAAATGATTTGAGAGCTCGCCTGATATATGAACGTCGGGATTATTACTGGCGTTGGTCAGACAGTAACGGTTGGGATTCGGGATATGACCAGAAAGATTTGGTGATGGCAGATGAGTCTGTCCAAATTGCGGAAAATGGTACAGCAAAAGTCAGTTTTCCGGTTGAATGGGGTTCTTACCGCATTGAAATAGTGGATCAGAAAAATCAGCTTGTAACCAGCCTGAATTTCTGGGCAGGTTATTCATGGCAGGATAATACGGATGGAACAGGTGCAATCCGCCCGGACCAAGTCAAACTCTCATTGGATAAACCCGCGTATAAACCAGGTGATAAAGTAAAACTGCATATGCTCGCACCACAGACAGGTAAAGGTTACTTACTGCTGGAATCCAGTGATGGCCCGTTGTGGTGGCAGGAAATTGATGTTCCGGCAAAAGGTCTGGATATTGATGTACCCATTAATCCATCGTGGGCTCGCCATGATTTGTATCTGACCGCGGTTGTTATACGGCCGGGAGATAAAAATCGTCAGGCAACATCGAAACGGGCAGTTGGCGTATTGCATCTGCCGTTGATGGACGAAGGGCGTAAGCTGAATCTGACACTGAGCGCGCCAGATAAAATACGCCCGAATCAGGATTTTAAAATCAAACTCAAGGCAACACTTCAGAAGGGTAAAGATCAGCCAGCAAGTAAGGAATTGCCAAAGCAAGTTTATGTTCTGCTTTCTGCTGCGGATTCAGGTGTACTCAGTATTACTAACTTCAAGACCCCAGATCCTTATGAAGCATTCTTCGGGCGTAAACGTTATAGCGTTGATCAGTATGATGTTTATGGTCATTTAATTGAAACTGAAGGACGTAAAGCGAACTTACGCTTTGGTGGTGATGGTGATGAAAATACTCTCGAAAGGGGGGGCAAAAAACCGCTAACAGAAGTTAATATCATTGCCGAGCAAGCTAAACCAATCACCTTGGATGCTAATGGAGAAGGTGAAATTACCTTACCTATCTCTGATTTTAATGGTGAACTCCAGTTGATGGCACAAGCATGGAGCGATAACGAATTCGGATACAGTGAGCGTAAAGTTATAGTCGCAGCCCCGGTTGTTAGCCAGATGTCATCACCTCGTTTCATGGCCGGCGGCGATCAATCTCAGTTGGCATTAGATCTCACCAATTTAACTGAACAACCGCAAGTACTGACACTCAATTTCACTGCAACTGGATTGATAAAGTTAGAAAACCCAGTAAGTAGAAAAATCATTTTGGAAACAGGAAAACGGACTACCATTCAAATTCCGGTCAAAGCGGATCATGGGTTTGGACAAGGGGAAATTTTCCTCACAATTGATGGATTGAATGTGCCCAACGAAAAACTGCAACAGTATACAAGTAACTGGAAAATTGCTGTTCGTCCGGCACATCCTGCTGCAACCATACAGTTTGATGATGTTATCCAACAAGGCAAAGAGTGGCAGTTACCACAAGAGACTATCGCTGATTTGATACCAGAAACACTGGAGGGACAGCTCTTACTGACCAGCAGACCGCCACTGCAAATCGCACGTTATATTCGCGAATTATATGCTTACCCATATGGCTGTTTGGAGCAGACTATCAGTGGGCTTTACCCATCACTCTACTCCAATGAAGCCGAACTGAAAAAATTGGGTATCAATACACAAAGTGACGAAAAACGGCGAGCAGCCATTGATGCCGGTATTACTCACTTGCTGAGTATGCAGCGTCATGATGGCAGTTTCTCGTTATGGGATCGTAATGGCGAGGAAGAGTTCTGGCTGACGGCTTATGCGGCAGATTTCTTATTCCGTGCCAATCAACAAGGTTACAGTATCCCGGCTGATGCTCTGAAGACTGCTAATAACCGGCTTCTGCGTTACTTGCAGGATAAAAATATTATCAACGATCGTTACAGCAGTTCACACAGTGAAACACAATTTTCTGTACAGGCATATGCGGGTTTGGTCTTGGCAAGCCAGCAAAAAGCGCCATTAAGTGGCTTAAGACAACTCTATGAACAACGAGGGCGGGCTGGTAACGGTTTGTCTCTGGTGCAATTGGGGATCGCACTGAAAATGATGGGGGATGATACCCGTGGTAATGAAGCGATTCGTTCAGGTGTGAATAAATCCCGTCAATCCGGTCATAGGTTGCATGATTATGGTAGCGCAATCCGTGACAATGCCTTGATTGTTGCTCTATTGACTGAAAATAAGATAATGTTGAACGAACGTGATGAAAAACTACTCAGTTTATCTAATGAGTTATCGGCGCATCGTTACTTCTCTACACAGGAAAGCAATGCCATCTATCTGGCTGGGCGCTATTTTATTGATACCGGCGAGCCGTTCTGGAAGGCGGTCATTAGTCAGCAAATACCACCGATTAACCGTGATAGCGCATTAAATGAAGCATTGACTGCGAAACAGATCCTGAAAGGTATTGAAATCAGTAACCGTGGTGAGAGTATGTTGTATTCACGTTTGAGTGTGGTGGGTTATCCATTGCATGCACCAAAACCTTATTCAAACATTCTGAATATCAAGCGTACCTATCTTGATTTGAATGGTGAAAATTATTCTCTGGATCGCCTGAAAAGCGGTGAGATGATGGTCGTGAAATTGGAAATCAGTGCGACAGAACCTGTATCGGATGCGCTGGTTGTCGATTTATTGCCTGCCGGGTTGGAAATTGAGAACCAAAATCTGGCGCATAGCAGTGCCAGCCTGAGTGAAAGCGCTACTGCTCTGCAAAAGGTTATTAACGATATGCAGATGGCGAATATTCGTCATATTGAATACCGCGATGATCGCTTTGTTGCCGCTGTCTCCATTGATCCTTATCGACCAGTTACCTTGCTCTATTTAGCCCGCGCAGTTGCACCGGGGGTTTATCAGGTGCCAGCACCACAAGTTGAATCTATGTATGTGCCGGTTTGGCGAGCAGTAGGTGAAACAGAGGAAAGGTTGGAGGTTGTGCGTTAATCACGAATCAGCCCTTATTTCCGATGAAATCCATAGGGTATATACCCAATAGATTTCGAGTTGCTTTGCAGCCAACAAAGAGGCAACTCGAAAGATGAAGGATATAAGGGCTGAATTTTATGGATACAGCTTTAATGAGAAGATTCTTCCGCCGCATTTATCTGATCCCTCTGCTAATTTTACTGATTCTGCCTCCCTCCCTATGGCTGGCTGATAAAATTTGGTCACTGCCATTAAGAAACGTCAAAATGGCGCGCGTTGTCATCGGAGCAGATGGTTCACCACTATGGCGTTTTGCTGACAATGAAGGAGTCTGGCGTTATCCCGTTACTTTGTCGCAAGTTTCTCCTGAATATATTCAGGCTCTGTTAACCTATGAAGATCGTTGGTTTTACAAGCATCCTGGGATTAATCCCATCTCATTATTGCGGGCAGCCTGGCAGGATATACGTGCCGGAAAAATTGTATCAGGAGGCAGTACTATCTCTATGCAGGTTGCCCGTTTGATTGATCCCCATCCACGTACTGTTACAGGGAAATTAAAACAGATTTGGTACACCCTGCAATTAGAGTGGCATTATTCCAAAGATGAAATTTTGCAGATGTATTTAAACAGAGCACCATTTGGTGGCACATTGCAAGGCGTTGGAGCAGCAAGTTGGGCATATCTGGGGAAGCCGCCATCAAATCTTTCATCTGGTGAAGCGGCATTACTGGCGGTATTGCCACAAGCTCCGAGTCGTTTAAGGCCGGATCGCTATCCGGAACGGGCTCAGGCTGCCCGTGATAAGGTATTGCAGCGATTGAAACGATATGGCGTTTGGTCAGCAGAAAAAGTAGCAGATATAGCAGAGGAAAATCTATGGCTTGCTCCCCGTCAGGTTCCTCAGCTTGCTCCATTGCTGGCAAGGAGAATGGTACAGGGAACTCAAAAGGAAGTGATCCAAACCACTATTGACACAGGATTGCAGCGTCAATTGGAAGATTTGGTGCTTAACTGGAAGTATCAACTGGCAGAAAAAACATCTGTTGGCGTACTGGTGGTTGATCATACGGATATGACAGTCAAGGCTTACATTGGCTCGGTGGATTTTCAGGATAACAGTCGTTTCGGCCATGTTGATATGGTCAGTGCATGGCGTTCTCCGGGGTCTACACTAAAGCCTTTTTTGTATGCAATGGCGTTGGATGACGGATTAGTTCATGCTGAATCTCTCTTGCAGGATGTTCCCCGACGTTTTGATGATTATCGGCCGGGAAACTTTGATAGTGGGTTTAATGGGCCGGTTAGTGCCAGCGAAGCACTGGTGCGTTCATTGAATTTACCCGCAGTACAGCTTTTTGAAGCATATGGTGCTAAAAAATTTACTGCTAATTTGCGCAATGTAGGTATGGTATTGCATTTTCCATTGGGCAGTGAACCGAATCTGGCACTGATACTCGGTGGAACATCAGTTCGTATGGAGCAACTGGTTTCTGTTTATAGTGCTTTTGCCCGTCAGGGGAAAGTCTCTCCGTTGCGTTTTACCCCGCAGCAGAAGATCCGGGACAGACAAATTTTTACGGCAGGGGCCGCCTGGATTGTCAGAAGGATTATGGCGGGAGAAAGTCGCCCATTGCCGGATAGTGTGCTGCCTGCTGAAGTACCATTAGCGTGGAAAACAGGCACTAGTTATGGTTATCGTGATGCGTGGGCTATTGGCCTGAATGCTCATTATACCATAGGTGTTTGGGTGGGAAGGCCGGATGGAACGCCAGTGGTGGGGCAATTTGGCTATGCTACAGCGATCCCTATCATGAACCAGATAAATGGATTACTCATGAGAAATTTGCATTATGGTTCGCAGTATATTCCTGTTGATCCGAGACCGGAAAGTGTTAGTCAGGCAGCTATCTGTTGGCCAGGTGGCACTGTACTTAAGAGAGAAGACAATAATTGCCGTCAGCGTCATTTGAGTTGGATTTTGGATAATACAATCCCCCCAACCTTGTTAGCGGAGGGGCAGGAATCGATTTCAGGTATCAACGAACGAATATGGATAGATAAAAATGGTTTGCGTGTTGCTTCTGATTGTCCTGATGCCAGATCTGAAACAATAGCTCTGTGGCCGATTGCATTGGAAGCATGGTTACCGGAAAAAGAGCGGCGTTTAAACCGGTTGCCAGTAATTAACCCTCAATGCCCTCCGATGAAAATAGATGAAGCACCATTACTGATTGTAGGTGTCCGTAAGGGCGATATTCTAAAACGTATTCCGGGAAAAAAGACGCTGGATTTGCGAATAGCAACACAAGGTGGTAGCGGGCAACAATGGTGGTTTTTGAATGGTGAGCAAGTCGCTGTGACTGAAAATAACCAGCAGTGGGTTAAAACCTTATCACGCCCAGGGAAATATCAACTGAGTGTTTTAGATTTGAGTGGACAAATCAGTGTAATTAATTTTGTGTTGCAGTGATTAGGTAATGACTTGTGAAATCGGATAAATATTCTTTTATAAACATGATATTAACAGTGTTTTTGGTTTTAAAATAATTTTACTACTATTTTTTGCGTTGAAAATATTGGAATTTAAAGATGGTTAATCAATAAGTTGCAATCTATCTATTAGGTGTTATGTCAATTTAACCAGTGAGAAAATAAAAATGAAAATATTTTCATATGCCGTACTTTTGGAGTTATTTTATGCTCCGCTCTCTTTGGCTGATAAGCTAGCCAAAGAGGTTGGTAATAAAATAGCAAATAAAGAATCAGTGAATCCTGGTGCATTGAAAAAATGTACATATTTATTGCCCGAAGGGCATAAATATACCTTTAGCATTATTGTTACATCTGATAAGACAACGAAAGACAGTAATGAACAATTTAAAGGGCAATTTGAAGTTTCTGATGAAACTAAGAAACCATTGGATGAGAAAAGGCAAGATCAGCTCAAACCTTTTATTCAATGCGTGAAAGATACCGTTTTGTAATTGAGTACTGAAAACAGGTTTATCCCACATTGTCTTAAACTGAGTTATACAGTGAAAATGTGATTTGTGCTAAAAAATTATAATTTTCGCTAAGAAGGTTTTAATAAAATGTTGTGTTTCTTGTAGGCAAGCAGAAAGTCTCCTCCTATAATCAACGCCTATTTTTATTCCTGTCAGGAAAACAGGGTAAATTCTGTCCTTCTGCTTTGTCAGAGGGAATTAAAAATTAAAATAAGTCATCGCTGAAAGTGCCAAAGAGGTTATCCAATGACGATTGAACGTACTTTTTCCATTATTAAGCCTAATGCTGTGAAGAAAGATGTTATCGGTTCCATCTATGCCCGTTTTGAAAGTGCTGGTTTTAAAATCATCGCGGCTAAAATGTTGCATTTAACACGTGAACAAGCAGAAGGTTTTTATGCTGAACACAACGGCCGCCCTTTCTTTGACGGCCTGGTAGAATTCATGACATCTGGCCCAATCATGGTGCAGGTTCTGGAAGGTGAAAATGCAGTTCAGCGTCACCGTGACCTGATGGGTGCAACCAACCCGGACAATGCCCTGGCGGGTACTCTGCGTGCAGATTATGCAGATAGCTTTACTGAAAATGCTGTTCACGGTTCAGATTCTATTGAATCTGCAAATCGTGAAATTGCTTATTTCTTCAGTGATGATGAAGTTTTTTTTCGCCACTGATATCACTGAATCTACCCAATAGATATCAAGTTACAGGAAAGGGGCAATGAATGCCGCCAATCCTAATAAAGCTTGAAAAGGGATACTTTCAGTTACTCGTAGCATCTGTACAGTAAAGTTTGTACAATACGGCGCCCCGCTGATTTGATTTAGCGGGGCGTTTACTATTTTTATACCTATACCCTATGGATTTCAAGATGCGACTTGAAAGACGACGGGTATATATATGAAAGGTATATCTTATATATCAATTTACGCTGAATACATTACTGGAATATATTCTTTAAAACAGTGTCTATTGAATTGGCAGTCACCGCATGAAAACTTAGTGCTGAAATAAAATCAGCACAGAGCCGAAAGTGTAACAACGAGGCGATGTAACAATGTCCCAACTTAACGCAACCGTACAATCTTCAACTCCCGCCATATCTTTCACACCCGATAAGAAAATCGGCAAAATTAATCTGCTTGACCTCAATCGTAAACAGATGCGTCAGTTTTTTGTTGAAATGGGGGAAAAACCTTTTCGTGCTGATCAGGTCATGAAATGGATTTACCACTATTGCTATGACGATTTTGAGCAAATGACAGACATCAACAAAGTGCTCAGAGCAAAACTACAACAAGTTGCTGAAATCAGAGCACCTGAAGTTGCGGAAGAACAGCGCTCTTCGGATGGTACTATCAAATGGGCGATTACTGTTGGTGACCAACAGGTTGAAACGGTTTATATCCCAGAAGATGATCGCGCAACACTGTGTGTCTCATCTCAGGTAGGATGTGCTTTAGAATGTAAATTTTGCTCCACTGCGCAGCAGGGATTTAACCGCAACCTGCGGGTTTCTGAAATTATTGGTCAAGTTTGGCGTGCTGCTAAAATTATTGGCTCGTTGAAATCCAGTGGTCGCCGTCCAATCACCAATGTGGTTATGATGGGGATGGGGGAACCGCTGCTCAACTTAAACAATGTTGTGCCAGCTATGGAAATTATGATGGATGATTTTGGCTTCGGTCTGTCAAAACGTCGTGTAACGCTATCAACATCAGGTGTAGTACCTGCATTGGACAAGCTGGGTGATATGATTGACGTTGCATTGGCAATTTCTCTCCATGCACCGACTGATGATGTTCGTGATGAAATTGTCCCGATTAACCGCAAGTACAATATTGAAGAGTTTCTGGCAGGTGTGCGTCGTTATTTGACAAAATCTAATGCTAACCAGGGGCGGGTTACGGTGGAGTACGTGATGCTTGACCATGTCAATGACAGCGTAGAACAAGCACACCAATTGGCAGAATGCCTGAAAGATACGCCAAGTAAGATCAATTTGATCCCATGGAACCCATTTCCTGGCGCGCCTTATGGACGTAGTTCCAACAGCCGAATTGACCGTTTTGCGAAAGTCTTGATGGGATATGGTTTCACCACCATTGTGCGTAAAACAAGGGGAGATGATATTGACGCTGCCTGTGGACAGCTTGCTGGTGATGTCATTGATAGAACAAAGCGAACATTGAAAAAACGTCTGGCAGGTGAACCTATTCAAGTAAAAACAGTCTAATTTTCTGTTTAATATTGGTAAATGGCTAAAAATCTGGCGAAGTTTGACATATTCTGATAAATGAAAATAGTATGATACGGAAATCAATAATTTGGTCTATAGTTTGTTGTAGCTTGATGGTTGGCTGTGCGGAGTATTCTCAACGCCGTGCCCATCAAGTTGTTGCAGTAGATACTCGGTTACAGCTAGGAAAGGCGTATTTGGCAGAACGGAATTTACCGGCTGCCAAATTTCATTTTGAAAAAATTCTGCTGGTGGAACCTCGTCATCCAGAAGCGCATCTGGGGATGGCACTGCATGAACAATATGCAGGCCAGCCTGAATCTGCTGACCAGCATTTTAGAATGGCAATGCAGTATGCGACGGAAAATGATACTGTAGTACGCCATTATTCCGTTTTTCTCTGTGAACAAAAACGGTACGAAGAAGCTAAAAAGTTGGCCACGGAAAATAACACAAACTTATGTTATTGCAGTCAATGTTGATTGCAATAATACTGATTTTAATCAGTAGGTTGTGACAAATGATTTTCTGTGTTCGATGCAGTATGAAATGATTTCGCTACACAAATTAAGTTGGATGTTATATCAAATTAATTTGTGTAAATACTTTAAACCTGAACAGTACCAGTGTCCTTAGATAATGAAGACTGAAACTTACCCAGAAGAAGCCAATCTGACAGCAGGTCAGATCTTGCGTCAGGCTCGTGAAAAACTTGAGCTTTCTCAGCAAACTGTGGCAGATCGCTTGTGTCTTAAAGTATCCACTGTTCGTGATATCGAAGAAGATAATGTCCCCGCTAATATCGTACCGACATTCTTCCGCGGTTATATTCGTGCCTATGCGAAACTTGTCCAAGTACCTGAATCTGAGCTTTTAACCAAGCTGGATGCACAAATGCCGAATAAGGCAGTAAAAACTTCTCCGATGCAGAGCTTTTCTGCCCAAAAAATACGTAAAAAGCGTGATGGCTGGCTGATGAAGCTAACATGGTTTGTGATAATCATATTACTGGGCATGACCGGCCTGTGGTGGTGGCAAAATTATAAAGCACAACAAAAAGAACTGGCTTCCATGACAAAGCAAACTGAGGCACAGCTACAAACTGGTAATGCATTATCCGGTGCAAACTCTACGCCTGCCAATGTGTCGTCTTCTTCCAGCGCTTCTGCGCCTGTAGCAACTGAGTCTAAAATTGTTCCATTATCGGGCAATCAACCTGCTGTGAATAATGTCGCCAGTAATACTGTATTTGATAACATTACTTCCGATAATACTGCTTCCGATAACACTGTTGCCACGAACGTTGCTTCTACAAATCAGGGTATTTCTACAAACCAAGGTATAGAGAATGCCGCATCAGCAGCGGGTACAGTATCAAATTCTGCTGTTAGTTCTCCATCGACAAATGTGAGTCAGGTCAGTGCAATGAACAGCAATGAACTGGTCATTAACTTTACTGGTGAATGTTGGTTAGATATTAGAGATGCCAAAGGTAAGAAACTGTTTAGCGGCACCAAAAATAGGGGAGATAGCCTAAAATTGTCAGGCACTTTACCTTACTCGCTACATATTGGTGCACCAGCTCAGGTTAATATAGAATTTCAAGGGAACCACGTGAATCTGGATGAGTTTATTAAGAAAGGTTCCGCTGCCAGACTGACATTTCCATAAACTGACTCGCGGTTTGGGCAAATATTTTTGGGCGAATGTTTTGGGCGAATGTTGAACTGGGGTTCAGGTTCCCCTGCGTGTATTATTCATCACAGCATGTTGTAATTTTTATAAGCAAAATACAGGGATGTAGGGGAGTAATGTAAAAATGCATAATGAATCACCGATAAAAAGACGTAAATCCACACGCATCTATGTTGGTAGTGTACCCATCGGGGATAATGCACCAATTACGGTGCAGTCAATGACCAACACACGAACAACTGATATTGAGGCGACAGTCAATCAGATCAAATCGCTGGAGCGTGTAGGTGTTGATATTGTCCGTGTTTCGGTTCCCACTATGGATGCGGCGGAAGCCTTCAAATCCATCAAACAGCAAGTCAATGTTCCGCTGGTTGCCGATATCCATTTTGATTACCGTATTGCATTGAAAGTTGCGGAATATGGTGTTGATTGTCTGCGTATCAACCCCGGTAATATTGGTAACGAGGAACGTATTCGTCAGGTTGTGGATTGTGCCCGTCACAATAATATACCTATTCGTATTGGAGTGAATGGTGGCTCTTTAGAAAAAGATTTACAGGAAAAATATGGAGAGCCAACATCAGAAGCTCTGGTTGAATCTGCTATGCGCCATGTCGATATTCTTGACCGCCTGAACTTTGATCAGTTTAAAGTCAGTGTTAAGGCGTCTGATGTGTTTCTGGCAGTAGGAGCTTACCGCTTGCTGGCGCAAAAAATCGATCAACCTCTGCATTTGGGTATTACAGAAGCCGGAGGTGCTCGTGCAGGTGCAGTGAAATCTTCAATTGGGCTGGGTATTCTGTTATCCAAAGGAATTGGTGATACTTTGCGCATCTCTCTGGCTGCTGACCCGGTGGAAGAGGTTAAAGTCGGCTTCGATATGCTAAAAGCATTACGCATTCGTTCAAGAGGCATCAACTTTATTGCCTGTCCGACGTGTTCCCGTCAGGAGTTCGATGTTATCGGTACAGTGAATGCGCTTGAACAACGTCTTGAGGATTTGATCACACCAATGGATGTTTCCATCATTGGTTGTGTTGTAAATGGCCCCGGAGAAGCTGAAGTCTCAACATTGGGTGTGACTGGCGCAAAAACAAAAAGCGGTTTTTATGAAGATGGTGTTCGCCAAAAAGAGCGTCTCGACAATAATAATTTGATTGACCAGCTTGAAGCGAAAATCCGAGCCAAGGCAACTATTCTTGATGCCAATAACCGGATTAGTATTAATCAGCTTGATAAATAAGATACCGATGCCGACTCATGTTATCAGAGTCGGTATTGTTTTGTTTACTGATTGAACTTAGAAATATTAATAAGAGATAAACATGGCAAAAAATATTCCGGCGATTCGTGGCATGAACGATTGCCTTCCTGCTGAAACAGCTATCTGGCAACGTGTTGAGTCTACTATGAAACGTGTGTTGGCTGGTTATGGTTTTAGTGAAATTAGAACACCGATTGTAGAGCAGACCCCGTTATTCAAACGCGCAATTGGGGAAGTTACTGATGTTGTCGAAAAAGAGATGTACACATTCGATGACCGTAATGGAGAAAGTTTGACTTTGCGCCCGGAAAATACCGCAGGCTGCGTTCGTGCCGGTATTCAGCATGGTCTGCTGTACAATCAGGAACAACGTTTATGGTACATTGGCCCGATGTTTCGCTATGAACGTCCACAAAAGGGCCGTTATCGCCAATTCCATCAATTAGGTGCAGAAGTGTTTGGTCTGCAAGGGCCGGATATCGACGCCGAAATGATCCTGATGACTGCACGTTGGTGGCGTGAGTTGGGTATTGCTGAGCATGTGACACTCGAATTGAACTCAATTGGCTCTCTGGAAGCGCGTGCAAACTATCGTGAAGCACTGGTCGCATTCCTTGAGCAGCATAAAGAGAGACTGGACGAAGATTGTCTGCGTCGCATGTACACAAATCCATTGCGTGTACTGGATTCTAAAAATCCTGACATTCAGGCTCTTCTTAATGACGCACCTGCCATGTTTGATTATCTTGATGCAGAGTCAAAAGAGCACTTTGATGGCCTGTGCCAAATTCTGGACGCTGTGGGTATTCAATATCGTATCAACCAGCGTTTGGTCCGTGGTCTTGACTATTACAACCGCACGGTCTTTGAATGGGTGACTTCTGCATTGGGCGCGCAAGGCACGGTTTGTGCGGGAGGGCGCTACGATGGATTGGTTGAACAACTGGGCGGAAAAGCAACACCAGCAGTAGGTTTTGCAATGGGGATGGAGCGTATGATCCTGTTGGTTCAGGAAGTGAACCCTGAATTTGTTGCAGATCTTACTGTTGCAGATGTTTATCTCTCTTCCTTTGGTGAGGGTAGCCAACAGGCAGCATTGATTCTGGCGGAGAAAATCCGTGATGAGTTGCCTGAATTACGCCTGATGACCAATCATGGTGGTGGTAACTTCAAGAAGCAATTGGGACGTGCAGGTAAGCATGGCGCCAAAGTTGCTTTACTCCTCGGAGAAGATGAAATGAGTACGGGTAATGTCACCGTAAAAGATTTACGTAATGGTGAGCAACAAACATTGCCACAACAAGCGATCGCAGCACGTTTGAGCGAACTGTTAGGCTAAGGAGAGACTCTGTGGAAGCCTATACCACTGAAATTGAACAAGTTGATGCAATAAAGCGTTTTTTTGTCGACAACGGTAAGTACATTGCTGTTGGCTTAGTATTGGGAATTGGGGCAATTGTTGGTTGGCGTTACTGGCAATCTCACCAAACAAACCAGCTACAGGATACCGCGGTACAATTCGAACAACTGAACAAATCACTGGCATCGGATTCGAAAGAAAGCATCACTGCCGTAGAGAAATTCGCTAATGAAACGAATAACATCTACGGTGTGATGATGGATATGGAATTAGCAAAACACGCTGCTGATAAAAATGATTTGGCACAGGCAGAAAAATATTTGCTGGTGGCTTCAGGTAAAGCGAAAGATCAGAATATGGTGGATTTGTCCAATATTCGTCTGGCCCGGGTTCAGTTAGCAGAAGATAAAACTGATGCTGCATTGAAAACACTGGAACAAGTCAAAAGTAAGGGATGGCGGTTAATAGCTGAGGATATCCGTGGTGATATTCTGGCGAAGAAAGGGAATATTAAAGGTGCGCGTGAGGCATACTCCAATGGGCTAAGCGCTCAGGGTTCTCAGGCTTTGAAATCAATGATTCAAATTAAACTAGATAACTTATCCAACTAAGGGAGCCAACTCTAATGCAACTGCGAAAAACACTCTTGGTTGGGCTGGTTGCTTCTGTTTTGCTGGCAGGTTGCTCAAGTGAACAGGATACGGTAACAATGTCCCCACTGACAAAGGTTGAAAATCAATTCAACCCGCGTGTGGTTTGGGATAAGTCGGTTGGCAATGGTGTCGGGCACTATTACTCTCACTTGTCGCCGGCTTGGCAAGGTTCAACGGTTTATGTTGCCGATCGTCATGGCATCGTTAAAGCATTTGAGATAGACAGTGGTAAAGAATTATGGTCAACGGATCTGTCTGAGAAAACAGGGTTGTTATCATCTCGTCTGCCGGCACTATTGTCCGGTGGTCTGACTGTATCGGGTGATCGTCTGTATATTGGTACAGAAAAAGCAAAAGTTATCGCATTGGATTCCACAAATGGTAAGGTTGAGTGGGAATCTCAGGTTGCCGGTGAAGCATTATCTCATCCGGTCGTGAGTGATGGCCTTGTTCTGATCCATACCGGCAATGGCATGTTGCAGGCTTTGAATGAAAATGATGGCTCTGTTGCCTGGTCAATCAATATGGACACACCTCCGCTATCTGTCCGTGGTGAATCGGCACCCGCTATAGCATACGGAGCAGCAATTGTCGGCGGTGATAATGGCCGTGTCAGTGCTGTCTTGCTTTCTCAGGGGCAGTTGATTTGGCAGCAGCGTATCTCTCAGGTGACAGGGGCAACTGAAATTGATCGTCTGAATGATGTTGATATGACCCCGGTCATTTCTGATAATGTCATTTATGCTATTGCTTATAATGGCAACTTAGTGGCGATGGATATGCGCTCCGGCCAGATTATTTGGAAGCGTGATCTGGGCTCTGTGAATGATATGGTTGTGACTGACAATAATATTTTCATTGTTGATCAGGACGATCGGATTTTATCCTTGCGCAAGAGTGATGGGGTAACAATCTGGTCTCAAAACGATCTGTTACACCGTAATCTCACTGCACCAGGAATGTATAATGGCTATCTGGTTGTAGGTGATGGAGAAGGTTACCTGCACTGGTTAAATATGGCTGATGGTCAATTTGTTGCTCAGCATAAAGTTGATAGTTCCGGCCTTTTGAGTCGTCCCTTGGTTGCCAGTGATAAGCTGATGGTGCAGGCGAAGGACGGAGCGGTTTACCTGTATACTCGCTGATATACAGAAAATAGAAATAGAATTTGTTTTAATGCTATATACCAATAGGTTTCAAGTTGCATCGAGATGGAAAGTAAAAGATGATTTGAAAAATGAAGGGAATAGCGAGATTTACACGGCTCCTGTGCTGACAGGGGCCGTGTCGTCTTTTTAGTACTTGCCGTTGTGAGAAGAAGATTTGGTAGTGACGAACTTCAAGTGGTTCTTTTTGCAGGATATCGATTTAAATTTAGTCATGAGGCATCAAAAAAATGATACCTGTCGTTGCGCTGGTTGGGCGTCCCAATGTCGGAAAATCTACCTTATTTAATCGTCTAACCCGAACCAGAGATGCGCTGGTAGCGGATTTCCCTGGTTTAACCCGTGACCGTAAATATGGACGGGCGGAAGTTGAAGGGCAAGAATTTATCATCGTTGATACAGGTGGTATAGATGGAACGGAAGAGGGCGTAGAAACACAAATGGCTGCGCAATCTCTGATGGCAATCGAAGAAGCAGATATCGTTCTGTTTATGGTTGATGCCAGATCCGGGCTGATGCCTGCTGATCACGCGATTGCAAAACATTTGCGCAGCCGTGAAAAATCGACTTTCTTAGTCGCAAATAAAACTGATGGTATTGATATTGATATATCTATTGCCGAATTCTACTCTTTGGGATTAGGGGATATATATTCTATCGCGGCAGCTCATGGGCGTGGTGTGACTCAACTGATTGAGCGTGTATTGTTGCCTTTTTCTGATAAAGAAGAAGGTGCAGAAGAAGTTGAGTTAACGGAAGAAGAAGCTAATGCTGCTTACTGGGCTGAAATGGAACAGGCTGAATTAGAGGCAGTGGTTGAAGCTGAACAGGAAGAGGATTTTGATCCGACGACATTGCCGCTGAAACTGGCTATTGTTGGGCGTCCAAATGTGGGCAAATCCACACTGACCAACCGAATTCTGGGTGAAGAGCGAGTCGTTGTCTTTGATATGCCGGGAACAACCCGTGATAGCATCTATATCCCAATGGAGCGTGATGGTCGTGAATATATCCTGATTGACACTGCGGGAGTTCGCAAACGTGGTAAAGTGACAGAAGTAGTGGAAAAGTTCTCTGTCATCAAAACACTTCAGGCTATTGAAGATGCAAACGTTGTGCTGCTAGTAGTTGATGCGCGCGAAGGCATTTCTGATCAGGATCTTTCCCTGCTTGGTTTTATTCTCAATAGCGGTCGCTCCTTAGTTATCGCGGTTAATAAATGGGATGGCATGAGTCAGGATGACAAAGATCACGTGAAAGACATGCTGGATCTGCGTCTAGGGTTTGTTGATTTTGCCCGTGTTCACTTTATTTCTGCATTACATGGCAGTGGCGTGGGTAATCTGTTTGATTCGATTCTGGAAGCTTATGAAAGTGCGACTCGTCGCGTTAATACTTCCATGCTTACACGCATTATGCGTATGGCAGAAGAAGATCATCAGCCACCTATGATACGTGGGCGCAGGGTAAAAATGAAATACGCCCATGCCGGTGGATACAACCCGCCTATTGTTGTGATTCATGGTAATCAGGTGAAAGATTTACCTGATTCATATAAGCGTTATTTAATGAATTATTTCCGTCGTTCTTTAAAAGTCATGGGAACCCCTATTCGTATTCAATTTAAAGAAGGGACTAACCCTTATGCTGATAAGAAAAATACTTTGACTGCGTCACAGCTTCGTAAGCGTAAGCGTTTGATGGAACATTTGAAAAAGCGGTAAATAATTAAATAAACATTAATAAAATAAAGAGCTAGAAAATAGCTCTTTATTTTAGAAAGTGACTAATAATAAATATCTGAGCTTATTATCTCTTGGTTTATGCCCTTTTAATGTTAGGTGATTAATTACTTTTCTCTTTATCAACTTGAAGTCTATCTTTCGTTCGTGATGAAAGATTTGTAGCTGATTGTTTCATTAAGCTCTTAACGTGATCTAAGGTTCTTAGCACGTGTTCTTTGTCACTCTCATCACAATTTTTCGCAATATGTTCCAGTAAGTGGGGAGGAATTATACTGGGTTGATTTGTTACATTACACATAATATACCCAACTTGTTAGTTTGTTAGCCTGGTGCCTGTGGTGTATTTTTACTAGCTTAAATAGTAGTCAAAATAACCGAGTCAGTCACTAACAAAAATGTAAATTTTTATCCTCTCATTTTATAAGTTGTATGCGCGACAAGTGGGTGAAATATATGGTGATAAAAACAGGGTTTTCCCTAACCCTCAGGTTAAAAATATTATTTTTGTTGTCAACGAATAACACCTACTTGATTCCATGCTTCAGTGACAAGATTTGAAATGCTTTTGCCAAAGAGTTTGTATGCATTATCAACGGTTAATTTGGCGAAATCATTAAAATTTGCTTTATTAGATAATCGCCTGTCTGTTAATGTCTCATACCAGATTTTACCTGCCCGCTCCCATGAATACCCTCCTAGCTCAACTGCCAGTAAGTAGAATGCTTTGTTTGGAATACCTGAATATTTATGAACACCACCATTATCATTTGACAGAGGAAGTTCCTGATATTGATTCATGTGCCCAATCTGATCATCGTGTGAATATGCACTTCCCGGATGCTTAAATGAACGTAAAGCAATATTGGGGTCATTATGAGGGTTCATTTTAGGTCCGAATATTCCCTGGCCTATCAGCCAATCAGATTTATCGGCTTTCTGATTATTGGCAAACTGTTTTACCATCACACCAAATACATCTGAAATAGACTCATTAAGTGCACCAGATTGATAGGCATAATCGAGATCTGCTTCATATTGAGTGATACCATGTGTTAATTCATGTGCTGTGATATCAATACAAGATGTAAAACGATTAAAATATAGTTTCATTCCATCACCAAAAAACATTTGGTTATTTGCCCAAAATGCATTTGCATAGCCTTCTAGATAATGTACTGTAGCAACTAATTTGAGTCCCTTATTATCAATTGAATTACGACCAAAAATTTCTTTATAAAAATTATAAGTGTTACCGAGATGTTCATAAGCTTCATTGACGGATACATCTTTGCTTTCGGAAGCACCTTCAACCCGAACTATTTTGGTGCTTAGGTATACATCTGTGTTTTCAGCATCGTATATTATTCTGTTTAACTTTTTATCAGAGCCTGGATTATATGTTAAAGATAAATGCCCCATTGCGGCGTAATTATTTATCAGATTGTAAGTATGATCTAATGTTTTTAAGAGAGATGGTTTATTCTGTTCATTACAAATTTTAAAAATATATTCAAATAAGTTTGGAGGAATAATGCTGTATGTTTTATTTTTGCACATAATAATACCCCGGTTTATTTTTTGAGTGTTGTATATTTTTTGGGATCCCATTTAAATTATTAGCCTAATTCATGGGATTTTCTACTAACTAAATGCTTTTTTATCTCTCCAAAATGCATTAAGTTATAAATATAAAAAAGGGCCAAAATAGGCCCTTTTTTTTAATTCTATGATTAATTTGATATTACTTCAGTGATACTTGTCTGATATTATATTAATATCTTTATTGATCATTTTCTGGCAAAAGTACACCTACTTTGTTCCAGCACTCATTGGTAATGAGAGAGACTCTTTTGCCAAATAACTTTTCTGCATTGTCAATCGTTAATGTGGCAAAATCATCGAACGTGGCATCTGAAGATAAACGGTTATCCAATAAAGTTTCATACCAGATTTTACCAGCCCGTTCCCATGAATAACCTCCCAGAGCAATTGCAAGCAGGTAAAATGCCCTGTTAGGGATACCCGAATATATGTGAATGCCTCCATTATCAACTGAAATCGGTAGTTCTTCATATTCATCCATATGACCAACCTGCTTATCTTTAGGAAATGCTGAGCCTGGTTTTATAAATGAACGTAAAGCGATATCGGGCTTATTATCTGGATTGAACTTGGGACCCAATAGCCCTTTTCCCAATAGCCAGTCGGATTCATCGGCTTTTTGGTTATTGGCATACTGTTTTACCATAATGCCAAACACATCTGAAATGGACTCATTCAGGGCACCAGATTGGTAAACATAATGGAGATTAACTTCATTCTGAATAATACCATGAGTTAATTCATGTGCTACAACATCAATCGCTGAGGTAAAGCGATTGAAATATTGACCATCACCATCCCCAAAAACGATTTGTTTTCTGGTCCAGAAGGCATTTAAGTAACGTTTACCATAATGCACCGTGGCGACTAACTTAAGCCCTTTGTTATCAAGTGAGTTTCGGCCAAAAATTTTGCTATAGAATTCATGAGTTTTTCCAAGGTAGTCATAAGCCTCATTGACAGCAATATCCTCACTTTCAGGCATTCCTTCACTGCGGGCTAATTTTCCTCCGGGGAATTCTTGTTCCTGTTCTGCATCATAGATAATTCTATGCAGTTTTGTTGTTTCATCAAATTTAATATCAGAGTCCTGCTGTGAAATATCTTCTACAGCGGTGATATTCATTAAATCGTAGATATGATCTAACGTTTTTAATACGTATTGATTAGTACACTCATCGCAATTATCAGAGATTTGCTCTAAGACAAATGGAGGGATTAAACTGTATCTATTAATTTCATAAGTATTCATAATCATTCCCCTGTTTTGTCAGTGCCATATTTGTTCTTTTGGGCGCCCATTTGCATACTATCTATAATTGAAGTGATAGTCATCAGGGGAAATATTGACGTTTTATAGTAGGATATTGCTAATGAAAAATGATAAATAAATTTATTAGTCTACTGATATGAAAATTAGATTTGAATATTTAACTAAAAATTTTGTTTGAATGGTGATGAATGCCCCAGTAACATAGTTATTTATGTTTCTGGGGATAATTCTGTATTGTATTATTATATCCAATCTTTTTTTATCAGAAATGACGAGTAGAGTTCTGCTTCTGGAGAATGTGGTTCAGGAGAATAATTATATTCCCAGCGAACCAGAGGAGGCATGGACATAAGTATAGACTCAGTTCGCCCACCACTTTGCAAACCGAATAATGTTCCTCTATCCCAAACTAAATTGAATTCAACGTAACGACCACGGCGATATAACTGAAACTGTCTTTCACGTTCTTCCCAACTGATATCCTTTCTTCTTTCGACAATAGGTAAATATGCAGTCAAGAAGCCATGACCTACAGCTTGTGTGAAATTAAAACAAGTATCAAAATCGGGAGTATTCAGGTCATCATAAAACAATCCACCCACACCACGTGGTTCATTACGATGTTTAATAAAGAAGTAGTCATCACACCATTTTTTATACGTAGGATAAATATCATCACCAAAAGGCTGACATAATGTTTTGGCGACAGTATGCCAGTGAATAACATCTTCTTTAAAACCATAATAAGGAGTGAGATCAAACCCGCCACCGAACCACCAGACAGGCGTTTCACCTTCCTTTTCTGCAATGAAAAAGCGTACATTAGCGTGGCTGGTCGGAACATAAGGGTTCAAAGGATGAATGACAAGAGAAACCCCCAGGGCCTGATAGCTACGGCCAGCCAATTCAGGGCGGTGAGCAGTCGCTGAAGGAGGCAGAGAATCTCCAGTCACATAGGAAAAATTCACACCTGCTTGTTCAAAAATTTTGCCTGATTTCAAGACGCGACTGCGACCTCCACCGCCTTCTTCCCGTTGCCAGCACTCTTCCATGAAATGGGAATGACCATCAAGGTGTTCAAGTTGCTTACAGATTTCATCCTGTAATGAGAGGAAAAAATTCTTAACTTGAGATATATTAGGTATATTCATTTCTGCTTTCATTCTGGTTAGTTTATGGCGATAGGCAGTATACCTGTTAGTATCAATGAACGCATTTTCATATTGATTCCAAAATGAAAGTAGTGATTATTATCATTGAACCAATTGCTTATTAAACGGGCTGATTAACTATGGAAATTAGGCTATTTCGGCAAGAAGATTTTGAAGCCGTTATCATACTTTGGGAGCGTTGTGATTTGATTAATTCTGGCGATGATCCAGAACTCGATATTGAGCGTAAATTAACTCATAATGCTGATTTATTTCTGGTTGCTGAAGTGGCAGGAGAAGTCGTTGGTACAGTGATGGGAGGGTATGACGGGCACCGTGGTCATGCCTATTATTTAGGCGTTCATCCTGAATTTAGAGGCAGAGGTATTGCCAACGCTTTGGTTTCCCGCCTTGAAAAAAAATTATTAGCGAGAGGGTGTCCCAGTATTTTAATCATGGTTCCAGAGGAAAATGATGCAACAATTTGTATGTGTGAAAAAATGGAATATGATTATTGGGGACAAGAGCACACCATTTTTAATAAACGTTTAATTATTGATTAAATGTTAAAGGTAAGTGGCTGAGGAATTTTATTTTATTCGGCCATGAGCCAAATTTTATTTAAACGAATCTCTTTTAAAAAATTTATTAGTTTTCTGGCCGCTTTTTTAATTAAGTAATGAAATTTCCTCTGGTATTTATTTTTTGTAATAAAGAGATCTTTTGACATTAAGAAAGAACGATATCCGGTTACAGGAATAATCTTAACATTAATGACGCTATTTTTGTCTTTTGAAAAATAATAGTGAGCATGAATCGGTGATTCAGTTTTACTTTCGAGTACCCTACAATTCTGTGTGGAATAAGAGTGGGGAGAGTTTATTTGTTTATTTTCTCGTACTGTATGGGGGGAGGGGGGCACGTATTTCTGTACATTGTTAAAATTAGCCTGGGAAGCTAACTGATAGCACGGTATTTTTGTAATAGTATCTATTACCATAACATCCGTTATAGTTGTAAAACTTAAAAAAATTAAAAATACCGTCATCATTGTGGCTACCATATATATTTGCCATTGATTTCAACGTTTTTTATAATCCAGTTGAATTTTGGTATGGGTATGATATCGACCTGTTTGTAAACAATTGCACAATGGTTTTTATAAAGTTGTGCTAAATAATCAGGCTGGAAAAATAAGGTAAAAAAAGTAATGAAAAGATGTTTTATATTTAGTTTATTGTTTAAAAAGAGAGTTATGACAATCAGTGGCTTAATGAGTGGTACATTGTTATTAACAGCTTGTGCAGGAACATCTGAATTTTCATGGTCTTCCATATCACCTTTAAACTGGTTTTCGAGTCACTTAGAGGTATCAGATCAAGGTGTAGGAGGGATCAACCAGCAGACAGATATGAATTTATCTGTGATTCAGCAGGGACTGAAAGGTAAGTATCGTCTGCGTAATGGTATGGAAATGCAGAATGGAAAACTAGTCAATATCGTACAGGGAATGGAAAGTGATCAGGTCAGAATTGAATTATCTGGTTTGAATAATGGCAAGGTGGATCATATTGATATCCTGGATGAAAATATTAAAACAGTCTGGGGAACAAAAATCGGAATGCCTTTTTCTGAACTGTATGACAAAGCCTATGGTGCTTGTCAGCGTACCGGCAGTTTAGCCATGCAACCGACAGTTGTTTGTGCTGCACCACAAAGCCAGCATATCAGCTATATATTTACAGGAGCATGGAATGGCCCAGAGGAGTTAATGCCTTCAGATGATGTGCTAAAAACGTGGAAAATCTCTCGTATTATCTGGAAAGCTGAATGATAAATACAAAATAGAAAGTTTGAGGAAGAATTTTGCTGCCGGTCATTTTTTAACACCATGTAACCGGGGAGAGCTGTAAAGAGTTGCGTTTTTTATAGCTTATCTCGTTTCATCATTTCTCATAAAAATTCGGTATATAAAACAGAGGGCAGTAACCTATCCTGTTATAAATATTCTGGATACAGTATGAAGCAATCGTTGTTAAATGGTGTGACAGATAAGGTGTTGAATGAAGATAGTAGTAAATAAAAAAATATGGAGCGGATTGTTTTCCGAATCACTATTTACTGTATCCCTTATAGGGAATTTCAACGCCTATATTTCCAGTACAGAAGCAGTCGCATTGCAGGAGTATTCCGGTGAAAACCCATGTCAACAAGGATGGTATGCCGGCTCAATCATTGATGGAAGGGCATGATCCATGTTTGTTGCATCCAGTAAACGTGTATTACCCGGATTTGGGTTGAGTTTGGGCTGTAGTCTCTTTTATACCTGTTTGATCCTGCTATTGCCATTAAGTGCTCTGACCATACAACTTTCCAGTATGAGCTGGGCAGAATATTGGCAGGTGATTGTAAATCCTCAGGTTGTAGCAGCCTATCAGGTCACTTTGTTGGCTGCTGCAATTGCCAGTTTGTTCAATATGGTTTTTGGCATGTTAATGGCCTGGATACTAACCCGCTATCGTTTTCCCGGACGTAATCTGCTTGATGGATTGATAGATTTACCCTTTGCTTTACCGACCGCGGTTGCGGGGTTAACGTTGGCAACCCTATTTTCCGCAACCGGATGGTATGGCTCCTGGCTTGGTAATTTTGATATGAAGGTTGCGAATACCTGGTTGGGTATTGCGGTTGCAATGGCATTTACTAGTTTGCCTTTCGTTGTCCGTACCGTTCAACCGGTACTCGAAGAGTTAGGCCCGGAATATGAGGAAGCAGCCCAGACATTAGGGGCAAGTCGCTGGCAGACGTTTAGGCAGGTGATCTTGCCGGAACTCTCACCTGCATTGATAGCGGGCACGGTGCTTTCTTTCACGCGAAGTCTGGGGGAATTTGGTGCGGTCATTTTTATTGCAGGCAATATCGCGTGGCAAACTGAGGTGGTTTCCCTGATGATCTTTGTACGATTGCAAGAATTTGATTATCCGGCAGCCAGTGCGATTGCTTCAGTGATCCTGGTAGTATCACTGCTGTTGCTATTTAGCGTCAATTTATTGCAAAGCCGCTTTGGTAAGCGGATCGGAGGGCATTAATGGCTGAATTTTTCGGATATACACTGATGCAGCGCTCCTCAATAAATTGGGGCAAATGGGTATTGATTTGTGCGGGGATAATCGTTTCTGTCTTGTTATTGGTAATTCCGATAGTGTGGATTTTTCTGACTGCTTTTTCACAAGGGCTTGATATCCTCACACAGAATCTTATTGATCCCGATATGCTCCATGCTATCTGGTTAACTGTGCTGATTGCACTGATCACAGTACCCATCAATCTGGTTTTTGGTGTGGTAACAGCGTGGCTGGTAACCCGGTTCCAGTTTCCCGGCAGGCAATTATTACTGACATTAATAGATATTCCATTTGCAGTTTCCCCCGTTGTCGCGGGATTACTATATCTGCTGTTTTACGGTTCTAACGGCTGGATGGGTGAGTGGCTTGGGGCTTACGACATCCAGCTAATGTTTTCATGGACGGGCATGGTATTGGTTACGGTATTTGTGACGTGCCCGTTTGTTGTCCGTGAATTGGTGCCGGTGATGTTAAGTCAGGGTAATCAGGAAGATGAAGCCGCAATATTATTGGGGGCTTCTGGCTGGAAGATGTTCTGGCGTGTGACATTGCCGAATATTCGCTGGGCATTGCTGTATGGCATTGTTTTGACTAATGCGCGAGCAATTGGTGAGTTCGGGGCTGTGTCTGTGGTATCAGGCGCGATCAGAGGAGAAACTTACACATTGCCTTTGCAGGTTGAACTGCTGTATCAGGATTACAACACTGTTGGCGCATTTGTGGCGGCGGCTTTATTGGCAGTAATGGCGATTATTACGCTGATTGTCAAAAGTGCTTTGCAGTGGCGTTTAAGCCGTCAGTGAGTAGGAGTCATCTGTGGAGGTCAATGGCAGGATATGAGTATTGAAATCAGCAAAATCAGTAAATCTTTTGGTCGGGCTCAAATACTGAATAATATTTCTCTGGATATTGAATCCGGTGAAATGGTTGCTCTGCTTGGTCCGTCTGGCTCCGGCAAGACGACATTGTTGAGGATCATTGCAGGGCTTGAGCAGCAAAGTGCAGGGCAGTTGAAGTTTCATGGTCAGGATGTCAGCCAGATCCACGCAAAAGATCGGCGGGTGGGTTTTGTTTTTCAGCATTATGCCCTGTTTCGTCATATGAGAGTATTTGATAATGTTGCTTTTGGTCTGACGGTTCTGCCCCGTCGTCAGCGTCCCAGTGGAGAGACACTTCGCAGTAAAGTAATGTCTTTACTCGATATGGTTCAGTTATCTCATCTTGCAGATCGTTATCCATCACAACTTTCTGGTGGTCAAAAACAGCGAGTGGCTTTAGCAAGAGCGTTGGCTGTTGAGCCACAAATCCTCTTATTAGATGAGCCTTTTGGTGCTTTGGATGCTCAGGTTCGGATGGAATTGCGTCGTTGGTTACGTGAGCTGCATGAAGAATTAAAATTTACCAGCGTATTTGTCACTCATGATCAGGAAGAAGCAATGGAAGTGGCGGATCGGGTTGTGGTGATGAATCAAGGTGCTATAGAGCAGGTTGGCACTCCACAGCAAGTATGGAAAGAGCCGGAAAGCCGTTTTGTCCTGGAATTTATGGGCGAAGTGAATCAGTTACACGGTGAGATCAAAGGCTCTCAATTATGGGTTGGCGGAAAAGTTTTCCCATTGGAGGTGATGCCATTACATCAAGGGAATGTTGATGTTTTCTTGCGTCCGTGGGAAATGAATCTCAGTACACAACAGACGTCATCTTGCCCTTTGCCGGTTAAGATTGTGGAAGTGAGTCCACGAGGGCATTTTTCCCTGTTGTCTGTTCAGCCGATGGGGTGGGGAGAAGAGAGTTTGTCGGTTATCTGGCCGGATAATTCTTTGATTCCGGCGAGAGGAAGTCAATATTTTATTGGTGGAAATAATGCCCGTTTGTATGAAGGTAATTCTGCATTAAAGGTACTGAAACTTGCTGAGTCCGCTTGATATTTTCATTACTCGTAGAACCCTGGGTTTCCCCTGTTGTCCTGAAGGATACAGGGGTTTTTTTGCTTAAGATCTTGCGGCAGTTTTCTGAATACGATTATTCTATTGTTTATTCTCATATGATTCAGGTAGTGCTGTGGCAAGCTTAGAAAAATTTATCGGTAATACCCCGTTGGTTAAATTACAACGAATTATTGAAGAAGTAGATGCGGAGATTTGGGTAAAACTGGAAGGCAACAATCCTGCTGGTTCTGTGAAAGACAGAGCAGCACTCTCAATGATCCAGCAAGCGGAACTACGGCGAGAAATCTCACCGGGAGATGTGCTTATTGAAGCAACGAGCGGCAACACAGGTATTGCGTTGGCGATGATTGCCGCGGTAAAGGGGTATCGGCTTAAGTTACTGATGCCTGAAAATATGAGCCTTGAACGTCAGGCGTCTATGCAAGCTTACGGTGCTGAACTGATTCTGGTCAGCGAAGAGTTGGGCATGGAAGGTGCACGGGATTTGGCGCAACAAATGGAACAGAACGGTGAAGGAAAAGTTCTTGACCAGTTTAATAATCCTGATAACTCGCTGGCGCATTTCAAGACAACAGGGCCGGAAATTTGGCAGCAAACACAGGGGCGTATTACCCACTTTGTCTCCAGTATGGGAACAACCGGCACTATTACAGGTGTGAGCCGCTATCTGAAATCTCAATCAAATAAGGTACAGACGACGGGGTTACAGCCAGCAGAAAACAGTCATATTCCCGGTATCCGCCGTTGGTCGCCTGCTTATATGCCGGGTATTTATCAGAAAGATCTGGTGGATCAAATCTTAGATATTACGCAACAAGAAGCAGAAACAATGATGCGATTGCTGGCACAGAAAGAAGGCATTTTTTGTGGTGTTAGCTCTGGAGGTGCTGTTTCTGGAGCACTGCGCATTGCGGCTGAAAATCCAGGTGCAATTATTGTTGCGATCATTTGTGATCGTGGAGACAGGTATTTGTCTACCGGGGTATTTAGTTAGCTCTCTTTTCATCCTTTATCTTCCTCTCCATACTCAAGCTGTAGTTTTGTTGGTTATGTTACAGCTTGAAGTCGGTTGAACATCTTCCACGCTCCATCAATAACCTCTTATCAGAATAATGTGAGTTAAGTAAGTTTTTATTAATAGAATAACGCCGATCATTTGTGCTCTTAAACGATTGGATGGGTAACTATATTAATTGCGCTTATTAATCTTTGTGTTATCCAAAAACACATTTAACTGGATTTTTTATTTTTTCATATATTAAAAAATTATTTCATATATTAGATGATTTTTATTTATATCTCACTAAAATATAAGGAAAAAACTTGTAATCACAGAATGTTTTTCACCAAAAATTTTTTATTGTTCAACTATTACCTTCTTATTAAGAATAATTTAGTTAATATTTTATATTATGGAAAAAGAGGTTCATTGTTATTAACCTGCTTTTAACTGTCTGCTTTATTAAATGTATATTCTGAATTTTTATTATTTTGGGCGATTACACTCCCGTGCGGTAGCTATGAGGTCTTAAGTTTTATATTTAACCTGAAAATTAACCCATTACGTAAATCGTCCAGATAAATATTACGAACCAAAGACCAATGAAATGAAGCTTACAAAGGGAAGTCGTGATGAATGTATCTGAACGTAAGAAGTTAGTATTTGAATATCTCTGTAAACTTTCGGGTAAGCAAGATCTGGGAGATAACGTTAATATTTTCGAAACAGGCTTGGTTAACTCTCTGGCTGCCATCCAATTAATTTCCTTTTTGGAAAAAAACTTCAAAATTAAAGTCGAAATTGATGATCTCGATAATGCCAATTTTTCCAGTATTGAAGCTGTCTGCAATTTCTTAGACAGAAAGGTGGTAACAAATGTTTGATCGTTTTTTAGCACCTGAACAGCAAGAATGGTTACAGACATTTGAACAGTTTTCAGTAACAAACGTTGCCCCTTATGCCGACGAATGGGATTTATCTGAAGCCATACCTGTTGGTGTGGTGAAACAACTGGCTAACAATGGTTGGTTAGGCGGATTAGCAAAAACAAAAAATGGAGGATTGGGATTTGATGCCACCACGTTCGGCTTACTGAATATGGCGATAGGCGCCGGAAGCGGATCACTGACTGGTTTGTTGAATGTACATTCAATGATGTTAAAAACCATTGAGGATTGGGGCTCGCAAGAGCAGAAACAACGTTTTCTGGCACCCTTGGTAACAGGGGAACTGATTGGGGCTTTCGCCCAAACAGAAGTTTCAGCAGGTGGTGATTCTAAAAACCTGTCAACCAGATTTGAAGATCACGGGAATGAACTGAGTATTAATGGGCAGAAAAGCTGGATTACTTTTGCTCAGATTGCGGATCTGTTTCTGGTATTCGGCAAATATCAGGGTTTGGATACTGCGGTGTTGGTTCCTAAAAATGCACCAGGATTAACAATAACAGCCAAGAAAAACATGTTGGGATTCAAGAGTGCTTATCTGGCTGGATTGGATTTCAACGATTGTCGGGTCCCGAAGACAAATATTGTCGGAAAACCCGGTTTTGGGCAAAACCTCATATCTAACAGTGCGCTGGACTATGGTCGTATTAGTGTGGCCTGGGCTGCGGTAGGAATACAGCAAGCGGCATTATCAGCATCAGTATACAGAGCCAACTCTCGCTCTACCTTCGGAACACTGCTTGCAGACCAAGGCATTATCCGTGGTTATTTGGCGGAGATGTCCAGTAGTCTGCTTGCCTCTCAACTTATTTGCTTATCAGCGACAAAAGCTAAAGAAGCCAGGGATGAAGATGCTCTTGAACAAATACTTCAAGCCAAACTTTTTGCATCACAGGAAGCGGGAGTGAGTGCTGCAAAAGCGGTTCAGATCCATGGTGGTTACGGTTGTGATGAGATCAACGGTATCAGCCGACTTTATCGCGATGCAAAAATTTTGCAGGTTGTTGAAGGAAGTAATGAATTACAAAAAATGCTGATTGGTAAGCAAATCTGTACTCGGTACAGTTATAACGCTGGACTGACTCATCCATAAAAGATCCCCAATAACTTCTGACTTACAGCACGAGACATTTTGTCTGGCTGGTAGGTTTCTATTGTCTGACATCCGCCTGTGATGTCGGTTTGCTATCACTACGGGAGAAGGGGAATGAAATTGGGGGACAATAAAGCCAGCAATCAGAGGACTTCGGCGTCATGAAAACAGGTCGATTTATTACTGATTATTTTGAAAATACGGCGAGAGATAACCAAAACCCTGCGATACGTTGGGGCAAAGGAAATATCTTATCCTGGGAAGGATTATATGTAAGCGTGAAGCGATTGGCTGATCACTTAATGAATGAGCGAAATTTACGTCAGGGAGAATGTGTTGCTATTGGGCTTGAACGTAGCCCAGAGTTTTTAGTCGCAGCATATGCCGTTTTATTAGCCGGGGGCGTTTATTTTCCCGTTGATTCGAAAATACCTGTTGCCCGTTTGTCATCCATGTTTGCAACAGCCCGATGCCGTATTGCCTTCTGTAGCAGAAATCAGATCAACTTATTCACTCAGGTACATGCTGAATTGGCATTAATTAGCTGTGATCAATTAGAAGAGATAACCACACAGCCACGACCAGAGAACGAATGTTATAACTCTTTTCAGTTAAATACACCTGAATTGCAATCTACTGATCCTGCATACTTAATTTTCACTTCCGGTACAACAGGCACGCCTAAAGGCGTATTGGTCAATCATGGCGCGTTTATTAATCGACTGGAGTGGCATCAGCGACACAGTGAAATGATTGATTCAGATGTCATCTTACAGAGAACTGCACTGACTTTTGATGTGTCCTTATGGGAGCTTTTTCTACCGGCTTTAAGCGGTGCAAGTCATTATTTGTTACAGCCGGGATTAGAATCCTATCCCAGAGCTATTGTGGCAGCATTAGCAAATGAAAATATTACGGTTGTTCACTTTGTTCCCAGTTTGCTTAAGCCGGTATTGCAAGAGCTTCAAGACAGTGACATGCAAAGTCATCATATTAAAAACCGTCAAATAGATCTTGAACCACCATTACCTGCTCTGCGCAGAGTATATGTGAGTGGGGAGTCACTACTTGCCAGTTTGGTTGTTCAATTTCATGAAATGTTTCATTTCCGTTGCTTGCTGACCAATTTATATGGTCCGACAGAAGCCGCTATTGATGTTAGTTTTTATGATTGCATGGAAAATCCATCGGGACTTGTTCCTGTTGGGCAGGCTCTTACCGGATGCAAATTGTACATCGTAGATCCGGATAATTTGACCTTAAAAGCAGAGTCGGAAAAAGGCGAAATTGCGATTGGTGGGTTATGTCTGGCAGAGGGGTATTACAACCGTCAGGATTTGACCGATGAGGCGTTTGTATTTCATCCAGAACTTCAGGAGCGAATTTACCTGACGGGAGATCTTGGTTGGTATGAAAAAGAAACAGGATTTTTCTGCCAGGGCCGAAAAGATACGCAAATCAAGCTGCGTGGATTGCGGATCGAATTGGGAGAGATTGAGCATCACTTACTCAATTATCCATCCATTACTGAAGCTGTTGCTTGCGTAGTTGAAGACGATAAACAAGAGCAATGGCTTGTTGCAGCTATCGTAGCGGGACAAGAAGAACTGGAGCCACAAGACATCAGGCAATTCCTTTCGGCACAGATGCCAGCTTATATGCTACCTGCCCGTTACTGGCAGGCTGAGCAGTTACCCCGCTCCAGTTCAGGAAAACTTGAACGGAAAGTGATCGCCCAAAATATTCGGACTCTGTTTTTTAATCAAAACGAGGGGTCACATCATGAATAATCGATCAATTTTTAGATTGGCCCGGTCACAACAGACTATTTTCAAAATGGAACAGTTTAACCTCTCTGGGTATCAATTTTATTTTGGCGGGATCACGCGGTTACGGGGAGATATTTCTCTGGAGCGGATTGCGCGTGCTGCTGAACACGTCCGCAATACGCAAGATGTTTTCCGCATCGGATTTATTAATAAAGCGTTGCATGGGCAGCAAACAGAAAGCGAAGCATTGGCAACCGAAACTACAGAAATGGAATGGTTCGGTATTCGACACGATAGTCCCCAGGCAGAAGTAGAGAAAGCCGATTTCAGCAAATATCCCAATCCTAAGGAAGCGTTTGAATATTGGGTAGAGCGTCAGTTATTGATGGAAGAGGACTTATCACTCACACCAGTGAGGATCTTTGCTGTACGTTTTCAGCCTGATCAATCAGGTTGGTTTTTGAAAGCCCATCACGCTGCGCTGGATGGGATAGGTGTGGCTATGTTGCAGAGTCACCTAATCAAAGAATTGGAACAAGAAAACCCGGATTCAGCAATCGGACAAACCGAATCCTTTTTATTTTCCACCAATGCTGAGGAAGAACAAAATTATGAGCATTCCCGGCGATTGGAAAGAGATGCCGCGTATTGGCAGGGGCTTTTTGGAGAAACTTCACCAATAGATGCCCGAAAAATATCCCGCCGTTATCCGATAGGTGATTATCGTGGATTAGAGCCACGCTCCATGCGTATAGAAGCAACTGTGGCCCAATCGCAAAATGAAATATTACTCCGATTTAAAAACAGTGGTGGTTCTATTTTCAGATTGTTTTTCACTGCGGTTGCTTATACGCAAATGGTGATTGAAGATAGCAACTGTGTGTTATTACAGGCACCTATTGGTAATCGCTGGAGCAGGGAAGAGAAACAGACTATCTCAATGGGAGTGGCTCCTATCTTGGTGCCTGTGTTTCGTCAGGATGGACAGACAGCCACAGACTGTTACCAGAGCCTGCAAAAACATTTGCAAAAAGCACTTATACATTCACGTTATGCGCCCGCGACCCGTTGGGGAGAATTAGCATCACCGGACTGGAAACAGATTATTCCCGCTTTTGGTGTTTCCTACCAAACAGGTAATTTTCAGAAAACAAGCAGTTATACAGAAACAATAATTGAACACCATCAGGCCGTCGAATCTCTGTTTGCTACCATCCATCTCCATGACCGCTTTGCAGATGGTTATTTGGCGATTGAAGCTGATTTCCGCAGAATATGGTCACCTGAACAATGCCATACCTTTCTGCACACTGTGCTTAATTATGCAGTAGATATTGCGGTTGAAGTTATGGCACAAGAGCACACTGATCATCATCCGAAAGCCTATCATACCTCTGACGAATGTTCGGCGGAGCCAATAGGTGTTCATTTACTTAAAGCATTTGAATGCCACACAGACAACGTTTTATTTAAGCCAAATGGGGAAAATAGTACGCTTACTTACCATGAGGGTTTACAGTGGATGCACCGTTTCAGTATGCGATTGCATGATATACATACTGAGAATAAACCTGTACTTATTCTGGGCAGGCGTACCCCTGAAACAGTACTGGCTTATCTGGCTTGTCTGATTAAAAACGTGACGGTTGTGCCTGTTTGCCCCACGACAACACCAACAGAAAGATTATTAACCATCACCCGTAATTCCGGGGCTTCCTTGTGTATTTACACCGAAGCTGACCAAAACTTAGCTGAGACACTGAATTTACCTTTGCTGCGGGTTTCTTTGCATAAGGGAGATAGTGCTCAGAAAGGGATCGTTCAGGAACAGATTGCCTCGACATCGTATCCTGAAATTCAGCATCTATCCTGTAATCCGGCTTATATTCTGTATACCTCCGGCTCGACGGGAGAACCAAAAGGCGTTGCCATTTCTTCTGTTGCATTGGCTAACTATGCGCTGGCAGCGAAAGCAGCATATGCTGATGAAATTCCATTTAACACGCCTCTGTTTACTTCCTTTGGATTTGACCTGACGCAAACCGCTATTTTAGTGCCCATTTTGTCAGGAGGATTTATCCAACCTTATGAACAAGACATTCGTGATAATCCTGAATTGTTACGTGCTCTGCTCGCTGATGAATCCCTGACAGGTGTTAAATGCACGCCATCCCATCTGTCTTTGTTGATCGAGCATGGCATTGGATCCACCAGACAACACCCGCTGACCTTTGTTGTAGGCGGTGAAAATCTGCCGGCTTCACTGGTGAATCAGGTACTGGATTGTTTGCCGTCAGGCAGTGAAATTATTAATGAATACGGGCCAACGGAGGCTACGGTTGGCTGCTGTATTTATTCGATAAACAATGGCGCTAGAAGCATTGAGGAAGAAAAAACCGCGCCTGCTCTTATTACGCCGATTGGTACAGCACTGGGTAAAGCAGAAATATCGATCAGGGATCGCTGGGGTCAAATTATGCCCCGTGGTTTTCATGGGGAAATCTGGATTGGTGGGCCTGTACTGGCAGATGGCTATCTGAACAATAGCACCCAGACAGAAGCAAAATTTGTGTTCAGTGTGGATAAGCAGTGCCGTTGGTATCGTACAGGGGATTTGGGGTTGCAGGATGAACAGGGCATATTCCATTGTCTCGGACGCATTGATGATGAATTTAAAGTGCGAGGTCATCGGATCCATCCGGTGGAGATTGAGAAAGCCGTGGAAGATGTGCTGGTACAGCTTGGTCAATCAGAGGATCATAATCGGCAGTTGAAGGCATTGAAATTAGTCATTGATGAAGCTGACGGCATAGCGGGTTATGAAACTATTGCCTTGTGCAGTAACCAACCAATCCCTCATGACAGTCACCAATTCCAAGATAAATTAAAAGAAAAAATAGCTGAATCCTGGTTGCCGAATCTGTATTGCACTGTGCAACCCTGGCCAATGAATGCTAACGGTAAGGTTGATATAGCGCTGCTTACCTCCGCTGCTGAAACTTACCGCAGGTCATTCATTGATGTTGCACAGTGCCCCTTAACGGATAAACCGGCAGCCGATAAAAAAACGCAGCAACAGGCCGAAAACTATAATCTGCCTTTATGGCTGGATGAGGAATTTTTTAGGCCAATTTGGCCTCACTCGGTGGATCTGACGGCTTCATTTCTTGCACAGGGAGGAGATTCGATCAAAGCAATCCGCCTGGTCGCATTATTAGCGAAAAGAGGCGTTAAACTAGAGATCAAAGAATTGCTGACGTTGACAGTATTAGGTGCAGTATTGGAAACGGCCTGTGCTGAACAACCGGCAGGTTGTGCAACAGATGCCGCAGTACTGGAAAAGCCATTGAAACCAGAAGATGCATTGGAGGAGTTAGCCGCCAGTTGGTTACATTATTTACCCAGTGTTCGCTGGTATCAACATCACCGCTTTATACATGGTGAACGGTTACAGCAAGGTGTTGTGCTCGAAGTCACCTCTGCCTTATCTGCCGAACATATCAATGCAGCGGTTATTGCAGTTAAAGCCAGACATAAAATTTTTTCCCTGCGAGCGAATCAAGATCTGACTGAACTGCATTTTTTGCCTGCTACTTCTGTATTAACGGATATGGTATTAACGGATATTGAATGGGAGTCGCAAAACAGCAGTAAAGTATTGGCACCGGGCGAATCTCTTGAAGACAGGCTTAAGCGATTACAGGGTAAAGTCAGTCTTGCGACTCAGCCCAGTGTGCATGAAGTGATATACGATCCACACGTAAATAAACACTATTTGGTTTGGGTTTGCCATCACCTGATTTGCGATGTGCATTCGTGGATCTACTTGCTGGACGAATTAGAGCAAGCATTAAACACTCCAATCGTTAAAACGAACACTTTTGCTGAGATTGAGGCAGAGCAGGGAGCGTTCTTGTGGGGTAAATGGCTGGCAGACAATCAGTCACAGGAAGAAATGACTGATGTATCCCCCTCATTTGATAGCAATCTCAATGACCAGCCAGCTACGACACCTGTCACAATAGCGTTATCAGTTTCCGGTGATGACTTCCGGCAAATGGAGCAACATAAAAAAGCTGATCGTTCACAACTTATTGCCGCTGCATTGCTGGAGGTGATACAGGAAAACGGCCTGTTACCACCGCAACCTGGCGTGTTGTTTGAAAACCACGGACGTTTATTCTCTGAAACAAAAATGCCTATAGCCTGGAATGCAGCCATGGCAAATGCAGTGGGATGGTTTACCGGCTTCCAACTGATGCAGTTGGATGTGGCTTCGAATCACTCATTGAGTTTTTTGCAAGTGTTGAAATTACAGCAGTATAAAGATAACTCGGATTGGAAAAATCAACTGGGGCTGAATAGCACGGGAGAGAGGCCACTGATTTGCATTAATGATCTTGGTTTCGGTTTCAGTCTGGGCGATAGCAAAGCATGGCAACATATTCATTTAATTCAGTCTCTCTCTGGCGGTTTTCGTCATCCTGATGAAAAAAGTGTGGTGGATTTCGACATACTGACCCACGATTGCCGGGAATCTGGCTCTGTTCTGGTCGAACTGAGTTTGGGCATTCCTGAAACCAATGCCGATGATGCCCTTAACTATCTGACACAACTCGATAACCGACTATCAGCGTGGTGCCGTGCCTGTTGTCATGACATCTATTGTCATGACAATGCCAAATGCAATGACAACCCTGATGAACTGAACAATGGGCAATCTGCTCACGGTCAGGAACACGCATTTATCCCTGCGGATTTTCCTCTTAGTCAGCTCTCACAATCGGAGCTCGATTTCATTATTCATGGAGCCTCAGAATGAGAACAGCTAGTGACTCAGCCAAAACCGTATTTTTATTTCCCGGCGTAGGCGTGCAGCAACCGGACATGTTTGCTGAATTCAAAACCTATCCAGAATATCGGGCATGTTTGGAGGAAGTATCAGATCTGTCACAAGTTGATCTATTTGATGTTATTCATGGCAACCGTCGTGACACGTTGCAGCAAGTCCGCATTGCACAATTGACACTAACGGCAACCACAGTCGCCATTGCCAATATATTGCGTCAGCATTGTGGATTAGTGCCTGAATTTATGATGGGGCATAGCTTGGGGCAATACCCTGCGCTGTGTGCTGCTGGCTATCTTGATTTAGCAACACTGACAAGAGTAGTCAATATTCGTTCTGAAATTGTGGGAGCCTGTGCGAGGCATTATCAGCAGGGTGATATGTGCTGGGTTCTGCATGTTCCCTCCGAAGTTGTTGTGCAGCAAGTTGATAAAGCCCGCATTGATGATGGTATAGCGATCTATGTATCTGCGATTGACGCATTTGATCAGGTCACTATTTCTGGTGAGATGGCAGATATCCGGCGTTTTGCACCGCGTATAGAAGCACTGGGAGGATTACTGTTTCCGTTGAAAATTGGTGGCCCTTTCCATTCACCTTTAATGATTGAGGCAAAGGAAAAATTAGATACATTGCTTGATTTTTTGCCGCAATCAGACCAGCAAAATGCTTTATTGTCTCGCTTAGTTTCACGTTTGGTTTGTAATGTCAGTGGTACGGAGTTACCTGCGGAAAATCTCAGAACATCGATTCTGCAACATCTTATTTCTCCGGTGCAATGGTTACCGAGCTTACAGTACGTTGCGCAAAATGGTGTGACCCGTTATCTGGAAGTCTCGCCTAAAAATGTGCTGAGTTATCTCACTCAACGTGCGGGGCTGCCTATGTGTTCGCTGTGGGGGGCGGATGAAATGTTCACCTCCATTCAGGCATTAAGCACGCAAGAGAATCGGTTGAAACAGTTTTCAGGATACTGTTATTTCCACCTTTACAGCTCAAAGCTACCTGCAATTACAGAGCCAGCGGCGATAGAACAATTGTCTCGTATTCGGAAAAACGTCAGACAGACGATGACAGGATCACGTCTGAAGGTTGAAGAGAGTCATTCTCTCTATCAACTCACACAACAGTGGCTGGAGATTGTTGAGGCAAACGGAAATCGCCCTCTTTGCGTAGAGAAAGTGAAATTACACACACTCTTTGATGCGGTAAGGAGTTGATCATGGCAGTGTTCAGGCATAATCCCATTGAAGAGTTGCTACAGGCGACGCCACAAGCGAATGGATTGTTGTTTCACGCTTTAAAAGATGGCAACAGTGCTTACCATATTGGTGTGGTATTCAGGCTACAAGCGGATGTTGAAAAAGAAGAAATTTTCAACGTGTGGCATCAGATACAACAATCACAACCCGCCTTGCGATCAGTATTTATCTGGCAGGGTATTCGGGTTCCTCACCAGATAATATACGCATTGCCACGCATTCCACTGGAATATGTCCGTATTGATTCCGGGCAGTCTACGTTATCCATCAGACAACATTGTCTTGACTGGCTGGCTCAATCGAAAACAACGCCATTCGCACTTAATAAAGAAGTGTTTCGTATTGCGGCCTTCCACGATATTGACGCAGAAACATTAAATATCGCGTTCTCCTTTCATCATATTTTGATGGATGGTTGGAGTAGTTCGTTACTGATTTCCTTATGGTTGCAAGGATTGCGTAAGCAAAAAATCATGCCTTTGACGGCGCGTTTGTATGCACAGCAACTTTGGCGGGGATTAAGTGAGGAAGAACAGGCAGCCAGCCGTAAATATTGGCAACACACATTACAACAATTGCCCGGTGGAAAAGATGCTGCGACGACCAAACTATTAGCGGAACCCTTGTTTCGTACTTCTGAATATCCGGCAATTAAACACGATGCCAACGTAAGAATAGCAGCAAGTAGTGTATGGAGTGAGGAGCGCAAGGCGGCGATAGAGGCGTTATGCCGTCGTGTTGGGGTAACTCCGGCAAGTTTCATTTATCTATGCTGGGCATTGACATTATCCAAACTGACTTTTCAAAAAACGGTTGCATTTGGCTGTACATTTTCTGGCAGAGGCGAGGCATTGACGCAAGATGGTGATTACCAGCCGTTGGGGCTATTTACCAATACCGTGCCACTGATTTTGATGCTGGATGGCAAATGGGGTCTGGATGTTGCACTGCGCACAATTTTTCAGGTATTGCAGCAGGTTCAGCAACATGAAAAAACACCCCCGCTTCTTATTCGGGAAGAGACGGGAATACGTGATGATCTTTATGACTCTATTGTTGTTTTCGATAATTATCCTATTGATACTACGTTACAGGACAGCCGCCGCGGCATATTTCTGACAGAGCTACACAGTGAAGAGGCAACGCACTTTGGTTTGACATTAACCGTTGCTGGCATTGAACATTGGCACGTTGAGTTAAGTGCAGGAGAAAGTTATCAAGGGGACCCTGCTGCCGTCACGATGGTATTTAATGCGTTCGAATCGCTGGCGGCGGATCTGCTCAAACATACTGTAAATAGCCCGATTGAAGAGAGAGTATTCACTCTTGGTTCAAGTAATCCCGAAGAAGAAAAAAAGGATGGTTTGCAGGAGATCTCGCTGGTAGCAGGGAAATTAAAAGAGCAATACCCTGATATCAACGAATTGCTATCTTGCATTTATCATCGATTCAATGAATTCCCACAGGAAATCAGTTTGATTGACCATCGGAACCGCATCCGTAATAACGAATTGTTACGGGGGGTGGGGATCTTACAGCAACACCTGCGGGAAGCTGGTTTTATGCCGGGGGATCGTGTTGCGGTTCATCTGGAGAAAGGGCTGTTATCCTCTCAGGCAATATTGGCCATTCTGTTCAGCGGCGGAAGTTACTTTTATCTCAACCCGAAAGACCCCTTACAACGTAAAAAGACCCTGCTGGAGTTGGCCAATTGCAGTATGGTTTTATGTGACTCAGCTTTATGTGATTCAGCCTTATTTAATTCATCTTTAAATAATTCGGTTCTGAACGAGGAATTCAGTAGTGACAGAGGACGTTATTTGTTGCTGGATGTTGAATCGTTAAATGCCGTACCCCCGAATAACACAGCAGCCCCCGTACTGTATCGTAATCGTCAACCTGAAGATGAGTTTTACTTCATTTTCACCTCAGGAACGACAGGCAAACCGAAAGGGATCTCCATCCGTAACGAATCAGTGGCAAATCTGCTGGATTGGTTTGTACAAGAAGTAGGCCTGACATCCGCAGATAGGGTGCTCGGATTGACCGATCTGAATTTCGATCCGAGTGTGGAAGATCTGTTTGCCAGCTTTGTCGTCGGAGCGACGCTGATCTATCCAGACCCTCATGTTTTGCTGGAAAGGCAATCCTTTATCGAACTGGTGCAAAATGAATCTGTTACCTTAATCAACTTTATTCCGGGAGCCATTGCGCAACTTATTCAAGATGCCCCTTTCTTTCCCTCCATGCGCTTATGGATATTCGGTGGCGAGGAGTTGTCGAAACATCTCAAAGACCATTTATTACAGCAGGGTTATGCGGTCAGAAATCATTACGGGCCGAGTGAGGCGACAGTAGATTGCCTTACGGCTGAGCAATCTTTGGTTGCGGATGTCGCCATTGGCTGGCCAATTCAAAATGTGGTTGCCTACTGTGCGGATGTGTTTGGTAAGCCATTGCCCGCAGGCATTCGTGGTGAGTTGTGGGTTGGCGGACTTGCTGTTGCTCATGGTTACACGACCAATCCGGTTGAGTCAGCCAAATATTTTGTCCAAGCCAAAGGCATGACTGACTACCCGAACCTGATTAAATCTTTGTATCGCACAGGGGATGCGGTAGTTTTTTCTTGTAACTCTGGTTTTCGCTATCTGGGTCGGATTGATGATCAGATGAAAGTGAATGGTGTTCGCATCGAACCACGAGAATTGGAACTGACTGTCGAAAAGCTGGAACAGGTAACAGCCTGTTATTTGTTGCCCGCAGTGCAGGCAGGAAAGCGCCAATGGCAACTCTTTATTGAGAGCGCAGAATCACCCGCAACACTGGTTCCCCGTGTAAGAGAACATATCCGTCAGCACTTCCCTGAATCGTGGAATCCTGCATTTATTGTGGTGGTGGAGGGTCTTGAGCGCACTATTACAGGCAAAATTGATCGTAAATGGCTTCAGGCACTGGCGGTTGAATGGCAACAAAAGCAAGCGGGCGAACATCATGCACCGTTAACCGATCCGGTAGAGATTCAGGTTCAGGCCGTCTGGAATGAAGTTCTGGGAACTCAGGTTATTGCCAGAGATGTGAATTTCTTCGATGCGGGCGGGGATTCGCTTAAGATCATTGCATTGCAATCCCAGATGCAGCAGGCATTCAGGCAGGACATTGGGATCGCCATCTTATTTGAGTATCCCACTATTGCCTCTTTTGCCGACTGGATAAAACAGCGCCACTTATCATCCGAATGCGCAGAAAATGCCGAAACGATCCGCACTAATCACCGCAAACAGTTATCCCAAGAATCCATTTTGTCGTCGGCCCGATCCGGTAAAAACAGGATGGCGGATCGGCGGCGTAAAGCAAAAGGAAGTTCAGCATGATGAAGCGTGAATATACCGGTAATGAAGTTGCGATTATTGGCATTTCCTGTCGGTTTCCCCATAGCCCGGATTGGCAGCGTTTTTGGCAAAACTTGCTGGCAGGGCGGGAATTGGTATCGTTCTTTTCTCGCGAAGAGCTTTTGGCTATTGGCATCCCGCAGGAGGTTATTGACCAACCCAATTATGTGCCAGCCAAAGCCGCCCTTGAAGATACTGAATGCTTTGATTATCGCTTTTTCGGCTATTCGCAACGGGAAGCACGGAAGATGGACCCACAGCTTCGGGTGCTGCATGAAGTCAGTTTCAATGCTTTCCTTGATGCAGGAATGACTCCCGGAGATGCAATGCTAAATGCAGGTGTTTTCATTGGTTCCACATTGAATCTGACCCGATTTGGGCAATTTACCGGAGCCAGTCAGGATACCTCAGAAATGTTCGATATCGGAAATTATAACGATCCGGCTTCGTTTGCGGCGCAAATCGCTTACCGCATGAAATTGAATGGGCCAGCCGTACATGTGCAGACAGCCTGTTCGACATCATTATCTGCCGTACATTTGGCCTGTAAAGCGTTGCTGGCGGGAGAATGTACGCTGGCGTTGGCCGGAGGTGCCTGCATTACTGATCCTGTAGCGGGTGGATATTTGCATCAGGATGGCATGATTTTATCGCCTGATGGACATTGCAAAACCTTTGCTGAAGATGGAAAAGGAACGGTAAATGGTAACGGGGTGGCAGTGGTATTGCTGAAACTATTGGAAGAGGCAATCGCGGACGGCGATCCCATTCATGCAGTTATCGTCGAATCGGGTATGAACAATGACGGTGACCGGAAAGTTAGTTTTGAAGCTCCCAGCGTTCAGGGACAAGCAGAGGTGATTGCACAGGTCTATCGGCTGGCAGATATTCCGTTTTCAAGCCTAGGAATGATTGAAGCGCATGGTACTGCCACTGTATTGGGTGATCCCATTGAAATTCAGGCATTAAACAGAGTCGCTCAGGAGTTGTTGTCCGCGGAGGAAATTAATCAATTCCGTTGCGCGGTAGGCAGTGTTAAATCCAATATGGGGCATTTGGATGCCGCAGCGGGTATCGCGGGGCTTATCAAAGCCGCTTTAAGTGTCCGCTTTGGGATCATTCCGCCTTCTCTGCATTTTAATCGACCAAACCCACATCTGGAGTTGGAACGAACACCTTTCTGGATACCGCCCAAAGCGACGGAGTGGCCGGAGCAACAGACAATTCGGCGTGCCGGTGTCAGTTCTTTCGGTATTGGTGGAACTAATGTTCATGTATTACTTGAGCAGCCGCCGGAAATTGTTCGTGACGAGACTTGCAAAGAAGCGGAACTCACGGAAAACAGCGTACCAATACAAATATTGCCTCTTTCAGCTCATTCACCTTTAGCACTGGCAAAGTTAACGGAAGCCTATTCGAATCATCTTAGTGTTGTTCAGAAAAAAACGGTTGTTCGGACAGAATTATCAGACTTACCAGCCATTGCCTATCAATTACAGGAGAATCGCGCTACTTACCCAAGCAGAGCTGCTTTTGTAACTGCAAATAGCGATGACTGGAAACAACAGCTTGATGATTGGTCGTTGATAGATAGTTTTTTGATAGATAGTTCTTTGATGAATGGTTTTTCGGGGAATAGCACTTTTTCAGCGACGGAACAGCAGGTTTGGTTATTTCCGGGACAGGGCTCGCAATCGCCAGAAATGGGCCTACACCTTGCAGCAGCTTATCCAGAATTCGGGGATATCTATCTGGGATTACTGAATATAGCCGCTGAATTGTTATCTGTGGATAAAGGCACAGCGATTCACAGAGAAACCATCATCGAATGGATCAAACAACCTGAAAAGCTGTCAACTTATTATCTCCAGCCTATTTTATATGCTTTACAGGTAGCATTAGGCGTTTGGTTACAGCAAATTGGCTGCCGACCGACCGCATTGTGTGGATTTAGTCTGGGAGAATTTGCTGCGGCAGCCGTTGCGGGGGTGTTTAGCCTTGAAGAGGGGATGGAACTCGTGATCGCCCGGGCAAAGCTGATGGACGCGATGCCCAAAGGGGCAGTCTTTGCGGTTAGCCAGAGAGCAGGCAAAAAAGAGCCGGAAGGTTATTCAACTGCCGGATCATTTCCTGAAACATTATGGTGTATATCGGAACTCAGCCCAAAAACATGGACATTAGCAACTGAGGAAGGATTAGTTGCAGAGGCAGAAGCATGGTTAACACAGCAGGGATTTGTTTTTAAACGCGTGGCGGTATCTCATGCATTTCACACACCGATGGTTGAACCTGCCGCCAAAGCGTTTGGTGAATTGCTGAAAAATTATCATCTGCAACCTGCACAGTGTGCTATCTACTCCACTGCGTTGGGACGGAAAATCTCGGCAGACGAGATGAGCAACCCGCAATACTGGGTCAAGCAGATGTTATCTCCAGTACAATTTGGTTCAGCGCTGAAACAGATAGGGCAAGATCACCCTGCGTCACTTTTTGCGCAAATTGGCACAGGCATTGATTTGTTGCAACACACACGTAAGTGGCTGCAACTGAATATGGAAAGGATGATACCGACCTTAGGAATGCGAGGCGCGACTCAAGAAGTTAAATCAACATTGCAGTTTATTGCCAGGGTTTGGATGAATGGGGGCAACATTGCATGGTCAAAGATTCGGCAACAAAATTATGCGGTTACTGATAAAAAAATCCATTTGCCCGGTCATGCCTTTGAACGAGAAATTTGTTTGCTGCAACAGCCTGTTGCCCAGTTGAATATCGCTGCAAAAGCAACCGAAGAAACACCAACACTCTCATCACTGTTTTTCGGTTCAAATTATTACGGTTTCGACTGGGAGAGAGTCAATATTTCGCTGTCAGGCAGTGAGCATACGCGGGCAGTAGCACCAATGACATGGATCATTTGTCAGAAAATAACAGCAAGGGAGCGGGATCTGGTTGAGTTGTTAGCGCTAAATGATAATGAATCAAAGCTCAGTGAAATCACTCTTGCCGACATTAACGCTTCCCACACCGATTTTTCTCATATCTACACCTTATTATCAGATTGGCTGACGCAACAAAAAGTAAAGCCATCCACAGAAATAGATGTGATCTTCACGGGATTGTTGGATGATTTAAGTGCTCAACAGGCTCAGTTATGGGCGTTCTGGTTACCTACGGCTCTGGCAAGATGGAGTGCAACCCTGAATCCAGTTCCGAAAATAAGACTGTTCTTCCCGACGACACAGATGGTGGCCTGGGATGGTACAGAGACACTGAACGCTGAAAAGCATCAACTTCTGGGGCCATTGTTGATCCTGCCGGAAGAATATTCCTATATCTCCACGGTTTGTATCGATTTTAAACAATCAGACGCAAAAACCATTGCCCGTGGATTGCAGCCGTGGAGAGAACAAGCGTGGCAAGGAGGGCAATTCTATTGTTTCCGGCAGGATAATTCGGGTGAAGGTGATTCTGGAGAATATCGTTTTTTCCATCGCAGGGTAACTTCACGTGTGCAAAAACGGACTTTGTCCCAGGTTCTGCCGGACATCAGCCGCAATAGTTGGGTATTGATTACCGGAGCCAACGGCGGCATGGGTGCTGCGATTGCTGAATATTTAACGCGTGTTTATCACTGTAATTTGTTATTGCTGGTGCGCCAGCCGTTGCCGAAAAAACAGGCTTGGCAGGCAGAGATTAATAATAACAGTACCCATGCCGAGCTGTTGCAGTGGGCCTTACAACTGGAAGCGAAAGGCAGTCGGGTAGAGTTTATACATGCTGATTTGGGGAATGAGCAAACTCTTGAAAAAGCATTTGCTCCCGTATTTCAGTTGGCTGCGCGTGGTGTGGGAATTGATTATATCTTCCATACCGCCGGACGGGGAGAAGGCGCTATGTTGCAAATGCGTTCTGAAACAGAATCCATTGCAACTCTGGCTCCCAAAGTGACCGGAACCCGTTTCCTTTGCGATAACCTGCATCGGTTAGGAGATCCCGCACTGTTATTGTTCTCCAGTCTGGGTAACTTATTGCCAAAAGAGAAAGTGGGGCAGATTGCTTATGTTGCTGCTAACGCCTGTATGGAATCTTACGCAGAACAAATGCGTAGCAAAGGGGGAAAAGCGCTGGCGATTGCGTGGGATGACTGGGCAGAATCCGGCATGGCAACACGTTCAGCACAGCAGTTGGATCAGGCTATGCAGAATAGTGCGAATCGTAATGAGACTGACTCCGTTCAAAATAGCAGCATATGGCGTTATCAATTAGATGCTAAAAATGACTGGTGGCTTGATGAACATCGGCTTGATACATCAACCACAGTGATGCCTGCGATGGGGATGGTTGTTCTGGTTCATCGTGCTGTAAGTGAGTTACGTACTGAAATGCAGGATGGTTTTTCATTACAGGGGATCACGATTGAAAGGCCGTTGACTGTGGTTGACAGAGTTAATCTTGATGTCGCCGTAGTTTTTGCAGATGACTCGGATTATTTTGAAATTTTTTCAGGTAATGGTGAATTTTCCCATAAAACGTGGATTAAACATGCCAGCGGTAAAGTCATTTCCTGTCACCGCCAAACCATACCATCTGATAAATCGTTACCAACCCGAATTATTCAGAACCTGTTCCGTGCCAGAAATAATATCGGAGTCAGCCCGAAGGCAGCACTGACTTTTGGCTCTCGTTGGCAAAATATTATTTCCGTCGATCAAACTGCCCCAAACGAAGTGCTGAACCAGTTGCAGCTTCCCGCTGTTTATCAAAGGGAGGTAGAAACTTCCGGCTTGCACGTTGCGCTATTAGATACTGCGACGCTGATTACCTCTCCAGAAGATGAAGATAGGCAATTTGCGCCGGTTTCCATCGGCAGTTTTACCCAGTTTGCGCCAATGTGTTATCGCGTAAAAAGCCATGTTCAGATACAGCAAGTTGGCACCAGCAGATTGTTACAGGTGGATATTTACTCAGAAGCGGGGGAATTACTGGTAGCAATCAATGATCTGTTACTGGTCGATGCAGCTACAGCATTGGCAAACCAGCCAGAGCCATCACAATTACACCAAGTCATGCGGTTGGATAACCAGGGTTCAGACAGAGCAAGTTTCACCTTTATTTCACAGCTTGAGGCGCGTAAGCATCTGGGGCGGCAGGATGTCGAAATTCAGGTCAAAGCGGCAGGCGTTAATTTCAAAGATGTATTAATTGCACTTGGTGTACTGCCGGCTCCTGTTGATCCTACGATGACTTTTGGTCAGGAGGCAGCCGGTATTGTTACCCGTGTTGGTCAAGAAGTCACAAAATTCCGTGTTGGCGATCGGGTGATGTGTGCCGGCCACAGTTGTCTGGCTGAACATGCTGTAATGCCACAGCATGTAGTCGCAACTATTCCGCAAACATTAGGTTTCCAACAAGCCGCCGGTATTCCTGTTGCTTTCACTACCGCCTGGATCGCACTCAAACATGCCGCCAATTTGAAAAAGGGGCAACGTATTCTGATCCACTCAGCAGCGGGTGGAGTTGGTATGGCCGCTGTGCAAATAGCCTTATATCTGGGAGCCGAAGTATGGGCTACAGCAGGTAGTGAAGAGAAACGCCAGTTACTGTTAAGTATGGGGGCGAAAGGGGCGGCGAATTCCAGAACACGGGAATTCGGCAATGTTTTCCGTCATGCGTTGGGAGAACGGCCTTTTGATGTGATCCTTAATGCACTGGCAGGAGAATTGCTGGAAGAAAGCGTCTCCCTGTTAGCACCACAAGGCCGATTCCTTGAACTGGGATTGCGGGATATTCTGCAAAACTGGCAATTAGGGCTGTCGATTTTTGCCGAAGGTGGCAGCTTCCATGCAGTACAGGCAGGTGCAGAGCATCCCGCTTATCAGGAGGCGTGGAATGAAGTCACAACACTGTTCGGGCAGGAAATTCTCAGGCCTTTACCGACGAAGATTTATCCTGTGAAAGAGGTTTCTGAAGCATTTCAGTATATGGCTCAGGGAAAACACATTGGCAAGATTGTCATTGCTATGGAAGAACGGGATAAGACGCTCAGTTTTGTTGAGAAGTTGCAGGCGGAAGGCTTGTCCAATGTGGAAGGCACGCAGATTGCTATGGCAATGGCAGTATTGGTTCAGCAAACCTCATTGCCCTATATTGCGGTTTCTAAACTTCCTGTTGGTACTGTTCTGGAGAAACAACAACATACTCAGCAGATGTTGTTCAGTACCGGCTCGACACCGAATACAGCAGATATCCACAGTGATGAAACTGATACATCGTTGAAAGACGCTAATGCAGAAGATTTACTGCAAGCGATGCGTTCTATGCTGGAAAGCTTTTTAGGGATTGTGGGTTTAGATGTAGATGCCAGTTTCTTCACCTTGGGGGCAACTTCTCTGGATCTGATCCAATTTGCCAAAAAGTTGGAGCAGCGCCTTGAACGGGAGATTCCCGTAGCATTGTTGTTTAAGGCCGCTTCTTTACGCGAATTGAGCAAAGAACTGGCTCCATTGCCATCCACGCAAGAACCATCCATAAAAGCACCATCTGTTGAAAAACAGCCCGTTGAAAAACTGTTCGTTGAAAAATTGTTCGTTGAAAAAGAAGTACAAATGCCTCAAGCAGGGCTTGGGGATAAACGGCGTTCGTTGCAGGCTCGTCGTAAATTACGTGGAACTGCGTCAGGACAAGAGGGCGGAACTCATGATTAATTCCATACGTGTCCGTAGTAAATTTTTTTTTATCGTCATTTGGCTTGTTGCATGGATACCGGGCACATCGGCTAATACGATTGATGTGATACAAGATGATATAAATCCAGTTAATCTAGAAATCATTGGGGACGCAGAACACGACAAAGTAAAACGCGGTCTGGAACAACAGATGAAGCTGGTACAGGTTATCAGTGGGTTATATCGTCGTTGGGATGTGAAGCAGGTTCCTACAGCCGGATTGAGTATTGTTGTTAATGGTCAGGCAGTTTCTTTGCGTCTGGGTAAAGCAGAAAAGGGAATATTTGAACTGGCTTCCACCTCCAAAGCCTTCACCGGCTTGTTGATTGCCTTGCTTGAACGTGAAGGGGTACTTAACCGGCAAGATTTGATTACGCGCTGGCTTCCTGAGTTAGCGGAGCATCCTGAAATGGGCTACTCCGCTATCCGAATTCATGATCTGTTATTTCACACCAGTGGCATTGCAAAAACTACGCTTGATCTGCTGCAACCTGATACTTCTCCCGATGCCTTAACCCATCTGCCGTCACTGCTAAAAAATGTTCCTCTGGCCTATCCTGTGGCAACCAAGGAAGAATACGCTACATTGAATTACAGCTTGCTGGGTTTAGTGGCGGAGCGGGCAGCCGGGAAACCATTCGCGACCTTATTAAGGGAAAAAATCTTTCTCCCTTTAGGGATGAGAAACACAACGGTAGAGAGCCGTGTCTCGGCAGAAAAAACCGAACCGCTGTTGATCCAGGGATATAAAATCAGTTTTACAGTTGCACTGCCTTATGATGCACCACGTTACTTACAAAATACCCCTGCCGGTTATGTTCAGAGTACTCAACAGGATATGCTTATTTGGTTGCAGTTTTTGCTACATCAATTACCGTTACGGGAATGGGTAACGTCTTCACTAGCCGAACTGTATGCTGCGCTGGAGCTGGCCCAACGCCCTTATGCGGGCAGCGGTAAGCAGGGATATGCTTACGGTTGGGATGTTGAAACCGATCAAACAACGTATTGGAGTCATCCGGGACAAAACCCCAATGCTACTGCTTACATCGCTTTTGATCCGCAAGTCGGAGTCGGGCTTGCTTTACTGGGGAACAGTAACAGCCCTCAAGTCATTGAACTCGGACAGTCCATATTCGAATACTTGCGCGGTGCTTCCGCAAAAGTCCTGCCAGAGCAGTTTCCCATTGATATGAATGATCGGATCTCTACAGTGATGGCGGCCATTTTCTGGTTAGGTGGCGTGCTGTGCTTACTGATGCTTTTCTACAAAAGGAAAAAGAAAAGCAAAAGGGAAATAAAAGGTATCGGTAAACCCTTCTTCATGGTGTTTATTGCACTGAATATATTGCTGATATCCATGCTTATGATTACCCCTCCGTTGTTATTGGGATGGAGTTGGTCAAACCTGTTGGTTTGGGGCCCTTTAAGTTTGCCTGTTGCGGCGGCAGGGCTGATTTTCTTTGCCAACACCATCAACCTGTTCTTTTTCCTCACCATGAAATCCAGTCAGTAAAAAATCCAGTGGCAAATATTCAGTTAAAGGAAGCGAGTTATGTGTAGTAAGTCGTTGTTATCGACATGCCATAAATATGCTGTTCATGAACTGTTTGAGCAGCAAGTAACGCAGACACCGGATGCTATAGCTATTCGGTTTGGGGAATTGACGTTAACTTACGGAGAATTAAACCGGCGGGCGAACAGATTGGCTCATTATCTCCGCTGCCATTATTTATCCGGTCGCAATGCAGACGGTAAATCGGATCAGGCTTCTGGAGATGAAATTTCTGCGGTCGGTATCTATTTAGATCGTGGCATAGAGATGATTGTTGCTGTCCTGGGTGTGTTAAAAGCCGGAGCTGCTTATGTGCCGGTTGATCTCAATTATCCCGCTGAGCGCCAATCTTATATTCTGCATGATTCCGGTGTTGCCGTCGTCATTACTCATGGTGAGCTCATCCATTTACTGCCCGATACCGTTAAATGTATCAATCTGGATCAACATGATTTTTGCCGTGGTGATGAAAGTGCAAATCATACCGATGAAAATTTAACGGCAACCTGCACTCCTGACAGCCTCGCTTACCTTATCTACACCTCTGGGTCGACAGGAAAACCCAAAGGTGTCTGTATGCCCCACAAGGCGCTGGTGAATTTATTAATGTGGCAGCTCAAAAATCAACGTGACATTTCCGATGATGCCATTTGCCACAATGATACCAGCCAGAAAACATTGCAGTTTTCTCCGTTAAGTTTTGATGTTTCTTTTCAGGAAATATTTTCCACTTTGTCCAGTGGAGGAGAATTAGTCCTGATCCCTAACCAATTACGGTTGGATCCGCTGGCATTGTTATCGTTTTTATCTGAGCAACGAATTGAGCGGATATTCCTGCCTTATGTGGCATTAAACAGTCTGGCATCCGCTGCGGTGGCTGAAGATCACTATCCTGAAAGTCTCAGGGATGTGCTGACGGCTGGTGAACAACTTGTTATCACCAGCGCCATCCGGCAGTTTTTCAAAACCTTGTCCCATTGCCGTTTGCATAACCATTATGGCCCCTCGGAAACACATGTTGTGACCGCTTATACCTTAAAGGAAGACGCAGATAATTGGCCGGCCCTGCCTGCCATCGGACAACCCATCGACAATGTGAAAATCTATCTGTTAGATGATAAGAACCGCATTATTGTTGATGGCTCGCCGGGTGAACTGTGTGTTGAAGGTATCCAACTGGCAGCCGGGTATCACAAACGTCCGAAGGAAACGGCTGCTAAGTTTGTTGACATTATTTCTAATAAAACTGTTTCTAATGAAACTGTTTTTGATAAAACGGTTGCTGCTGAAATCGCTGTGGATAGTAAAATGGCCAAACGTATGTACCGGACAGGCGATCTGGCGCGATGGCGGTCAGATGGTCTGCTGGAAATACTGGGGCGAATAGATTTTCAGGTCAAAATACGCGGGCATCGGGTCGAATTAGGGGAAATCGAAGCGTTACTGATGACACACCCCGCAGTACGAGATGCTGTTGTTGTTGCTCAGGGGAAAAGTGCGGAAGAAAAGCGCTTGATCGCTTTTGTCATTGCTTCTGAACGGGCTTTACAGCGCCAGACACAAGATAGTGTGAAAGAACGTATTCAGGAGTTTATCAAAGACAAATTACCGGATTACATGTGTCCTGCGGCCATTGTCATTGTTGAATGCTTTCCGTTATCTGCCAGCGGCAAAATTGACCGTAAAGCATTGCCTGTTATTACTGCCGATGAACTGGCCCGACAGGAAATCGAGCCGCCAAAAAATGCGGTGGAAAAAACAGTGGCTGAGGTGTGGCGTGAGTTGCTTGGTATAAAAAAGATCGGGCGACATTCCCATTTCTTGCAGTCAGGCGGGCACTCTCTGCTGACGATGAAAATGATGCTGGAGTTGCGTCGCCGTGGGTTTATGGTCGATGCCCATACCTTATATCAGTATCCGGTCTTGTCAGAATTGTCCGTGCAATTGCAGGAGGGATCACGACAGCGGAATATATCTGAAAAGGAAAGTGTCGGGACAGAAACTCCTGTTCCGTGGACAGAGCTGAGTCAGGCAGAAATTGAGTTGTTATCTGCCGCCATTCCCGGTGGTATTGCCAATATTAAAGATATTTATCCTCTTGGCCCTTTGCAGCAGGGGATGCTCTATTATTCTCTGACAAATACGGTGGGTGATCCTTATATCCTTTGGCAAATTACCCGCTTCCGTAATGCAGATTTATTGCAAGCCTACCTTAATGCCTTACGTTGCACTATCGCCCGCCACGATGCGTTTCGCGTCAGTATCCATTATGACGGTCTTTCTCAGCCTGTGCAGGTGGTTTGGCGGGAAGCGGAATTGATGGTGGAAGAGGTGGGGGAAAAGCTGAAACGGGCAATAGATTGCGAAGATCTACAGATTGCGCTGCAACAGTACTGTAACCCCACCATGCAGCATTTTGATATGACCAAAGCGCCCTTGCAGCGTTGCCTGTATTTTCATGACGCTAAGCAGGACGAATGGGTATTGCTGCATTTGTTTCATCATATGACGGTGGATCATACGACAGTCGAAAAGATGCAGCAGGAAATAGAAACCCAACTGCTTTCCTCTCCGCTGGCTGCACCTCAGTTAATTTCCCCACCGCTTAATGAGATATCCCCGTTATCATTCAGGCAGACAATGGTCGATCTCTTCAATGCAACTCATGCTGAGGGGCAAAAAGCCTTTTTCGATAATTTATTGCAGGATTATGAACCTGCTCCAGCCCCGTTTGGCATCAACAAATACTTAGGGGGCGAGGCGATTATTGCGGAAGCATGGCAACCACTGTCAGCGGAGTTGGGAGAACAAATACGTCAACAAGCCAAAACTCATGGTGTCAGTGTTGCAGCGATCTTTCATCTGGCATGGGCTAAGGTAATCGCTTGCCTGACCGGACAAGATGATGTTGTGTTCGGCACAGTTCTGTTGGGACGACTGTTTGCTGGCGAAGCTTCTGTCAACGCGATGGGACAGTTTATCAACACACTGCCGATGCGTATTCGTTTGAATAACTTGCCTGTTCTTGAATGCCTTTGGGGAACGCAGGATACCTTGATGCAATTGGTCAGGTATGAACAGGCTTCGTTGGCACAGGCACAAAAATCGGTACAAACTGTGGGAACAACGCCTCTGTTCACTTCATTGCTGAATTATCGTCATAGTGAGGTTCGTAATATTCCTTCGGCAGAGCCATTTCAGGCGCTTAATCCATCCTCCGTAGAAGGTATCCGCTATTCCGGCATTATGGAGCGGACGAATTATCCTATTTCAGTCAATGTTGATGATTTTGAGCAGGATTTTGTTATCAATGCACAGGTTGAACAGGGGATTGCTCCTGCATTGATCTGCGCTTATTTGCATACAGCACTGTGGGAAATCACTTCAACGCTGGCAAATACGCCTGAGCGGAAAATCGGTCGCATTAGTGCCCTGCCAGCGCAGGAAAAAGATAAATTGATTCGTGAATGGAACCAAACGGAAGCTGATTTTCCGCGTCATGTTTGCCTCCATACCCTGATTGAAGCGCAGGTTCAGCGAACGCCAGATGCCATTGCTGTGGAATTTGTCGACCAGGCACTGAGTTATGCACAACTAAACCAAAGAGCCAACCAACTGGCTTACTATCTTCGAACTGAGCTTAAGGTTGGCCCGGATATGCTGGTCGGCGTCTGCATGGAACGCAGCATTGAAATGGTAGTTGCATTGCTGGCGATACTGAAAGCAGGGGGAGCTTATGTCCCTCTCGATCCCGGCTATCCAAGAGAAAGGCTTGATTACATGTTGCACGATGCCGCTCCCTGTGCACTGTTATCACAGAGAGAAATTTCGCCAGAAATAAGTGCCTTATTGGTTGACTATGCTGCAAATACAGAAGTCTGTGTGATCGACCTAAACGAAGATGTGTTTAAGTGGTCTGCCCAAAGCCGTGATGATTTACCTACAGCAAGTATTGGCCTGACATCATCTCATCTGGCCTATGTGATCTATACGTCAGGATCGACCGGAAAGCCGAAAGGCGTAATGAATGAACACCGTGGCGTTGTCAATCGCTTAGTGTGGATGCAGAAAACGTATCAGTTGAGTGCAGATGATGCCGTTCTGCAAAAAACACCTTTCAGCTTTGATGTTTCTGTCTGGGAGTTTTTCTGGCCGTTAATGTATGGTGCTCGTTTGGTTGTGGCGAAACCAGAAGGCCATAAAGATCCCCTCTATTTAAGCGCTTTGATTTGTCAGCGGAAGATAACAACGCTCCACTTTGTACCGTCAATGTTGTCTATTTTTTTGGAACATGCCGCCCCAGAAATCGGAGCTTGTGTCAGACGGGTATTTTGCAGTGGTGAAGCCTTGCCGGCCCGCAGTTTATTGCGGTTTCACGAACGGTTTGCCGATGTTGAATTACATAACTTGTATGGGCCGACCGAAGCTGCAATCGATGTGACGGCATGGCATTGCCGTTTGGGAAAAATAAAAGACTTAACTGAGAAAAGCGTTATTCCCATTGGTAAGCCAATTGACAATATTCAACTCTATATTTTGGATGATTATGGTCAACCAACATCGGTTGGTGTGGCAGGGGAACTGTATATTGCAGGTATCGGAGTAGCACGTGGATACCTGAATCAGCCTGAACTAACAGCGGAAAAATTCATCAGAGATCCTTTCAGCCTTGAGCCAGACTGTATTATGTATCGTACTGGTGATTTGGCCCGTTATCTACCTGATGGTGATATTGAATATTTGGGGCGCAATGATTTTCAGGTCAAATTACGTGGCTTACGCATTGAACCAGAAGAGATCGAAGCTGCGCTGTTATCACACCATCCGTTATCACACCATAGCGTGAAAGAGTGTGTTGTGATAGTGCGGGAGGATATCCCCGGAGATGCTCGTCTGGTCGCGTATGTTACTGGCTCTTGTTCTGATTTAACCGATACTTCCTCAACCGTGCTGAATCAGGCTTTGAAACGGCATCTACAGACCTGTTTGCCCGCATTTATGATCCCGTCTCATATTATTTGGTTAGATGCATTTCCGCTAACCACAAACGGTAAGCTCGATCGTAAAGCATTACCTGCTCCTTCCGATCTACCCATAATGCAGACAGAGGAAGTCGAACCGCCTTGTACGGAAACAGAAATGAGATTGGCTCAGTTATGGGTTGAGTTACTAAACGTGAATTCGCCTGGCCGCCAGTCTCACTTTTTCGAAGCTGGCGGGCATTCATTGCTGGCTGTCACTCTCATGATACGGATACAACAAGAATTTGGTGTTTCGTTGCTGTTAAGTTCGATAGTCAATCATCTGGATCTTGCTTCACAAGCCGAACTGATTGACGCGAAGCTGAGTGAGACTGAAATTGCGGGAAGAAATCAGGGTGAGATGACACATTTATTTTCATCCGCTTTATCTACAGGGCCATTAACTGAATCGTCTGCTGTAGAGTGGGTTCGGGCATTGCCGACACAGAAAGCCATTTATAAAGCGCTAAAACTCAATCCTCAGGATTTGAACAACAATAGCTTCATTGCTCTGTCATTTGAAACTGAACCTGATCTCAAGCTATTGCGTAGTTTGTTGCAATCGGTGTTTTCCCGCCATATGGGATTGAGTGCGCGATTCATGCTGGTTGATGGCGAGCTTTATTTACAGTCGGCCAAACGTTTTGTATTCCGGTTGGAAAAGCGTCAAAGCCTCGGCTCGCTGGAAGAAGATCTGCGTGATTTTGTCCGTCCGTTTTCACTGGAGGATGGGATGAATGTTCGGGGTCGATGGCTGATGGCCGAGTCAAACCCGATCTTATTATTGGATTTTTCCCATGCTTGTATTGATGGTTCAGGTTTGATGCAAATACTTAATGAATTGGCTGCCGGAAGTCATACGGTTTATTCAGGTGTCAGTTTGGCGGCTTATTCCGCATTGTTCTACAGCGGCGAATTTGCGGCTCTGCGACAACAACATGCCGATTTTTGGCAAACGAAGTTACAGGGTTGGCAGCCCTCTGCTTATGTTGCTGGTGGGAAAACTGTAACTGGTTCTTGTCTGATAAGGGTCGATGCTAAACAAAAAGCGCAGATTGAAAGGCTCACTTCGGGTTTGAAGATCAGTATGCCCGAATTCTTTATGACACTATTTTTACGCTTTAAATCCTATCTGGAATATTCCGGCAACTCACAGACGGAACAGCTTATCTCCACCATATTTCACGGTCGTGATCGGTTGGAGCAACAGACAGTTATTGCGCCTTTGATGACGGTTCTGCCTGTGCGGGTGAAATTGCAAAGTGAAGGCAACAGTCTCGAAGATTTTGCAATGGTAAGCAGGGTAGTTCGGGAAGCCTGTCAGCATTATTTGTTTGCTACTGAACTGTTTGATACCGAACTGTTTGATGCTGAAGAATTATCGATGTTGTATCCAACTCTATCCAGACAAGCATTGCTACCCACAACGTTTTTCGGCTACTTCCAGAAAGAGGGGTTTGATGGTCGTATCTGTGGCATTCCCTGCCGTCAGTTGGAAACATCTAATGTTTTAGACGGGCAATCACATTGGAACCTGACATGCGAAATTGCGGAACACACAGCAGGTTTTGCTGTGCATCTGGAAGCGCTCTCATTCGGGACAGCGAATCGTCTGGAATCAAATCATGTGGAAACTTGGGAAGCGTTGTTTAACTCGATTTTGCAAGATGCGTTAAATGCAGGTGAAACGAAAAATGCCGGATGAAAAAAATAAAGCAGGAAGTTATGAGATGTTCATCAATGACCCTATTGCGCTAAACGCAAGAAAACAAGCAATAAAAGAGTATGTTAACCAACAGTTGAAGACAGAATATCAAGATTGTCCTTTTTTTGTGCTGGCGCAAGCTGTAGCGGAGACGGATACGGAATTTGTCATCACTTCTTTGGCTTTGCCGGAAAAACTGAATGATAGAATTTTCACTATGGCTTCCGCTTCTCCACTGCATCGCTTATCACTATTTTCCGCCAGTATTAATTATCTTGCATTTCTGCATTGTCATGAATCCGAAGGCAGCTTGACGTGGGTACTTGGGGGCAGTGATTTAACGGGTAATTCCTCATCAATGGAAGAAGCTGGATATTTTATTCCGGCTAAATGGTATCTGACAGAAAAGGAAATAGAGCAACCGGTAAAACGTCTGTTTGGTGAAGAGCTTATCCGCTGGAAGCAGGTTGCTGCATTAGTGTCGGCCGTACCGCCACAAATGGTGTCGTCTGTTATGCCATCGTTGCCGGAAATTTTGGTGGGCTATTCGGAAACCTTACCGCCTTTTATGTATCTGGCTTCTGAGGGGCAGAATACAACGCACTGTTCATTAACTAATTGGCCATTAAATATCTGGCTGCAAGCACAGCCGGAAGAAAGCGTGTTACATATGCGGTTTGATCCACGAAGAGTGGCACCAGAACTGATTACGTTGTTGATGAAACGGGTGATTTGCTTGTTGAGCAATATGGTATTTGAGCCGGTTGCACCGCTGGCATCAATGTCCTGGATACCGGAACAAGAGCAAGCGAGAATACGCGCTTTGTCTGCGCCAGCGCTACAAGAACAAACATTGCAATATCAAAATGTGGCGCAGGCGATTACGGTGTCGATCCGTGACAGGGCGGACACAATATTTTTGGCGGTGGCGGATAAAACCGTTAACTTTTCCCAATTGGCACAGTACACAGAGAACTTACTGATGTTACCGCAGTTCCCACAATGGGAAGCTCTGGGGGATTGTGTACTGATCGTAGGAACGAAAGGCATAGAAACGACACTTGCAGCAATGGCTTGTATGCGTATTGGTAAGCCATTCTGCCTGCAATCAAGTAGTGCACCGGAAAAGCAGTTATTGGATGTGATCGAACTGCATCAGACTAAGACTGTGTTATTGCAGAAGATGCCGCCGGAAAATGATCAGATGGAAGCATTTTTCCGTCGTCATGGCTGTCAGGTGGTGATTTTAGCGGATTTTCATCCCGCTTCTTTATCATCATCGTCATCGTCACCGCGGTTGCTGGCCGAATTGTTATCCAAAGGAGAAAGCGTTAACCCTGAAGATAATTTGTTTGTGGTCATGACCTCTGGCAGTGAAGGAAAACCGAAAGGTAGTATTAATACTCACAAAGCACTACTTAACCTCAGCGCAGAAACGCATATTCTGAATAGGTCGGCGGGTTCCCGATTTGCCTCCCTGTCCAACCACGCGTTCGATTATTTCGTTCTGGAATGTGTGCAGGTTGTGACACAGGATATTATATTAATCATGGCGCCGGAAGAGGCACGCATAGATGCGAAAAAATGTGTCGAATTTTTGCAGAAAAAGCAGATTGACCTGCTGTTTACCACAACCGTATTTGCCGAAAACATTATGGAGCAAGGGGATATTCCCACGTTGCGACAACTTTATTTCGGTGGAGAAAGTCTGAGGACGTTCCAAAAAAATAATTACCAGTTATTTAATCTCTATGGCCCCAGTGAAACAGGCGTTGTTACCACTTACTTACCTATTGAGCGCAATGATCAAAAAATGACTATCGGTAAGCCAATTGGGGGATATCAATGTGTCGTGGTATATCCCGATACTCTGGAGCCTTGCCCCATTGGGGTTGCGGGAGAATTATTGATAGGTGGTATCGGTGTAGGGGCGGGGTATTTGAATCGTCCTGATCTTACTGCAAAGGCATTTATCAACCTGAATACAGAATGGTTGTCCGGCAAATATTATCGTAGTGGAGATTTGTGTTGTTGGGACACGCAGGGAGAACTTGAAATCCTGGGGAGACGTGATCGTCAGCTAAAAGTCAATGGATTCCGCATCGAACTGGATGCGATTGAAAAGCAGGTACTGGATTTACCGATGGTATCCGAGGCCGCGGTAATTGGCCTGGAAGATAAACGCGGGCATGTTCGCTTAGGTCTTTTTATCGTTGTGGCAGATGGAAGCCGGATCACAGAACAAAATATCAGGGAAGCATTATTAAGCAGGATGCCAGCTTATATGGTGCCAAGTCAGATTACTTTCGTATCTGAATTACCACTGACAGGCACAGGCAAACTGGATCGGCAGGTATTGAAACAGCTAATGGGAAAAACGACTGCTGAGCAGCATGTCCGACCCAGTGGAGAGACGCAAGAATGGCTGGCTGCCTGTTGGGGGCGGTATTTAGAGTTGGAAGCTGATACGTTGTCAGTGGACAAAAGTTTCTTCGCATTAGGTGGGCATTCATTGCGAGCGGTGAAAGTGCTGGCAGAAATTCAGCAAAAATTTGACCAGATTGTCTCTTTGCAGGCGTTTTTCCAAAACGACACCATTGCAATGTTGGCCAAACTGATTGATTCGCGGGATACCCCTGATAAAAAAGTGACAACAGACGATTTTCTGAGTCTGTTGGAAACCGCTCCACCGCTTTCGCCTGATGGACGCGGGCCGCTATCGGCGCAGGAAGCGCGGCTTTATGCTCAGTATCGTCTGTATCCTGATTTGCTCGTTTATGTTGTGCCGCTGAAAATCCCGCTATCACCTCAAATTTCTGCTGATGCAGTGAAAACAGCATTACAGGTTTTTCTGGATCGCCACGATATCTTGCGTACTCGCTACCGAATCGATAGTGAAGGTATTCCCTATGCAGAGACATTACCGTCGCTGTCAGTTGACCAGATCCTGGTGGATAACCAAAACCAATGGTTACAAATACAGATGCAACCTTTCGATTTGGAGAAAGGGCCTCTGTTGAGAGGTTATATACAGGATGTGGATACAGAACACGCCTGTTTGCAGCTACAAGTCCACCATATCTTAATGGACAAGCCTTCGCTGGAAATTCTCCAGCATGAATTTGAGCAGTTATTGGTTAATGCCTCTTTGGCTCCAGTTACGCTGGATTACCGGCGTTATGCTATGGCGCAGATGAATGCCCGCCAGTATCCTGTCTGGGGTCAGGCCGAAACGTTCTGGAAAAATTACATGGAGGGGTTGGAGTTTGATCCGTTCGGACATGGCGCTATAGAGGTGGGGGGAAAGATGCGGTACACCTCCTGGGCATTGTCGGTTGAGCATCAACAGAAAATAAAACGATTGAGTCAGTCATTGAACATAACACCAGCTATGTTCTTTCTGGCGGTATGGGGGCTTACTGTAGCACGGGAAGGGCGCAGCAATCTGTTTGCTATTTCCGTCGCCAATGCGTTGCGCCCGAAATATGTGCTGAATACGGTAGGTATGTTTGTCTCTTTGTCTCCCTGTGCGTTTCGTTTTGATCAGTCCGTTGATAACTTTGAGCAATTTATCAAAAAGCTGGCGGATGAACAGTGGCAAACTGCCGATTACCTGTTTTTCCCTGTTGAAGAAGCCTTCGCATTGCTTAGTTGTGATCCGAGAATGTTCGGCAGCAATCCATTGCAGAATGTTTCTTATGCCTACATTGATTTAGTGGATGATTCCGAAAAAATAATCAATGAAACACCGGACGAGGATAATTTATCGAAGCAGGCCGATGAGGCGATTAATCTTTCTGTCGTCTATACTGCGCAAGGTTATCGGTTGGTTCTGGAATCTCACTCTGATGTCTTCACTGATGCACAAATAGCGGCGCTTGTAACCAGTTATCAGGCAATTTTTCAAAAAATTCTGCATCATAATCCTGCCACCTTGCAGATTAATGAATTGATCGTGTCCGATAAAGAGACGCAGAAAGCGTTCCGGCCGATACAACGGCGTACATCATATACTTCCATTGATAATATGCTGCTGACTGCATTCCAGACATTGGGAGATCGCCCTGCTGTTATTGAAGATGCCAGTATTGTTACTTGGCAGACGTTTGCGACATTAACAGCCACTTATGTACAACAGTTAAACTATAGTGCGATCCGGCGGGCACTTATTATTGGGCGTACGGGAAGTCAGATGCAGGCATTTCTGGCGGCTTGTTTTCTGACACGCACAACTTATCTGGCATTAGAGGTCGGGACACCGGAAGAGCGCATCAATGAAGTTATTTGCCATGCGGCACCCGATCTGATTGTGAATTCAGCGATTGTCAATTCAGGTATAGATGCTGACCTCAGTACCGTGACGGTGGATTGGCGTAATTTTCATAGTGTTAAATCCCGCGGTGATAACCCGGTTGCATGGATACTGTACAGTTCTGGCACAACCAGCCGACCAAAAGGCATCTGTGTCTCTGTGAACACCGTCGCACAGTATGTGGATTCTCTTATCAATACATTGGGATTGAATACATCTAGCTTGCATACATCGGGTTTGCAGCCAGCATTGCTAACAGAGCAACAAGGATTACGCGTAATCCAACAACTTTCGCCCAGTTTTGACGGTTATCTGAAAGAAGTTTTGTTATCTTGGGCACTACAAGGAACAAGTGTTGTGATGGACCGTTACAGCTTGCTGGATGAACATAAAGCAAAAGCACTTTTAACCCGTTATCACCCTGATATTATTTCTGCAACTCCAGCGCTTTTCGCCGCTTGGAACCGTATGCCGGATTTGGCACCTTTACCCAAGATTTGCATCAGCGGTGGCGATTTCTTGTTCGCCTCGGATATCAATAATTTGCTCGAACGCACGCAGATTTGGAATGGTTATGGCCCAACAGAAACCTGCATTTCCGTTTCGATGGTAAATTGTGCCTGCTTGGCAGCAGGCGCAACACTCTCTATCGGCAAACCCTTTGACCATGTTGCTTTTGCTGTGGTTGATCAAAATGGTGCCCGGCTCCGGGCTGGTCAGTGGGGTGAATTGCTGATCTATGGAGATTTTGAACATCATAGCTATTTGAATGATCCTCTCCAGACTGACCGCAAATTTGGGCGGGATGAACAGGGGAGTTTCTTTCGTACCGGTGATTTGGCGATGGTGGATAAAAATGGTTTGTTTTATCTCAAAGGACGCATGGATGACAGTTGTAAGGTACGCGGCAATTTTATTGGTCTGAGTGAACTGGAAAATCGGGCAAGGCAGTATCCAGGGGTACTGGCGGCGGGGGCAGCCGTAGCGTTCTCTGGAACTCCGGAAGCCTGTTTGATACTGGCGGTTGAAGGAAAAGAGAATATTCAGTCTGGATTACAACAGTATCTGGCACGTCATTACCCGCGTTCCCATCTGCCTTCGGTAATATTTATGGTAAAGAGCCTGCCACGCACAGGAATAGGCAAGATGGACAGGCAACGGATTGTGCAATTGTTTCAGGAGTGGTTTGAACATCAGCAGCAGACACAGCAAGACCTGATAACGGAAGAGACGCTGCAAAAATTAATGGGTTGCTGGAGGAATTGCCTGAGTTATAAAGGAACGCTGACACTGAATTCCGATTTCTTCCTGATATCTGGCTCATCGTTGAGCGCCGTGCGTTTGGCCAGTCAGTTAGAAAATTTGTTTGGTGTGACATTCAGCCCTGTTGATGTATTCCGTAATGCAACGGTTGGTGAACAGTGGTCTCTGATTAAAGCAAGGCAGGCGTTCAATGGAAATGTTGATGCCATATTCAGTGAAAAATATCTGAATATAGATGAACCTGCTCTTCCCAAATTGCTCTTGTTACCACCAGCAATGGGGGGATTGGTAGAGTTACAGGCGTTGGCAAATAATCTGGCAGGTCGGGTGACTGTCTCTGTTTTGACGACGCAGCCGAATATGGTTGAAAACCTGTCAGAGCCGGCGTTTAAAACAGCGCTATTTAATGCTTTGCAATTACTGATTGCAACACAGGCAAACTCTCCATCACGGCCATTGTGGTTAGGAGGATATTCCCTCGGCGCTGAAATGTTGGCTGCATTGTTACAATATGCAACGTTACAACATGCAACGTCGTCACAAAATAATTGGTTGAAAAACACATTATTACAAAGCATAGACAAACTGATTTTTTTCGACCCGAATCTTAAAACGGACGCATTTGATGGTCGTGCATTGTATGCAGGGTTTGTTGATTTCTTCTGTGAAATTAACCAGTTGGCCGGAGAACGTATTGAGATTAATGCGAATACTGATGTCGAAACATTACGGCAAACCTTCCCTGCGCTCTATCAAGAGTGGCGTCATTATTTATTGCAGCACCAATTACTGGAAAGCAGGACATTCCATGAGCGAATACTGGCGCTGTCATTAACGTCTATTCCCATTGAGATGTTCTTTTCTGACGATGCGGACAGCACAGATACTGATGAGCTTATGCAACAACTGCAAGGGCAGGCTTCTATCCATCGTCGAAGCGGTAATCACGTTGAATTCATTCAACGATTATCTCCTGATGACTTTATAGACTCGGAACAAGGTAAGGGATCATGAGTGTAAGTATAAGAGAAGATTTGGATATCGCGGTTGTTGGTTTATCAGGTCAGTTTCCGGGAGCAGAAAACTGTACTGAATTTTGGCGCAATCTATTGATGGGGATGGATGGCATCTCCCGCTTTACTGAAGGAGAATTGCTTCAGGCCGGGCACGATAGCAAAAAAATAGGCAATAAAGATTTTGTTCCGGTTAATGGCGTGCTGGAAGGTGCTAACTATTTTGATGCTGAGTTTTTTGGATATAGTCAGGCAGAGGCTGCACTGTTAGATCCGCAAACCCGTTTGATGATGCAATGTGTCTGGCATGCTCTGGAAAATGCCGGTATTGACCCGGACAAACGGGGACGCAATATCGGGTTGTTTCTGGGGGCACGCAGCACAGTACAGTGGACAATGCAGGTGATGTTATCTGAGCAGGTTGAAAATGTTGGTGGTTTTCTTGCCTCTCAGTTAGCCAACAAAGACGCCATGAGTACACTGATTTCCTGGAAACTGGGATTGGAAGGCCCCAGTTTTACCCTCCAGACAGCTTGTTCAACCAGTTTGGTGAGTGTGCATCAGGCTGTACAGAGTTTGTTAAGTGGTGAGTGTGATTTCGCGGTGGCAGGCGGAGTTAGCCTGTTGTTACCGCAACAAAATGGGTATATCTATCAGGACGGAATGTTGTTTTCAAAAGATGGAAAGACCAGAGCCTTTGATGCAGAAGCAACCGGCAGCGTATTTGGCAGTGGTTTGGGAGCTGTCGTATTGCGGCGAGCCGCGGATGCTATTGCAGATAACGATCCTATCTGGGCGATCCTGAGAGGTTCAGCTATTAATAATGATGGTGCCCGTAAAGTCGGCTATACAGCGCCTAGTGTTAAGGGGCAAGCAGATGTGATCCGTACTGCTTTGCAGCTGGCAGAAGTAGATGCAGCGGATTTGGATTTTATTGAGTGTCACGGAACGGCAACTTCGTTAGGTGACAGCATTGAATTTATGGCGTTATGTGAAGTATTCAATGAAGACCGCCCTTCTGGTAAGGCAACCATTCCACCGACCAGACTAAATAAATGTGCTCTCGGTTCGGTCAAAACCAATATTGGGCATTTGGATTCCGCTGCCGGTATAGCAGGTTTTATCAAGATGGTGATGGCCATCAGATATGGTGTGATCCCACCTATGCTGCATTTCCAATCTCCTAATCCACAATTGGGATTTGAGCAAGCACCGTTTTATATCAATACCCGTGCTGAACCGTGGTCATCTGAACAAGGGAAATTACGCACCGGTGGTGTGAGTAGTTTTGGTATTGGTGGAACCAATGCGCATATCGTGTTGCAGCAATATATTTCTCCCTCTGATAATTCCATGCCTGAAAAGGCGAATAATGGCGATATGCGATCCCAGGTCTATTATTTTCCCTTCTCTGCGAAAAATAAGGCATCGCTGGCACTGCAATTGGAGTCAGTATCTCACTGGTTGGTAACGCAATCTTATCTGGATCTCCCTGCGTTATCCCACACTTTAAACAAACGGCATCATTTTTCGTGCCGGATCATGTTTGCCGCCGATTCGAAATTTGCCTTAATGCAGCAAATTAAAATGTATTTGGAACTGGAAGAAGATGATGAGTCAATCCTGATCCCTCAATTTTTGGAAAAGAGCACCGTACCATCAGAAAAGCATACAGAAGTGTTGGCTGCTATCACTAGTTGGGTGTCTGGTCAGGAAAAAGAACCGGCAAAATGGCTTTTCCCTTCTTTTGATGGACAACCGCTTCTTGATGTTCCCGGATATGCCTTTATGCGTGAAGATCATGGCGCAGGACATATTACAGACAAAAGTTGGGAGCAGATTGCCGGTGTGATTGCTGCGACGGGCGGGAATAGTTTGTCCAGAAATATGCCGGGTTTGTTACTGCCATTCTGGAAAGCGATTCGTTTACCAAAAGCAATTCGTTTACCGAAAACATCAGTACAAGAAAAAACAGTGCAGGAAGAAACACCTCATTCGGTAATACTGATTGATCAGGCATTGCCAGTAAATGCCTGGGTGGATAAAAGCCAGATTGAGGCGTTCAGCCTGAATATGTTGTCTCCTGAGCAAGTCAGAAATGCACTGACCGGACTCTCGCGTGATTTGCAAAAGAATCGGGCTTTGATGTTGTCATTGCTATTCCCTGCGGATGGATTTTCTTTTTCGCCGGCCTCTCTGCAAATACTGGCTGAATTGGGTAATGTTTTGGCGGAGAATGAGTTCTCTGCGTTTAACTCAGTACATATTTACTTGATTGTGCCGGCTGTGACAGCCAAAGGCGAATGTTCCGCGGAGTCTGTTTTAACAGAGTCAGTACTAAAAGCGCTGGCTTTAGTGTTGCCGCAAGAGATACCCGGTGTTGAATGCGCATTCTTAAGTGTGCAGGACCCAGATGCTGACTGGGTGCCTGCCACATTAAATCAATTACTACAATCACCAATTCATGGCCCCCTGAAACTAAATCGCGAAGGCCTGTTCGTTGAGGATTTTCGTTGCCCGGATGTGGAAGAAAATGAAGTGGTGGACGAATCCCACTTCATGGAGAAAACCTATGTGATCACGGGGGCTGGCGGAAAAATGGCCAGAGCGATGGCAAAAGTTATTGCCCAACGTTTTCAGGGACGACTGGCATTGATCAGTCGCCAGCCCGCCGATACGGCTGCAATGCAGGATTGGCAGATGGAATTAAAAAAAGCCGGTGCGACTGCGGTAGAGATTTTCCCGTATGCCCTGGAAAGTGAAGAAAATGCGCTGGCTCTGTTTGAATCTATTCGTCATCGCCTGGGGGATATTTACGCCGTCATTCATGCAGCAGGTGTAACTGATGGGGAGTCGTTCTCTCCGTTAGTTAAACTCAATACGGAACATTACGGCACACAACTTAAACCCAAAGCTCAGGTTGTTACGGTACTTGGCAAAGTGTTCGAAAGTATTCCGGTTGAATACTGCTTTGTAACCTCTTCTATGTCGGTGTTTTTCGGTGGTATTGCTCATGCACCCTATGCGGCAGCAAATTTGTTTCTGAACGGCTGGGGGCAGAGACAAAACCGACAACCACAAAATCCCCGCTGGGTTGTTGTGAACTGGGAAACGGTACATTTTGATGAGCAGTCTCGTTCAGCAGAAGAACATACCTGGGGAAGTAATGAAGTTGCCTTTTCTGGCGCTGAATTCCCTGCTCTGTTTGAACGTAGTTTGCGTGAATATGATTGTGAAAATCAGAAAATTTTCTCGGCGGGACAGTTTATAGACAGGCTGTATACTTGGGGAGGAAGGCGAATTGCCAATAGTAATGGTAAATCACAACCAGCCAGCAACATCAGATTAAAACCCAGACCAAAAACTTTGCAGTCTGCTTATCAGCCGCCGGCAAACGAGATGCAAAAGGAAATTGCCGTAATATGGAGTCAGATCCTCGGCATTGATGGCATTGGTATTGATGATAAATTTATGGCGTTGGGTGGTGATAGCTTAAAGACTATCGTGATGGCAGAAAAAGTGTATAAACAGATCGGAAAACGGATAGCCATTCAAGATTTTTTTGCTCAACCTACCATCCGTGAAATTGAACGGCAGTTTCTCAGTGAACAGCAACATTCTCCGACGACTCTGTCCCGCACTGATTCATACGAACCGATTGATTTATATAAACCGATCGTTGCCAGCGCAGATCAGGATTTACTGTATATACATCAAATCACATTTGCCAATGGTAGCTATAACATGCCAATGGCTTTTCGGTGTCCCGGTTCGATCAGTGCGTCTTCTATTGCGGAAGCGCTGGAACAAGTTGCTGACAGACATCCTGTTTTGAAGTGCCTGTTTCAGCGTCAGGGAGCCGATTTGATGATGTTACCTCAGCGTGATGCCAAAGTAGGATTATCGGTATCTGAGGCAGGGGAGGATCAAGCAGAGAATTCTGCCCGTCTGGCACAATTCGCTAATTTGCCTTTCGACCTGCATACCGATTTACCTATTCGGGCCATGATACTCACGGGGTCAGATGATTCACCATTCCATCAGGTGCTTATCGTTGTTCATCACATTGTCTGTGATGCTGTTTCTTTAGGGGTCCTTGCTGATGATTTTCAACGTTTGTTGCAAGGATTATCACTCCCGGCTCCGGAATATAGTTTTGCTGCTTATAGGTGCTACAGGCAAAAGTCTGAAAGCGAAGATAAAGTGAGGAAAGAGAAAGCCTATTGGCTTGCCAATCTGTTACCTCTGCCTGCTCCGTTGTCGTTGCCTGTAGCAGAAGGCTATGACTGGCATACTGATACAGAAAGAGAGCAAGGTATCACGCTGGAGAAAGATCTCTCCTCACACACCAGCACGGAAATTAGACAGTTATGCGATGAGCTTGGTTTATCTCCCTTTGCATTCTTCCTTGGGGTATTTGGTGTTTTGATTGCAAAAATTGCCCGTGCCGACGCTTTCTTGCTTGGTGTTCCGGTCACCGGGCGTATACAACCAGAAGAGCTGAAGCTGGTCGGTTATCTTGTCAACATGCTGGCTTTAAAGATTGAGCCGGAGGCCGATCTGCCGATGGCGGATTACTTGCTGCAACTTAACGCTCAATGGGCTGAAAGTGTGCCTTACCAAACTTATCCGATGAGTGCATTACTGGAAGATCTCAGCACTGAACCGCAAATTCAAAATCGTCAGGGTAAACATCCACTGTTCGATGTGGTGTTCGGTTACCTGCCTTTGAGCCTGAGTGGAGTTGACAGAAATGATGATGTGAATGGAGAAAGCAAATTTTCTCGGCTTGAACTGACATTAGAAGCAGTCAAGTTCGATTTAGCAATGGATGTATCTGAAACTATAGAGTCTTTTAATTGTACGATACAGCTTCGCCAACAGATGTTCAGCGAAACCATTGCCAGAGCGATATTTGATTATTTCTTTGTGTTGATAGATGAAGTTATCACCAATCCTGAAGAGGAAATACAAGAACTGCTTAAAAGCCTCAATTATGGATATGCGCCGGAGTTGTTCGCACAGACGAACGATCAGGATATCGATTCAGAGTTTAATTTTTAGGGAGTGAAAAATGAATTTTTTCTGCTTCTCTGGAAGATCACCAGCATGACCCTAACTCAAGCGAGTAAGAAATATGCCCTTATTTTCAAAAGCAATAACTGATTTTTGGCAAGCTCCGTTACTAAATGGAGATATTATTTATAGTGATAATGTTTTTACTCTCGTTACCAATGCTAATCTGGCAGAAGATGATCGTGTGATGGTATTGGAAACCACGGATGGGCGGGTTATGGCGGTTATAACTCCAGAACTGGCCGAAAAAGCGGGGCTTTATCATCAAGAAAAGATGTCTGAATCGATCTTTCGCCAGAAATTAAATGCGGCAGACATTACTTTGCACGGTGCAGATTATATTTTTTATTTTTCAGAAGAAGAAAAGCGTAAGTTATTGCAGGAAAATTCGGATAGTACACTGCGCCAGCTAACGGAAAAGAAAGATAAAGATCTCTTCTCTGAGTTCCAATCTTCCGCTTCGGAGCAAGATTTGGATGGTGCTTATGTCGAACTGGATCACTGGGCAGTATTTGGCGTTTTTGACCAAGACCGTCTGATCAGCGCTGCCAGCATGTACCCGTGGGATAATGCGCAAATTGCCGATATGGGAGTACTGACCTTAGAAGCTTTCAGAGGTAAAGGCCATGCCAGAAAAGTGGTGCGTGCAATCAGTAAACATGCTTATGCCCAAGGGTATGAACCCCAGTACCGATGCCAGATCGATAATCTTGCGTCTTCGGCGTTGGCAAAAGCAGTCGGTTTGACGCTGTTTGGGCAGTGGGAGCTGGTCTCTCCTGATTCAACTAATTGAGTAAAGCGGCAACCTGAGTTTCATTGCTCATAATCCTTCTTAAACCCGATAAGAAATAGTCACTATGTCAAAACTTAAAATAGCTGTGGTTGGCGGCGGTAATATCGGCTCCAGCCTTGCCTTCGACTGTGCGTTGCGGGGGCATGATGTTGTTGTTATCGAAAAAGATGCGCTTTCTTGTGAGAAAAGCAGAGAGAGTATTACGGAAACCGCGGCTTATGCACCACTGTTCAGCCCGCTCGCGAAAGGAAAAACGCCTGAAACAATAGTACAAAACATCGTCTGGTCGCAGGATTTATCTGTGGTGTCCGATTGCGAGTTTATCGTCGAAAATATCACCGAGAATATTGCCTTAAAACAAGCACTATATGCGAGTATGGCCGAATTTATTGCTCCCCATGCGGTACTGGCGGCGAATACTTCCTGCATTCCCATCACAAAACTGGGTTCGTTCCATCGTGTACCGTCGCAGGTGATTGGGGTGCATTTTATGAATCCAGTGTATTTAAAGCCTACTGTTGAGGTGATTATTGGTTTTAATACCGCAGAGCAGACTCAGGAACGATGTTTGCAGATCCTGGAAAAACTGGGTAAGAATGCGGTTGTGGTAAAAGATGGCCCTGGTTTTGTTTCTAATCGAATTTCCCATTTATTCATGAATGAGGCTGCATTTACGATACAAGATGGTATCGCTCAGCCAGCGGATGTGGACGCAATATTTAAAGGCTGTTTCGGCCATAAAATGGGGCCATTGGAAACCGCCGATTTGATCGGTATTGACACCGTCGTTAATTCTCTTGAGGTGCTCTATCAAATGTTTCAGGATCCGAAGTACCGTGTTTGCCCGTTGATGCGGACAATGGTTGATGCGGGGCATTTAGGGCGTAAAACAGGTAAGGGTTTTTATACGTACTAGGTTTTTTGTTTATCTATAAAAAAGCTTTTTGTTTACCCATAAAAAACCGCCCTGTTTTATCAGATATCGTTATTGCTTAACCCGATAAAACAGAGGCGATTCACATACAACTCATCAATGGCGTTGTTACTTTTTGATGCGCATGATGACAGATTCACCGACGGTCACAGCACCATTCAGTTTAGATAACTCTTTGATTTCATCCATGTTAGAAATAACAACAGGAGTTAAGGTTGATTTAGCTCTTTCCTCCAGAAATGCCAAATCAAATTCTAAAACCAGATCGCCTTTTTGCACACGCTGACCTTCTTCGGCAATACGTTTAAAGCCTTCGCCTTTCAGTTCAACGGTATCAATACCGAAATGAACGAACAGTTCTATCCCACTATCGGATTCGATAGAAAAAGCGTGATTAGTTTCGAAGATTTTACCAATGGTTCCATCAACAGGAGAGACAATCTTATTGCCTGTAGGTTTAATGGCGATACCATCACCTACAATTTTTTCAGCAAAAACAACATCTGGAACATCTTCGATATTAACTATCTCACCTGATAACGGGGCGATAATTTCAATACTGCCGCTGTTTTTCTTATCATCTGAAACCAAAGATTTCAGTTTATCAAGCAGACCCATAAATCTTCTCCTAATTGTTTTAATGGAACCGTATTCTGGCTAACGTGCTATTTTGGTTAACGTATTTAGCAGAGAGTTTTTTCTCTGATGAAAGTGTCAACCAACTCCATCAATTCCTGTGCGGTCGGCTGAGTCAATGCTTGCTCTGCCAGTGCTTTTGCATCATCGTAATTTGCATTACGGATGATTTTCTTAATACTTGGAATTGATATTGCACTCATACTGAATTCATCCAATCCCATGCCTAAGAGCAATAGTGTAGCGCGTTCATCTCCAGCCAGCTCTCCACACATGCCCGTCCATTTACCTTCTGCGTGTGAGGCGTCAATAACTTGTTTGATAAGACTCAACACTGCTGGTGACATTGGGTTATAAAGATGAGAGATCAGCTCATTACCACGGTCTACCGCAAGAGTATACTGAGTTAGATCGTTTGTCCCAATACTAAAAAAGTCAACTTCTTTTGCAAGATGTTTAGCAATGGTTGCAGCAGCAGGCGTTTCTACCATGATGCCGACTTCAATTGATTCATCAAACGCCTTATTTTCATTGCGTAATTGATCTTTGAGCAACATCAGTTCTGCTTTCAGCTCCCGGATTTCCTCAACTGAAATAATCATAGGGAACATGATGCGGAGTTTACCAAATGCGGAAGCTCGCAGAATAGCACGTAATTGAGAATGTAAGATTTCTTTACGATCAAGGCAAATTCGGATTGCACGCCAGCCAAGGAATGGGTTCTCTTCTTTGGGCAGGTTCATGTAAGGCAGATCTTTATCACCACCGATATCCATAGTACGGATAATAACCGATTGATTAACAACAGTTTCTGCGACTGCTTTATAGGCTTCAAACTGCTCTTCTTCAGTCGGCAGAGAATCACGATCCATAAACAAGAATTCAGTGCGGTATAAACCTACGCCTTCTGCACCGTTACGCTCTGCACCCGCAATATCGCGGACTGTACCGATATTGGCGCAAACTTCCACTTGATGACCATCCAACGTGATAGCAGGCAGATCTTTCAGTTTTGCCAGCTCTGCTTTTTCTGACAAATATTCACTTTTGGTTTTTTTTAGTTGTTCAATTTCAGTGTCAGATGGGTCTACGTAGATGTGATTATTGACAGCATCTAAGATAAGGTAACTGCCATTTTTTATTTGGGTTGTGGCGTTAGTTGTTCCTACAATTGCGGGTAATTCCAACGAACGTGCCATGATTGAGGTATGAGAGGTGCGGCCACCTAAGTCAGTAATGAAACCCAGTACTTTATCCAGATTAAGTTGTGCGGTTTCTGAAGGTGTTAAATCATTGGCAACCAGAATAACTTCTTTTGTGATAGAGCCTAAGTCAATAATCGGCATACCCAGAATATTTTTCAGCAGGCGTTTACCAATATCACGAACATCGGCAGCACGCTCTTTCAAATATTCATCATCCAGTTCTTCCAGTGCCTTGGCCTGATCTTCGATCACTGAATAAATAGCGGCATCTGCTGTAGTCAGATTTTTCTTTATCAGGGTAATGATTTCCTGCTCCAGTTCCTCATCTTCCAGCAACATGATGTGGCCTTCGAAGATTTCGGCTTTTTCTGCCCCCAAATTTTTTTCTGCTGTATTTCTAATGACTTCTAATTGAGCAGAGGCTTTGTCGCGCCCTTGTTTAAAGCGTGAGATCTCTTGTTCGACTTGTTCAGGAATGATTTTTTTGTGATTGATAATAATGGGATCTTCTTTCAGTAATAATGCTTTACCGAAAGCAATACCTGGTGATACTAAGATGCCTGAAATCATATTATATGACCTTAACTGCGGGTGATTATATTTCATTGCGCCTTCAGAGGGCAGGCTCTAAATATCCCCAGATTTTGTTTTTCTGGGGATAGAATTGGATGATATGAAATAGACTGGTTTTACAAACGGATGATTATTCCAATTCACCCATCAGTTTAACTAAATGTTCAACAGCTTGTTGCTCATCTTCACCTTCAGCAGAGATTGTTACAACAGTTCCTTGAGTCAGTCCCAGCGTTTGCAACTTAAACAGACTTTTCGCACTGGCTGATTTACCGCCGGAAGTAAGAGTGATATCAGAAGAAAAACCCTTTGCTTCTTTGACGAACTGTGCAGCAGGGCGGGTGTGAAGGCCATTTGGTGCAGTAATAGTAACTTCTTGCTGGAACATAGTATTTCCTCAATAACTTAAATTTTCGTTGATAAGCCAAGAGAATGCTAAAGCTAGTTTAGACTTTAGCCGGATTATTTCTGACTTGTACAACCGTTAAACTGATAATGATATGTACCTTTTTTCTTTCAAGTTGTTTCTTTGGCGGCATTCATTTGCAACCTTGATACAACTCGAAATTTATTGGGTATAAAGTGTATTAAATCATTATCAAAAAATTAACACACTTGATGCCATTCAATTGTTGATTGAATGTTAACACACACCAACCGAATAACGAGCTAAAACCAAACAGAGTTCTTTGTGGTTGTCTGCGATTAATTTCGTGCATCAAAATAATTACTGGTTAAATACTAAAGCTACTTGAATAAATCATCTAGGAAAGTTTTAAACTTTGATCTGATGCACAAAAAAGCACCCTCACGGTGCTTTTTTATCAATAAAATTGAAAAATAATGAGGTGATAAATTAGTCAGTGACCAAATCAGCAAACAGTGCTGTGCTCAGGTAACGTTCAGCAGAAGAAGGTAGGATGACAACAATATTTTTATCTTTGTATTCGTCTTCCTGAGATAATTTGATAGCAGCGGCAACGGCAGCACCTGAAGATATACCGGAAAGAATTCCTTCTTTTTCAGTGAGTTCACGAGCAATTTTAATCGCTTCTTCATTACTGATTTTAAACACACGGTCAACTAATGTTAAATCCAGGTTATCAGGGATAAAACCTGCACCAATCCCCTGAATTTTGTGTGGGCCTGGTTTAAGTTCTTCGCCAGCAAGTTTTTGGCTGATCACAGGCGAATCTTCCGGCTCTACGGCAACAATAGTTACCTGTTTGCCCTGCGTATTTTTCAGATAACGGGCAACGCCAGTAATCGTGCCTCCTGTACCTACGCCAGCGACAAAAACATCGACATCACCATCGGTATCTTCCCAAATTTCTGGTCCGGTGGTTTTTTCGTGAATTTTAGGGTTTGCTGGATTACTGAACTGTTGTAGCAGGACATAACGCTCCGGCGCGTTGTCATGGATCTCATTCGCTTTATCGATAGCCCCTTTCATGCCTTTAGCACCTTCGGTCAACACTAAGTTAGCGCCCAGTGCTCTTAACAGCTTACGACGTTCTAAACTCATGGTTTCCGGCATTGTTAATGTCAGTTTATAGCCGCGGGCTGCTGAGACATAAGCAAGTGCAATACCTGTATTACCACTGGTTGGCTCGATAAGCTCTTTGCCTTTTGTCAGAATGCCACGTTTCTCTGCATCCCAAATCATGTTGGCGCCAATACGGCATTTCACACTGAAACTTGGATTACGAGACTCTATTTTTGCCAGAATGCGACCATTCCCGAAATTTTTTAAGCGTACAAGTGGAGTGTGACCGATGGTTAACGAATTATCTTCATAAATTTTGCTCATTGTCCGATTGCCCCTAAGATACTCTTAAATTCTGATTAATTAACCATACGCGAACATCTTATTAATGGAAATAAAGTTTAAATCTATTCTTATTATATAAAAGAATATTTAGTAATTTATTGTATTACTCTCCTGTATTTTTATTCTATTTCGTTATTCCTGTTCATTTTTATATTAGTAATTATTGATGAGGAGAATGGTTGTTCAGAACATGCTGAGTGCGATAATGGTCAACCCACATAGCGGTAGCGCCACAGACGGCAACAGGAATAATAAACAGATTAATGATTGGGATCATGGTTAATATACTGACTGCGGCCCCAAACTGGAGATTGTCAATTTTGTCTTGTCGTAGGGTATTACGCATATTGGCAAAGCTGATTTTGTGGTTATCAAACGGGTAATCACAGTATTGGATAGCCAGCATCCATGCACTGAAAATAAACCAGATAACCGGAGCCACAGTCTGCCCGATACCCGGAATAAAGTACAACAATAAGAGGGCGATAGCGCGCGGAATATAGTAGAGAATTTTGACTATTTCGCGTTTCAGAATGCGGGGCGTATCTTTTATTAGGTCAAGAACACCTGTGTCCGGCGCAGGGATACCCGTCAACTGAGATTCTAATTTTTCTGCTAATAATCCGTTAAACGGAGAAGCAATAAAATTCGCTAATGTGCTGAAAAGGTAGGTGAAAATCAGTAGCACAGAAATAACAGCCAGTGGCCACAACAAATAACTGAGCCATTGCATCCAATTTGGTACTTTATTGAGCGCCCATTGTATCCAGCCATCCAGCCTTTGGTATAACCACCAGAAAGAGCTGCCGAATAGTAAGATATTAGCCAGTAGAGGCAATAGAACGAATCTCTTGATGCCAGGGCGGGTTATTAAATGCCAACCTTGTACAATATAATGAAATCCGCCTAAATGTTTTGGCAATTTTTTCGAATTCGTCATATTTTCTTATTCTCTCTTAGAGGATTGAGACGGTATGATATAGGCAGGATTTTCCACTGACCAGTAGTTTTGTGTGTGAAAAACACTCGGAAAAACAGGAGATACCTCTCTTTATGATAAGAAAAGTCTGTAGAGGCTTGCACTTGTGCTATTTGACAAATACTCTTATCTAAAGAATATTCCGCCGTGGTGGCAATTAATTTAAACAACAGAGACAGCAATGATGCAGGATTTGCGTCTGATATTAATCGTTGTTGGTGCGATAGCCATAATAGCTTTGCTATTACATGGGTTGTGGACCAGCCGTAAAGAGCGTTCGTCACTCTTTCGTGATCGCCCAGTGAAACCTCATAAACAGGAGCGTCGGGAAGAGTTATTAGAGGATAATGATGGCGATGAACTGTTTGATAATTCGTCAAAATCACGTGTTCAGGAGCCAGTTAAGTCTCGTCATGAACATCGTGAAGAGTCGGTTATTGAGCGCGATTCACCTGATTTATCAGAAGTAACATCTGATGATGGAGTTGATCCTTTACTTTCAAAGCAGCAACCTGAAACATCTGTGGCAAAGGTGAAAGCTATTGATGAAAGCCAGAAAGAATCACAACTTGGCCTGTTTGAATCTGTTGAGAAAAATAGTGCAGAAGGTGCGGAAACGGAAGCTGTTCAAGAGCAGTCAAAGTTGGAAAATGCAACGAAAGCTGAGACTGAGCAAACTAAAAAAGAAACCGTGTTGGTATTACATGTAGCTGCCCATCATGGTCAGGAACTAAATGGCGAAGTACTGCTTCAGAGCATTTTGCAATCAGGTTTCCGGTTTGGTGATATGAATATCTTCCATCGTCACTTAAATCCATCGGGTAGTGGTGCGGTACTGTTCAGTTTGGCTAATATGGTTAAGCCGGGGTCATTTGATCCAGAACATATGGTAGATTTCAGCACTCCGGGGATCTCAATGTTTATGCTCGTACCTTCATATGGTGATTCTAATCAGAATTTCAAACTGATGTTACAGGCAGCGCAGCGTATTGCTTCTGATGTGGGTGGTGTGGTGTTAGATGCCGAGCGTAAAATGCTTACACCGCAAATGATCGAATCTTATAAGGCACGTATTCGTGATACACTCAGCGCCCAAGAATAAATCCTCTTTTTAGTATTAAGCCCCCGCCTAGTCGGGGGTTTTTCATCTCTGGTGAGAAGTCATGAAAAATATTATTCAAACAATCAACGAACTAAGAACAACATTGCGTCATCATGAGTATTTGTATCATGTTATGGATGCGCCAGAGATCCCTGATGTGGAATACGATCGCTTAATGCGTGAGTTGAAATCACTGGAAGAACAGCATCCAGAGTTGATTACGGCAGATTCTCCTACCCAACGGGTTGGAGCAGCGCCATTAACTGCATTTGAGCAGGTTCGTCACGAAATTCCGATGTTATCTCTGGATAATGTATTCGATGAAGAAAGTTATCTGGTATTTGATAAACGTGTTCGTGATCGTCTGAAAGACAGTCGCGAATTGGTATTCTGTTGTGAATTTAAACTCGATGGTGTGGCTGTCAGCCTGTTGTATGAAAATGGCGAATTAGTACAGGCTGCGACTCGTGGGGATGGTACGACAGGAGAAAATATTACCGCCAATATTCGTACAATTCGCGCGATTCCTCTGCGTTTGAAAGGAGACAACATTCCTGCTCGTGTTGAGATTCGTGGTGAAGTCTTTATGAAGCAAACGGGTTTTGAAAAACTCAATGAAGAAGCGCGCCGTACAGGTAATAAAGTATTTGCTAACCCTCGCAATGCAGCCGCAGGATCACTGCGCCAGCTCGACCCACGTATTACAGCCAAGCGTCCGCTGACTTTTTATTGTTATGGCATTGGTGTGATTGACGGTGGAGAGTTGCCAGCAAGCCACTACGAGCGGCTGATGCAATTCAAACAATGGGGGCTGCCGGTTAGCGATAAAGTGAAATTGTGTCAGGGAACCCAACAAGTATTGGATTTTTACCACGAGGTAGAGCAACAGCGCCCGACTCTGGGTTTCGACATTGATGGTGTTGTCATTAAAGTGGACTCCCTTGAATTACAGGAAACATTGGGGTTTGTAGCCAGAGCTCCACGTTGGGCAACCGCATTTAAGTTTCCTGCACAAGAACAGATAACAATCGTACGTGATGTCGAGTTTCAGGTAGGACGCACAGGGGCAATTACACCAGTTGCACGTCTGGAACCAGTACAGGTTGCAGGTGTGATAGTCAGTAACGCTACATTACACAATGCGGATGAAATTGAACGACTGGGGCTGCGTATAGGAGATACCGTCATTATTCGCCGGGCAGGTGATGTGATTCCGAAAGTTGTTGGTGTGGTAAAGGAGCAAAGACCAACAGAAAGCCAGGGAGTAACTTTCCCACAGCATTGTCCTGTTTGTGGTTCTGATATCGAACGTATTGAAGGCGAGGCTGTAGCGCGTTGTACAGGTGGCTTATTTTGTGGGGCACAACGTAAAGAAGCGCTCAGACACTTTGTTTCCCGTCGTGCGATGGATGTGGATGGAATGGGAGAGAAAATTATTGAACAGTTGGTTGATAAGGAATATGTCAAAACACCAGCCGATCTTTTCCGTTTGACCGCAGGGCAATTAACCGGCCTTGAGCGAATGGGGCCAAAATCCGCTCAGAATGTGGTTAATGCTCTGGAAAAATCCAAGAAAACCACATTTGCCCGTTTCATCTATTCTTTAGGCATTCGTGAAGTTGGAGAAGCCACTGCGGCTAATTTAGTTGCACATTTTGGCACATTGGAAAAATTGCGTGCAGCAGATACGGAAGCATTAATTGCTGTACAAGATGTAGGTGGTGTGGTTGCCAGCCATGTAGTTAATTTCTTTAACGAACCGCATAACCAGACAGTAATTGATGATCTTGTCAATAATATTGGCATCTGTTGGGAAGCGGCGGAAATACCGCAACCAGAAGAAATCGATAGCCCATTTGCGGGTAAGACCGTAGTTTTGACTGGCTCATTAAACCTTTTATCCCGGGATGAGGCCAAAGACAAATTAGTTGCGTTGGGCGCGAAAGTCACAGGCAGTGTCTCCAAGAAAACAGATTTGGTGATTGCGGGTGAGGCTGCGGGATCTAAATTAGCCAAAGCGGCAGAATTGGGTATAACTGTGATTGATGAAGAAAAAATGCTTCGTCTTTTAGGTGAATAATAAATAGAAAAGAAAACTTTCAGGAAAGAGGTGCTATTAGGATGCTTGATAATAAACCTTAATAGTGCCTTTAAATAAGATATTTTTGCATACATTAGTCGCCACGTTCCGGCTTAAAGTGTGATCAGGTTTGCTAAATAGGAATTTGTTGCCACTCTATAGTAAATTTATGTGATAGTTATCAATATTTATTATCGTATGTTGCAAAAATGCTATTATAAATTTGCACCTCGTCATGTTTGGAGTTCTTTTATGCCTCATATTTTTCACTTTGTTCTCGCTCTAGCGGTCATTGGCGGCTTGGCGGTTTTTGCGAGTAATAACCGGAAAGATATTCGGATTCGGTATATTATTCAGTTACTTGTTATTGAACTTGTTCTGGCGTGGTTTTTCCTTAATTCCAATGCTGGATTAGGGATCGTCAAAGGGTTTGACAGCTTGTTTGTCCACTTACTGTCTTATGCCGTGAAAGGTACTAGCTTTGTTTTCGGTGGTATGATTGAAGCAAATCTGGCATTTTTCTTCCTGAATGTACTTTGTCCTATCATCTTTATCTCTGCTTTGATCGGTATCCTGCAACATATAAAAATTCTGCCAATTATCATTCGTGCAATTGGTACTATGTTGTCCAAAGTTAATGGCATGGGAAAACTAGAGTCGTTCAATGCGGTCAGTTCATTGATTCTGGGACAATCAGAGAATTTTATCGCTTATAAAGATGTATTGAACAAAATGTCTGAGCGTCGGATGTACACAATGGCGGCAACAGCGATGTCTACGGTATCTATGTCTATCGTAGGTGCTTACATGACAATGCTGGATGCAAAATATGTGGTAGCGGCCCTGATACTTAACATGTTCAGTACCTTTATCGTTCTGTCCCTTATCAACCCTTACTCTGTTGAAAGTGAAGGGGATATCCATATGAGCAATCTGCATGAAGGGCAAAGTTTCTTTGAAATGCTGGGCGAGTACATTCTGGCTGGTTTCAAAGTCGCTTTGATTGTAGCGGCCATGCTGATCGGCTTTATTGCCTTGATTGCGGGTATCAACGCCGTTTTTGATATGGCATTTGGTATTTCTTTCCAGGAATGTCTGGGGTATGTTTTCTATCCATTTGCCTGGATCATTGGCATTCCCAGTGATGAAGCACTGAAAGTAGGTAGTATCATGGCAACTAAACTGGTTTCTAATGAATTTGTTGCAATGCAGAGTTTACAGGAAATTGCAGGACAATTGAGTGATCGTTCAAAAGGTATCCTGTCTGTATTCTTGGTTTCCTTTGCCAACTTTTCATCCATTGGTATTGTTGCCGGTGCTATTAAAGGCTTGAATGAAAAACAGGGGAATACTGTTGCGCGTTTTGGCCTGAAACTACTGTTTGGCTCAACATTGGTGAGTTTCCTGTCGGCTGCAATTACCGGACTGGTAATGAGCATTTAATTTTCTTAGCAATTTGAATTTTATCTTTTATATAAAGATAAAATGACTCAATAGGTCGGCATGATGAATAAAGAAAATTTGCTGGAGATCGCCAACACTGCCATGCCATTTGGTAAATACAAAGGACGGATGTTAATAGATCTTCCTGAAGAGTATTTACTTTGGTTTGCCCGTAAGGGGGAATTTCCACAAGGGAAACTGGGTGCACTAATGGAAATGACCCTTGCAATTAAAATTGAAGGGTTGGATTCATTGGTAAAGCCATTGAAAAAAACTGATTAGCCATAATTGCGGTCAAGTGGAGCTGTTGGTGCTGAAATATCGATCAGCGCACCACTTTTATCTTTAATTAAAAGACGACGCTGACCATAGGGCAAATCACGTGGTGGTTCAATAATTTCCAGAGCAAGGGTTTTGGCTTTTGAAAAATAGGGTTCAACATCCTTAACGACAAACGTGATAATCAGCCCCTGACAAGATTTTTGATATGAATCTGGGATAAATTTACTTGTCCTTAAAAAAGCTGAAACTTGCCCATCTGATTCAGAAGACATTGCTATAAACCAATCAGATTCGTATTCGATATTAAAATTCAATAGATTAACAAATAAATTGCTTGTGCCTGCCAGATCATCAGTAAGAATGTTAGTTAACATCTTGAGTTACCCATTCTTTCAGTGATGAAATCCGTTAGTCCTAATGTAAAACCAAGAGGTATTCCAACAAACCAGTAACCTAAAATGGGCACGTAGAATACTATTTTAGTCTCATGAAACCCTGGTAAAATACCTGATAATATGGAGTGTATAGAATCAAAAAGCTGAAAAAAGAATAAAAATATTGTGATACTAATAGCAATGTCTATGACAAGAGTATCTTTAGTGTACAAACCAATAATGAAATCGGCATATAGAAACTTGCATTCACATAATAAGCTACCGTCTTGATTGTCAAGTTTTGATAGCATAGTTTTCATCATATAATTGCTGCGTATTTAGTACCCCGTAGCACAAATGAACTAATTTACGCATCGCAGCTCCTAAAGCCAACATTTTCGCCTTTCCTTTATTAATCAATTTATTATATAAATCATTTATGTGGGGTTAAAACGAATTGCAGTTAGTGCAGACATAAACAACTTAGCACGGATTTCAGCAGGATCCGTTTTAGATAAGCGCACTCTACCATGCACCGATGTGCCTGACTGCTTTTCAATAGGAATAACACCAAGATATGCAGCTACTTGTGTTGCACTAGTAAAGGTATTCGTACGTAAGATAACCAGCATGTTAAGACCAATCTGAGATCCAACCCCCTTTATTGACGTAGACTCAAATTATTCGGATGGAACTTTCAGTTTAAAAATAAAAAGTATTACGATGATTTGATGTTTTAACAGACGGGCTGGTTTCATTATATTCAGCCACAAGAAAAATCCCTGAAAACTTGCGCTTTCAGGGATTCAGAATTTTGGTGGAGCTAAGCGGGATCGAACCGCTGACCTCTTGCATGCCATGCAAGCGCTCTCCCGGCTGAGCTATAGCCCCACAATTGTGGCTTAGGATAAGTATTTGGTGGAGCTAAGCGGGATCGAACCGCTGACCTCTTGCATGCCATGCAAGCGCTCTCCCAGCTGAGCTATAGCCCCAAATCAAAATCCTGTGGAACGGAGCGCATCATATGAAACCCAAAGAACTCTGTCAACGGATTCATTAATATTTCCGGTGTAAACGCTGAAAAAGCCATCAATGTTTGGTTGGGAGAATAAAAAATAAAGGCACTACAATAAATTGTGTGCCTTTATAACTTATTTTGGCCGATTTTTTAATGCTGATTATTGCGCTTCACGCTGGGCAATATAAGCCAGAGCTTTATCAATACGAGAGAGTGAACGTGCCTGATTAATAGCGTGGATAGTGACGTCAACACTCGGAGATTGACCAGCACCAGTAACTGCAACACGTAGTGGCATACCAACTTTACCCATGCCGACTTCTAATTCGTCAGCCGTTGACTGAATTGCATGATGGATATTCTCTGGTGTCCATTCGGTAATAGCAGCCAGTTTTTCACGGACAACTTCTAATGGCTGACGGGCCACCGGTCGCAGATGTTTTTTCGCAGCATCTGCATCGAACTCTGTAAACTCTTCATAGAAATAATGGCAAGCGTTGGCTATTTCTTTCAATGTCTTGCAGCGTTCACCCAACAGTTTAATCAGGTCAACTAGTTCCGGGCCAGTACGTGTATCAATACCTTGTTGTTCAATATGCCATGCTAAATGAACAGCTACTTTTTCCGCTGGCAGGGTATTAATGTAATGATGGTTCAACCATTGCAGTTTTTCAGTGTTGAAGGCGCTGGCTGATTTGCTGATAGCGTCAAGGCTGAACAGCTCAGTCATTTCTTCAACACTGAAAATTTCCTGATCGCCATGTGACCATCCCAAACGAACCAGATAGTTCAAAAGTGCTTCCGGCAGATAGCCATCATCACGATATTGCATCACGCTGACGGCACCATGACGTTTGGATAATTTTTTACCATCGTCACCGAGGATCATAGAAACATGAGCATATTCTGGTACTGGTGCACCGAGCGCTTTCAGAATATTAATTTGACGCGGGGTGTTATTGATGTGGTCTTCCCCACGAATAACGTGAGTGATTTCCATATCCCAGTCATCAATGACAACACAGAAATTATAAGTTGGTGAGCCATCAGTACGGCGAATGATCAAATCGTCCAACTCTTGGTTACTGAATTCAATCGGGCCACGGATGCTGTCATTAAAAATAACCGAGCCTTCCTGTGGGTTGCGGAAACGCACAACATGTGGCTCATTATGGATATGCTGGCACTCACTATCACGGCAACGACCGTCGTAACGTGGTTTTTCGCCATTTGCCATCTGAGTTTCACGTAATTGTTCCAAGCGCTCTTTAGAACAATAGCAGCGATACGCTGTATTTTGTTCCAGCATTTCATCAATAACCTGATTATAACGGTCGAAACGTTTGGTCTGATAATAAGGGCCTTCATCCCAATTCAGATTTAACCAGTTCATTCCGTCCATAATCGCATCAATGGCTTCCTGAGTTGAACGTTCCAGATCAGTGTCTTCAATGCGCAGAACAAATTCACCTTTGTTATGGCGGCTGTATAACCAGGAATAAAGGGCAGTGCGTGCGCCGCCAACGTGAAGATAGCCAGTAGGACTTGGCGCAAAACGGGTTTTTATTTTACTCATCGGGAATTGCCTTAATTACATTTCACTTTTCAGAGAACGTTTTGGATGATTGAAATAACAATAGTGGGGGTTATTTTATCACTGGACTTCAATTCCTCAATGGCGTTAATGGTAGGTTATTGAGAAAAGGTAAAATACATTGCCTAAATGATAACTCAAAGTGACTATAATTGTTTCATTCTGTGTAATTTTGCGACGAACAGAAATTTTAGTAATAAAAACCGTTGACTCACCTCGAACTATCCCTATAATGCGACTCCATCACGACGGGGCGATTAGCTCAGTTGGTAGAGCATCTCCCTTACAAGGAGGGGGTCATCAGTTCGAATCTGGTATCGCCCACCATTCTCTCGTAGTAATAAGCTGGAGAAAGTGGCAACCGTAGTGATAAAAAATGATTTTATGATTGGGCGATTAGCTCAGTTGGTAGAGCATCTCCCTTACAAGGAGGGGGCCATTGGTTCGAGTCCGATATCGCCCACCAATCATAACTCAGTGATATAGATGCCGTTACAATAACTTTTCAGTAATAGTCATCATGCAGTAATAGTCATCATGAAGTGGGCGATTAGCTCAGTTGGTAGAGCATCTCCCTTACAAGGAGGGGGTCATCAGTTCGAATCTGGTATCGCCCACCACTTCATTAGATTGTTCCGCAGTATCACAGCGATATTTACGATGGGTCGTTAGCTCAGTCGGTAGAGCAGTTGACTTTTAATCAATTGGTCGCAGGTTCGAATCCTGCACGACCCACCATCTTAAATATCAAAATCAAAATTATCTAATTGGGTCGTTAGCTCAGTCGGTAGAGCAGTTGACTTTTAATCAATTGGTCGCAGGTTCGAATCCTGCACGACCCACCATTTAGATATCAAAATCATAATTACCTAGTTGGGTCGTTAGCTCAGTCGGTAGAGCAGTTGACTTTTAATCAATTGGTCGCAGGTTCGAATCCTGCACGACCCACCATTTTCATCCAGCTATTTATAATCCAGCCATAAAATAATATACAGAAAAAATCTGTATCTGGTTTTTACTTAGATTATGTAAAAACAGCATAGTCCCTCAATAAGATTAGAAAATACTGTTTTTTTTACCTTGTTACTGAGTTTTTAATCCATAATTTTTAAATTTTGTCAAGATTCGTTGCATTTCTTCGGAAGAAAGTATCGGAATATTTTTTGCGGCATTTCCAACAACAAGCAGGATTTTTAAATAAAGTTTTGCTAGTATTTCCACCTCATTTGCCAGCCATAGTGCTTTTTCCAGATTGGCTTCCATCGCGATCATGCCGTGATGTTGCATTAACAGTGCGTTACTGTACTTAATTCCTTCCTTGACACTCTTTGCCAGTTCAGGAGTTCCAAAGGTTGAGTAGGGAATATGATCTGTCCCTGTCACCGCCACCATATAATGAATAGCAGGGATGGAATGATTGAGTATGGAAACTGCTGTTGCATTGACAGCATGGTTGTGCACAACGGCATTCAACTCAGGGCGTGCTTGATAGCAGGATAGATGAAAATGCCATTCACTTGATGGCACTTTATCCGGTTCAGTTTTCCCGTCATGTTTGATGTAGACAATCTGATCTGGGGTCAATCGTTCATAGGGAACACCACTGGGAGTGATAAGAAAACCATCCTGATAGCGAGCACTGATATTTCCCGATGTTCCTTGATTTAAACCCAGTGCATTCATCTTAAGACAAGCTTCAATGATTGACTGGCAGATATGTTTTCTATTTACCATAAAAAATAGCCATTACAAATATTTCTGGTATAAATCAGGGAAAAGCGTGCGCAATCCTTTTGTACTGGCATCACAGATCCCGCGTTCTGTAATTAATCCGGTAACTAATTCTGCTGGTGTGACATCAAAAGCATAATTTCCACAAAGTGTTTCTTGCGGAACGATATTGACCCAATTGCGCTTCCCTTCCGAAGTGAGCCCATAGACATGTGATTGCTCTTCACCTGAACGTTGTTCAATAGGGATCTTTTTTACTCCATCCCAAACCGTAAAATCCAGTGTCGGTGATGGTAAGGCAACATAAAATGGCACTTGATTTGCTTTGGCTGCCAGAGCCTTAAGATAAGTACCAATTTTATTGCATACATCCCCTCTGGCAGTCGTCCTGTCTGTACCAACAATACAAAGATCCACTTTCCCATGTTGCATCAAGTGACCTCCTGCATTATCAGCAATTAAAGTATGTGGTATACCGTGTGAACCTAATTCAAAAGCCGTTAATCCCCCCTGATTGCGAGGACGAGTTTCATCAACCCAAACATGAACTTTAATGCCTGCATCATGTGCCATATAAATGGGTGATAATGCAGTACCCCAATCCACTGTTGCCAGCCATCCCGCGTTGCAGTGAGTCAATATATTCACGACTTCACCTGCTGGTTTATTCTCAGCAACTCCTTGTATGATTTTTAGGCCATTTTCACCAATCTTACGGCATAGTTCGACGTCTTCATCAGCAATTTCGTTGGCAATACGATAAGCAGTCTCTTTACATTGTGGAGCGCGTGTATTTTCCAATACCTGATATGAACGCTCCAAAGCCCATTTTAAATTAATAGCAGTTAGCCGGGTTTTGACTAGCGTGTCATAAGCAAGTTGCAAATTCTCAGTGCTGCTGTTCTGATGCATTGCCAGTGCCATATCATAAGCGGCAACAGCACCAATTAAAGGTGCGCCACGTACCCACATATTTTTAATCGCTGTTGCAACATCCTGCATGGTGCTTAACTGAATGATTTATAATTCAAAAGGTAGCTTGGTCTGATCGAAAATTTCGACGGTATATCCATCGTCAGCAAGCCAAACAGAACGATAATGGATGCCATTAATTTTCATCTAAGTTTCTTAATCCTATGTGATATAACGTTTAATTAGTGAAAAATCTTGGTGTTTATGCTTGTTGACAATTAACTCACGTGCTAGTTTCAAGGCGCGTTTTTCACAAGTGGCGCGTAGTGTTATATCTTCAATCTTTTTGAAATCAGCGACATCGACAAAGCCAATAATACGGCGATTAATTTCAAGCCCGGCATAGACCAGAGTTTCTTCAAATAAATTGGAGAAAAAATTATCTTGTGCTGTTTTAAGGAACGATGAGCTGAAAGTTCCCTGCTGGTAAATTGTGATAGGATAGGCTTCTCCGGCACTCTTTTCATTCCATAATTGACGAAAATGATGCACAAATACTGCCCATGTCGTTTCAATCTGTGTTAGAAGCCACAACTGATAATCAGTACATTTCTTTTTATTATCTCGTAAAGCAGGTTGGGCAAAATAAGCGATAAACAGATTACCGATATAGTTGCCGATATCAAATGCCATTGGTCCCATAAAACTGAATTCTGGGTCGATTCCCTTTGTAGAATCCGGTGTTACCATAATGGAACCAGAGTGGAGATCACCGTGTAGTAAGGCTTGGACTTCAGTCATGAATTTGTATTTATACTGCATCACAGTTTGGATCATTGTCTGATCCTGCCAAACAGCGTGGGCGTCACTATCAAGTTGCGGAGAAGTCCAATTGTTTCTTTCGGCATTGAAATGTGGCTCTGTAAAAATCAGATCTTCGGTGATCTTACAAAGTTCGTGATTATTAGCAAAGCGGCTCACCAGCTCTTTTTTTCTTTACTGTCCATTCCGATATCAGAGGTGTGGAATAGGGTATCAGCAAGAAAAATTCCAATATCTTCTGCGAGATAAGGGAATTTCTGCCCGGCGATTAACTGCTTACGCAAGATAATATGCTGATATAAATATTCCATCACAAATAAAGACATTTCTTCATCGTAAAAATACACATCAGGAACATACTGGCTGACAAATTTATTTACTTCTAGCAGGTTATGATATTCAAAATAGGTACGATCAAGAGAAAGTTGCCATGATTCTCCTGCTGCCCGCATATAAGGTAAGGTTTGTTTGACAATAACCGTTTTTTCAGTTCCAGAAATAATGAAAACTAAGTTGAGATTCCCATCACCAACTTCCTTTATTTGCCATGTTTCAGGCAACCCGCCGAGTGAGATGGTTGTTGGTAAATTTTTCGCAAGATAATGTGGTAAGGATTCACAAGTTTGTGGGGTATATTCAGTAGGAACATAAGCAGACATTATTTTTCATCCTGATAATTTTATGAAGGGAAGTTCATAAGCTGTACAGTGATAACATATTCTGCGGTAATGGATTTTCACATTTGTTAACAATAAGTATACAAAAGTAAAGTGTCTGTGATGGAAATAACGAATATAGTCTACGACAGCGAAAGTCATCAGGTTTGTGGCTTTGGCAGAGGGGGAAGGCCATAAGCAGACCTGGCGCGATCACAGGCTTCATTGTAATCACCAGTTTCCCATGCTTGAGAAAACTCCCTACAAGGAGAAGGTCTTTTATCATAAATGGAACAGGAAACTGCGTGACCAATTTCCCCTTGTAGCTTTATACAACGAGGGTGTAGTTCATTCGTGCCTTTCATGCAATACATAAAATTGTTCAGTTTTTCAGTGGCAGAGATGGGAACTGTACCTCCTCCATCTTCTGCTTCTGCCCAATAAAACGAAACACGAAAATATGCACAGCAAGCACCGCAGCTAATGCAAGGATTATTCAAAGATTGAGAATTTAACACGTGACTCATACCAGATGTCTCTATCTAATTTTTGAGATATTCACTTAAGTAAAATAGCTCTGATTTCAAGAGATTATTTTTATATATCCTGAGTCTTTAAAGCTATAGCTTTGTTGGCTGTACTTTAAAATTCATAGGGTATATGGAAAGATAGCCTCTTTGAGAATAGATTATCTTTTTAGATAATAGGGGATATCAAGAGAAATTTATTTTTCAATGTTAAAAATCAAAAATAGTGTTATTAACAGACCACTTTTGATTTAGACAATTGAATATTACTTTTTAAAAATTAATAACAATTTTACTCTGAGAATGTTTGCTGAAAAAAGATAATAATATGCTTCAGTATTTCATTGTGAATTTTTTCCCGACTTCTCTTGCCTCCATCTTTACAAACTATTCCCTTTCCCGGAGCGTCTTTTTCGATTAGCACTATCGCATTAGGTTTACAATTTTGGATAAAGCTAAAATGCATTGCATCATCAATAATTACATATCTTGATTTATCTTTTGGAAGATTATTTGCCAGATATTCAGATTCCAGATCCGCAGGCGCATCTCCAACATCGACACCCGCAGCTATCACGAGTATCGGAGTATGTACCATACTCCGATTTTCAGGTGAAAAGCCTCTTGCTAACCCCAGATCAAGAGAGACGACGGCTTTAATTCGATGATCACCTAAATTACTATTTAGTTTTGCTTTGGCGACTTCGTTTTTATCTGTACCAAATTCAGAAAATATCCTACAAGAGGCGAGAATTTTATTGGATTTGCAGTCAGTGATTAAAAGATCCGAATTGAATCTAGCACCTGTAAGCTCGACAACAGTCCATCCTCCTAATGAGTGACCGATTGCCGCGATACGCTGTCGATCAACTACTCCGTAAAATCAGATTCATCCAGAATAAAATCAATAACTCGGCTTAGATCTTGAGGCCTTTCCCACAATTGCGTAGTGAATAGAGGACTTTTATCTTGTGTTGTCGTTTCGGGATGGGTTGGTGCAGCTACAACAAAACCTTTTTTGACCAGTTCACCAGCTAACCAATTAAGATTTCGCCAACTTCCTCTGTACCCATGAGACAGTACAACAAGAGGATATTTTTCTGATAACGGTGTGGCTTCTTTTAATATTGAAGTACCGTAATAGGCTGGATTTTCACCAACAATTACATAATTACCAACATCATTGGTGGGATACCATATAACGATATGCAAAGGGCGTTTACTTTCTTGATCTAAAAGTATTTCCCGAAAACCTATATTTCCCGATGCATAGGTTTGGATAGAGAAGGAAAACAGCAGGAAAATAAAAAAGCTTAGGTGTTTAGTCATTAAGATCTCCAATAGATAATGAGTTTAATAATACATTTAACTCGGTATAACTCAATTTTTCCTGATCGCTATTTTGTAGTAGGCCATTTTGTACAAAGTGTTTGATGCCTGCCTGTGTGACACCATAGGCTTGTTCGGCAAAAAAGATCCTCTTGAGACTCTTTTTACACCAGCAGCAAGATAAGCGTTAGCACGGAAAATTAAATGCTCAGGATCGGTATTTTCTCCGCGAAGCCATGAATCTATACGGGCATTGATAAATAAGCTGTAATGTATTTTGTTTGCGGCAGTACGCACTAAGGCAATACGTTCGGCACCATCATTTATGGACATTGATTTACCATATTGAGAATCTCTATGTTAATCCCTATGCAACCATTTTCCGGTTAGCTAACTAACTTGTCTGGGTATCCCAAACTCCAGGAGATTCCGGCACTGGTTGTTGCTATGGCTTTGACTCCGCATTGTTTAGCTAAACGAGTACTCATAACATCCCATGAGTTGGCTAATATGAGGTCTCTTTCTTCATGTAATTGACTAAGAACTTGAATTTTTTCGACCAGGCTTATTTTTGTCATGTTAGTTTCTCAATATTTTTTTATTTTCTTATAAAATAGAATCCATAATTGTAAATATCATGGTCATACATTTTTTAGAGCGATGCCAAATCATTACACTGTATATTTATATAGTTAACATATTGATTGATAAAAAAAGCACTGAATTAAAGCTATACCCTCCGTCTTTTAAGTTGCCTCTTTGTTGACTGCGCTTACTCACCCCGATCACCGTTTTTATAAACATACGGTTATCTATGCTCCCGGGGATTCGTTCCTTTGTCGCCGCGACGCAACTTGAAATCCATTGGATATATAATATCATTATTGTGTTAATAATTATTTCATATGAAAATATTTCCATTAAATTTTTTACTTTTCAAGTAGAGAAAAAATAGCATTAGTAATTTTATCTAAAGTAATATTATTGACATTCTCTGGTTCGTACAAGATAATACATATATCTTTTGATGTAAGTGGTGACCAATTTTCAGGCTTGGTAACACCATAAAGGGCAACAAGTTTTTTCTTTAATGCTGCTGATAAATGACAGATACCTCCAACTACAATCAGGGTCATATTATTTAATAATGCCAGAAAAGAATTTAGAGAATCGCACATGACAATTTTACTATTATCACCTATACGTGAATTTAAATTTTTAGCTGTATAAATATCATTGGGAAATGCTGAAATAATAAATTTTTCGGTAGGATATTTTTCTGAAATTTTACCAGAAATTAAAGTAAGGTTTTCATTATTAATTAAGCTATTTTTTCTATTATTGGAAACAGAAAATAAAATTAATGGTTCTCCTAGATAAATCGATGTGGATATATTATTTAACGTTAAGTGATTAAGAAAAATTAATTGCAAATTGAGCCCCATAACCTTCCAATAGCGTATTTAGCTCATACTCCATTGTCTCCTGAGTCCAGGTGATAAAAC
>NZ_NIBS01000119.1 GCF_002632465.1 Xenorhabdus budapestensis | reverse complement strand
TAAGCTGGCTGATCCCGATAATGCACGCCTGAGTAACCGGGCATTGGGTATCGCGGATACCAGCCGCAAGGGAACGAAAATGGCGCTGGCACCGGCTGCATTCCGAGACATTTTTCAGCAGGTGGAACAAAAAGACCGGCGTGTCGCGGCTGTTATGCAACTGGCGTATGTGCTGGGACTGCGTACCAAAGAAGCGGTGGAAGCCTACAAATCGTTAGCGACCTGGAAGAAAGCACTGGAAAACGGGCATACGTCTGTGCGGGTGGTGTTCGGTACTAAAGGGGGACGACCCCGGCAGACGGTCATACTGGATCGGGAAGCCCTGCAACACGCGATTGCTTATGCTGAACGCGAGCAGACCGGGCGTGGTGGTAAACTGATTGATAAGCTGACGATCACGCAGGCCATCGACCGTTACCGCTATATTGTCAGAAGTGCAGGACTGAGCGGTAATAAAGCGCCACACAGTATGCGTTATCATTTTGCTCAGCAATCCGGGGAGCATTATATAGCGCAAGGATTCAGCGAGCGAGAAGCGCTGGCACTGGTCTCGATGGATTTAGGGCATGGTGACGGGCGAGGGCGTTATATTAAGCAGGTGTATTACCAGAATATTGAGGGCGAATAAGTTGTATTGGAGCACACACGATCTGCTGCTCTGGTCATTGGAATTGAGCAAAGCAATCTTGAATCTTAGGCGATTATTCCTATGTTATCGCTAACTCATTTCTGGACATTTTCGAGTTAAAGCATTAACTTTAACTCGCTTAT
>NZ_NIBS01000118.1 GCF_002632465.1 Xenorhabdus budapestensis | reverse complement strand
TAAGCTGGCTGATCCCGATAATGCACGCCTGAGTAACCGGGCATTGGGTATCGCGGATACCAGCCGCAAGGGAACGAAAATGGCGCTGGCACCGGCTGCGTTCCGGGACATTTTTCAGCAGGTGGAACAAAAAGACCGGCGTGTCGCGGCGGTGATGCAACTGGCGTACGTGCTGGGACTGCGTACCAAAGAAGCGGTGGAAGCCTACAAATCGTTAGCGACCTGGAAAAAATCACTGGAAAGCGGGCATACCTCTGTGCGGGTGGTGTTTGGCACCAAAGGTGGACGTCCACGGCAGACATTGATATTAGATCGGGAAGCCCTGCAACACGCGATTGCTTATGCTGAACGCGAGCAGACCGGGCGTGGCGGTAAACTGATTGATAAACCGACGATCACGCAGGCCATCGACCGTTACCGCTATATTGTCAGACGTGCGGGACTGAGCGGCAATAAAGCGCCACACAGTATGCGTTATCATTTTGCTCAGCAATCCGGGGAACATTATATAGCGCAAGGATTCAGCGAGCAGGAAGCGCTGGCACTGGTGTCGATGGATTTAGGGCATGGCGACGGGCGCGGACGTTATATTAAGCAGGTGTATTACCAGAATATTGAGGGCGAATAAGTTGTATTGGAGCACACACGGTCTGCTGCTCTGGTCATTGGAATATGAGCAAAGCAATCTTGAATCTTAGGCGATTATTCCTATGTTATCGCTAACTCATTTCTGGACATTTTCGAGTTAAAGCATTAACTTTAACTCGCTTAT
>NZ_NIBS01000117.1 GCF_002632465.1 Xenorhabdus budapestensis | reverse complement strand
GGTCGTGACTCTAAAGCGTTAATTTGATATTCTTGTGTTTTTTTAGTGGAACCCACATGTGACTGTCAAGATAGAAGTTGTTTGCCGATATTGCGGTCAAACCGAACCTGTACGTAAACACGGGACAGGTAAAGCAGGCTTCCCGCGCTATTATTGCAAGGATTGCCGGAAAACCTTTCAACTTAACTATCGTTACAATGGCCATAAACCTGACATGAAAGAGAAAATTGTTGATATGGCAATGAATGGCTCTGGTGTGAGAGACACTGGCCGCGTTTTAGGTGTCGGTATCAATACGGTAATACGCACTTTAAAAAACTCTCGCCAAAACAAGTAACAACGAGACAGGCCGTTTACGAAGATGTGACTCTCATCTGTGAATTAGATGAACAATGGTCTTTTGTGGGCAACAAAAAACAACGCCATTGGCTTTGGTATGCGTTTGATACAAAAAGAAAACAGGTCATAGCCCATGTATTCGGTCCGCGAACCGATGCAACCTGCCGAAAATTGCTCGACTTACTGACCCCTTTTAGCATTCGTTTCATCACGACGGATGACTGGGGGAGTTACACCCGAGAAATTGAGTCTGAAAAGCATTTAGTGGGAAAAATTTTTACTCAACGCATTGAGCGGCATAATCTCAATCTGCGTATTCATATCAAACGATTGGCAAGAAAAACAATTTGTTATTCACGTTCGATAGAAGTCCACGAAAAGCTGATTGGTGCATATATTGAAAAACATCATTACAACGCTTTGGAGTCATGACC
>NZ_NIBS01000116.1 GCF_002632465.1 Xenorhabdus budapestensis | reverse complement strand
TTCCACGCTTCCAGCATCGCAGCACGGGCAGAGGAATAGTTCACATCTGACCAGTCCTGCGTGACCTGTTGCGTGGAAAGTCCGGTCGCGGCGGCGATATTTCGCAGTACTGCGCTTTCAAATCCGTCGAAATTACTGGTTGGGCGCGTGGCCGAAATCGTGACAATTTTCTCATTCGGGAATAAATGAGGAATACGGGCGCCACTTTGTAAGTTAAGGCGCTTGTCTTCATAATATTCCGCACGCTGTGTTTGATACGCGCTGAGTTCGTTACCACTGAAATCGCCGTTGTCACCGAGGGCTGACGCCACCATCTGTGAATCATAGGGTGACTCAATATACGCCCCGAAAATCGCATTCAGGATCGCCGCCTCAAGTTCTGATTCGTCATATTTAATCAGCATTTTCAGCCGCTGAACTATAGGCGCCAAGATGCCAATCCCGCGATGTTGTGCGCCGCGCTCATGGTCAAAGTCATGCACCACATGCGGACGGCCCCACGCGGTTTCACGGGGAATGCGATCCCACGTCATGGTTTTTTTGCCGCTGTACCAGTCGCCGATATGGGCTTCCCGGATATAGTAAGCAACCGGGGTGCCATCACTGTCTATCTCGACGCCACCGCGAACATATTCTAAATCGAAACGTTCCTGTGGATTACTGAGGCGGTCGGGATCCACTATCTGGATGGTGGTCGCATAACGTCCGCGGCCTTTGCCTAACCGGTCAGTCCGGTATTGCAGTACCGCCAAAGCATCGCCGTCAAGTAACTTGTGACGAAAG
>NZ_NIBS01000115.1 GCF_002632465.1 Xenorhabdus budapestensis | reverse complement strand
GCAATGCACTTTAAGCTGATTGTCACTCCATTGAGTAAAGTCGCGGATATCCCGCCGGGTAAAACGAACGGCGTTCAGGGCACATTGCTGATCTGCCGCTATTTCGTGCGCCATTTGCTGGATCAACAGCAACAGCTTGCGGGTCTGCGGCGGCATCTCATCGAGCGTCCGGCCTAAGATTTCATGCGCTAACTGATTGGCGAGCCGGATATCGTCTTTGCTGACTTCGATATATTCAAGCCGCTTGCCACGATGCTCAGCGGTCTTGATCTCCCGCTGATACTGGTGCAACAACGCGATACTCTGGATCAACGTCAGGTATTTCATATGGTCACGGCGGGTACGGGTTTTGTCTGACATAAAGGTCAGCTGGCTGGCATAGGGATTGACCACATTCAGCGGTTTCAGCAGCCGCTGGGCATTCTGGTGCAGTGCGGTGAGATAGTCCCGCTCGTTTTCAGCCAGCAGGCCTTCGAGTGTCTGTTTCTGGCGCTGCAACGCATGGATAGCTTCGGTCTGTTCGCGGGATTCATTGACCGTCAGCACCAGACAACGGTTCAGCAGTTCTTCATCCACATCAATGGCGGTGGTGGTGAGCATCAGCATCACCGGGCCTTTCACGGTGTAGCTTTTGGTGACGAGGTTTCCGGTCGCTTCATCCTTGCCCGTGCTCGCCATCGTCAGCTCGCCATCACTTTGCAACAGCTTCAGCGCATAGGCGGCCTGCCGTACCCCTTCTTCTTCGGCGATAGCTAATATCTTGTGCTGGAGATTAGTTTCACCG
>NZ_NIBS01000114.1 GCF_002632465.1 Xenorhabdus budapestensis | reverse complement strand
TATCGCCGCCGCGACCGGACTTTCCACGCAACAGGTCACGCAGGACTGGTCAGATGTGAACTATTCCTCTGCCCGTGCTGCGATGCTGGAAGCGTGGAAAACCCTGACCCGTCGCCGGGATGATTTTGCCACCGGGTTTACTCAGCCAATACTCAGTGCTTTTGTAGAAGAGCTGCACGACACAGAAACCTTACCGTTACCGAACAATGCGCCGGATTTTCTGGATGCACGTGCGGCTTATTGCCGGGCGCGTTGGATAGGTCCGGGCCGCGGCTGGGTAGATCCGGTTAAAGAAAAAGAAGGGGCGATTATGGGATTAGAGGCCGGTTTATCTACCTTAGAAATCGAAATTGCCGAAAACGCTGGGGGTGATTGGGAAGAGTTCCTTGATCAGAGCGCCCATGAAATAAAAGCCCGTGAAGAGCGCGGATTACCGCTACCCAGCTGGGCACAATCCCGCCTGACCACGGACAATAACCCGGAGGAATTCAAGTGAATTTACCGCATCTGGCCCAGCGGTTGTTTAATGTGCCGCTGGCAATCCATCCGCGTAAAGCCGAAGTCGTGATGACAGCCCTAACCGACCGCTTCGGCATTACCCAGATTCATGCCGGGATGGACTGGGATGATGAGGATGACTCCTTTACCCGGCGCGGGCGTGATACAGGCTATGACGTTTTAGAGGGAATTGCTGTCATTCCGGTGCAGGGAACGCTGGTGCAAAAACTCGGTTCCTTGCGTCCTTACAGTGGCATGACCGGTTATGACGGCATTCGGCAGGTGTTTCT
>NZ_NIBS01000113.1 GCF_002632465.1 Xenorhabdus budapestensis | reverse complement strand
CTGCAATACGAACTGCTCTGGGACGGTGATGGCGACAGCGCGCACTTAAGCGGCCTGATCATGCCGGTATGATCAGCGCAAGTTGGGCTGAAAACAACGCAAGTTGCCCCTAAGTTGGGGTCAAGTTGGTCTCAAGTTGGGATAGATAAAACGGCTATCAGGCCGCAGCCAGACAGGGCTGACAGCTCGCAAGTTGGACAATATCAAAAATCACTGTTCCGGCAATATAATAAAAACTTCCCGTCATACCGTACTGCCGGATAACGCCCACGACTGAAAGGAAAATCCGCATGACAACTTCACACGACAACCCGCTTATCACCTTACGCCAGCAACTGGAAGCGTACCTCGATACCCAGGCCGCACAGGGAAAAAGCCCGCGCACGCTGGAAAGCTACCGGGAACGGCTGTTACCGTTCGTCGACTGGTGTGAGCAGCGCACTGTGCAATATCCGGCACAGGTCACGCCGGGGTTGCTGGAAAGCTGGCAGCGCTATCTGCGGGCCTACCGCAAGGCCGATGGTCAGCCTTACAGCCATAACGGGCAGCGTGAACGTCTGGGCACACTGCGGTTGTGGTTCCGCTGGCTGCTGCAACGTCACCACATTCTCTACAACCCGGCTGAACAGTTGGTGTTACCGAAAGAAGAGAAGCGGTTACCTGCCCAGATTATGAGTGAACGGGAAACCACGCAGGTGCTGGACAGCCTTGACGACCCCAGTGTGCTGGGGCTGCGCAACCGGGTGATGCTGGAAGTGCTCTGGAGCAGTGGCATCCGGCGTATGGAGCTGCG
>NZ_NIBS01000112.1 GCF_002632465.1 Xenorhabdus budapestensis | reverse complement strand
TATCGCCGCCGCGACCGGACTTTCCACGCAACAGGTCACGCAGGACTGGTCAGATGTGAACTATTCCTCTGCCCGTGCTGCGATGCTGGAAGCGTGGAAGACTCTGACGCGCCGTCGTGATGATTTTGCTATCGGATTTGCTCAACCTATTGCCTCTGCGTTTGTGGAAGAAATCCATAACATTGAGGATTTACCCTTACCCAGTAATGCCCCTGACTTTCTGGATGCGAAAGCGGCTTATTGCCGTGCGCGCTGGATGGGACCCGGTCGCGGCTGGTTAGACCCGGTGGCGGAGAAGAAAGGCGCTATTCTGGGGATGAATGCAGGTCTTTCAACCCTTGAGATGGAGGCGGCAGAAAATGCCGGTGAAGACTGGGAAGAAATGCTGGATGAGCGTGCGCGTGAAATTGAAGCCTTTAAAGAGCGCGGTATTCCACTGCCTGAATGGGCTGAACCGGCACCGCAACAGCAAACCAACAGAGGATCAGGGGAATGGGAATGATGAACTTGCCCCACTTAGCCCAGCGGTTGTTTAATGTGCCGCTGGCAATCCATCCGCGCAAAGCCGAAGTCGTGATGGCAGCCCTAACCGACCGCTTCGGCATTACCCGGATTCATGCCGGGATGGACTGGGATGATGAGGATGACTCATTTACCCGGCGCGGGCGTGATACAGGCTATGACGTTTTAGAGGGAACTGCTGTCATTCCGGTGCAGGGAACGCTGGTGCAAAAACTCGGTTCCTTGCGTCCTTACAGTGGCATGACCGGTTATGACGGCATTCGGCAGGTGTTTCT
>NZ_NIBS01000111.1 GCF_002632465.1 Xenorhabdus budapestensis | reverse complement strand
ACAGGCTGAGCACGAACATGCCCCAGTTTGTAGATATCCAACAGATCAATACGGGTGCTCAGCAGCTGATAAACCTTTCTCTCCCCCAACGCTGACGTGTCGTAGCGTTGCTGGTCGATAATATCGGTCAGTTCATTGAGCGTATCTCTGTCCAGATTGGTGCCCTCAATGCCATTGGCCAGTATCTGGATCAGCGGCAGCTGAATACCGTAATTCTCAAAGGATTGCAGTCGGATCAGCATCCGCAACGTGCCGCGCAGAAACTCACGGACATCCGGCAGGATAGGTTTAATGATCCCCAGCACAAACTGAGTTGCAGTCAGTACTACCAGTTCCGTCATCACGCCGGTCGCGCCCTTGGAGTCGATGAGAATGACGTCATACTGATGAAACAGGGGATGTTGCAGAATATTACGCAGACGCAAGCGACCATCCGGGGCATGCAACATCGCGGTTGGCAACAATTCATCGGGATCGTTGGACACAAGGATATCAAGATGTCGGATCGTCGAACGGGAAATGATCGTGTCGGCCTGACTCAGATCCACCGTCTGCATCAACAATTCATACAACCCGGCGGGCGCTTCATAAACCAGATTAAAAATACTGCTGGCCGTGGGTTGGGAATAATCGGCGTCAATCAGGAGCGTTTGCAGACCGGCATCAGCAAAAAAGCCGGCCAGATTTGCCGCATGGGTGGATTTACCTTCGCCACCTTTGGGGGAAATTATCGGAAGAATTATCATGTTGTACACTCAGTAATTTGAGCATACAAACTAAGTACAAAATCAAATGGTTACATTTTATTAACTTAG
>NZ_NIBS01000110.1 GCF_002632465.1 Xenorhabdus budapestensis | reverse complement strand
TTGCACTCGCCAGTTCGTCTTTTTCGGCCGCATGAGCCCGTGGCATACACAACACAGCCAGCCCCAGCAGACCGACAGAACAAGATAGCGAAAAGCCAGCGCGCATAAATATTCACCTCGTCATGGATTTCAAAATGCCGAGGATGCGGTGTTTTTTACCTGCGGTCAGCAATAAACTCTTTATGCTTTGGTAAAAATTAGCTAAATAGTCTGACTAATTTATTGGGTTAACGATTTAATAATGAAGGAAGACACATGCTGCGGATTGATTTAAACGTCCCCGACGATGAATACGAGCAGGTACGCAAGCTGGGCGCGCACTGGGATGCGGCAGCCCAAACCTGGTATATCGACAACAGTTTTGACCCGACCCCGTTTATGAACTGGTTACCGTTCTACAATGTCCATGCTGAATTCTGGTATCTGGCCCAAACCCAGACGCCATGCCCACACTGCCATCAACATACCACCGTCACCGCGTTTATGCTGCCTGCCGGGCATAAGATGCTGGAAACGGATGATGACGATGAAGATGACGACGAAACCAACGCTGAAGTTGACTACTCAGAGCAGGACAGCCCGGCGTTTCTGTTTTATATCGCCGATATTCCCACTATTGTGCGTAGCGTGTTGCCCGGTTTTCATCACACCCTGCGCAAAGCGGTCAGCCAACGGCTGCGCAGACAGCACTGGATAAACCATTGCGAACACTGTGGGGCACAGCAGGATGATACCGACCTGTTTGCGGAAGTCGGTGGGGCATTTTTCCCAGCTTCCAAAGAGCAAGCGGCGGCTATTCAGCTTCACCGTATTGAT
>NZ_NIBS01000011.1:45487-127144 GCF_002632465.1 Xenorhabdus budapestensis | reverse complement strand
TCGTCCTCACTGGTATAACAATGGGTTAACGCCCAATGAGTCAGAACGATTATTTTGGAAAAACGCTAAGCCAGTGACCAATTTTTGTTGACCACAACACTTGGAAAAGGCGGGAAGGCGGCTGTAAAAGGGTTAGGGAACCCCTTCAAGGACAAGACTGCTAAAGAAATTGATGCTATGTTTAGAAAAAAAGGGTTTAAACCTCGTGGCGAAGATCCAGCGGGAGGTACAGGAGGGTATGTAAATCCCAAAACTAAACGTTCATATCATATCGATCCCAAAGAATGGGGAAACTATAGAGAACCCAATCATGTTGACGTAAATAGGCCTAAGGGTAGTACTCTCCCTAAAAAGAAATATCCATATAAGGAGGATTAATAGAATATGAATACTTACATATCTTCAGAAGATATTTTTATTACCCTGTCAAGATTTAGAATGTTTTTAAATCATTCCTGGCCTGCTATAGATGAAATACTCTATGACCATGATTGGGATGATGATCAGGAATTTATCGATGAATGGATGGATGCAAACTGGTCTTTATTGGTAGGACGTCGGCTCTTTGGCAAAGATAGTGAAATTCAACCCTATGCCTTAGGAACAATATACATGTTGAAAAATAGCTACAACAGAATCATTGTTACAATTGATAACAAAAAATATATTTTCTCTGAGTTCTCCTCGTCAGAGGATGGACTAACCACTGCACCACCTTTTGATATGATGAGAATTGTATCATTGGAAGGAAATATCAGTGCAGTCCCGTTTAAAAGAGAACATTTAACTTTAGAATATAGTAATCAATAGAGTTTATTATTTAATTAGTTTATATTTTTTGATAAGATTAATAAATCTTAAAAAATTATTGGCTCGCTTATCGGCGAGCCTTTTTTATATGGATTATACTTTTATACGATTAATTCCAATGGGAATATATTCTAAATGATTATGTTATCGCTTATGAAAAAGAACCGTATGGTATGTCGTAGTCCGGCCTAAACTGACACGCTATTATTCTCCCGCTCTGGGGCGCTTTTTGCAGACTGACTCCGCTGGAACAGAGGGGGGCCTGAACCTCTATGCCTATACCGGCAACGACCCCGTTAACCTTGTTGACCCGACAGGACAATGGGGGGAGACTGCAAGTACAGTTCTGGATTACATACCTATTGTTGGTGGAGCTAAAGGGATCTACGAGTTTACTGGTCAATCTGGTAAAAAATATGTCGGCCAGTCATCAAATATTCCAGGACGTCTTGAGCAGCATTCACGTTCCGGTAAGCTACCGACTGGCAATTCAGTCATAACAACGCCTGTTCCTGGTGGAAAACAGCAAAGGGAGATTGCGGAACAGAAAAGACTCAACAACCACCGACTAAAGTCGGTGGGTTAGTGATTAACGGACTGAAAGTCCGGATACGCATCGTTCAGCTGTTGTGCCCGCCCGGATTTGGCCGCTTTCGTTATTAATCGCCTGAGCGGTCAGTTGCAGGTTGTGCTGACCGGCAATTTTCCCTTCAGTATTAGTTAGCTGCCCGGTGGTCAGGGTGATATCCCCGTTCGACGCCGTTATCTGCCCCTGTCGGTTATCCATCTCGTCAGCCACCACGGTCATGCCGGCTGAGGCGACTAACTGGCCTTGCTGGTTATTCAGCCGGTTTTTTACCGTCACCTGAAGCTGGCCGTCTTCGGCCGCAATGATTTGGCCCGACTGATGATTCAGTTCGCCGTTATCCAGCCGCTGTTTTTGCGGGTTCTCTTGATGATTATTCTGCTGTTCTTCCGTCAGGGTGTGGTTATTCAGCGTCTCCGCATTGACCTTCACCGTACCATTGGCGGAAATTATTCCGCTGCCGTTATCCAGTTCATGCTGAACAGCCAGCGTCATTGCACCGGCACCCCGTTGGGTCATCTTCCCTAAACGGTGATCCAGTGACTGAATATGGGCCGTGATATGTTGTGCCGACGTCTCGCTTTTCACCAGATGGTAATCCCCCCCATCCAGTTTCAGTTCACCGTCAGAAATCAGGCGACCGGCTTTGCCCTGAAAGTGGGCCGTGTCAAGGGCCATCACGCCGGTTCCGGCATGGATCAGTCTGCCGTTATCATTCGTAATGCGCTGCGCCTTCAACGTCAAATCCTGCCCGCGGGATTCAATGATCCCGGCCGTATTGTCAATCCCGGCCGGGTGCTCCAGGATGAGAGACGGCGGCCCGGTCTGGGTAATTTTACCCTGATGGTTATTCAGTTTCTGGCTGCGGAGGGTCAGCGTTTCAGCCCGTAACCGGCCACGCGTGTTATCAATCCGTTCCGGCGCCGATAACGTAAGATGTTGACGGGCGCTGACGTGGGCATCCTGTAAATGTAACTGCGTGTCAGACGTCAGTGTCAGATCGCCGGCCTCCGTTTGACTGCCCGCCAGTGAAAGATCTTTTGCGTTCACCGATAACCGGTCATGGGCCAGATTCTGCCCGTGAAGCCGGGCTTCCTCTGTGGTTTTTAGGGTCAGGTTACCGTGTTGGGTCAGCCTGAGCGCGTTATCCATACCGGCTGCCAGAGTACTGCCCTGATGGCTATACAATGATGTGCTTTGGCTTTCAAGGTGGCGCCCGGCCAGTATGCGCCCCTGGTTGTCGAGGTGTCCGCGGGTCGTGATTGTCATGTCCTGCCCGGCGGTGATGTCTCCCTCATTTATCAGGTTGCCCTGATCATCCGTACAAATAAGAAAAACATCAAAAGAATGCACTACGAATTGTTATTCAACCTAATTTATTAAAAATAATAATCAATATTTAAAAAATAACAAAAAATACAAATACATTAATATTAGTAACTTAATTGGCAATTTTTACTTACATATTCTATAAATTATCTATACTTGGTTCAGCTAATAAACATTAAAGGTATATAATCATGGTAACAAGAAAAGCGCTTCTAATGACGTTGGCTACGTCCTGCCTTATATATGGTTCATTAGCCAATGCAAATTCACATACTATAGGAATAGGATATGCGAAAAGTAAGATAGCCAAAGTAACAAAACTTCAGGGAGCTAATGTTTACTATCGCTATGAATGGGATTCTCCAATCAGTATTGTTGGAACATTCACCTATATGAGAGGAGATGATTCATTACCAAGTTTCCTGGATTACAACTCACGAGCCATACAGTCGACTGACGGGGGGCCCCCTAAAAGATACTTATTTGCGAAATACTCTGGGCCAGTAACTGAAAAACCTGATGCAAAATATTTTTCTCTGATGCTGGGACCGGCCTATCGTATAAACGATTATGTGAGTATATATGGTTTACTGGGGATTTCACATACCTCATTCAATGCAAAGCGATGGACAGATAGTTATTTACTAAATCGCCCTTATATAGTCAGCGCTGAAAATAAACAACCAAGCTATCCAGGAATATCTGCCAACGATGTTGATCAGGTGGGGAAACATGTGTCTATTCGGGTTCCTCAAAAGACAAATAATATTGCCTATGGTGCCGGTATTGAAGTTAATCCCGTTAAAAATATCAGCCTTTATTTCAATTATGAAGGCTCCATAACAAAATACCAGAAAATGACAACTGACCCCTTTGCATATGAAATCCTTGCTAACGGCAGAAATGGGCCATATGACACAAAATCAGCCAAAACTAAGTTAATACACGGATTTAACATTGGTATAGGATATAAGTTCTAATTAGAAAAACATAAATCGCTATGTGAATAAAATAAACAACAGTTTTTTCATATTTTATAAATCACCTATAATTAGATCAGTTAACAATATGAAAGGTCTCTCATCATGGTAACGAAAAAAGCGCTTCTAACAACTTTAGCTTTATTCAGCTTTATCTATGGTTCATTAGCTAATGCTGATACACATACCATAGCTGCAGGGTATGCAAGAGGCAAGATAACCAAACCTGCTGACAAAATTAATCTTAATGGATTTAACATTCATTATCGCTATGAATGGGACTCCCCAGTCAGCATAATTGGTCAATTCACTTATATGCAGGGTCATGGTAACAGGAGTTTTCCGTTTTATAATTCGTTTGGGAATTCTATTCCTGGTAGATCTGCATATTTTGAGGCAAAAAATTCATATAGAGCAAAATATTTTTCCCTAATGGCAGGCCCAGCTTACCGCATAAATGATTATCTGAGCATTTATGGTCTACTTGGTATTTCTCATGTAACATATCATATAAGCGCTCCCTTCGGAGTGAGTGATAATATTAATAATATAAATCCTACTACTGGATTCGAGGGAACGTGGCTAGGTCTTGATCCGATAGGGATGAATGAATATATTGATAACACGCATAATACTAAATTTTCTCTGCGCACTAATAATATTGCCTATGGTGCTGGTATTGAAATTAATCCCGTTAAAAATATCACTCTTTACCTCGCTTATGAAGGTACACTGTCAAAATTTACTGACACAATTCCATATGGTGAGGGGACAAACAACTATATTAATGGATTTAATGTTGGTATAGGATATAGATTTTAAGTAAAAAAATAGCGATGTTTTAAATTTATTAATTTGAACAGAAGGAAGGTACTACTCAAATATTTAATACCATTGAATATTGAGTAGTACCTTCCTTCTTCCATTTGATGAACATTCTGCTTCACTTTTTCATGTAATTTACTTTTACAACGGAGGAAGCTCAGACAATGGCCAGCGAGCTTTAACAGTTACGCCTAAAGCGCCTTTGGTAACGCTTTTCAAGCGGATCACCCCTGTTAATGCAATCATTGCTCCATTATCAGTGCAAAATTCAGGGCGGGCATAAAACACTTCACCACACAATTTTTCCATCGTATTTTGCATACTAATGCGTAATACCCGGTTTGCACTAACCCCTCCCGCCATAACTAATCGTTTAAAACCAGTCTGCTCTAGTGCTCGTTTGCATTTTATTGTCAGCGTATCAACAACAGCATTTTCAAATGCATAAGCAATGTCTGCTTTAGTCTGTTCATCTTGTTCAGCATCACCACCACCAATGTGCTTATGAATAGTATTGGCTGCGAAAGTTTTCAAACCTGAGAAACTAAAATCCAGTCCCGGACGATCCGTCATTGGGCGGGGGAAAACAAAACGACCTGCCTTACCTTTCTGTGCCATGCGGGAAAGAGCCGGGCCTCCCGGATAATCCAGTCCCAATAATTTTGCCGTCTTATCGAAAGCTTCACCTGCGGCATCATCAATGGATTCACCCAATAATTTATATTCACCAATACCAGTCACACTGATGAGCTGAGTATGCCCGCCAGAAACCAGTAATGCGACAAAAGGAAATTCAGGTCTGTTTTCTTCCAACATAGGTGCCAATAAATGGCCTTCCATATGATGAACAGGAATGGCGGGTACATCCCACGCGAAAGCCAATGAACGGCCAATAGTTGCTCCAACCATCAATGCCCCTACTAATCCCGGGCCTGCGGTATAAGCAACAGCGTCAATATCTTTACTGGTTAAGCCCGCCTCCTTCAAGGCCGCCTGAATCAGCGGAACCGTTTTACGAATGTGATCACGGGATGCAAGCTCAGGCACAACCCCTCCATAATCAGCATGTAGTTTTACCTGACTGTACAATTGATTGGCTAGCAGACCGGATTTGTCATCATAAATTGCGATTCCGGTTTCATCGCAGGACGTTTCTATACCTAAAACTCGCATTGTACTTGTCACTCGCCACTATAATTAAAGCAAACGCCAGTGTATCACTATCTACTTACAACCACACTATTCACATCAACTCAATTACAATCGTCTCCATTTACAAGCTGACTCTTTCTTCTGTTTAGTCTATAATCAGCCCCCTACTTGAATATCCTGTGTGGTTAATGTTAATAACGCCAGCATTAGATTGTTCGTTTTACGTCCCAAAAAACAAACTATAATCTGCGGCGTTATGTGTTTCAATTTTCCTCGGCACTTTACAAGGCCGTGTTCATTGAAGTAAAATTCCGCACCATTTTTAAAGACGGCTGGCACTATCGCGCCAGCGAAAAACCCGATTTCTATTGAGGTGAGAGGCACATGCCAGTAATTAAAGTACGTGAAAACGAGCCATTTGACGTAGCTCTGCGTCGCTTCAAGCGTTCTTGCGAAAAAGCAGGCGTATTAGCAGAAGTTCGTCGTCGTGAATTCTATGAAAAACCAACGACTGAACGTAAACGTGCTAAAGCATCTGCAGTTAAGCGCCACGCTAAAAAGCTGGCTCGTGAAAACGCACGCCGCACTCGTTTGTACTAAATCTTTGCGGTCTATCCGCATAGTGGGTTATATTGACAAACTACTGCAGTTAAAGGCCGTGCTTTCCCAGAGAAAGCGCGGCTTATTCTCGTTCATCAACAGGCGTAAAAGGGCTTATGGCTGGACGAATTCCACGCACATTTATCAATGACTTATTAGCCAGAACCGATATCATTGATCTTATCGATGTCAGAGTGCCTCTTAAAAAGAAAGGTAAAAACCATCAGGCGTGTTGTCCTTTTCATAACGAAAAAACCCCTTCATTTACTGTTAATGGCGATAAACAGTTTTATCATTGCTTCGGTTGTGGGGCTCATGGTAATGCCATTGATTTTTTAATGAATTATGACAGGTTAGACTTTGTCGAATCCATTGAAGAGCTGGCTGCTATGCACGGGCTGGAAGTCCCTTATGAGGCAAGTTCTGGCGGCGGCCATATTGAGCGCCACCAACGACAAAATCTTTATCAGTTGATGGATAAACTAAACAGTTTCTATCAACATTCACTGACAATACCAAACGGACAGGCAGCCTGGCAATATCTGGCCAGGCGCGGGCTCAGTGAAGAAGTCATTCAGCGTTTTTCAATCGGCTTCGCTCCGGCGGGGTGGGATAATACCCTGAAACGGTTTGCCCATAACGCAGAAGAGCGCAAGCAATTAAACGACGCCGGAATGCTGGTCACGAATGACAACGGTCGCACTTATGACCGTTTCCGTGAACGTATTATGTTCCCTATCCGTGATCGCCGGGGCCGTGTCATTGCATTTGGTGGCAGAGTGCTGGGAGATGCACTTCCCAAATACCTCAATTCACCGGAAACAGAGATTTTCCATAAAGGCCGTCAATTATATGGCCTTTATGAAGCACAGCAAAACCACAATTCCCTTTCAAGGTTATTGGTGGTTGAAGGTTATATGGATGTTGTCGCGTTGGCTCAGTTTGGCATCGATTATGCTGTAGCTTCGCTGGGAACGTCCACAACAGCCGAGCACGTTCAGTTACTTTTTCGGACAACCGATAACGTCATCTGTTGTTACGATGGAGACCGTGCAGGTCGTGATGCTGCATGGAGGACACTGGAAACAGCACTACCCTATCTGAATGACGGCCGGCAATTACGTTTTATGTTCTTGCCAGATGGTGAAGATCCGGATTCACTGATCCGTAAAGAAAAGCGTGAATCTTTCGAACAGAGAATGGAAAAGGCACAAACTTTATCTGGGTTTCTGTTCGATTCACTGCTACCACAGGTTGATTTGAGTACTCCGGAAGGCGCAACCAAGCTTAATTCACTTGCTATGCCATTGATTAGTCAGGTTCCGGGAGAAGCATTGCGGCTCTATCTGCTTAAAGAACTTGGGAAACTACTGGGCATACCTGATACGACACAATTGGAACGATCTCTGGCAAAACTTGTCAAAAAAGATACCAATACATATCAGGCACTAAAACTGAAACCAACAACAATGCGCATACTTATCGCATTGCTGGTACAAAATCCGCATTTAGCGACATTAGTTCCTTCATTACAGGGAATGTTTTCTGCTCAAATAGCGGGATTACCGTTATTTATAGAGCTTGTCGACACATGCCTTGCCCAACCAGGCTTAACAACCGGGCAGCTTTTGGAGCAATACCGCGACAATAAGTACGCAAAACAGCTTGAAAAACTCGCCGCATGGAACGATATACAGATAGAAGAAATTGCTGAAAAAACGTTTAGTGATGCGTTGAATCATCTTTTCGCATCAGCTCTGGATGAACGTTTCAATTTTTTGATTGCTAAAGAGAGAACAGAAGGATTGACCCCGGAAGAGCGTGAAGAAGTCCGGTTAATCACAGAATCCGGAGCCAAAAAATAGATGTTGTTTCAATTAGGGCTGTGTTACCTGACAGATTTGATCCAATCTATATGTGTAACATGGTTTAATAAAACTGATTTTCTGAAACTGAGTTGCTGAAAACAGTCAGATAAAACAGACTCTGAATCAAAATTTCGGATCATAGATACAGAATTTACGGCTTAAATGCCGAATGAGGTAGGGAGATAACCCTACAGTTGCCGCTATTGAGGGCAGTGGCAATATAACGAAAATGCCCCTAAATGTTATTGTTGGCATAATTTGTTTCGCCGACCGACACCAACCAATACTCTGAAGTGTGGATACCGTCTTATGGAGCAAAACCCGCAGTCACAGCTAAAGCTACTTGTCACACGAGGTAAGGAGCAAGGCTATCTGACCTATGCTGAGGTCAATGACCATCTGCCGGAAGATATCGTCGATTCTGATCAGATAGAAGATATCATCCAAATGATCAATGACATGGGCATCCAGGTAATGGAAGAGGCACCTGATGCCGATGATCTCATGTTGGCAGAAAACACAAACGACACCGATGAAGATGCTGTAGAAGCAGCAGCGCAAGTGTTATCCAGTGTCGAGTCAGAAATCGGTCGTACTACCGATCCGGTTCGCATGTACATGCGTGAAATGGGTACAGTTGAGCTACTGACTCGCGAAGGTGAGATTGACATTGCAAAACGCATTGAAGATGGCATTAACCAAGTACAGTGCTCCGTTGCCGAATACCCTGAAGCTATTACCTACCTGCTGGAGCAGTATGACCTTGTTGAAGCAGGTGAAAGCCGCTTGTCTGATTTAATCACAGGATTTGTTGATCCTAATGCAGAAGAAGATCTTGCACCGACAGCTACTCACGTTGGTTCTGAACTGCCTCAGGAAGAGCTTGATGATTCTGACGATAATGACGATCAGGATGATGATACTGACAGTGAAGACGATAACAGCATTGATCCAGAATTGGCTCGCCAGAAATTTCTGGAGCTACGTGAACAACATGAAACTACCCGTCAGACAATCAAAAAATACGGTCGCAGCCATCCAAATACTGCAGCGGAAATTTTAAAACTGTCCGAAGTATTCAAACAATTCCGCCTTATACCAAAACAGTTTGATTACTTGGTTAACAACATGCGTTCCATGATGGATCGCGTACGTCTTCAAGAACGCCAAATCATGAAGATGTGTGTTGAACAGAGCAAAATGCCGAAGAAAAACTTCATCACTCTGTTTTCTGGCAATGAAACGAATGATACATGGTTTACTGCTGCAAAAGCGATGAACAAACCATGGTCTGATAAACTGCTGGAAGTTGAAGAAGAGGTAATGCGTAGCCTGCAAAAGCTTCGCCAGATTGAAGAAGAAACCGGCTTAACTATTGATCAAGTCAAAGATATCAACCGTCGCATGTCAATCGGTGAAGCAAAAGCCCGCCGTGCGAAGAAGGAAATGGTTGAAGCAAACTTACGTCTGGTTATTTCGATTGCCAAGAAATACACCAACCGCGGTCTGCAATTCCTTGACCTGATCCAGGAAGGTAATATCGGCCTGATGAAAGCGGTTGATAAATTTGAATACCGCCGTGGTTATAAGTTCTCAACTTATGCTACATGGTGGATCCGTCAGGCTATTACCCGCTCTATTGCGGATCAGGCGCGTACCATCCGTATTCCTGTACATATGATTGAGACGATCAACAAACTCAATCGTATTTCCCGTCAGATGCTACAGGAAATGGGACGTGAACCGTCACCGGAAGAGCTGGCAGAACGTATGCTGATGCCGGAAGATAAGATCCGCAAGGTACTGAAAATTGCCAAAGAACCAATTTCCATGGAAACACCAGTTGGAGATGATGAAGATTCACATCTCGGTGATTTCATTGAAGATATCACATTGGAGCTGCCGCTGGATTCTGCCACTTCAGAAAGCCTGCGTTCTGCTACCCATGATGTGCTGGCAGGCTTAACTGCACGTGAAGCGAAAGTCCTGCGTATGCGTTTTGGTATCGACATGAACACTGACCATACACTGGAAGAAGTTGGTAAACAATTTGACGTAACCCGTGAGCGTATTCGTCAGATCGAAGCTAAGGCTCTGCGCAAACTGCGTCATCCAAGCCGTTCAGAAGTACTGCGCAGCTTCCTTGATGACTAATCAAGGGATCTCTTGCTGAAAAACCTGAAAAGCGTCTGCTCCGGCAGACGCTTTTTTATTATTCATGCATAGCTTTCTCTTCACGAATAAATCCCTGACATTCAAATAATGGTTTAAAACCGATGCGACGATATAAGCCATTTCCATCACGCGAAGCCTCCAGATAACATGTAGTCGCACCATAAAGCTTAGCTTCTTTCAACACATAGTTAATCAAAGCAGAAGCACACCCTCTTCTCTTCTTTTCCCTCACTGTACTGATATCATCAAGACGAATATATTTGTCCAGCCTTGATAAAGTTAAGGCACAGATTGGCTGACCATCTATATACAGAACATAATGTTGCAGATACTTTCCAGCATTCAAGGCCACCTGATGACATTGTTGATACTGTCCGGAAATAAAATGACCTATTTCAAATGCACTTTCTACCGGAATAGCCCAATCAGTCAAACAGTGGTCAACACGCCGGATTTCATATCCTTCAACACCCTCATCCGCAATCTGCCAATTCATCAAATCGAGCTGCATGACGGTAGTTATGCTATCAGGATCAAACACAAACCCAGCCTGCTGGATAACCGCTAAAACCTGATTACCAGGCACCGCGGTAACAATCAAAAACGGTACATTCGCTTTCTCATCAAGTAACTGAATCCCTGTTTTTAGCTCTTCTGCGGTTTGTTCATATTCATCTACCACCAGCAAAAAATTTAATGCATCAGTTTCAACACCTGTGACATAAGCTCGAACTCCAGCACCGATATGTTGATACATTCGGCTGATAGATGAGAAAAAATAATCTTCCAGTTTACGATGGGCCAAAACGGCCTCTGATAAGTTGTATATGCTCATATTTGAATTACAAAAATATTTTTACAGGAAAATATAAGAACGGTTTCAAATCAAAAAAACACGAAACATAACCAACAATATCTTTGTGTTCAAATAATAATCAAAACACAATAAATAACCAGAGAAATTTATCAAAAAGGCAATCAGTATCTCTAAAAAATATTTTATAGTGGCTATAAATAGTTTAAATACGTTAAAAAGCACTGATTTTTGTCTATAAAACGCGCATATGAATTTTGAGGACTAGACCTGGTGCCACACTGTACCGTATAATTCCTCCACTTCAACGGCCCCTTAGCTCAGTGGTTAGAGCAGGCGACTCATAATCGCTTGGTCGCTGGTTCAAGTCCAGCAGGGGCCACCAGAATTATCAAGGGGTTGCATCAAAAGTGCGACCCCTTAGTTTTTTCTAGGATACCCATAGGATACCTTCTGGCAGTAGCGCGAGGTATAACCAATTAATACAGCTACGGTAATGAGCCGTTGTCGTATTCCTCTCTGTGACATTTATCACATCTCCTGAATATACGATGTTTGCCTTTCTGCTTCCCTAATCGCCACTTGAAATGCAAAACGCCATGATTTCTAAAATGGCTAAGATTGAATCTCAAGAACTGATGAGTAATTATTCCAGTGGTTTACTGCGAGCATGACGCTCAATTAATCGGCCATACGAATCAAAATAGCGACTCGGCCAGATTTCTGAGGGATGTATTTCGAGATAGTTAGCAATTATCCATTCGCCTTTCGGCCACGGACGGCTAAGAGTATTTGCTAGTGTAGATGAACTGAGTCCTGCTTCACGAGAAACAGCCGCTAGGGTTGTTCCACGCTTACGTAATGCAGCAATAATATCGGCTTGATGCCAGTCTTTTTTTATATCAATCATTCCTGCTACCCCTTCCATTAATTGAACATTGATGGTGGCAATTCAGACAGGGTTAGCACTACTGGGAGCTACCTTCCAGCGAGGCCGAAGCCTCCCCTGCCTGAATCGCCATTGAATGGGCGATAGCAGACACACTGGTAGAAACCTCCTACCAGTGGATAGCTCTTTGCAAGGGTGCTAATCCTTGACCATTGGATTTTGCCAATGGCTGGGCTACTTTAACTGATTGGTTTATCGGACTCAATAAGCGAATCAGTATAAACGCTTAACTTTTTGCGTTATATCTTATTAAGCGCGTTAAGGTGCTACTACTGTTCTTCACTCAAGATAAATATCTGCTCTGTATTCAGGCCCATTGGAAGCTTTTTAGGCCTGTTACTATTCGGTTGGAGATGAAGAGCCTATGATATTCCGAAGGATATTGGTTAGACATCCATGTCTAGATTGGTATGTGATCGGTAGTAGTGATATTTGAAGATATACACTGTTATAAAAAAACACCAATACGAATCAGTATGATATTTATTCAATTATGGTAAGAAAAATTCATCTCTATAAGACTAATATCCGATAGCTATATATTGCACTCGGGAACCTGACCAATTTCCCAGCGAGTCGTGAACAATAATTAAAAACTCTTCTTTAGATCTAATTTCAGCAGATATACCTTGCCCCCAATCACCACCTCTAACATAATTACCAGTTACAACAAAGCATTTGTTTTTAAATGGAATTGAGAATTTACGCACGTCTATTGTACTTGTTGAACCGATTACAACCCCCCACTGAATCATTAATCCACTAGGAAGCATTTGATACCCAGATTCATTAAGTTTCGCATCAAAACTGTTCATATCCGGTACTTGGTTTGGTCCATTCCCTACGGCTCTATAAACTAATTCAGATAAACCAAGATTCTTTACAAACTCCGCTTTATCCGGGATATCTGCCCTGTTCTGCTTCTTCTCTAAATAGAGATTTGAGTTATTATTGAGGGCGTTTTGGTTGGCTATATTAGCTAGATCATATGCTTTTTTAACAGCTTTAGATGTTGCGACGGTTATTTCACTGTCACTATCTGCTTCATTACTTAGTGTAACAAATCCCGGTTCTACCTGAGTTGCGTAAGGATGATTGCGGCTCTGGGCGTGTTCTATGATCGCGTCCTTCACATATTCGCGAGTTGGTACAACTACAACGTTATCTTCTAGGATTTTTGATTCAGGCTTTTTATCTTGCATATTTATTCCCTCATCTAATCAACAATACACATTGCTAAATAACATGAAGGCGGTGGGAGACTTCTCCGCCGGTGAACATCAATAAAATTGGTTCATCAATATTGGAGAGTACGGCTTGACTAACATTTGATAGTTAGAATGTTTTGTCGGCAGGATGACATAATATAATAGAGAATAAATTAATAAAATTTATTTAATGGCTAATAAGATTTAGTGAAATAAAGGTGAAATATCTCACCTTCTGATCATTTGATTTTATTAAACCCCATCAAAGATATCCAGTCTCTGCTGCTGTTCTTCACTTAAGTTAAACGCAAACTTTTCATGTTCTACTTGCCATGTGCCAAAACTCATCAAAAACGCAATCGCCGGATCTATCTTGTTCGCTGATTTCTTTTTATTCGGTTTGATATTAGCGTTCGCATCCGTTTCCATCACGACATTAGACATCGCCCACGCCAGCACCGGATCGCCGTTGTGACGAATGATTTTGCGGTTAACAAACACCTCAGCAGATTTCGCCACGGGGCTAAAGCGCACATAGGTTTGCGGGAATGGCTCAACATCCAGCCCTACACCCTGTAATTGTGTTCTAAGATGCGTGGCGTTCCATGTATCAAAACCCACCAGCTTGATATCAAAGTGCTGGCTATCATTGAGAATATCATCACGGATACGATCATAATCAATGCAATCGCCTGTCGTGGTGCGTATCCAGCCTGCCTGTACCCATTGGCGATAAACAGCCCGGTTCTTATTGGCAGGATTCTGTAGCTGGGCTTCGGGCAGGTAATGGCGAGTGAGTAATAACAGTTCGTTATCCACAGGGAAGGTGTAACAGACGCTGGTGATATCGCCTGTTGAGGATAAATCTAATCCGGCATAACATTCTAATCCTTTGAGATCGTTTTCATCATAATCTGTCTGGCAGGCTTTCCAAGCGCCTTCACCCATCCACGGCGTTTCGCCCTGACACCAGATATTAAAGCGCTTGGTTAACATTTCTGTCCATTGTGAGGGAATGCCCCGTGCTTTCTGAATTGTGTCATGTAATGAGGTGCTATCTACTGAGATATCCAGATTTGGGTTCGCTTTTATCCAGAGCGTCTCATCATCAATCTCGTTCTCGTCGTCCAGTTCGTAGATCAGGGCAAACAGCGATTCGTTTTGTTCTTCGCCATCCAATATCTGGCAACAATAATCATAGTGCTGTTTACAGGCTGAGATCACGTTACTGCCCGCTGTGGTAATGGCAAACAGAATACCTTCGGGACGTGCCCCCATCCCCAGTTCAAGGGCAGAATAAACGGCGTTATCCGGGTGCAAATGATATTCATCGATAATCGCCAGACTGGGGTTAGTGCCCTCAATCGTGGCGGCTTTGGCTGCCAGTGGTTTTAGCAGACTGTTGCTCTTCGGGTAGGTTATTTTGTGTTGCTGGATAACAACCCGTTTTTTCAGGGGCTTTGATAACAGGCACATCTGGCGGGCATCATCGAATACAATACGTGCCTGATCCCGACTCACGGCGGCGGTGTAAATATCCTGCTGGCCTGACTCCATCACCAGAAACCAGTTTGCCAGTATCGCGGCAACGGTAGACTTTGCATTTTTGCGCGGCACCTGAATATAAGCACTGCGGTATTTTCGGCGTTCGGTCGCTTTGACCTTGAAGCCGAGAAGGTTAGCAAAGGCGAACTGCTGCCACGGCTCCAGCATAATTGGTTTACCCCGCAAATGGCCTTTGACATGTGGACAGTAACGGGAAAAGGCAATGAAACGCTCTACAACTGCCGAATCAAACACATAAAGCGGGTTATTCAGGTCGTTAAAGTAACGTTTCACCGCCTGTTTTACCCGTTTACAGGCCGGAATTGTGCCGTTTTCGATATCAAAAGCGTACTGTTCCCATGCGTTCATAGTCGGTCTAGCTCGTCCTCTTCCTCTATTTCTACCGGATTTTTCCGCCGTGATACAGGGTCAAAACCCAGCAACGCCGACATTTTTATCATGATTTTTTCAGCGTCGGCTTTGGCGCTCAGTGACGGATTACGGCTTTCACTGCCCTGACTATTCACAATGCTAAAGCCCCGGATATCAAGATCTGCCACTGCCTTTCGGTAAATGGCATAGTTGACGCAATACAGCTCTAAGTTATTCCAGTCGGCGGCGTTCAAATCTTCCCGCTCGTTTAAGATTTTGCTTTTGGCCTTCCATTGACTGGCGGCAATCTCATTTAAATAAGTAGGCGGTTTGGGTGCTCTTGCCATAATGTTCGCTGTTCCTTGTGATTTTATTTTCAAAAAAATTGCCGGGCGTAAAAATTTGAGGAGGGGGCGGTTCCGCTATGAGGGGCGTTTGTCATTTTTGATACCCCCACTCCGTTATTTCATTTGGTTATTATTCTTGTGATAAATAATCGTGCTGCTTCTGCCTCCTGCTCCCGATAAGCACCTTGTTTGCGCCTCGCTTTGGTGAGTGGGTCTGTCTGTACCGTCTTACGGTTATGGCAGGCATGGCATAGTGCTTGATGATTGGATGCAGGCCAAAACAGCACATCCGCTTCACCCTGTATTGGGATGATGTGATCCACAATGATTGCAGGTGTGTAGCAGCCTTGCTGTAAGCAATAGACACATAACGGATTAGCTTTCAGGTATTGCAGCCGATAGCGTCCCCATCGGTTACTGTAGCCACGTTCGGTACGTGTACCGCGCTGCCTGTTTGGTTCCCGTCGATGTTCCTCACAGCGACCGGACTTTACCCGTTGCTTACAACCGGGATAGCCACAACGTCTTAACGGTTGCCACGGCATCAGTAGATCCCCACATCACGATAGACAGACCACAACGATTTGATAGTAAAAGGCACTTCTTTGAGTTCAACATCAGTCGCCATCTCCCGATTCTCATACAACAAACCGATATACAGCAGGCAACCAACTTTAATCGCCGGGGTAAAAGCCAGATCATCTCCAAATCGCTTACCGATATGTTGCTGGCAGACTTCAAGCGCGGCAGCGGCATAGCCCATGAGCAAGGCATCATTAAGGGTATCGCTTTCATACAATCGGCAATGTTGTTTGATTTCGCTCAAGGAAATTTTAATCTGGCTCATCGGAATATACCTCCCTTGCAAAGCAGCTCTAGGCGGGTGTGTTTCGCATCGGGGATGACCGCCATAATGTCGAATGCCGTCCCTCTGGTGTTTGCTCCGTGATAGGTAATGTTGTTCGCTGTGGTCACATCAGCACGATAACGCAGCCAGATACGCACGGTGGCTTCTGAGAACACTGCGCCGGATGCCACCAGCTCCCGCCCGCTAATGGCCTTGACTTCTGCCCAGACGGTGGCAACATCCACCCAGTTATTGATGATACCGCCAAACGAATCACGCGTACTTTCATTTTTACGAATAGTTATCCGATGCCGCAATCTGCCTGCCCTCATGCCTTGCCCTCCGGTTGTTGCTTGATTTCCACCGTTTGTTTCCATGCCTGACTGAATTCATCACCACCGGCACGGGGTGATAATCCCTCGCGTTCACGGGCTTCGTTCGGGCACATCACACCGGATTTAATCGCCGTCTCATAGCTCTGGAAACGTTCTTTCGGATTGGCTCGCAATAGATCGGCGGTATCGAACTCAACTTGGTAGCGAATGCCTTTTGTTGGTGAGTTCATCAGTAAGGAGGATTTGATTTGCTGTTCGAAATTAGCAAGCCACGGGCGCATGGTGATTGTCAGAAAGGCGCGTGATGCTTCGCTAAAATTGCTGTAGGTACTGTTCGAATATTCTTGCAGGAAGATCGGACTGATATTGAACATTCGGGCAATATCGTCAATGGTGAAACGGCGGGAGGCCAGCCACTCCGCATCCTGATTGCTCATCCCCAATTGCTGGTATTCCATGCCACCTTCAAGAATGGGCGTTTTGCCTGCATTGCGAGCGCCTTTATAACGTTCGAGGGCTTCCAGCGCCTTATTCCCTTTGATGCCATCCAGCCAGTCAGCGGCTTTAATCACGCCCGCCGCCATCATGCCCTCTTTCATAATACTTGCGCTGTGACGTTGTTGTGCCAGTCCCAAACCCAGTGTTTCACGGCAAATAGTGACAGGCGAACGCCCTAAAAAGCCGTCTTCCGTGGCATAGCGCAAATGCAAAATTTCTTCCTGTAGGTAAGTTCTGCCCTTGCCGCTATAAGGCTCGGTGGTGGTGTAAGCAAATCGATGATCCGATAACCGTTGAGGTACAACAGCTGACGACGGGTAAGGATGCAAAGATTGTGGCTGTCCATCTTTTCCCCAGACAATCACAGCATAGGCATTACCATTCAGTAAGCAATGACGCATCAGGGTTCGCTTAAACTGAAACGGGGTCTGGCAATCGCAAATAATCTACCGGATGCTCGCTCAACCATTCGCGGGATTCTTTGCCGTGCTGGTGCTGAACCCGATACAAATAACAGGGCATAGTGGCGACCGCTTCACTAATCACCGTAATGGCATTCATCACCGCAGGCAAACCCTCGGCGGTCGAGGGTGAAACATGCTCGCCGGATTTGGTATTAGATATGCCTGCCAGAGAAAAAATTCATCCATCGTCATGCTGCGCCGTTCTGGGGTACTTCGCTTAAAAGACCACATCATCACACCTCGGATAATTGCAGCCAGTAGTGACACAAATCAGCATCATAGGGCTTAACCGCATTGAGTGAACGTCTGGCAATTTCTACGCCACTGTCAGGATAAGCAGGTAAACTGGTGATCGTGATTTCCCGCAGTTCGGCTTCTAAGACGGTTCTGATATAAGGCGTTTGACCTGTATCCCACTGATCTTTGATTGCCCTGAATCCAAAGCTCATCCCAGCGATATCGCCACGTTCAACCAGTGTCAGTACATCGCGCCCTAGCTGCGTATCTGGCGGGGTTAATTCGAAACGTAATCCGGTGGCATCTTCGCTCAATTGCAACGTACCGGACGTAGTACGGCCTAGCAGGTTCATAAAGTGCCCTGATATCTGCGCCTGTGGTTAAGCTGGCGCTAAAGGCATTCGGAGCAAACTGCTCTACAAACTCATCCCATAACACTTGTGATCGGCTGTTCCACTTAATCACATAGCCTGTCAGTTTCTTATCACTAGCAGATAGCGAGGCAGTGCGGATTTCAAAATCATTCTTCATTCGATAGACTCCATGACGTTAAGAGGCATCGCGCCCCTTATCGTTAACCCGCTTTCGTACCTTTGATTTCCAGCACCTTAATAGCGTTGGAATCCACCAGCCCACCACCTAAATATTTATCGGTGTGAACCTTATAAAATCCCGGCTCGGTGATATTGTCGGGACGAGTACGAATACCCGTTTGATGGTCAAGGATGAAGTAACCGCGTTTGAAGTCGCCCAGACTAATGATGTTATCGGGCATAAATTCGAGATAATGGACAAGCAAACCCAGCAACATATCAGGATCACCCGCTTGCAGACGTTCGCGCCAGATATAATCGCCATTACCGTTTTTCAGTTTTTGCACATTGGAGGCAGTTGTCGAATTCATCACCCACACCGCGTTCTTACGGTATTTATTTTTGAGCAAGAATTTCAGGTCAATCAAGCTATCGGCTTCAAAGCTGGTAACTTCCAGCTTTTGCAGCGTACCGAACGCACGTATCTTGTCGGCTTGGGTGTCACGAGGGTAAGACAGAAATCCTTTCGCTTTCTTGCTGCCGTCACCACTCACCAGATCTGTTTCTTCGGTGTCTACAAAGGTGTCTGCAATTTCAGACGTCAGCCAGCCTAAGATATCTACATCGCTGAAATCGATAATTTCCTGTGTGGTTTTGGGGTAGGCATAGATAGGAAACAGTTTGATGCTGACTTCTTCCATCTTTGGTGTAGCCGTCTCACCGCGTGCCTTGCCTTCTTCCGTGTGGGCTACGGCTGCGCCACCGACCGAAACAAGCTGTTTATGCTCGTTGCTGCGTGTGGTCTTAATCGTACAGATTCGGCGCATGACGGACTCATCAGCCAGTTGCTGCATGATCTGTTTGTTCAGTTCAGGGATAACGGTATAACCGCCGTCTGTGGGGACTCCTGTAGACAGGGAACGGGCTTCACCAGTCAGAATATAGTGGCGCAGCTCGTCATTGCTGAGTGTTTTACTGGTTGGCTGATTCTTTGCCTGATTGCGTTCTTCATCAGATAAAACCTCATAACGGGCAATTTCGGTATTCAAAGAATCAGACTGATTGCGCAGCTCGTCGAACTGTTTGGCTTCATCGGCTGTCAGGGAACGTTTTTCGTCTTCGGCTTTGGTGAGCAGCGAGCGCATTTGGTTGGTTAAATCGGTTTTTTGCTGACGTAATTCGAGTAGTTTTTTCATTGTGTTTTTTTGGAGTAGTTATTTTCTTTAAAAGACTATTTAACACTGTGAAAAATAATAAAAAAGCCTCTAAAATTTAGAGGCTAAACAAGGGAAAACATGAATACAGAATATTTACAAAAATTTTCACTCTAACTTATTTATATGGATGCTCTCATATCCATAATCTGTTGGATATATAAAAGCATCGGTATTAGGGGTTGGAAAACCAAATGAAGCAAAAAATGCCTCATATGATATTGATGTAAATGGAGAACTCTTCCATATACTTTTATTTTTACTATCATATAAAACAATGAAATATTTATCCCCCATAACGAACTTAAACATTGCATATGGCGATATTGGTAATTTTCTATATACCACTGCGGTATATTGACCATTTTCATCCTTTACTTCAAATTCCTTATTCCAATTACCAGAAAAGAAAGTTGATGGAAATAACATCCATATTATAAAAATAGTAATTAGCAAAAAAACCAATAATGGTTTTTTAAAAAAAAATTTACATTGAGTTTTCATAGGTGAATGATTCTATTTTGTGGTAATGGATCCATCCATAAGATATCAGAAAAAACCATAAAATCGCCGCCTTCATTATGCTTTTTCTGCCATTTTCTAAAACTATCATTAATTACAGGAACATATCCATTGTATTTAATCCATAGGACCATCCAGCTTCCACTGGCATAAAGAGCCGCATAATCAACGGAGCTAACTTTATCTAATATACCGTTTTTACTCCAAATTCCCAAAGGTTCATTAGAGCCGACGAAATCATAGGTGTCTTTTAAATACATACCAATCTGTTCGGTGACAAAAACATCTTTATTATTTAATTTATCCACGTGGCCTTTAACAGCTACCTTCATATTAGAATTGCCCATAGCACCATACCAATCGTCAATCGTATCAAATTTAGAACCAAATCTTCTAGAATTAACCACTGAAAGAGTATCTATTTCTCGTATATCCTTTTCATATCCTAATGTTTTCTTTCCACCTTCTTTTTCTAATTGAATTTTTAATTGGTCTATACCTGCATTACTTGCCCAACCATTAATTAATACATCCATCACATCTTTAGGTTGTTTATATTTCAGTGCCCATTGCATTTTTATGATGGAATCATTAATCCTTTCATTTGGTATGTCTATTGCTTTACCTGTAACATATTTGGTTTTTACTTCTTCCGTAAATGTATAGGCAGGTTTTGTATTAAACCAATGGCGCATTAATTTTGGTGCCATCTCCCAGCCCATTTTTTCCATTGCATCCGGGATTTGGTTTAAATAAAAAACATCGGTTTCAATTTCTGTTGTTTTTCCGCCTTTAACGGTTTTGGTCTTAAAAATCGACATTATCAAATCCCTATTTTTGTCTGAAATAAATATTTAACTTCAATATTTTCTTCTTTTTTGGCATCAAACTGTTTTGTCATTCCAGATGTTTGACATATTCCCTCAATCAGTCCCTTGTCCGTTTCCACACCATACGCAATATCTTGGCAAGCATCCCCTTGATGTTTCAGTATGAACTTATGGCTAAATAGAGCCACAACAGCTTCTTCAATCAATGGCTTCACATTCGAGAACCCAGACAACAGCGGCCTGCCTTCTTCACGCCCGGCTAATTGTGTTATGCTGTAGCCCGAAGTCCCCGCTGCAATGTGGTTACACGAGATAGACTTGTAATCGAACATCACCACTTCATGGGGGATTACGTCGTTGTCATTGATGGAATGGGGATAATTGTAGGCCAGATTGACAATCGTAGCGCCTGTCAGTTTAATTTCGTAAAAGAGTTCCAGTTGTCCCATCGGGCTTGTCCGGTAGTGCATAAAGTGCGCTTCCAGTAATTCGTTTCCGTCGATTGCCATTGCTAAGAGAGGTGAGGATTTATCAATGGGCTTGGTAAAGCTGACTGGGTGATGATGCGCGTTCTGGTCGCGGCTTACTGAATGGCTGACACTCAGTACCTGTATTTCGTCTTCCCGGCCTGTCTGATAACGATTTCCGATGGATTCAGGCGTTGAACATCCCGCTGAAATTAATCCCTGCTTCTTGCCTTTTAGTGATAAGTAGATAACGTGTGACATCTTGTCTCCTGTGATCTGACTTTCGATAAAATCGAATGAATGAAACAGGATACAGCAGGAATATTTATCTATTCTAGCATGAAGAAAAATTCAGCAGTAAATTTGTGATTAATCTCTGTTCTTAAATAAAATCAGAATATTACATCGTTTAAATTTCTGGTAATACCAAATCAGGCTGATACCTTATTTTACTGTCTCCTATCATCCAGCTTTTATTTACCTGCCAGAGATACCCCTATAAATCTTTTTCACCCTCTCAGTTATGCACCCTCTGCACATCTTTCTCAAAGCCTTGCTACATCTGGGTTTGCAGTAATTAATATGATATTCATTCATTGAACCCTCTGTTCACCCTTTTTTTACCCTAATGAAGAGAATGTATATTTGATGTATAGCTAAGAAATAACTATACATCTATTATTTTCTTTTAAATACAGATAGATATTTAAAATTATGTATGGAATGCAGACTTAAATTCAAAAAGTTTATAGCGGGGATTTAAAGCTCCGGCATTCAGGCAATGACTGCAACCACTCTTCGGCTTCTTCCGATAACTCAACGTTATAAGAGTAACCTTTCTTGGTTCGCATTTTCTAATACTCCTTTTTGTATTCCAGCATAATTTTAGGCAGAGATTCGCCGAACTTGGTCAGTGTCAGCGGGCGTTCAAAGCCGTGCGCTTCCATAAAAGAGAGATAAGCATGATATAAATACACTCTCGGTGCGCGTGGGCTGATGTTCTTAGTGCCCATCTTCATCCCAGTGGACTCATTGACGGTTACCAGATAACCGCAGAAACGATACAATGGATCGGAATTGCTTTTCACCATTAACGCTTCGTTAGAATCGCGCTGTGCCTGTAGCAACTTTTTAGCTTTGTTCTGGTCGGCAAATTCGTTTAATAAATGGCGGATAATGACCGGCAGTTCCCGGCTGATTTTCTCCGGCAAGTGTGGATCTTTCTCTGACTCTTTAACCGGAATATTAAACGGGAATATTACCCGCCGCCGGGCAATACCTCCGTTGCGTTCTGTAAAACTCATCGATTCATTATTGGTGGCTAATACAACGGCCTTAATTACCGTAGAAAATTGCTTCTCATATTTCCCGTCAACTTCGATTAAATCACCGCCAGTAATCGCCTTAATGCCAGCCCCTTTACCGACATATTTAACCTGATCGGGCAGCGTAATCAGGCTTTTCCCGACAAACTGATAACGCCCTCTGGCTTCGTCCAGCGCCTTCATATTGCCACTGGCGGTATTGTGCTCACCTGCTAATAATGTCGCAATATAAGTAAACACACTTTTACCGCTGCCGCCTTCACCTGTGACTTCAATAAATAACTGCCAGTCATAACGGTTTGCCAGGATCATAAACAGGGCGGATTTAATGCGATTCATCTTGTTTTCATTGCTTCCCGCCGCATGGGATAACCAGCGATAAAAATCTGGGGCATGGTCTGGTAAATTTTCACCGACAGCAGGCGGGGTGAATGCAATACCGTTATGATTCATTAACCAGTGTTCCGGCTGGTGTGGGGTAAACTTTTGAGCCGATAAATCATAAACACCATTATGAAATCCGATTAAATCCTGCCGTTACTCTCCGATAACTGGCACTTGTAATTTCATGGCATAGATAGCGTTATTAATCCCGTTTGGGCTGTAAGGGGTTTCGTGCTTGTCAAAAATTGCCACCATTGCGCGGCGCAGCTCATTATCCGACACGGTTTCCCATGTTGTACCGTTATAGTGGTAAACCATTTCGCTATCAGGATTAACCGCCACTTTGCCGTACCGCTCAACCAATAGTGCCCCGCGCTGACTGGCTGCCATTTGTGCCAGATTGTTATTGGCCTTTTTGAGCTTCGTTTCGTGGATAATCACCGCTTCTGCTTCCATGAGTTTTTTCTCTCCAACCTGATATAACCCGTTGCTGAATGCCTGCGTTGCTGACTCAATGCCGTGATGCTGGCGATAATCGTCCCAGTCAGATTTCAATGCCGTAGGTAGTAGCGCGACCCAGCCGTTAATCGCTATAGCGGCCTTTTCTGCCGCTATCTTACCAACGTTCTTTTTTAACCTGCCGTTTTTGTCCCGTTCTTCTGGTTCGTGCCAATCGTTATCAGCAGCAAGGATGATTTTTGCGTCTGGCCATTGCGCCCTGACTTGCTCGGAAACAGTCAGTAAATTGCTTTCATCAATCGCCGCCAGCACGACGCCTTTATGTAACTGCCTAACCGTTAAAGCGGTGGCATAACCTTCGGTGATGATGAAAGTGTCTGGCGTTCCGGTAATCTCGGATACAGGGATAAAACTCCCTTTTTCTGCGTGCCTGTAACAAGGCGTTTTTCACCGTTTGGCTTGATGGTCTGTGCGCCCGTGGTTGTGCCGTCCAGCACCTGAGTCACCAACAATAAAGAACCATCTTTCAATAACCGCTGATTGGGGCATTGCAGCCCCTTTTTAGCCAGATACTGAGATTCACCTGTAATAAATGTTGCAACCAGTGCCGCTATACGTTCAGTAATCGGCTTCACTGTTCGGGGCTGCTCTTTAGCTGGCTTGGGTTCAGGCAAGGGAAGTGCTAACACATCAGCTACCAACTTAGCGGCGGAAAAGATGGCTATCCCCTTAGTTCTTGCCACTAAATCCAGCCCGTCACCGTGATTGGGATCATCACACTGGCGACAATGCCAATCGCCATGATGGTTATCATCGATAAAATGAAAGCGGTCAGTACCGCCGCATATCGGACAAGCACCATGCTTACCCTTTGCCGGAACATCAACACCACAGGCTGGCAACAGGCTTTGCCAGTGATTGATGGCTGATTTTTTTACGTTACAGATAAAGTCTATCGGGTGAATCTTGTCGTTATTTTTATATGAAAATGTTTTGCTCATGGGTTCACTCCCTGTAAACAACAGCAAATAGTGAGCGATAGACTTCCTGATTAATATCACAGGCCAATGCAATCAGATTATTTAAATCGACAGAGCATTCGGTGCTGGCTTTTTCAAGGATGACATAAAACAAAGAGGTTGCCAGACCTGCCCGAAACATGGCTTGTTCCAGTGACACAGGCTGCTTATGTTCCTGCTCTCTGATAATTTCAACAGTAACGGATTCACCATCTGGTATAGAAGCACGACGAATATTATTAGCGGCGTTTTCTGCACCACGTAACGTTTTATATCGGTATCGAACCGTTTCTTTTTTTGTTTCGCCAGTCTGTTGATTTGTGGTGGTAACAATGAGTTTAAACATGGCTTACCTCCTAAATGGAGGTAAAGCATATAGGAATGCTTTTAGGCAAACAGACTTTGCCCTTTCTGGTTAGAAAGGTATATTGATACATAGCTACCTCGATAGTGTTGATATCGTTGGTGGTTAGCCCTCGCTCAGTGTTGGTAGCACTGTTCGGGGGCGTTGATTTTATAGGTTTTACCATGTTAAGGTGACCACCTATTAAAGATAAAGCTAATTCAATAGGTGGTCACTTGTCAACAATAAAACGAGACAAAAGCCCTAAAGGTGATGGACAATCCCCACAATTTAGAATGCGTATAACTCCAGAACTGAAAGAACAGTTTGAAGATGCAGCCCTAAAATCAGGAATGAGCCTAGCTAACTGGCTTAAAACTTTGGGACGTAACGAACTAGAACGATTAGGAATTAAACCCAAAGGCTGATCTGAATAAATTTTATTAATTCGGTTCATAGATCTTTTGTCCTAAAAATTAATTATTTCGAAGGTGACTTTTGCAATGTCACCTTTTATTTTTTCTTTTTATTAGGCTGTCTGAACACGGCGAGTTGAAACCAAATAACCATCAAGATCTGATTTTAAATAAATAACTTTACGACCTATCTTATGGTATGGAATTTTTTCTTTTCCTGTATACGCCCAGTTAGCCAGCGTTTGTGCAGTGACACCAAGATAAACTGCGGCTTCTGCTCTGGTGAATTTTTCTAAGGTTGTTGCGGAAGGATGTATTCTCATTTTTAGCACCATATATTATTAATTATCAGTAGTGATAGATTATTTATAAGTAACAATTTAGGACAGAGATTCATCTTGTATAACACTGTATACAGGAGAAGAGCAGGTTCTTTTACAGGAAAACCATTAACTAAAAAAGTATAAAATGGTAAAAAAATAACCATTGATACTAATTATTTTTTTTTACATCTCTAATATACGATTTGAATCCATCAGCCAACCCATTATGTAACAATGAAAAATAACAGTGACATTCACCATTTTTTATGGTCTTTAACTTACATTCACACTTGTTAAAAGCTTTAAATTTTTTTCCATTTACCGTGATCAATGTTTCATAATCATATGGTAAAAATACTGCTATCCTAAACTCATCTTCATGTTCGTATTTAATTGATTTAGCGAAAACTGCATCCTGTGAAGATAATGTTCCTAGACCAGCATTGTCTGTGTAGTAATACACATTTTTTGCAATTACCTCCCCTTTAAACTGTGTTTCAAATATGTACTTTAAGAACTCTATAAGGCAATTAACATTAAATTCAATACATACGTCTGCTTCAAATTTTTCAAATAATTCAGAATCATTCTTTTTATTACTAAAACAAATACATAGACATGGTCTCACAAAAATATCAAATTTTATTTGACCAACAAAATCCTTTGAATCCAGATCTATATTATTAATAGAAAACTGGTATGATTCAGGAGGAAACTCAAAATGCTTTACCTCCTCATCATCTTGCATATTTTCATTTTCAAGTCGTACATAATGTCGAATATCACAAAGCCTAATTCCCCCATCACCTTCAATTAATCCTTTCAAGTATTTCCATTTTCCATATAAGTATTTGTACATCAAATCCTCCACTAATCCACCACATTTTTTCCATAATTAATTTTTAGCACTTTATTCTGATAATTGAAAAAGAATTCTTCGTTTATCCTCATCACTCATTCCAGACAGAATAGAAATAATTTTTTGATCTAATACCTTTTTATTCTCTACTATGCCAGCATGTTCCAGTATCGCCAGCTCTATTCTTTTAGCTGGCTCCTGCAATTCATCAGCACCAAAATGTAAATACCCTTGAGTAACATCAGCACTACGTAATGTTCTGTGATTCATTAAGCGCTTCAAAATATAGTTACCCACTCCCACTAATTCGGCTACTGTACCGAATGTACGGCGGGCATCGTGCCATTTGAATGGTATTGGTTGGAGCATATCTAAATTTGGTTCAGGGACAGTAGCTGCGCTGATACGATCAATGATATGACGACATTCTTTGATAACACCTCTCAGACCGGGAAAAACAAAATCCTGTTCTCCCTGTTTCATTATCAAACGCCGACGAAACAAGTTCCTTAAGGTATCAGTAATAGGAAGTTCAAGCGGATCGCCATTTTTGGTTGTTTCTATCCAGAAATAACGCCCTCCCATATTCACACGATCCCACGTAAGGTTGAATATCTCCGATTTACGTAATCCGGTAAACATAGCCATTTCCACCGCATCACATGCAGCGACTGCAACATCATCTCTTCCATTTTCGGCTTTATCCCGAACAGTGGTCACAGCACTTAACCAGAGTGCAAGTTCATGTGTTCGGATACGATCAGTTTTTCTTACCGTGCCATGCCATTTACGCTTTGTACTCAAAACGGCAGTAGGTGGATCAGGGAGTAAAACCCTTTCTTCTTCATCTCGATAATGGTCATGGGCAAAACGATAAACAGCCCTTAACGACCTAGCCCATAAATCGGCCTGTGCGTTACTACCACTCCCAACACCCGCACGTAACGTTGCTTTATCAGCACCAAACCAAACACTACCCTCAGTGATTGCTTTATGCCTGAGTTCGACACGTTCCCTGCTTATTGATGCTAGTGGTTGTTGCAGCCAATCACCGGAAAAGTTCTTTAATATGGAACGATATTGATTGGCAGTAGTGAGTTTTAATCTATGCCCTCTGTTAGAAATATAGGTGTCTAACGCTTCAGATAATGTCACTACTGCTTTTTCATTGATACGCTTAACAACATTGGGGTTCTGGCCTGTAGTGGCTACTTCACCAAGAACTTCAAGCGCCTTTGCCCTAGCATTATCAATAGATAAATCAGGAAATCGCCCTAATGTGGCACGGATAAACTTTCCTTTTCTCTTTCTGGAAATACAGAAACTTTTAACTCCAGTCGTACCGATACGAATACGTAACCCGTTTACCACTGTATCACTATACTCAACTTGCCCACGTTCTGCGGGTGGCAGGCTTTCTAGTTTAGCTTTCGTGAATTTGAAAGTTTCCACATCTGTCCCTCTATATTAAAAAAGTAAGAATCAACTTTTCTATTGTTACCAAACGATTAGGGTATCTTGTGAATCGCTTGCAGACGCTAGGATACTTATAGGATACCGTAGGCAAGTATTTTAGGTTATTTATGTGGATTTATACAGTAGTTATAAAATTTGTAATTAATTGAAAATTAATAACAAGTATAAATAAATAAAACCACTTACTCAGTCTCATAATCGCTTGGTCGCTGGTTCAAGTCCAGCAGGGGCTACCAAATTTTATCTGTTAAATCAGCACATTAAGCCACTTTTTAGCAAGTGGCTTTTTTGTTTTTATAGACCAGTGGTGACAAAATGGCGACAGGGATTTCTTAATATTTCATTATCTCTTACTCTGAAGGTAATATGAGTTTGCCAGTAGTCGAAACCAGATGGGAGATCGAAATAGAAAATAATGCTTTCAACATTACTACAGTAAAAGAAGTTGCTGAGTATACAGTCAGAGGCCCTGAGCAATATGAAATGAATAACCTATTAAATAGTGGAGAATGGGTTTTGCTATCTGTAGCACCTGGTGTTGATGAAGACGGTTATCCGATGCACAAATATTCTTTAGGAAGAATTTCCGAATAAAACTTTCTCTAAAATTAATCAACCAGTGCAATGAATTACTGTACTGGTTTTTTCACTCCCCTACAGTCCAATTACCTGATTTCACATAAGAAAATTAACTAATATTTAATAATTGCCCCTTACCCCGCGATCCACTTTTGATCCAAAACATGCAAGCGGGTGCGGTGTAGTGCGTTTTACGTCAGGTTTACTTTTATTTCATGGGGATTGTACAGCGTGAACACGCCACAGTAACGCAGATCCAAATGAACCATAGCGGCGAGTAGTGAATTGAGGAGTGAACGGTGCTGTGTGCGTCTGGTGACGTTTGATGAGGGGATAAAAATAAACCCCGCCGAAGCGAGGTCGATTTGTCTAACCAATCACAGGCGAATACTTCTGTTTCAGTCCATCGGATTTATGGGCTGTGTTTCTGATGGCGCTGGCGTTCTGTGGTGTCCCTGTGTTGTGATGGGTATGAGCGGCGGTCAGTTCCGCCAGTTCCTTGACCACATCCAGTGTCTCTAACATCAGAGTCATGACGTTAAGTTGCTGGCTGCCTACCCAGACCACAGGTGCGACGATTTCCTGTTTTACGCCTGCGATGCTTTGTTTAAGCAGGCCGATTTTCTCTATCAGCTTTTGCCCGACTTCGACATTAGCATCTTTCCCCACACAGGCAAGGTAATTCGAGGAGGCCGCCAGACTGTAATCCCCGTCAGCCACTTGCTGAACTGCGCCTGCCAGTAGGGTTGATGTACCTAACACCACCGTCTTATCCGTAGCCTGTATCGTGGTGTCACGGGCTACCACGGTGCGGGCTTCCGTGTCAGCCTTAATTTCGCGATGCATGGAGGATTCATTAATGGTCTGGTCAGTCTGGCGTATCCAACTGCCTTCCTGTGTCACCCGCTGTGAGACTTCCGCCCGCTGCTGCTGCAACTGTTCACCGGGCTTGATATCAGGCAATGTATTGCCCTGACTCAAGGTCTGGCGGATAAAAGGTTTGTCCGGGCGCCCGCCTTCAAACGCAATTTCAACCACCGTGCCAATGGGCGGGTATTGGAACATCCCCGATTCATTGCCCGCCATTGGCAAGGACAGAGGAACGGCACGATAAACCGGGGCGGCGGCATCTTTGCCATTATCATCCAACAATTGCACATCGACCGCATAGCGCGGGCGGAACGGGTCGGCCATATCGCCGCTGGTTGTGTTTTCGGTATGTGCCTCAATGCGGGCGAATTTGGGCAGATGCGTGCCCGCCGATAATTCCGGGTACGCTGCATCAATCTGACGCTGGGCGGGGGTTCTGTTTTCCTGCTGGCCGTTGGGCAACCATGTGATAGTCATGTTTTCATTGTTCAGATTGACCTTACTCAGCCGCTGCTGATTGACCACAAACCCCGGTCGCAATGATTGGATCATCGGAATGGTCATAGCATTACCCGACGACTGATTATGGCTGAATTCATTGGGGATCTCGACGGGCTTTCCGACAAACATTGAATGCTTCCAACTTCCCAGATAAACCGAACCATCTGGTAATTGGTGCCAGATATAATCTTCAATGGTAAAGACCAGTCCTAGATTCGCCAGCAATTGGTAACCCGTGCCATTGTGGGTGTAGTGTGGAATAGGTTTATCTGTATAAGTCGCATCCGGTAGGGTGAACGTTAGCCCGCTATGCTCCTGCAACCAGTCCGCAATCTGTCGCAAAGTCGGATGCTGAAAAGAGCATGACCACAGACGGTCAAACACGCCAATCAACTCACGCACAAACAGACGCTGGTAGCCATTCTGGGCAGGTTGTGCGCGCTCTACATAGCCCGTAAACCAGCGTAACACCAAATCCGGGTAACCCACATCCAGACGGACAAGTTTTCCAGTATAATCGGTGGTTGTTTCAGCCGTGATAAAGCCCCGGCCACAAGATGACAGCTCCAGCATGATATTGAAATCAACCAAATGAATTTCATCACCGGAGAGATAAAGTCGGCTAATCGGTGTCATTATTTGGCTGGTCCTATCCAATCATTAATCGGCTTTAATACATGGCGTTCAAACCAGCTTAATTCTTCCGACTCTTCTTTGACTACACTTCCTCCATGTCTTGTTTGTTTTTTCGCTTGAATATTGCTGGCTGCACGAGAATCACGTTTTTCCGCCACAGACAAGTGCTCCCTGAGTGTGAAAGAAACCTGCCATGCCTGCTTGCCGTCCACCTTGCTGGCATCAATCGTGCCCGTAAAGGTGCCAATACGAAAGTTAATAGCCTGTGCGGTCAGGTTGGCGACCCGGTAGCGTTTCAGGTTGCCACTGTCTTTGGCTTCCGCCAGCGCAAACAGGCGCGCCAGGGTTTTCTGTTCGGTAAAGGGAATAATGCCCGTGATACGTAGTTCTTTCGGCTTAATCCCCTGTTCAGCGACTGCGGTACTGGAAGACTGCCCGCTCTGGTCTTGATCCTGAAACATCACTGACGGCGTGACAGTCAGGCTTTTTAACGGAATGGCCTCACCATCAAGGGCGAGGATGATAATTTGGCTCATGTAGCATCCTTTCTAATGGGCGAATATCGTCCCCGGCAAACAGAACCGCCAGCGTGTAAACCGCGTCCGGTTCGGGGATATTCTTACGTAACTTTTCCGCCACATGTGCGCCGTTCCCTTTCCCGGAGAACGCCCAGACCGTGGCTGACTTTCCCGCCAATCCGCTCATGGCATCGGTGACGTGCTGCAACGCGGATTGTCGGGCGGCAGTAAAGGCGGTTAACTGAGATGTTAACCCGGCGATACTGCTACCCGCACTGGCCTGCGCGTTGGCGTTGGCGATCAATTGCGCATTGACCGCCAGACGGCTGGTTGCGGTGGATAAGGGCTGGGGCAGCGGTAAACCGCCACCCAGTTTGCCCGGCAATTGCATTTTGGTCGTGGCCAGACTTTCCGCCGTCTTTGCCATCCGTTTGACCTGAGCAAATGCAGGCAGCGGTAGCACTGATGAAAACTGCGTGAGATGCTGCATAAACTCATCATACGTTTTGGCACACACCATCAGTATCAGGCTGTTGATATCGCCTGCACCCGTGAGTTTAGTCGCCAGCGTCTCAATGGCATTGGTTGGGCTTAAGTAACTGCCGCTGTCAGTCTGCTGCCCGATACCGTAAATAAACGGATGAACGGGCACAATAGCAGCCGATAGCCCCGATAAATTCGGGGACAGTTGCAGAGTTTTACGCTGCCAGTGCATTACTGGGATTGCTCCGGCCAGTGAATATCAGGCGCCTTTGATGTGTTTACACGGTTTAATAAAACACGGTATTTTTTCCACGCTTGCAGGGCGGCAATTTCTTCGTCGGATGCCAGCTCAACATCAACCGCATCCTGTAAATAAGTGAGGGTATTATTTGCCTCTTTTAGTCTTTGTGCTTTTTCATACTCGGCGTGTGCAATCAGCGCGACTTTTTGTGCGTCAGTGTCCGTGACCCAGTTTTTGCCGTCCCATACATCAAAATCCGTTTTGGGTTCAGAAAGTGTCAGCGAGGGTGGCAAATCACCAAGGAAATCAATCTCTACGGGCTGGCGATTGTCGGTATTGTAGGCTTGTTTACCGCGATGGTCAGCAACATATACCCACGACTTTTCATCTTCACTGCGGATCACCGCAATCGCTGATTCTGTCGGTAAGTCAGGCTTATCCCGGTAAGCACCGCCAACAACTGAGCCGCCGAACGGCACATTATCCCATGATGCATGAATATATTCGCGTGTCATGGGGTCGCAGATATAGACCTCAGCCCAGCCCGCAATGATGGCCAGTCCCTTATCGTTGAATTGGGCTTTTTGAATCGTTGTTGTGTATTTCATTATTTTATCCTCGTAATTAAAATTTTAGCCACGTTCTTCATACGAAATTCGTGTGCCGTGGGGACTTGCCGGGCGGCATTGAAGTGGATGGTGCCGAGGACATCGGAGGGGCCGGATGACATCGTTTGACCCGCCCCTTCTTTACTGAAAACCCCGGTCGTGAGTGCCCCACTGTCAGCCCGCGCGGTAAACGCACCTGTTAAGTTTCTCATGGCATCATCCTGATAGGTTCCCACGGTTCTCCCCATATCAATCTTCCTCCCATTGTCAGCGATACGGATGGCGTATCCGCGGTCATCGGGTAATTTCAGGTCTGGAAATATCCTGGCTAATTCCGGGTAGTCACTGGCTGAAAATTCACGCCCTTCGTTAGGCCAGAAATCCGCAGGGATGGGCGCGGATGAGTTCCACAAAACAGTGCCGCCGACAGGAACACCCACTAATTCAGTAGAAGAGGAATCAATGCGTAAGTAACCACTTCTATCCACTTTCGTGTTGCCGGTGCCATACAGGTCATTCTTTTTTCTTTCGTTGTTATTCAGTAACACGGAGGTCACTTTGACATTAGCCGAATTAAAATCAACCGAGAGAATGGCGGAGGTGTCCCCCGTTCTCATCAACAGGCTCGGTGAATACCGATGAGCTAAGGTCGTGGTGGTATCATTTCTGAAAATTTGCGAGAGACTGGATTCTCTCAGTAACACGGATTCCAGTGCCTTCTGGTTGTGATTGTACAGCACCCCTTTCCCGGCGAATCCATTGTCCCCGAGTTGCATGAGTTGACCACTCCCACCCGGTAACAAATGGGTTGTGGATTCTTCGCCTTTTCTTCTGGCATTGATGCGTACAATGCCGTCATTGGTGACATCCAGTTGCAGGGATTGATTATTTTTATTATTGACGACCTGTATCACATCACCATAAGAAGTGATATTGCCTCTGATATCGATACTGCCTGAAATTTCACCACCCGTGTGATTAAACTTTCCCGCAAGCCCCGTTTTAAGGTCTTCTTTTGTGGCATAGTCACCCTTCGTCTGTTTGGCATTCAATCCGCTTTGCACTTCCTGCCATGTCGCATAATCGCCTTTGGGTTGCTTTGCATTCAGGCCGCGTAATAATGCCGCTTTCGTGGCATAGTCCTGTTGAACCTGATTTAAGACTTTTTGTAGATCAGCAATATCACGGGCATTTAATGTTCCCTGACGGCGTAAGTCAGTCACATTGCCGTTTCCGTCAATCAGGGCAATAGCAAACACATAATGCGGATATCCGGCTGCATCCACGTAGTTTTTCTGGTCATTTGCAGCCGTAATTTTAACAGTGGTTTTCCACTGGCTCACCAGATTGCCCTGATAACTAAAATCGGCATACACACGGATATTACGCAGACTGTTTAATGTCTGGTCAAATTCCAGTACTCCACGCAGCCCACCGACATAGGCCAGCCCTTTTTTCACCAGATACTGCTCGCCCTGACGCACCACCGCAAAGCCATCCCCAAAAAAGGCGGCTTCACCATAACTGTCGGTATTAATCAGGCGCTGCATTTCGTCAATGCCTGTTAAACGGGCGGTAAAATCAATCTGCCATGTTTCTGCTGTGGTGGTAATCGCTGTTTCTGTTGCTGCACCGTCAAACTCCAGCAGGAAAGAGCGGGTAAGGACATTGCCCTGCAAGCCGTTAGCGGTTTTGATTTTTTTCTGGGTGGGCGCATGGGTGATCATACCAATGACACCGGAGGTCTTACTGATAAGGCCAATCCAGTTAAAATCAAAATTACCCACTTCGGTGCCCAGTGTGACGCTGTAAGCCACCGCGTTCTCACTGGCGAGTCCGGTTTTATTGACCGCCTGACGGTGAACAATCTGGTTTTGAGCAGGCAATTTTTCACTGCGACTGAATTCTTTCGACGGATCAAGGTTCGGCACATTGGCAAAGACAAATTCATCCAGCACCACAGGCTGACCTGCGGCCACTTGCTGGGCTTTCCATTTTTCAAAGTCTGTCGTTATCACTGAAGACATACTATTTCCTTATAATGTCGCACCGTAGGTGACGTTCGGTGCAGTACTTTCCTTGAGGCTGGCACTGTCACAGACGGCAACGCCTGCGATATGCCCCACTTTTAATAATAATGGTTGGGTCGGTATGGCGGCGGCATACGCGCAATAATCTGCTCCCACGCTACCTACCCGCATCAATAACTGGTTTTTCGCGATCACTTCAAAACGGTAACGACGGCAGGTGCGCCCGTACTGGCGGATGATATTCATCAGCAAATCAGGGTTGGCCGCTATCTGGCTGTCACTGAGGCGCAGGATAATCACATCCCAGTCAATGTCCGGCTGGCGTTCCAGTAATTCCACATAGCCCACGCCGAGGCGTTCAAAGATGGCAATAAATCCCGCGATGCTGCCGGCATCTTTGGCGTTGATAAACGCGTACTTCACGCGCTTTCGGAACAAGGGTAGCGGGTCGCCGTTAAAACGCTGGATATCCCGCTGATAGGCCAGTACGGATAACAGCGATTCGGTACAGGTTTCCGCATCCAGTTGGGCCAACGGCCATGTCAGCCAGTCATAAACCTGTGACCAGAATGTCCGCGCTGCATTGAGCAGTTTGGCAGGCTCACCTTTATCCATCCATGAGGGCAAGGTCAGTCGTTGAAGACGTTCCCTGAACTCAGACATTTTTCACCTCCACAGAGAGTGTTTTCAGTCTCGGCACACTTAAGTCACTGAGAATATCCCCCAGTGAAAAAGTCAGAGATTCAATCTCGCTGAATTCACGGTGGATTTCCCGCCCTAAGTTGGAAAAGGAAAAGCGCGAGTACGGCCACGTTTTCTTCACGGCATACTGGCTGTTTTCCCGGAATGCGCAGCGGATCAGGTTTTCCACATCCCGTTTCAGGGTCACTATCTGCTCCTGACTGTAGTTCGCCAGACTGACCACAAACAATGTGACCGCTAAGTCATGCTGAGTTTCCGGCATCGGCAGGCATTGCATATCATCGCCATGCCCGTGATGGCCCTGATTGGTGATGTAATCGTTGACCGCCTCAATAAACGGCTGGCTAATCACCCCCGAATCCAGCAACAGATACGCATTGGCGGTTCCCGCGCCACGGGGCGCGTCATGCAGAAAGAAAATCCGGTCAATACTTAAACCTGCAACAGTGGCAATCATGCCGCGGTAAACCGCATCAGTATGATAGTTACCGACCAGGTTATATTGGTTGCGGCAACGATCACGCAAATCATCGTCCGACTCCGCATCCGCACCGGGCGCCAATAACCAGCCTTCTTCATTCTGTACCCGCACAATCCCGGACACCGCCACGGGCAGAATTCGAAAATATCCGGGTGCAAGGTTAAATGCGCCGCCTGCGGCCTCTGCGGTGACGGGCAACAAAGCACTGGGCACACCGTCAGCTATCACCGTACTTTCCGTGGTGCTGACCCGGTAGATTTCGCCATTAATGCGCTCAGTCTGGATAACCGTTCCGGCAGGCACCGTCACCGCCGAAGCGCCCGCCGCTTTATAAAAACGGATCACCCCCTGTGCAGCAGAAGCAGGTTTGCGTTTCAGGTTCACGCCCCAGGCAAACATATCCAGCCATGCACCCGATGCCGTCGCTAAATACATATTCTTCAGCGTGACGTTGATTAATGCGTCTTTCAGCCACAGTACCGGGCGCGTGACAATGGTGTTAATCAGCCGCCAGAACGGGGACATGCGCGAGGTGTTGGTGATTAATCCCGCCTCATCCACGACCTGAGCGAATGCCTTGCTAATATCGGCTTCCGTCGTCGGCATCCCGCTGTCACGCAGTACCTTTTCATAATCCATCGTTGGTTTAGTGTCCATTTCCCACACTCACATTAATACGACCAAAATCGTAAGTTTCTGCCGTGATCCATAACTTGGTCGGTGATTCTTCATTGATGCTGACAGTGCCCGGAATAATCCGCTCATCATTTTCGATTAGAATCACTATCTGAGTCTGAATATCCGCACGTAATGTCGGACTGCGTTCAGCAATTAAATTTGTTGCCAGACCACTTTCAATAATCGCGTGAACACAATCCTGTCCAATAGAAAACCGATTATTACAGAAATGCGGTTCATTCCCTGAATTGAGCGTAAAATCACGCTCACTAATTAACAAATCAATATATCTAGGCTCATCCATAGGCCACTTGTTCCCATTCCGTAAATTGATCTGGTGTCATGCCATTGGAAACATTGAATGTCACACTTTCAATACGGCGGCTGTTATCATTAATAGTCTGTGAATTATTCGCCACTTCACTCATCAGGCCATTTCTATTAATACCCAGTTTTTTTCCACCTGTTAATACTCCTTCACTTTCCAACGGATTAACTGATTGCACAGTCTGAGGCATAATTTGCTGAGATATAGTTTGGGATTGTCCCTGCAACATATTATTGGACTGAGTTATCAACTTTTGAGTATTTTTTCCCACTCCCATATTGGAAGCCGTTGTTTTTTCCATTGGATCATTAACCATTTCCCCAATTACTTTGGCTCCAATAGATCCAATTTCGAAACCCGGAATAAAGCTTAATATATCGCCAAGGCCAGAGAACATATTACCCAGAGAAAAATCTTCAAAAAAATTAGATATTTTTTCTCCTGCGAACTCAAATAGAGAAACCAGAACGATAATAAGCTGAATAATCAAATTTATTGGAGTCATAATAACTTCAATAGCTCCAGCCACAGAATGGCCAAAAGAACGTCCCGCATCAGTGGCACCTTGTAATTCTTCACTGGTGTATTGTATTGGAGCTAACAAATCAGCAAACCAGCCAAACAGAACCTTAACACACTGCCAAACAATACTGATGACAGAACCAATTGCACCAAATAAGGATGCAATCGGAAAAAGTGCACCACTAGCTTCACCAAAGCCCTGAATAAAACCTTGAATAAAAGCCTTAATGGGTTGCCAGAACTTAATAACTACAATAACCAATCCAGCAATAACAGCAATAATTGCCAATACAGGCCAAGTTACGGCAGTAAGGCCAGCCGCTGCCATCCAGGCTGCTACATTGGTGAAAATCAGGGTGGAGCGAAGCCAAGTTAATGCCGTACTCAATACTGTACTGACTGTTGCCAACACACGGAACTTTCCTGTTAGCAAAGATAATATAAATGCTCCCGTATTCCATACGGCAATCAATCCCATCCAAACAAACTTACTGATTCCCATCACTATATTGGCGACAGCACCCACGACGGCAAAGTTCATAATCGCCAACGTGATATATCCAACCCAACGAGCAATATTGGGAAACAATTTCATCCAGCGCACTAATACTTGGCTGGTATCCGCGAGCCAATTAACCAAAGGTTTTATAACCGGCAGCAATGCTGAACCAATTAGAATATGAAGATTCTCCCAGATTGCCTGTAACCGCTCCCACGGATCAGCCATCTGTGCCGCCATTTCACGGGTACGTTCCATTCCATCATTCGCACCCAGCGCAGCCATGTTCTTGTTTAACGCATCAACATCGTTGAAAAGCGCTTTGACCACCACAGCAGAGTCACCAAATGCTGCTTCAATCTCAGCCTGAGCTTTCAGATTACCTTCAATGCTTGTGCCATATTTGGCCTGTAGTTTTTGCAGCATTTCCGGCATGGAAAGCATCTGGCCGGAAGCATTAACAAAGCTCAGTCCTAGACTTTTCGCGCCACCCGTTGCAACCGATAAAAACGCCTCATAAGCGTGGCTGGCATCGCCTCCCAACGTGCTCTGTAACTGCCCCAATACAGCCAACTGTTCATCTATCCCCACACCAAAATCTGTTCCTGCTTTACGGGTATTTTCCAGTAGCAGTGTCATTTCAGGCATACTGGTGCCGAATGTCTGTGCCATAAAAACAGCCTTGCCTGACAGCTCTTCAGCAAATTGAAGATGTCCTACGGACTCGGCATGATCGGAGAACAGGTCAAACATTTTCCCCATATAATTCGCCGCATCTGTTGAGCTGGTTTTCAGAGCAACGGCGGTGGTATTGGCAATTTTGGTCATCTGGGGCAATTCCGTTTGCTCCAGCCCTTGTACTGCTTTGTTAATTTCCGTCGCTGATTTCACAAACTCAATGGCTGACTTGCCATATTGTGAGCTAAAGGTTACAGAATCTTTGGCAATTTTTGCCATAACACTGCTATCAATTCCCTGTAATGAGGCTGATTGCAGGGCATCATCCATTTGAATGGCTGGCTCAAGGAAGCTATGCGTTGACCAGAATGAGTCAGCTATTGTTTTCCCACCCGCCGAAATTTTGCCAAATGCCTTTTGTGATTCCTCAGCAACGCCAGAGACTGCATTTTTTATACGATCAAGTGGTTCTGTAACCCTATTGACTAGATTTAATATAAAATCGAGCTGACTCATGGCTCACCTTTTAATGCCAATGCAATTCCATTTGCAGTTGCAATGCGTGTATATTCCCAATATCGATTATCTAACCAAATTGCACGGGCTAAATTTTCCGTATCATCATTTTCATTTGGTAGATAATGACGACGCAAAGTTAAGGCCTGTTCGAATAAGCTATTGTCGATAGCCTTAACCCGTGCATTTAGTTTTTTATTTCAATTTCCAGTTTTGGTGCATATTCGGAATTGATTTTTTCAACCAACTGCATTGCCGCACCCGGAATTTGTAACAGTTCATCAAGAGCAGGTTTAGAAGCAGACTGAACAATACGACGCAAATAAGTAACAATCGGCACAATTTTATTGTCCATTGTCATATCATTAATCATGTTATTATAAGCGACAATATTTGGCTCAAATTTAATTTCATTTCCGCCAACTATTAAAGCAATAATTTTATTTTCTTTGGTCATGATTTAATTCCTTTCTTTTATTTCATCAATTAATAATTTATCGATTATTTTAGTAAACATCGTCCCTGATGCAATGAGCCCCCTAATTACACGAATGTAATAAAGGTTTTCTCATGTTCTTCCATGAATATCTGTGTTTACCCGATCAGATTACGGGTTAATTCTGCTTCGAGATAGGGAATACCATTAATACGCACAAAATCAGGTGAAGTGACAACAAATTTAATTTTATGTGTCATCACGCTGCCGCCTTTAGGGTCAACATCCAGAATATCACTCACGATCAGTTTGCAACCGTAAGCTTCAACTTTCATTTCCTCATTACCTGCTTTGGCGTACCACATCAGATCAACAGGCTGAATACCCCGCCACGAACCCGCAGCACGTGCTTTGGCTGTGACGATATCCAAATACTTAGTGCTGAGTTCAATTTCCCCTTCTGCTGTTACATCACCGGAGATATAACCATCCGGTACGCCCTGTGTTTGGGCGGCGGCTGTATTGTCAGTAACGGACAGACTGACCTTTTCCGCATGAACCAGATCTCCATCCATATTAAAATCGACCGACTGACCGGAAATACGCTGGCTCATTTAATTTCCTCCCAAATCCAGCAACAAACTCGCCGTGATCCCTTTCGGGCATTCGTAAGTGCGAATAGTGATATAAATTTCTACCGTGTTTTTATTGCGCCATGTGATAACAATGTCACCATCCTGAGGTGATTTCACTTCACCCGGAAATGTCACACCGTTAATTTCCGTACTACGGGACATTTCACGCAAAGTACGGGCGAAATACGCCTGATGCGTGGCGATGCTGCCCGGTGTACTATTCAGGCTGCGATTAGCAATTTTAGCGATAGCCTGCAAACGAATACGGCGTGCGACCTTATCCACAACACGCAAATTTTCGATACTCTGGTAATCTCCGCCTTCCACATCCAATGTGCGGCCATCTGACCAATACATGCCATCGTAATCGGGATACCACATTGGCACACTGAAACGTAATTTTTCCAATGCTTGTAATGTTGCTAAATCAATCGGCTTCCCTGCACCATCAAGCGGAAAATCTGTTGTTCCCAGATCCATCAATGGCCCTGTCTGGACTCGTGCCGGGCTGTCTGCCACCGTGACGGCACGATTACACAAACGGCCCGCTAATACCCCCGCTTCATTGCCCCACAGAGACGGCACTAATTGGATCGATGAAACTGCTTCTCCTTTTTGCAGATCAGCCAGACGAGCAACATAATCTGACCAGGTTTCTTTCGGCTGTGTTCCTTCAACAGCCAAAATAGCCCACTGCCAACGCCCAAATTTAGCAATGGTATTTGCCCGCAAAGTCTGCGCAGCCTTGATAATGGCTTTAGTCGCACCGACCGTCAGCACATATCCTTCTACACTGGCAACACGCTGTGCTGCTGTCACCACCTCAACAAAGGCCAGTTCATCTGCCGATTCCGGCAAAACATGGACATACCCAGACCAGTTTTGTCCTGCGTTTGCCATCGCAGCCAGTACATTACGTTTCAGAGCGGTATCTGTTGTTCCCAATACAGAATCAAAATCCGTCTGAGTATTTACAGAGATTGTTTTGCCTGTGTTGGTTTTTCCCGTTCCAACAAAGAGCAATACGCGCTCTATTTCCTTGGTTTCGCCTTGCAGTTGGTTAACTTGGTTAACCTGCACATGTGGCCACATAATTTATTCCTTTATTTATGTTTTATTTGTTCAAGGTTGCAGATGTGTTTTGCAATTCCTTAAATCTGCCCATTAATCATCGTCAGATTTGTCCAACAGGTGTTCCTGATTCGTCCACAATATGAATAACATCATTTTCAGCAAACCAGATTTCAGGGTTTGCCAGCAGCCAACGCTTACCATCAAAGGGGACAATACCGTTTTTATCCTCACGCATAATCACAGGCTCTGACAGTGATAACGACACCACGACAACAGCAGTTTCTTCATTCACTTTGACAGTCATAGTTGGGCATTCCTGTCCCTGATTGCGATCCCTCAATTCATCATTTTGCTCTGTCAGCCAGGCGTTGATTAACAGTGAGATATATCGGGGATCATATTCCCTGTGTGGAAAACTCGCCCACTTAATCACTGCTTTATACTTTTGGATAAACATCTGGTATTGTCCCAACCCTAAATCCCGTTGAGCCTGAATAAAGCGGATTTCTCCCGTTTCACTGGTAAATTCCGTTTTACACGTGAATTCTGGTAGGTTTTCCCGTAAAAATGTTGTTAATTGCTGTAATTTATTCATTTCATGCATACCGCTTTCAGTTTCAATCCTTTCATTCTTTACGGGTAAAAAACTACGGGTAAAAAGCCGCTTTAGCTCATAAGCGGGTAGCAATCCTTCGCCGATGCGTTCCCACACATAACCCCTTCCGTTTGAATCAAATGTATTATTGCGGATCTATTAAAATGCTGCGAAGGGTTTAGTTCTGATAAATTCGGATATGAATCAATAGCCGATTCAAATCGAAATTATCTGCAAATTAAGGTGCTTCTTTATTAATGACCTAATTCTCCATCGCGTAATTGTCCGACAAAGCAGCTACTGATGATTAAACAGCCAAATAAAATAGCAATGAGATGTAAGTATGAAGAAATTGAGGCTATTTGACTGAAGTGATAGGGGTGACTGAATTCACCCCATAGATATGGTTTGATAAAACATGACGTTATATCAAGCAGCAGAGCTGACTTTCAACAAATCTAATGCTGCTTGGCGTTGTTGTGGATTAAGGTTGTTGATCACGGTCTGCAACAACTTATCGCCAGTTTTAGCGCTGGGGCTTAAGGTATGCGAAAAAGTCAGATTCATGACGAATCGATAACCACATTCAATGTCAGAACACAGACAGTAAAGATCGGCAATTTCAGGGTGCTTTCGATTGGTTTTACTGATAGCAGCCTTGGCACCACATTCAGGGCAAATAATCTTTAATACGCGCATCTTATTTATTTCCAAACAATTTATTTTCAGAGATTTTAACTTGTTGCGTATTTTACCCCAAACGGGTGTGGTCTTATTTAATAGAAGTATGTGATATCACTGATACATTAGATGCTCTCCAATTCCAGCCACAACAACGCATCACCGGGACTGACTGAACGCCCCGGCTGGCAACTGATACGCTTTACCCGCCCAGATTGTGGTGCATAAATAACTAGCTCCATCTTCATAGCTTCTACAATGATCAGCGGCTGCCTTTCTGTCACTTCATCACCGGGTTTGACTAATATCTTCCAGATATTTCCATTCATATCCGCATTGACTTGTATTCCACCTTCATTGATATCAGCCCTTTGAGGTTGTTCCTCAATATTCAGAACAGAACTTTCCTCCTCCTGTTGCCAATGTTTTATCTCTGTTTCGAAAGCCACTGCCTGTCGTTGTTTGAAACAGGCAATATCTTCCGCATTTTCTTGCAAAAATCGCAGGTGTTCGGCAAAGTCAAACTGAGTTTCTTCAATACGGATAGCGGTACGTCCTTCTCGAAAATCTTCGCGCAACTGCTCTAGCTCTTGCTCACTGACAGGATAGAAACGTATTTGATCGAAAAAACGCAGCAACCACGGTTTATCTTTAGCAAACTGTTCGTTTTTCAAAAACTTGTTCCAAATAGGCAAAGTTCGTCCCACCAGCTGATAACCGCCTGGGGAATCCATGCCATATACACACATGTACATACCACCAATACCCACGGTTCCTTCTGCGGTAAAGGTTCGTGCCGGATTGTATTTCGAACTTAACAAGCGATGTCTGGGATCGATCGGAACCGCGCACGGTGCCCCTAGGTATACATCTCCCAGACCAAGGATCAGGTAACTGGCATCGAATATAATATGGCGTACGGTTTCTCTATCCGGCAGTCCATTAATACGCTGAATAAAATCAATGTTATTAGGTAACCAAGGCGCACGGGTACGCACAGTATCCTGATAACGACCTACAGCACCAAGCGTTGCGCTGTCTTCAAATGCCATCGGTAAGTGTATAATGCGTGATGGTACTTTCATCGTACTGACATCACCAAGTTGCTTCTCCAAAGACAGCAATAAAGCCACAAGTCTCTGCTGATCAATTTGCCGATTGTCATAACGAATTTGCAGGGAGCGTACACCCGGAGCAATCTCTTTGATCCCCGCCTCTGCTAAATCATGTAGTTTATCCATCAGTAGGTGGATTCGCAGACGTAATGCCAGATCCAGAACATTCTCGCCATATTCAATCAAAATATAGCTGTCACCCGCCTGACGATAAACAACGGCTGGCGTAGAATCAGTGGCAGAAATTGCCGCCAGTACAGCGCCAGACCTTTCCTCTTCAGATACTGATAGCGGTGTGTCTGATACTACTGTTTGATTGGATAACGGGACTGATTTCAGAGTAGTAATGGCACGATTTTGCTTTTCTTCCAGAGTGATAGCTTCCTCAATAGTAATGGAATAGAACCGAATGCGATCCCCCGGTTTTACCTGTCCGACTTTCCACAGTTCAGCTTTGGCTATAGTAACCGGACAAACAAAGCCGCCAAGGCTAGGCCCGTCACGGGTAAGGATCACAGGAAAGTCCCCGGTAAAATTGATAGAACCTATGGCGTACTCACAATCATGAATATTCGAAGGATGTAAACCCGCTTCACCTCCATCAGGACGAGCCCAGACAGGCTTCGGGCCAATCAAGCGCACACCTAAACGATTCGAGTTGTAATGTACCTGCCATTCACTGGATAAAAATTCATCCATGCAGTCCTGTGCAAAAAAATCAGGCGCACCATGCGGCCCATGAAGTACCCCGATATGCCATGTTTCGCCATAGACGGGGATCAACGCGGGGTCAAGTGCTTGTGGGGCGCTTACAGGTGCTGGTGTTGTACAGGCAGGTAATGACGGTTGTGAGATCGGAAGCATATCGGCAATTTTTAAGGTACGCCCAGCATGCCCGCCAAATTGCCCAAGCACAAAGGTGGAGCGGCTTCCAAGGTAGCAAGGCACATTAAAACCATTTCTGACAGCAAGGTAGGTCCGGCAGCCAGATTGTGTTCGACCAAGCGCCAGAACTTGCCCGGTTTTGACATACAGTGGCTGCCAATAAGGCACTGCTTTCCCGTCTAACAGAGCCGGACAGTCTGCTCCGGTCAGTGCAACTAACGCGTCGCAATGAAACCGTAACGTTGGCCCCTCTAACGTAAGCTCCAACCCGGCGGCAGATGCATGATTACCGACAATACGATTAGCCAGTCGGAAAGCAAAGTCATCCATCGGGCCGGATGGTGGTACACCTATATCCCAATACCCCAATCGACCGGGATAATCCTGAATACTGCTCCAGGTTCCTGGTTGCAAAACCTCAATAACATTTGCGTGTGGCACAAAATTATCGAGCATTCGAGTCCAGACCTGCCCTTTTTGGAATGGTTCACTGGCTGTAATCTGACGCAGGTATTCCAGATTGGTGGTAATACCGTGCAATTGGCAACAATCTAATGCCTCTCGCAGTTTGTTCAGTGTCTTATCACGGTTTTCTCCATGAACGATCATTTTGGCAATCATCGGATCATAAAATGCAGAAACTTCACTGCCCGTACTCACACCGCTATCAATGCGTATACCCTCAATATCTACATCATCAGGAAATTTAACTTCCGTCAGTACGCCTGGACTGGGCTGAAAATTCTTCAACGGATTTTCTGCATACAGGCGAACTTCAATCGCAGTACCGACTGGTGCGCGGTTTAGATACTGCCAATTGATTGGCAGATCAGCAGCAACCCGTAACATACATTCCACTAAATCGAGTCCGGTTACACACTCAGTCACAGGATGTTCAACTTGCAGGCGGGTATTGACTTCAAGGAAATAGAACTCATCCTGTTCAACATCGTAAATGTACTCTACCGTACCTGCACTGCGATAATTAACTAACTTGCCCAGTTGTACTGCGGAAGCCAGTAACTTAGTGCGGGTTTGTTCTGACAGGTTAGGAGCTGGTGCTTCCTCCACCACCTTTTGATTGCGACGCTGCAAAGAACAATCACGCTCGCCCAGTGCCACTACGTTGCCTTTGCCGTCACCAAATATCTGTACTTCAATATGACGAGCCTGCCTGATACATCGTTCCAGAAATACGCCAGCATCACTGAAAAACTGTTCCCCAAGATGACGTACACTCTCCCATGCCTGACGCAGTTCATTGGCATCGTCACAGTGGCTAAGGCCAATACCTCCACCACCGGCTGTACTTTTTAACATGACGGGATATCCGATAACCTCAGCCGCACTGAGTGCTTCATCCAGTGAGTTAAGCAGCCCCGTTCCCAGTGTCATCGGTACACCCGCTTCTGCGGCCAATTCACGAGCCCGATGTTTCAGACCAAATTCGGCAATTTGCTGCGATGTCGGGCCAACAAAGACGATACCTGCTTTTTCACACGCTTCTGCAAACAACACACTTTCAGACAGAAATCCATACCCCGGCCAGATGGCTTCTGCACTACTTTGTTGCGCAGCATCAATAATTTTATTGATGCACAAGTAACTCTCACAGGCTTTTTCCCCATTTAGCGGCAATGCAATATCTGCTGCTTTGACATGTTGCGAGTTTTTATCTGCATCTGAATACACCACCACACTAACAATACCAAGGCGTTTCAGAGTGCGGATCGCACGGCAGGCAATTTCACCACGGTTAGCAATCAATACGGTCTTAAACATCTGTCGCCTCCTGACTGATGATCCAATTACGCCAGCCGCCAAATTCAGTGATATCAGTTGCACCATTCAGTGCTGTCGGTTCACAGATAAAACCTTTTACCCATCTGCCATCTGCTAATTCCAGTGAACCGATACCAAGTGGAGGAGGAACTTCAGCAACAAATGCACCAAAATAGGCCAGTGGGATATCCCAAAGCTCAATACTTATCGCAGCACCTTCAGCACTACGCACTAATCCGGGTTTAGCAGGTTGGGTGTTGGCGAGCGCATAAAGCTGATAACAACTGGCTGTCTGAGTGGTTTCAACAAATACGGCCTTACGACTAATTAATTGGTAATTCAATGGCATGCTCCGAAGATGGGCACCAACCACCGCTACACGAATATGCTGCTCCGACTGCGATAATTCTGCTCCATCTCCAACAAATGTTTTTCCTGTTTTTTCAATAGGCAATGCCCCTAGAGGCAATGTAAGGTGCTGTTGCCAACGGAGCCCGAATGATGCAAGTGCACGATCATGCCACGCAGGCGCGAGTAAGGTAATACCTGCTGGCAGCCCATCAGCCCGGAAAGGTGCAGGTAAAGCAAGTGCGGAGAGATCTGCCAGATTGGTAAAATTGGTATAAGTGCCAAATTCTGAGTTATAGCGAATCGGTTCCTGTTTAATTTCTTCAATGGTTCTGATTGTAGGCGTGGTCGGAACGACAAGAGCATCAAACTTAGTCAGCGTCAGTTGGATCTCCCGTGCCAATTTTGCCCGCAGATACTCCGCCTTAAATGCTTCAATAGCACTATAATTCCCACCACTGGCTATAATTTGGTGTACCACAGGGTCCATTTTTTCCGGGAAATTTAGCATTTCACCAACTACAGCCGTGCGTTCAGCAATCCATGCTCCCTGATAGAGTTGTTCAGCCAGTTGTTTGAATGCTGAGAAGTCAATGGAGTGCAGTGTGACGCCGATGGCTTGCAGCTCGTTCAAGGCATCCAGCCATGCGGCTTCGGCAATGGAGTCATTACAAAATGTAGGATTTTCAGGGATGGCAAAGAGGGGATTATCCGGTAATGTTGCAGGGGCAGAAGCCGGGTTAATGCGGGAATAAGCATCATTTTTGTCAAATCCACCTGCAAGACTGGCAATATTGAAAGCATCTTCCACGGTCAAAGCAAAAACAGATAAGGTATCGTTGAGCCGACAAGCAGGTACAACGCCTTTTCCAGAAAGCCAGCCCTTGGTCGGTTTTAAGCCAACAATATTATTGAAACTCGCAGGCACCCGCCCAGAGCCTGCGGTATCTGTTCCAAGTGCAAATGGCACCAATCCTCTGGCGACTACAGATGCAGAGCCAGAGCTGGAACCTCCGCTGACATAACTTGCATTGAAACTGTTTTTTACTGCACCAAAAGGCGAACGGGTTCCGACTAATCCGGTAGCAAATTGATCCAGATTTGTTTTTCCCACGACGATTGCTCCTGCCGCTTTTAATCTGGCAACCGCAGTAGCGTCATCGTCAGCGATATATTTAAAGGCCGGACAAGCAGCAGTGGTCGGCCAATCAGCAACATCAATGTTGTCCTTAACAGCAAACGGAATGCCAAACAAGGGAAATGCGTCAGGATTGCGCTGATAAGCAGGTAGAAGTTGGTCAATCTGAATTTGTAATTGCGCTGGAGTCGCAAGATAGATCCAGGCATTATCATCAGGCAAAAAAGAATCCAGATGCTGTTGCAATAATGCAGAAATGAATGCTGCATTTTGTCGTATCCAGTCTTGCCAATCTCTTAAGGTATAACCTGTTATTGTTGCCATACTGTGAAACTCCAATTGGTATGATTGGAGTTTCACAGCAATACGCATGCCAAATAATATATGTGCTAACATTCAAACGATTAGCTTGAACAAGTGTGTTAGCAAGCAACAATTTGCACAATAATGGTTCATACGTTGAACGATAATGGTGCTTATTTTTAGTTCAGGCTATTAACGATAAAAAATTAGAACATGGCTACTTCAGTTTGCGTTTTTTTGAGCTTTTCTAAGTGTATTCTAAATTAATTCTGTCGATATCATCCAAGACATAGAACCATTTATCATCCCCTTTATTCATAAATCTTTTCATTCATCAGTATTAGTTTTTCTCATTGTATCTATCTGATAGAAAGGGCTATAGTCCGCACAACTCAAAACTCTTGAGCAAATTATCTACTGCTTAAATCACCAAGATATATTCCAGTCCTTGGCATATATCTTTACTGCCATTCGGCAAGATCTTGATGAGAAGCAGCGCATATCTGGCTGATTTTTTATGTGGAGACGACAGTAGTGAAACTGCTGCGCAAAAATAACAGTGCATTTGTACCTGTCGCGGGCTTGACTGTATTTGCGATTGCTTCTGGTTACTTGATGAGCTTAATCCCATTATCAATGGCAGGTTTCAGCATTGATACGGGCTATGCTAGCTGGTTAGCCAGTGCTTATTACGTAGGTTTATTAATAGGCTCAATAATGATTGAACCTGTTATTGCCAAAATAGGACACCGTTTTTCATTTGTAAGTTTTTTATTGCTTTTAGCTGCAACGGTTATGGTATTACCTTTTTTTCCCAATAAAGAGATCTGGCTGCTTGTTCGTTGTATAGCGGGAATTGCCGTTGCCGGTATTTTTGTGGTGGTTGAATCTTGGTTATTGATTGGCGATAGCCCCAAAGAGCGCGCCAGGCGTCTGGGTCTTTATATGACATCACTCTATGGTGGTACAACACTCGGTCAGCTGGGCATCGGTTTTATTGGTACGCAGGGAATAATACCTTTTGCAGCTATTCTGGCTCTGCTATTGATTGCCACTCTGCCCCCGTTATTTGTACGTCATGGACAGCCACCGATACTTAATCACCAACGCTTATCGCTGAAAAAAATCACCCGGTTCAGTAAGCCTGCAATTGTCGGCTGTATGACATCTGGGATTGTGATGGGAACTATCTACGGTCTGATGCCGCTATCATTAAGCCAAAGTAAATTTAATACTGAACAGGTTGGGATATTAATGGCAGCAATTATTCTGGGTGGAATGATAATTCAGCCGATCATCAGCAAACTGTCTATCATAATGAGTAAAACACTATTATTAGCAATGGCTTCACTACTCGGCGTATTCGCTATAGGTATGACTTATCTTTCTGAAAGTTACCTTATCATGATCGTGGCACTAGCACTTTTAGGGATGTCTTCTTTTGCCCTCTACCCACTTGCCATCACACTTGCTTGTGACAAACTTGATTCATCCTATATTGTCGCAGCAACCCAAGTTATGCTGTTAAGTTATAGCATCGGCTCTGCGATCGGCCCATTAGGAGCAGGAAGTTTTATGTTCCAACACAATGCAATTCAACACAGTGGAACTATGCAAAACAATGGATTAATGAACTTCTTCTTCCTTGTTTTACTGACCACTGCGGTTTATATGCTGCTGGCAGGTCTTTGCCGCAAAAACCGTGTATTAGCAAGTTAAATTAATGTAGAAGTATTTAATGCAGATACAAAAAGCCACCGAAGACGATTTCGCGACACTTATCCAGATTTGGGAAGCCTCTGTACGGGCGACTCATAATTTTCTGCCTCAGGGTATGATCGACGAATTACGTCCATCAATCCAAAACAATTACTTACCCAATCTGGTCGTATATAAGGCGGTGAATGAACAACACGTCACTGTAGGTTTTATCGGTGTTGATCAAAATCGAGTTGAAATGCTATTTGTGTCACCGCAAACACGCGGCAAAGGGATTGGCAAAATGTTGTTAACGTTTGCAATCAGCGAATTACAGATTGATGAACTGGATGTGAACGAACAAAATCAACAAGGTATCGGCTTCTACCAGCATATGGGGTTTAAAACTGTTTCCCGCTCAGAGATTGATGGGCAAGGAAATCCATTCCCGTTGCTACATATGAAACTTGCTTAACACCTGTACCCTGTTCTTTAAGTTGTGTCTTTTCTGACACTATTTCCCCCAATTACATAATTCCCCAATTACATAGTTTCTATGTTTCTGGGGATTTCTCCCCTTGTCATTGCTCTGCATCTTGAAATCCCAAGAGTATATATTCTCATAAAAAAGTTTCTTCCAAATAAACTATTACTTGAAATGATATTTAATAGGTATTTCACAGGTAATCGTTTATCAAAATAGATTTGATTATGAATATAACACTATATATCACCAGCAAATAAGGAAAAAATAAAAATATAATGTTGTAGCTAACGAATTAACTTATTCAATATTCATTAAACAAAAAACAAAACAAGGCAATACTGACAAAATAGAAAGATTAAAATTCACATAAAAACCAAAATAGTAAAGTTAAATTAATCTGTTTTTAATACATTTTGATATATCCAATAGAAAAATGGTAAAATAAGGCGCTGTCTATTATTTTGGATTTTACAATCAATGAAATGTCTACAACAATCTAAAACTACAACATATTCAGGCGTGAAGCTGTTTACTGATCTTATCGGAAAGCGTGTCTCTCCCGGAGTATATTGGGACTCATCCAGTTATCGCGCAAAGTTCGCTTTACGTAGCATTTTTACACCTATCTCCACACTTAAACTACTGGACAGAATTGCTAATACTCCAATTTATCTGGACATTTTAAAGAAACAGCCTAGCTTACCTTGTAAATTACATCGCCCATATCTGAGTATTAATTTCAAGCGTAATCAGATTGTCGGTGCACTCAGTGAGCATTATAGAATTTTATTTCAACAGTTAGCACCCACTGTTATTAATAAAATATTTAATACTAATGCTTATTTACTGGCAACTATCCAGGGGAAAAATGAATCATTTAATGTATATATAGATTCTTTAGACAACCTGAATAAAGAAGGTGAACTTGCTCTATATATGACTACAGAAAAAAATGTCACTTTGGCAAAATGTGCATTCACTTTATTAACTGTTAATGGTAAACAAACATTGTTTATCGGTGTCTTACAAGGCCCAGCCAAAAGGGATAATTCTCTGGATGTTATCCGTAATGCAACTAAAGAGTGTTACGGCCTGTTTCCTAAGCGTTTATTAATCGAATCTATTTGTCGTTTTGCTGAACATGCGAATTGCGAACAAATCTTAGCTGTCAGCAATGAAACACATATCTATCGTAGTATCCGCTACTGGCATAAGAAAAAGCACCTGATGGTAGCGGATTATAATGCTTTTTGGGAGTCTCTGAATGGCATCAGGAAAGAAAATAATGATTTCCATCTGCCATCTAATATCGAAAGAAAATCACTGGATGAAATCCCCAGTAAGAAACGCGCGGAATACCGTCGCCGTTATCAACTACTGGATGATTTAGATAGCCATATCAAAGCTTCTCTCACTAATTAGCCATCATTAGGAAGTCGTTCCTGATGTGATGCTTAGCGGGGCTTCGCCATTAGCCAGATAAGATGGTTTTTTATGGCAGGCCACTCGCTACGAAGAATGCTATATACGCAAGTGTCCCGCATTGAACCATCCCTTGTTCGTAAATGGCAACGCAGAATACCATCCAATTTTGCGCCCAAACGCTCAATTGCCCTGCGACTCTGATGATTCAGGAAGTGGGTTCTGAATTCCACAGCAACACAATCCATTGTTTCAAACGCATACTCCAGTAACAGGAATTTTGCTTCCGTATTAACAGGCGTACGCTGGACTGATTTTGCATACCATGTCGAGCCAATCTCCAGCCTGGGAAGATTGGCATCGATATTCATATAGGTCGTCATTCCAATTGCCACATTCCTTTGGTTATCAATAACGGTAAAAGGCAACATCTTTCCCTGCGCATGGAGAGCTAAACGACGCTCAATTTCTGCTTGTACTCCATCCGGAGCTGGTACATTGGTATACCACAATTGATGTAATTGCCCATCTTCAATGGCACGCGCGAATTCATCATATCGTTCCTGCGTTAAAGGTATTAAAGTGACATACTTTCCGGTCAGAGTGATCCATTCGGTTATGTTTTGCATCATGTTACTGTCCTTATTTATTTCTTATCTGCGACTACCTTTGTATTACTGATCTCTATAGAAAAACTACTTTCCATTCAATGCAGAATAACTAAGAAAATTATCATTATCTTAAATAACCATTAAATTACAACGAAATATTTTTTGTTGATATAACCTTCGTTTTTCAAGTTACTACTTTGTTGATTGTATCTTGAAATCTGTTGGGTATAGCTGATTTCATGATACCTGTCACAATCAATTAACAAAGTGATTCCAATCGGGCTGGAACCCTCTAAATTTGATACCAATCTCATCCGACCACTTAGCTAACAGCTAAGTCATATTGAAAACAATAATACTGTGTGAGTCGCCAAATTATTCGATGGAGAATGTAATGAGCAATTACCCTCATCTGTTTACCCCGCTGGATTTAGGCTTTACTACCTTAAAAAACCGTGTCTTGATGGGCTCCATGCACACAGGACTTGAAGAACATCCTAATGGAGCCAGACGATTGGCCCAATTCTATGCAGAGCGGGCTGCTGCTGGTGTGGCATTGATTGTCACAGGCGGTATCTCCCCCAATCCGCAGGGCGTTGTTGCAGCAGGAGCAAGCATTCTAAATAGTGAAGATGCTTTGCCCCATCATAGGATCATTACAGATTCAGTGCATCAGGCTGGCGGTAAGATTGCCCTGCAAATCTTGCATACCGGGCGTTATAGCTACCAGAAAAACCTCGTTGCTCCTTCAGTCCTTCAGGCACCAATTAACCCCTTTATGCCTAAAGAAATGTCCGAAGAGGATATCCAACAGACTATCAGGGACTTTGCTCGTTGCGCTCAGCTCGCACAACAGGCCGGTTATGATGGCGTTGAAATCATGGGTTCAGAAGGTTATCTCATCAATCAGTTTCTGGTTGCCCGTACTAATCATCGTCAGGACAAATGGGGAGGCAGTTTTGAAAATCGTATGCGTTTTGCCGTGGAAATTGTCAAAGCAGTACACGCTATTGTCGGAAAACAGTTCATTATTATCTATCGCCTTTCCATGCTGGATTTAGTGGAAGATGGCTCCAGTTGGCAAGAAATCGAACAATTAGCGCTGGAGATTGAACAAGCCGGTGCTTCCATCATCAATACTGGTATCGGCTGGCATGAAGCCCGTATTCCAACAATCGCCACAATGGTGCCCAGAGCCGGATTTAGTTGGGTAACCAAAAAGCTGATGGGGAAAGTCAGTATTCCCTTGATCACAACGAATCGCATCAATGATCCCCATGTTGCGGAGCAAATCCTAAGTGAGGGCTGCGCAGATATGATTTCTATGGCTCGCCCTTTCCTGGCAGATGCTGAGTTTATTTTAAAAGCCGAACAGAACCGCGCAGATGAAATCAACACTTGTATTGGCTGCAATCAGGCGTGTCTGGACAGAATATTTGTCGGGAAACTGACTTCATGTCTGGTGAATCCACGCGCCTGCCATGAAACAGAATTTATTGTCGAGCCTGTAAAACAACCAAAAACTATCGCAGTGATTGGTGCCGGACCGGCTGGCTTATCCTTCGCGGTCACTGCCGCCAGTCGTGGGCACCATGTCACGTTATTTGAACGAGAAAATAAAATTGGCGGGCAGTTTAATATTGCTAAACAAATTCCCGGCAAAGAAGAATTCCATGAAACACTGCGCTACTTTGAGCGTCAATTGGCACTGAATGGTGTTGATGTAAGACTGAATCATACCGCAACGACAGACCAGCTTGCTTCGTTTGAAGAAGTGGTCATTGCCACCGGCATCACGCCACGGACACCGAATATTGATGGTATTGATCATGAAAAAGTGCTGACTTATCTGGATGTATTAAAGCATAAACGCGATGTTGGCCCATGTGTCGCCATTATCGGTGCTGGCGGTATTGGCTTTGATACGGCGGAATATCTGAGCCAAAGCGGACAAAGCAGCAGCCTGAGCAGCCACGCATTCAGTCAAGAATGGGGAATCGATCAGACTCTTTCCCATCGTGGTGGATTACAGCCAGAAGGTGCACACATGGAACTCTCACCACGAAAAATCTATCTGTTACAGCGCAAGGACTCCAAAGTTGGGGAAGGTTTGGGTAAAACTACTGGTTGGGTTCACCGGGCTAGCTTGCTGATGCGGGGGGTCACTATGTTGAACAGTGTGCAATACCTGAAAATTGATGATCAAGGGCTGCATATCCTGCGCAATGGTGAGCAACAATGCCTTGAGGTGGATAATGTAATTATCTGTGCAGGTCAAGAACCATTGAAAGAACTTTATCAACCTCTGCAAGCAATGGGTAAAAACGTACATTTGATTGGCGGAGCCGATGTCGCCGCCGAATTGGATGCCCGCAGGGCAATTGATCAGGGAACCCGACTGGCAATTAAGATTTAGTAAAAAATAAAAAGCTAATAGAGGAACGGTGATAACAAACGGGCGGTTCATTATCACCGTTTTATTTCTGCGACTCATTAGCGCCGTGCTAACTGTTCCGATGCTTGTCTTGCATCTTCTGCCTGACACACCGCAGCCGTAAAGAGTACATCTGTTGAGGAATTCAGTCCCGTTTCAGCCGAATCCTGCAATACACCAATAATCAAACCTACTGCCACAACCTGCATAGCAATCTCATTGGAGATACCGAACATGCTACATGCCAACGGGATCAACAATAGTGATCCACCCGCCACACCTGATGCGCCACATGCTGCAATTGCTGAGACTACACTTAACAGTATTGCCATTGGGATATCAACAGCTATGCCCAGGGTATTTACCGCTGCCAGCGTCAATACGGTAATGGTTACAGCAGCACCACCCATATTGATCGTTGCCCCCAAAGGAATTGAGACAGAATAAGTATCCTCATCCAGATTCATACGACGGCACATTGCCATGTTAACCGGAATATTGGCTGCTGAGCTACGGGTAAAGAACGCAGTTACTCCACTTTCACGTAAGCAAGCAAAGACTAAAGGATAAGGGTTACGGCGTATTTTCCAATAGACAATCAATGGGTTAATAACCAGTGCAACAACAATCATACAACCCAGTAGTACAACCAACAATTGTGCATAGCCAAGCAACGCTTCAAATCCTGTTGTGGCAATAGTAGAGGCAACCAGACCGAAAATACCAAGGGGAGCCAGACGAATAACAACACGAACAACCTGAGTCACGGCTTCGGCCAGATCCTGCGCCATTGATTTAGTTGATTCCTTTGCATGGCGTAACGCGATACCCAGACCAATCGACCATGCCAGGATACCAACATAATTACCTTTCAATATCGCGTCAATCGGGTTAGCAACGACGTTGAGCAACACTCCTCTTAGCACTTCAACAATATTTTCTGGTGGTGACATCTGAGCATCATTAGTCGCCAGGATTAGTGTCGATGGAAATAGTATGCTGCCGATAACAGCTACCACTGCTGAGAAGAAAGTTCCGGCAATATAGAGAATCAAAATCGGTCGGATATTGGTTTTCTGGCCTTTTTTATGGTTCGCAATAGAAGACATAACCAGAACCCACACCAGGACTGGTGCGACAGCTTTTAAAGCACCAATAAAGAGTGTTCCCAATAGACTGACTGATTGCGCGGCAGAAGGCATTGCCCATGCCAATAATACCCCTGCAACTAATCCGATAATAATTTGTGTGACGAGGCTTCCTTGTACAATATATTGCACAAAGCCTTTTTGTTGTTTTTCCATAATCTATCCATTTGATATTTAGGCTTAATAAGCCTGTTGTTTTTGTGTTTGCTTTTCCAGTATAGAAAAGTACAGAGAACTAAAAAGAATAATTAATAAAAATATACAATCAGCTCAACAATTGATAACAAAATAGTCACATTTGTGTGATCAAAACGACAGATTCACTGTTTGATCAGACATTGACGAAATAAAAAGAAAAACAAAAAACTAAAGTTTTTATTTTAATTCAAATAGTTAAATGAATAATTAGTTTTTGAGACAATAACTGTGATATGTATTATCTCCAATATTATTGATGGATTAATATCGCGATCAGCCAATAAACGATGGATTTTGTATCTGGAAAAATAGGAAATTCAGGCAGATGGGAGAGTAAATAAGTAAATAGTGCGGTTTTGTGAAAACCTGATAAAACAATTAATCAATTGATATATCTGGATGATTTTATTTCCACCCCCGTATGAATGTTCAATTGATCACCAAAATTTTCTGTTTCACTACTGACGATTTTGTTAGAGTGTCGCTGTCACTTATTAATGCCTTTTGAAAGGAGTTTAAAGGCACTTTATTGATAATCTTAATATAATGATTTGTATTTACTTGCTATCCAATAGAAATACACCATAAATACACCATAAAAGTAAGATGTAATCCTTAACCCGCGTTTTAGGAACATTTGATGGAAATTGTAACAAACCTCATTTATGCACTTTGGCACCAAGATTATGAAACACTCGCTAACCCGTCTTTGGTATGGGCGATCTACCTCCTGCTCTTCATAATCCTGTTTCTGGAAAATGGCGTGTTACCCGCAGCATTTTTGCCAGGTGACAGCTTGCTCATACTGGTTGGCGTCCTGATAGCCCAAGATGCAATGTCGTTTCCCACCACGTTAGTCATCCTTACTGCTGGTGCAAGCCTCGGCTGTTGGGTAGGTTACCTTCAGGGAAGGTGGCTTGGTAATACCAAATTAGTCCGGGGCTGGCTGTCACATCTTCCTTCACATTATCATCAACGCGCACATAACCTGTTCCACCGTCATGGGCTATCAGCCCTGCTAATTGGTCGTTTTCTTGCGTTTGTCAGGACATTGCTGCCTACATTGGCAGGTCTTGCAGGATTGAACAACGCACGTTTTCAGGTATTCAACTGGCTAAGTGGTTTCTTATGGGTAACTATCCTAACAACGCTGGGCTATGCTCTCGGTAAAAGCCCTTTATTCCGCCAGTACGAACAATATTTTATGAATTTTCTGGTGTTATTACCCGTAGCTCTGTTACTTATTGGCTTAATTGGCAGCCTGACGTTTATCTGGCGTAAGAAACGCACAAATAACTCTATTCAATAATTCCAAATTCAATAATTCTAACCTTCACATTTCCCTGTAGCATTGCAGCAAGTAACTTGTTACAGGGACTTTGTTACAGGGGTTTTCTCCAGCTATTCTTGATAATCATTTAGGATTAATCTGCCATATTAGATGACAATTTTTCACCATTCAGACTTTAAACTCCGCATAAAAACGTCTATGGTAGAAATTCATCCACCGTATATATGAGGAGAGTTCTATGCCACAGATGAAAAACTCTGAAGAATTACGTGCTGAATTGCAATCCCTTGCGGATACATTGGAAGAAGTTCTAAACAGCTCCGAGGATAAGTCCAAAGCTGAGTTAGAAAAATTACGTAGCAAAGCAGAAAAAATGGTGAAAGATGCCCGCACAGCCCTTAGTGATGCCAGTGATAAACTGGCAGATCAGACAAAAGAAATAGCAGGCTGTGCAGACAGTTATGTCCGTGACAACCCCTGGACTAGCGTAGGTATCGGTGCCGCCGTGGGTATCGTATTGGGCGTGTTACTGGCAAAACGCTGAAATGACCCAATCATCCCATTCACAAGGCTCAAGGAAAGGGATAGTTAATACCTTACAGCGGGTGGTAACTCTGGTTGTCGGTATGGTTGAGACTCGTATTCAGCTTGCAGCCGTTGAGTTGGAAGAGGGTGCAGCCACACTGGTACAATTCTTGTTGCTGGTAGGGTTCACGCTGCTATTTGCAACCCTTGGCATAATATGTCTGTTGATACTGGTCTTTCTGACTGTCGATCCGGCCTACCAGGCTACAGTCATAGCCATTGCCGCAGGAACTCTGCTGCTTCTCGCCGTGCTTGGCACAATTTGGACTATTAGGAAATCCCGCCAGCTGACTTTTCTTAATGCAACTCGTGAGCAACTCAGGATAGATCGCAAAATGTTGGAGAATGACCATGAATAAATCACAGCGTCAGCAGCGAGAACGGCGAAAGCAGGCATTATTACAAAAAATTCAGCAGCAACGACAATCTCTCTCAGCTTATGGCCAGCACTGGCTTACCATCACCCGCTCTTACGATCATAGCTGGCAGATAATACTGTCTTTCAAACCTTATTTTGCTATTGGTAGCGGTATATTACTGCTCTATGGTATTCGTCATCCCAGAAAACTTTATCGCTGGTCACGCCGCCTGGTTGGTTTTTGGACGTACATTAACACTCTACGCAATATATTGAATGGACGTTAATTATTTCTATTGTTCTTATTCTTCTTCAAATCCCTTTACGTACATTAGGTTATTTCTTCAAAAAAATTGCACTAAACTGTTAATATTCCTTACTATCAACCCGTAATACCTCTCCTTAGAATACTCTCCATCAAGAAAATATTAGCTAATTGTGCTCCTTAGAACACATATCTGGAGATGTTCATGAAAAAATTTGAAGATAGCGGCTTATTAGTGGCGCGTATTTTAATGTCAGTTCTGTTTATTATTGCAGGTTATGGAAAATTAGGGAGTGCTTACGCAGGGACGCAGGAATTCATGGAGGCAATGAAGGTTCCTGGAATTCTACTGCCACTCACTATCTTACTTGAACTCGGGGGCGGAATTGCGGTGTTGTTAGGACTGCTGACCCGCACTACAGCAGCGTTTACTTTTATTTTCTGTATTCTGACTGCAATTCTGTTCCACTATGATTTTTCAGATGGCATGAACCAGACTATGTTCCTGAAGAATTTCGCTATCGGTGCTGGTTATCTCATGCTGGCAATGATGGGGCCAGGCAAATTCAGTATTGACCGTGTACTGAATAAGAACTGGTAATTGCCTGCTATTACAAAAAGCCCCTTGCAGGCAAGGGGCTTTCTGGTTATTTATTTCACAAATAATTTGGGGATTTCCCGCAGACACCAGGCTTTAGCTTCCCCCATCCTGTCACGCCTCCATGCCATAATAATGTTGGTTTCATGGATATATTCCGAACCAATAACCCGCAGACGCCCTTCTGCAATATCGTTCTCCACCATCGGATATGGCATCGTTGCAACTCCCAGCCCCGCCAACAAAGCCCGTCTTTTATCTTCCAGTGAACTGACCGTTAGGCGTGGTTGCTTATCCAAAAGTTGAATTGTCAGTACCGGGCGCTCCCTTGCTGTATCAGCCACTGCTATCCCACGGTACTTAACCCGTGTGGCATCAGATAAAGGTTCCGGTTCAAGGTGAATAGGATGATCCACACTGGCAACATAGACGTTTTTGATGGAATAAAGTGTTCGTGAATTGGTTTCCGCAGATGCCCTGAAATGAATATCTGGTGCAATCACAATATCTGCATGACCAGATTCCAGCCGTTCCCAGGCACCAGCCAACACCTCAGTTATTAATGAAAGCTGAGTATTCGCTTTATTTGCCAGCCTGTCCACAAGAGGAAATAATGACTCAACGGGAAACAACGCTTCACAGACAACAATCAGATGAGTTTCCCAACCACGGGCAAGCGCTTGTGCATCTGCCGTAAGTTTGTCCGCCACTTCAAGCAATAGCCTGCCCCGATCAAGCAACATTCTGCCGACATTAGTAAACTTTGTACGATGCCCGGAGCGGTCAAACAACACCACATCCAGCTCTTCTTCCAGTTTCTGCATGGTATAACTTAATGCAGAAGGCACCCGCCCCAATTCATCCGCTGCTGCGGCAAAACTTCCTCTCCGGTCTATCGCATCCATCACCCGCAAAGATTCCAGTGTAAGCGCTCGTTCTTTCCCCATGTTCTTTACCCATATAGCTCTCAATCAATAAATTTGAATATAGAGAACAGATTAACTGGCTAACATTTCAACGTCCAGATAATTAAGATCAAATGCAATAGGTATATAACAAATAAATATATGGCAGACGTATAGCAAAGAGATAGTCGTCATGATAATAACCAGAACAGCAAATCAATGCGGGAAAGCCGATTATGGTTGGTTGAAAGCCCGTTATACTTTTTCATTCGGCCACTATTTTGACCCAAATTTTTTGAACTATGGAGCACTTCGGGTACTTAATCAGGAGATCCTTGCCCCAAAAGCAGAATTCAAGCCAAAGGCTTATCCTCATGTCGATATTCTGAATCTTATCCTGCAAGGAGAAGCCGAGTACCGTGACAGTGCCGGAAACTATATTCAGGCCCGTCAAGGAGAGTGCCTGTTATTCTCTACCCGTCAGGATCTGCGCTACAGTGAGCACAATATCAGTGATAAAGTACCGCTGAACCGCCTGCAACTCTGGCTTAATGCCAATCCACATCAGGCACCACAATCCGTGCAGCGTAGAGTGTTATCTAAGCATCCTCTAACTCTGTTAGCCTCACCCACAGCCGAAAAAAACAGTATGTGCCTGCGCCAATCAGTCTGGATAAGTTCTCTTATGCTGCGAACTAATGACACCCGGACAATGTCTTTGCAAGGGAGACATGCTTATCTGCAATCTATCAGTGGTAATGTTGAGATTCATGCTCAGAGCCAGACCAATAACCAGTCTAATGTGAATATCAAATGTGGGGATGGGATATTTATTCAAGACGAGCCACGACTGCGTCTGCGGGCAATCTCTTCATTTCAGGGCTTGCTAATCGATTTGGGAAGTTAATATTTCTGCCTGAATTATCTGCTGAAATGAATAAGCCCTATAAAGCAGATGCTCTATAGGGCTGAATCTGTGGAGTCGGCCGATAAGCCGGGTTCTGTCGTGGACAATCATTCATCTAGGCCAGAACTTACGCGCTGGCTCAAGCAACCTACCCGGGTTCGGTACGGGCCGTACCATATGAACCCCTATTTGGTCTTGCTCCGGGTGGAGTTTACCATGCCACGGACTGTTACCAGCCGCACGGTGCGCTCTTACCGCACCCTTTCACCCTTACCTGATCTCAGTTTCTTACAAAACTGAGCCATCGGCGGTTTGCTCTCTGTTGCACTGGTCGTAGGCTTTCACCTCCCAGACGTTATCTGGCACCCTGCCCTGTGGAGCCCGGACTTTCCTCCCCTTTACAACTTTCTTCCGAAAGAGACTCCCGAAAGAAACAGTAAAGCAGCGACTGTCTAGCCAACTCCGGCGCGGATTATAAGGGGTTTATCACCTGATGTATAGGGGTTTTCATGTTCCCGCTATTCTCATGTGCTTTCCTCGGTTTGTTCAAGAGCATAACGGTATAAGGCATTTTTCTTCACGCCATGAATGTCTGCCGCCAGTGCCGCAGCCTTTTTCAGCGGTAACTCTTTTTGTAGTAATGCCAATGTCCGCAACGCTTCTGGAGGGAGACTATTATCTGCTGGTTTGCGATATCCTTCAACAATCAGCACCATTTCTCCCCGCCGGCGGGTTTCATCTTCTCTGATCCATGCCAGCAACTCTCCAGCAGGCATTCCCTGAATAGATTCCCACGTTTTTGTCAACTCTCGCGCCAATACCACATAACGATCTGCGCCCCATACTGCGACAATATCTTCTAAACTGTCCAACAAGCGATGTGTGGACTCATAGAAGATCAATGTCCGTGGTTCCTGCGCCAAATCGCGTAATACATCCCGGCGTCCTTTACTTTTTGCCGGCAAAAAACCTTCGTAACAAAAACGATCAGAAGGCAGCCCTGCAGCAGACAATGCCGTAATTGCTGCACAAGGCCCCGGCAATGGGACAACATTAATACCAGCTTCACGGCAGCGACGGACAACGTGATACCCCGGATCGTTGATCAACGGTGTTCCGGCATCAGAGACAAGAGCAATACTCAGACCTTGCTGCAATTTCTCAATTAATTGATCTGCTTTCTGCTGTTCATTATGATCATGAAGTGCGAACATGCGCGCATTAATGGCAAAATGCTGAAGCAATAAGCCAGTGTGTCGCGTATCTTCGGCTGCAATCAGATCGACATGTTTAAGAACTTCAAGTGCACGCTGAGTGATATCCCCCAGATTTCCAATAGGGGTTGGCACAACATACAGCGTAGATGTCGTAACCACTGCTCGATTAGGTTGATTCATTATTTCATCCGAATGACCGATTTAAAATTGAGCATCTTTGAAAAAAACATCACTGGATACAGTATGCTTCCCTCAATTTTTGTGCGTTTCAAAACTGGTTTAGTCTGCTCAGCACTGCTGACGACTATGATTATTGCAGGGTGTACCACGCCTAAACCACAAGGGCAACCACCTTCTGAGCCACAAGACAAGATCAGCGCAGAGATTAACCGCTATCAAGCTATTATTGATGCTGCTGATAACCAGCCTTCTCTGGATGTCATCCGTGCTTATATTGCGCTGGAGCCACATGCAGCAAATGAAGCCGCACGCCAGAAAAACATTGATGATACATGGCAGGTACTGACGCATCTGACTTCACAACAACTGAGCGAACTGGTAATTAATGCCAATGAATATACGCTTCAGGGATGGTTAGATCTGCTAAATGCTTACCAGACCAATAAACAGGATCAGGATAAACTACGTTCTGCCATTCGTGACTGGCAAATTCGCTACCCGGATAACCCCGCTACTCGGAGTTTACCTGCTGCCCTGCACCAAATGCTATTTACCCCCACAAATCGTCAGGCCAGCATAGGGCTATTTCTGCCTCTGAGTGGCCAGGCAAAAGCATTTGGTGAGGCGATCCGCCAAGGCTTCCTTGATGCACAAAAAGGCTTGCCACAACCCGAAATGCCTGTGAATGCAACTGATTCTGCCAATGTTAATTCCGTTAATACCAGTGCTTCCGATATCGGAGACACCAATAATACAACAACGGGTGATACTATCAGAGATATAGCAGGAACAGATATGGCAAATGCTGATACCGAAAATCCTGAAAATAATTCCGGCAATACCAGTACAGCAGCACAATTTACGATCAGTCTGGTTCCTGTCAATGATCATCCTGTGAAAATCTATGATACCAGCAGCCAGCCTCTGGCTAATCTGTTGGCACAAGCTGAACAGGATGGCGTTACACTGGTAGTCGGCCCATTGCTGAAACCTCAGGTTGAGCAATTGGCCCAGATCAATACACCATTAAATATTCTGGCTCTTAATAAACCAGATACATCACAACTCAATCCCAATATCTGCTATTTCTCCCTGTCACCGGAAGATGAGGCTAAAAGTGCTGCTCTGCATATCTGGTATCAACAGAAACATAATCCATTGGTGTTAGTACCGCGTACTGCATTGGGTGATCGAGTGGCAAAAGCCTTTGCAGCCGAATGGCAGAAATTAGGCGGCTCCAACGCTTTACAGCAATCCTTCGGAACAATAACAGAGATGAGACAATCCATGAACCGTGGCGTTGGGATTCATTTATCTGGCACACCAATTTCTGTCAGTACTGCTTCCGTCAATACTTCCACTCCTGATATTGACGAGCCACAAGCTGATAAGAACTTATCCATTGCTATTACCAGCACTTCCCGTGAGCAAATTGATGCGGTTTACATTGTTGCGACAACGGATGAATTAGCACTGATCAAGCCAATGATTGATATGGCAATCAGCTCTCGTGAAAAACCCGCTCTTTATGCCAATTCACGTAGCAATAAAGCAGATGCGGGGCCAGATTTTCGTCTGGAAATGGATGGTATGCAATTCAGCGATGTTCCGTTATTGACGGGAACGAATATTCCCTTAATGAAACAGGCCGCAAATAAATTTGGTAATGATTATTCTCTTATGCGCCTTTACGCGATGGGAATTGATGCCTGGTCATTAGCCAATCATTTTGCTCAGTTACAACAAGGTATCGGGTTCAATATGAATGGAGCATCCGGAGAGCTTTCCATCACAGAGGGTTGTACAATATCCCGTCAGCTACCATGGATGCAATTTAATAATGGACGCGTTATGGTAGAGAGCCACATGACAGAAAATAACTCCGCTGACAGTACTTCTGCCATTGACAATATTTCTGTTCAGAATACAAACAAAAATATTGCCATACCGTCGGTACAATAAATTACTTTTTTCTTTTGATCGGTAATTTCAGGATGAAAAAAAAACCAAATAATCGCTATGCGCAGGGATGCCATTATGAACAGCAAGTTAAACAGTTTTTGCAGCAACAAGGTCTTGTCTTTGTCGCAGAGAATGTGAAAATTCGTGGCGGGGAGATTGATCTGATCATGCGTGATAAACAAACATGGGTCTTTGTCGAAGTTCGTTTCCGCCAAAATGCACAATATGGTGATGCCGTTGCTACAATTACCCGAAGCAAGCGCAGAAAGATATTGCGCACTGCTTCGTTCTGGCTTTACCAGCGTGATGAATGTTTTGAGACTGCGGCCTGCCGCTTTGATGTTTGTGCAATTACCGGTCAAAAATTTGAATGGCTGAAAGATGCTTTCAATTTAAATGAAAACCTATCTGATAGGTTCTGAATTTACTCGATCAATAAAATAGGTCATAACGTGCTGGATAGAATTAAAGTCTGCTTTACCGAAAGTATTCAAACACAAATCGCAGCAGCAGAGGCATTACCCGACGCGATATCCCGCGCCGCAATGATGATGGTTCAGTCACTGCTGAATGGTAACAAGATCCTGTGCTGTGGCAATGGAGGCTCAGCCGCAACAGCACAACGTTTTGCCTCCAGTATGATAAACCGATTTGAGACAGAGAGACCAAGTCTGCCAGCGTTGTCGCTGAATGCTGATAATGTGGTGATCACTGCCATTGCCGGCAGTAAACAGCCAGAAGAGATCTACGCTAAACAAGTCAGAGCACTGGGGCAGACCGGAGATGTTCTGCTGGCTATCTCTACACATGGAAACAACCGGGCGATTATCAAAGCAGTCGAAGCCGCTGTCACCCGTGATATGACTATTGTTGCATTGACGGGTTTTGATGGCGGTGAACTGGCAGGATTGTTGGGGCCACAAGATGTGGAAATCCGTATCCCTTCCCATCACAGTGTCAGAATTCAGGAAGTGCACATGCTGACAATTAACTGTCTGTGCGACTTAATCGACAATACGTTATTCCCTCATCAGGATGACTAAGGAGCCAAAAAATGCGGTTATTTTCTCTATTATTGGTATTTTGTAGTGCAATGTTATTGCAGGGATGTATTGGTGCTGCCATCATCGGCTCTGCTGCTATTGCAACCAAAGCAGGCACCGATCCCCGTACAGTCGGGCAACAAGTTGATGATACCACTTTAGAAGCTCGTATCAGTAATGACATCAGCAAAGACCCACAAATTAAGTCCCGGGCTCGTATCGTTACGACAGTTTATGAGGGCAAAGTGCTATTAACCGGCCAGAGCCCAGACATGCAGCTGGCAGATCGGGCCAAACAGATAGCATCAAAAGTCGAAGGGGTTAGTGTAGTTTACAACGAAATCAGGCAAGGTAATCCTGTTGCACTCAGTACTGCATCTTTAGATACCTGGCTGACGACAAAAGTACGTTCGAAAATTCTGACCAGTGATGCGGTGAAGTCATCAAATATTAAAATTGTGACTGAGAATGGCGAAGTTTTTTTGTTCGGCATTGTTACCAAGCAGGAAGGGGCTGATGCCGCGAAGATTGCCAGTGAAACTGACGGGGTTAAACGTGTAACCACCGCGTTCACTTATCTTGATTAGATTTCAATATTGAAAGTAGCGATTAACACGATACAAATCACGGTATCAGCAGTAAAACGTCACAATTAGTTTTTTTAACAAACTCTGCCAAACAAAGCAGCACCAAAAAGTGCTGCTTTGTTTGGGTTTTTCTACTGTTTCCTGAGCACTGCATTTCAAATTATTTACTCAATTTATTTGTTCTTAAATAACTCTGTCCCCCTAATAACTGCATTTGCCGTAAGACCCATCGCTGACGCTGCAACACATAAGTAGAAGGCACATCAACCCTATAGCGAAGAGGATTAGGTAACACTGCTGCCAAAAGAGCGGCCTCGGAGGCTGTCAATCGACTGGCCGGTTTGCCGAAATAATGTTGAGTAGCTTCTTCCACACCAAAAATACCATCACCAAATTCAGCAATATTGAGATAGACTGTTAAAATGCGTTTCTTCGACCACAGTAGCTCCAGCACAACCGTCATTCCCGTCTCCAGCCCTTTCCTCACCCAACTACGCCCTTCCCACAGAAAGAGGTTTTTAGCTGTTTGCTGAGTTATGGTGGAAGCACCACGTATTCGCTTCCGATACTTTTTGTTATGTTCCACTGCCATTGCTATCGCTGGAAAATCAAACCCCCAGTGTTCCGGAAACCGTTGATCCTCGGCAGCAATCACGGCTAATGCCATATAAGGTGAAATTTGATCTTGATCTACCCAGGTAGAGCGAGAAACATAAGATAAATTAATTGACATTAACGCACTGATTTGTTTCTCCAACATCACCATAGAAAACGGCACCGGCAGAAATGAAAATGTGATTACAGCAACAAACCACAAAAGAGTGATCATGCCCACAATTTTTTTCAACCAGTGCCATAATTTTGAAAAAGGATTTCTCATCCTAATTACTCAATCATTTCCAATATTTTTCTGACCAATTTGTCTATCCCAATTTCAGCCTCAGATAAAGATTGAGCAAGCATATAAGCTGGCGTTGTTACAATTTTATTTTCAAAATCAATAACAATGCCATCAACCGGACACGCTATATGAACCCCTCCCATTTTTTCTATCTGTGCTACCGTTTCGGGATCATTACCCACAGTGACTTTTATCGGTTTACCTAATATTTTGGGAACCATAACAGGGGCAATGCACATAAAACCCATTGGCTTGCCTTTTTGGTGCATATTTTGCACAACACTTAAAAACTCTTTATTTATTTCACAATCAGATCCTTTAAATGCGAAATTACATAAATTTTTAGCTGCGCCAAAACCACCGGGAACAATCAGTGCATCCAAAGTATTAACATCAACCTCAGATAATGGTTGAATATTACCTCTTGTTATACGGGCTGATTCTTCCATTATGTGACGTATTTCTTGTTTCTCCTCTCCATTAAGGTGATTAATTACATGATGTTGTGACTCATCAGGCGAAAAAAAAGACACTTTAGCGCCCAAACGGCTCAAAGAGAGCATAGTTAAAACTGATTCGTGGATTTCACTACCGTCATAGACCCCACATCCACTTAATATAACTGCAACAGATTTCATATTTCTCTCCATTTGTAGTAGATTAATGCTTAACCCCTTAGAGGGTTAAACACCAATCTTCATCACAGATTTTAATGAATCTTGTAACAAAAAATCTTATCTTTGCTATGTTGGTACTTGTATTCTGTGTGGAAGAATTCTTTAATTGCTCGCGCCTAAAATAAATCTTAGATAAGCGGGCAAACAAGTTTCCCTGGTGTTGGCGCAGTATTCGCGCACCCCAACTTCGGTTGGGGTTATTTTTTTGTAGCGTTTGCCAACCAGTTTCTCAATGTTTCCGTATCACTTTTCCATTCCTGACTCAGCTCATCTACCCACTCCTGCACATTATCCCACCACGCTGGTAAATCTGGTGATTGGATCTGCTGTGCTAATTGTTGTAAATGACGTAATCCAACAGAACTGGCAGCACCCTTGATTTTATGAGCCTCTTCCGTAATTCCTTTTTGATCCCTTGCTGTCATATTCGATTCCAGTAAGGCAAGGTAGTTTGGCATCATATTTTCAAAGATGGTCAAATTATCAGCTATCATCTTCGAACCGACCAAGTCGATATACTGATTGAGCATCTCTATATCAAGTAGTTCATCAAGGAATTCTTCACCCTTTTTCAAGGTAATTGTCTCCGGTAACAGCGGTTCAGATTCAGCCTGCTTACCCCAGAATTTTTCCATTACGGTAGTCAATTCCTTAACAGAAAGAGGCTTATTGAGAACTTCATCCATGCCTGCCTCAAGATATTCTTTTTTGCCTTTCAAAACATTGGCAGTCAGAGCGATAAGTGGAGGGAGAGTGTGATTCTGGTAACGTTTATGCAATTTACGAGCAATATCCAATCCAGTCATATCCGGTAATTGGATATCAAGCAGCACCAAGTCATACTCATCAGGATCAAACATATTCAGAGCATCACGACCATTCATAGCGACATCTACACTATTACCGAGTTTCTCCAGAACAGAACGGGCAACAATGACATTCAGCTCAATATCCTCAACCAACAGGATATTCAGTGCAGGTAATGGCAGTGAATCTTCTTCTTCCCCTCCTACAGCGTTTTCATCAATCGCAGGGGCAATCACAGACAAGGTAAAACATGATCCCTCCCCTACTGTACTCTTAACCGTAATATCACCTCCCATAGCTTGTGCAAGCCGTTTGGATACAGCGAGACCGATCCCTGTTCCTGTTGCCGGACATCCACCAGCACTGTCTCTCACCTGATAATACATAGCGAAGATTTTTTCTAATTCATCAGAAGGGATACCAATACCGGAATCAGTGACTTCAAACAGCAGACGATCTTCTTTTTCACACCAGATACGCACTCTGATTTCACCTTTTTGGCTAAACTTCACGGCATTACCAATTAAATTCCACAGAATTTGACGCAGGCGAGTACCATCAGCTAATACTTTGGCGGGTAATGGCAATTCTGGCTCTAAAACAAACCGAATTCCTTTCGGTTGTGCCAGCAATCCAGACAAATTTTCTAAGTCAGCCATAAAACCAGTAAAATCAATCGGCTGAGTGTCAAGTTGGATCTTACGGCGCTCAATTTTATCTAACTCAATAATATCATTGAAGATATTACCCAGAGTGATTGCGCTGACGTGGATTGTTTTCAGATAGTTACATTGTTCTGATGTCAGAGTAGTATCCATCAGGATACGGCTTAAGCCGACAATGCCATTTAAAGGCGTACGAAGCTCATGGCTAATCGTAGAGATAAAGGTAGTCTTATCCCTGCTGGCATTCTCCAACGCGTCCTGATAGCGTTTACGCTCCGTTATATCGCGTCCGAATCCCATCAGACCATGACGTTTACCGATACGGTCATAAAAAGGAACTTTTCTCAGCTCAAAACAGGCCTTACGCCCATCAGGATAAACCAGCCATTGTTCATAAGTCAGCGAGACGTTATGACGAAAGACTTTTTCATCCGTTTCCATCACTTTACTGGCGATCTCTTTATCGTAAACTTCTATCGGAGTCAGACCAATCAGTTGTTTTTCGCTTTTGCCTGTCAGCAGTTCCATCGCACGGTTACAGCCAGAAAATTCATTATCTTCATTGCGGTAATAAACCAGATCAGGTGAAGCATCAAGGAATGAACGCAACAAAACCGATTGCTGTTCAAGTTCAATCTGTGTTTTTTCACGGTGCTCCATTTCTAATTTCAATTTGTCCAGCAACACCAGATGAGCTTGTTCTGCTTTTTCCCTTTCACTGATTTCTTGATTTAATTGAGTAATATTGTCTTTTAACTGCTGATTCAATATTGCATCACGCTGACGCATTTCCTCCAGCTTTGCCACCAAACTGGATAAACGTTGACGGGACTCTTCAAGTTGCTCCACGACAATAGAGAGAAAATAAACCGCCCACGGTGTAATTAATAAACCAAAAAAGATGGAACGGATTAAATCGATACGTTGTACTTCCCCATGCAAGACGAATGTCACTGCCATTTGCATCGCCATTGCCAGGATCACCAGAACAGATGCCAGTAGTAACGAAAAGCGTACTAATCCCAGTTTCATCATTAAATCAACGTAATATTGGGCAAGCCCCCTGATCAGATTCATAACAACTCCAAGTAAAATCACCAGATTGAATCATAACTTAAATAAAGCCCAACTTCGTTAAGGGATATTGTCCTTAATCCCTTAAAAGAATAAAAAATCAAAAAAATAGAATAATAAATCAATCCTGATTTTAGTTACTTATAAAAGAACAAAAATCAATCAATCATTTACTCTTAACGAACACAAAATATACGATTACATGCCAATAAAATTCATAAACAAAGACTAATATTCTAAAAAAAGTCATTTTATAAGCATATTTAAAACACATATTATGGATAAATTAGTGATATAACTCACATCATTTCCAAGTCATGATCTGAGTCACATAATAAGGCAATAACAATATTTTTATTTTAATTCATACGGATATGTGTTTTTCAATTACATAAAACACGATCTAACATTATTTGACCTGTTTTATTTTTCTCGCTAAGTTGGAAATTCACTGAAAATTATCTGTTGGTTCTTTCTCCAACTCATATTTATGCAGTGACCTTATACAGAAACAAAATATCATTTCGCTCTGCTGTTTTTATTAACGGTTATGACTGATAAATAGTTATTACCAATAAAACCAAATGGTATTTGACTGAGGACGCAATTCAGACGTCTGTAGCAATAATAATCTATATCATCTAGTGAGTGATGTAAGAGTCGGACAAAACTTGGGAGCTTTACCATGTTGTATGACAAATTACAGGAAAAAGATAACTGTGGCTTTGGATTAATCGCACATATTGAAGGGGAGCCAAGCCACAAGGTTGTGCGCACAGCAATACATGCACTTGCCAGAATGCAACATCGGGGAGCAATTCTGGCAGATGGAAAAACTGGTGACGGCTGTGGCTTACTAATGCAAAAACCTGATCGGTTTTTCCAGATGATTGCCAATGAACAATCATGGAGACTGGCAAAGAACTACGCTGTCGGTATGCTGTTTTTAAGCCAGGATAGCCAGATAGCCCAATCATGCCGCGATATTATCGAACAAGAATTAGAAAATGAAACGCTGTCCATTGCCGGATGGCGAGAAGTCCCTATCAATCGCGATATTTTAGGTAACATCGCACTGTCAAGCCTCCCCCGCATTGAACAAATTTTTGTTAATGCGCCTGCCGGATGGCGATCACAGGATTTGGAACGTCGGCTATTCATTGCCCGTCGCCGTATAGAGAAACGCATTACCGATGATGATTTTTATATTTGCAGCCTCTCCAATCTAGTCACGATTTACAAAGGGCTGTGTATGGCAGCGGATCTACCTCGATTCTACTCGGATTTGGCAGATCTACGTATGGAATCAGCGATCTGCCTGTTCCATCAGCGGTTTTCAACTAATACCATCCCTCGCTGGCCATTAGCACAGCCGTTTCGTTATCTGGCTCATAATGGTGAAATCAATACGATCACTGGAAACCGCGAGTGGGCCAAAGCGAGAGCCTATAAATTCCGTACGCCTTTGATCCCTGACTTACAAACCGCGGCTCCTTTTGTCAACGAAACGGGTTCAGACTCCAGTTCACTGGATAATATGCTGGAACTGTTTCTCAATGGCGGTATGGATTTGATCCGTGCAATGCGCTTACTGGTTCCCCCCGCCTGGCAGAATAACCCGGATATGGATGACGATCTGCGTGCTTTCTTCGATTTCAATTCCATGCATATGGAGCCGTGGGATGGGCCGGCTGGTATCGTTATTTCTGACGGGCGCTATGCAGCCTGTAATCTCGACCGCAACGGCTTACGTCCGGCACGTTATGTCATTACGAAGGATAAATTAATCACCTGTGCTTCAGAAGTGGGGATCTGGGAGTACCAACCCGATGAAGTCGTAGAAAAAGGGCGTATCGGCCCCGGTGAATTAATGGTAATCGATACCCGGAAAGGCCGAATTCTTCATTCTGCCGAAACCGATAACGATTTGAAAAGCCGCCATCCTTATAAAGAGTGGCTGGAAAAGAATGTCAATCACCTGATTCCATTTGAAAAATTACCAGAAGAACAAGTCGGCACACGGGATTTTGGCGATCGCATGCTGGTAACCTATCACAAACAGTTTGCCTACAGTAATGAAGAGCTGGATCAAATTATCCGCGTACTCGGCGAGAATGGTCAGGAGGCAACAGGTTCAATGGGGGATGATACACCATTTGCCGTACTTTCCAGCCGCCCACGCATAATCTACGACTATTTCCGCCAGCAATTTGCTCAAGTTACCAATCCTCCCATCGATCCGCTGCGTGAAGCACATGTTATGTCACTGTCCACCCGCATAGGCCGGGAGATGAATGTCTTTTGTGAAGCGGAAGGACAGGCCCACCGCCTGAGTTTCGAATCCCCGGTACTGCTCTATCCCGATTTTGTGCAACTGACAACACAGCAAGGCTCCTACTATCGTGCAGAAACATTGGATTTAACGTTTAACCCACAAGAAACTAATCTCAAAACCGCAGTTTCAACCCTGTGCGAACAAGCAGAAAAACGTGTCCGTAATGGTGCAGTATTATTGGTCTTGTCCGATCGTAATATTTCTCCGGAAAGATTACCGATCCCTGCCCCAATGGCAGTTGGTGCTATCCAGCACTGTTTGGTGGAAAAAAGTTTGCGTTGTGATGCCAACCTGATAGTCGAAACCGCCAGTGCCCGCGATCCACACCATTTCGCGGTATTGCTCGGCTTTGGTGCTACCGCTGTTTACCCTTATTTGGCGTATGAATCATTGGGCAAAATGATCGATGATGGCACAATCAATACCCCATATGCCCGTGTAATGCTGAATTATCGTAATGGCATTAATAAAGGGTTATATAAAATTATGTCCAAAATGGGCATCTCCACGATTTCGTCCTATCGCTGTTCTAAGTTGTTTGAGGCCGTCGGTTTACATTCTGAAATAACAGATCTCTGCTTCAATGGGGTTGTCAGCCGGATTGAAGGGGCTGATTTCAACGATTTCGAACAAGATTTGCGTAACCTTTCCAGACGGGCGTGGCTACACCGCCATACGATCGATCAGGGTGGATTATTGAAATATGTCCACAATGGGGAGTATCACGCTTATAACCCTGAAGTCGTGAGTACCTTACAAGCAGCAGTACATAGCGGCAAGTACAATGATTACCAGAAGTACTCACAATTGGTCAACGGCCGTCCTATCACAACACTACGCGACCTGCTGGCAATATCTCCAAAAGGAGAGCCGATTTCCATTGAAGAAGTCGAACCCGCCGAAGCGCTGTTCAAACGTTTTGACACCGCAGCGATGTCAATTGGTGCGCTAAGCCCCGAAGCACATGAAGCACTGGCTGAAGCAATGAATACACTGGGTGGTTTCTCCAATTCCGGCGAAGGTGGAGAAGATCCCGCTCGCTATGGTACGAAAAAAGTTTCCCGAATTAAGCAAGTTGCCTCCGGGCGTTTTGGCGTCACTCCCGCTTATTTAATCAGTGCCGATGTCATTCAAATCAAAGTTGCCCAGGGAGCAAAACCCGGTGAAGGCGGACAATTACCGGGAGATAAGGTGACACCTTATATCGCCAGACTGCGTTATTCGATTCCCGGAGTGACTCTGATTTCGCCACCACCGCATCACGATATTTATTCTATCGAAGATTTGGCCCAGTTAATTTTTGATCTGAAACAGGTCAATCCTAACGCCCTGATTTCTGTGAAATTGGTTTCAGAACCGGGTGTAGGAACCATCGCTACCGGAGTAGCAAAAGCCTATGCCGATTTAATTACCATCGCCGGCTATGACGGAGGAACAGGAGCAAGTCCTCTGTCCTCTGTGAAATATGCCGGTTGCCCGTGGGAACTCGGCTTGGTAGAAACCCAGCAAGCGCTGGTCGCTAATGGCCTGCGCCATAAAATCCGTCTTCAGGTTGACGGTGGGTTAAAAACAGGTGTAGACATTATCAAAGCCGCTATTTTAGGTGCGGAAAGTTTTGGTTTTGGTACGGGGCCAATGGTTGCACTTGGCTGTAAGTACCTGAGAATTTGTCATCTCAATAACTGTGCAACCGGAGTAGCAACACAAGACGAGAAATTGCGTCAGTTTCATTATCACGGACTGCCTGAACGAGTAATTAATTATTTCCGCTTTATCGCACAGGAAACACGAGAAATTCTGGCTCAACTGGGTGTACGCAAATTAACAGATTTGATTGGCCGCACAGATTTGCTTAAAATACTGGAAGGTATCTCGGCCAAACAAAGCAAACTCAATCTTAAACCTTTACTGGAAACAGCACAGCCCCACGAAGGCAAAGCCCAGCATTGCACTGAAGATAACCCTTCCTTTGATCAGGGTGTGCTCAATAAAGCTATTATCAATCAGGCCCTGCCTTTTGTAAAAAATGCGCAGAGTAAAAAATTCTACTTTGATATCCAGAATACTGACCGCTCTGTCGGCGCATCACTGTCTGGCGCAATTGCCGCAATACATGGTGATCAGGGGCTGGCGGGTAACCCAATAAAATTACATTTTACAGGAACAGCCGGACAAAGTTTTGGGGTCTGGAATGCAGGCGGAGTTGAATTGACATTAACCGGTGATGCCAATGATTACGTCGGTAAGGGCATGGCAGGCGGACAGATTGTTATTTTGCCTCCGGTTGGCTCTGCATTCAAAAGTCACGAAGCAACGATTATTGGCAATACCTGCCTTTATGGTGCAACTGGCGGAAAACTGTTTGCCGCCGGATGTGCAGGTGAACGCTTTGCAGTAAGAAATTCAGGTGCCATCACCGTGGTTGAGGGTATCGGAGATAATGGCTGTGAATATATGACTGGTGGAATAGTCTGTGTTCTGGGTAACACAGGAGTCAACTTTGGTGCAGGTATGACAGGGGGATTCGCGTATGTTCTTGATGAATATGATGATTTCCGCAAACGGGTTAACTCTGAATTAGTCGAAGTTCTCTTAATTGATACCCTCTCTATTCATAAAGAGCATCTGCGCGGATTAATCACCGAACACGTTCGCCTGACCGGCTCCCAGCACGGTGAAAGTATTCTGGAAAACTGGTCACTATGGGTCAATAAATTCGCACTGGTTAAACCTAAGTCCAGTGATGTCAGTGCACTACTGGGGCACCGCAGCCGCTCCTCCGCAGAATTACGGGTTCAGGCGCAGTAGGAGTTAAAAATGAGTCAAAATGTTTATCAATTTATCGACCTACAGCGTGTCGATCCCCCAAAAAAAGCACTGAAAATCCGCAAAATAGAATTTGTGGAAATTTATGAGCCTTTTTCTGAAATTCAGGCACAAGCGCAGGCAGATCGCTGCCTCGCATGCGGAAATCCGTATTGTGAGTGGAAGTGCCCGGTGCACAACTATATCCCGAACTGGCTAAAATTAGCCAATGAAGGCCGCATTATTGAAGCAGCAGAGCTATCCCATCAAACAAATAGCCTGCCGGAAGTTTGTGGACGGGTTTGTCCGCAGGATCGTCTGTGTGAAGGTGCCTGTACACTGAATGACGACTTTGGTGCCGTCACTATCGGTAATATTGAGCGTTATATTAACGATACTGCTATTGCGATGGGTTGGAAACCCGATATGTCACACGTGAATACGACAGACAAACGAGTCGCTGTCATTGGAGCAGGCCCTGCTGGATTGGCCTGTGCCGATGTTCTGACACGCAATGGAGTACAGGTTATCGTTTACGATCGACATCCTGAAATCGGCGGATTACTCACATTTGGTATTCCTGCATTCAAACTGGAAAAAGAAGTCATGATCCGGCGCAGAGAAATTTTTACCGAAATGGGTATCGAATTCTGTCTGAATACAGAGATAGGGAAAGATGTCACACTTGCTGAACTCACAAAGCAATTTGATGCCGTCTTTTTGGGTGTTGGAACTTATCAGTCCATACATGGTGGCCTGGAAAATGAAAATGCCGACGGGGTATATGATGCTCTGCCTTTTTTAATTGCCAATACCCGTCATTTAATGGGCTATGAAGAATTACCGGAACAGCCCTATATTGATATGAAAGGTAAACGAGTTCTGGTTCTGGGTGGTGGTGACACGGCAATGGACTGCGTACGTACTTCTATTCGTCAGGGTGCAACCAATGTGGTCTGTGCCTATCGGCGAGATGAAGACAACATGCCGGGTTCTCGCCGTGAAGTGAAAAATGCCCGGGAAGAAGGTGCTGAATTCCAATTCAACCTCCAACCAGTCAACATTGAAGTCAATGATAGAGGTCATGTTCGAGGTGTCAGAGTAGCTAAAACACAATTAAGTGAAATGGATGAAAAAGGCCGTCGCCAGGCTGAAATCATTCCAGATTCAGAGTTTATCATTGAAGCCGATGCTGTGATTATGGCGTTTGGTTTCAAACCACACACTATGCAATGGCTGGATAAGTATCAGGTCAATCTTGATCAACAAGGGCGCATTATCGCTCCCGAATCCAGTGATTTCCCTTTCCAAACCAGTAACCCTAAAATCTTTGCTGGTGGAGATGCTGTCAGAGGTTCTGATTTAGTAGTCACCGCCATTGCTGAAGGCAGAAGAGCCGCCGCCGGTATTCTTGATTACCTTGAGGTTTAATTTTATCCTGAGTTTTTCTCCGGTCTTTTGATCGGAGAAAATCTTACAAAATAGACTCTCACTTCTCTTTTATTGTCATTCTAAAACTATCTCTTGTTGGACTTAGTGATTATTTGCATTTGATTGATGAATTCTATCAATATATACTAAATTGATCGTTATTACCGATCAATTTATTGATCTTTTTTGATTCATCTGGTACATTTTTTGTGTGCACAGAAAATTGGGATCTTAAACCACCATCTCCTATGGAGGTAGTGGTAGTTTTCCTTTTACTACCATGATTATTGTATTTTTTTGAGTTATGCGACTATTCTTATATCCCAAAAGTAAATATTTGAATTTAATATCTTGGCTAATCTTAAAAATAGGTTTGATTGCTTTTTAAAGAAAGATTCCAGGATATAAAGAAGATATGAGGGATTAATGAAATAAGATGATGATTTATACGTAAATTACAGATTTGAAGCCCGCTCTTTCAAGTAAACTAATTAAATAATAAACAATTTAAAATTAATTACATAATAGTAACCCCGAGAACTAAATGCGTTTACTAACTAAAATATCTTTACTCTCTTTCATATTCTTGATTAGCTCCCCTTCGGTCGCTGGTTTATCCACCCCTACAGAAATCAGACAGCAAGTAAAAGAGAGGGGAGTGAATTCCATCGTTGCTGAAATAGGTGAACAAGGTAAAAGGAATGAAATCGCCCATTATATTACGACCGGAAATCCTGAATGGGTAAAAATAGCTTTTGAATTAACTCCCAACATACATCAAGATTTTTCCAAACAGATTTTTAATTCCTTATCTTTTGCCCTGATTAATAATCCTGTTGAAGTTCTAACGCTGGCAAACAAACGCAAACCTTCCTTATCAAGTGATATCTGTAATATTCCACCAATATTAATAGGTTTGGAAAATAAAGAGCAATTTGTTCGAAATGTAGCTAAAAGTTTAAACGCAGCCAAAAAATCAGCAAGCAGAAAGGATAAAGAAAATATAGAGATATGTCAGTGGGAGCTGAACCAATCTTACACTGAATATTTGTAATACAATACCAATAACCAATAAACCGATAAAATAAAGGAGATAAATATCTCCTTTATTTTATCGGTTTATTGGTACTGCATGGTTTATGTGCCTATTTTACCACACGTAATGTCGGGCGGCCTTTTGGTGGTTGAGGTGGTTCATCATCCGGAGAATTATCATCACGCGGTGTTTTCGTGTCACGAATCAGCACCAGATTATCAGCTACCGGAGAATCGGAATCTTCCTGCCCAGACCCCGCTTCATAGGCTACTTCTGGCTCAAACATCATTCCGGCCCCATTTTCACGGGCATAAACCGCGATCACAGCAGACATAGGAACAGAAACCTGACGTGCTACCCCACCAAAACGAGCATTGAAGCGAACTTCGTCATTGGCTAATTCCAAATTACCAACCGCCCGTGGGGAAATATTCAGGATGATCTGCCCGTTCTGCGCATATTCTATCGGAACGCTTACTCCATATTGAGTAACATCCACAACGATATGCGGAGTCAAGTCATTATCCAGCAGCCACTCATAGTGTGCCCGCAGTAAATAAGGGCGGCGGGGAGATATTTGAGTCATACCCATACATTAACTCCGTGACTGTAAACGTATTTCACGCTCCGCTTCTGTCAATGAAGCCAGAAACGCATCACGTTCAAATACACGTTGCATATAGACTTGAAGATCTTTGGCTCCCGGGTCAGACAACTCAACACCCAGTACAGGTAACCGCCACAACAGAGGAGAGAGATAACAATCTACCAGACTGAATTCATCGCTCATGAAGAAAGACATCTCTCTGAAAATAGGTGCTATTGCCAGCAACTCTTCAGCAAGCTGTTTCCGTGCAGCATTGGCTTCCTGTATATTCCCTTCCTGAATTTTATACATCAGGGAATACCAATCCTTTTCAATTCTGTGCATCATCAAACGGCTGGAGCCACGTGCAACAGGGTATACAGGCATGAGCGGCGGATGCGGGAAACGCTCATCCAAATATTCCATTATGATGCGAGAATCATAAAGAGTCAGCTCACGATCAACGAGGGTAGGAACCGTCTGATACGGGTTCAGATCAATAAGATCCTGCGGCAAATTGCCTGCTTCAACGTGTTCTATTTCAACGCTGACCCCTTTTTCCGCCAGTACAATGCGCACTTGATGGCTAAAAATGTCGGTCGGGCCGGAAAAGAGAGTCATTACCGAACGTTTGTTGGCAGCGACAGCCATGAAAACCTCCAAGTTTATCTAAAAAAGGAACGAACAGCCCTTCAATGAACAATGGCTATTCTCGCTCATATTCTCATCCGGCTTCGCGCTTATTATCTGAGGATTATAGACAAGTCAGGCAAACGCATGGATAAGGCAAAAAATTGTCACTAGTCTACCAGATTTTGAACATTTTGTGGGGAAGTAGAATAAGAATTAATGATGATATATCGGAGTTCAGAGATTTATCTCTGCAATATGCTTTTTTTCTGGAAAAAAAAGAGTATTCACAAAGGTAAGAAAACCCGAAGAAAAAAACCCCGCCATTTTTATGGCGGGGTTCAACATTAATCCAATGCCACCATTGTGGCAAAAAATTAACGCTTGGAGAACTGTGGACGACGACGTGCTTTACGCAGACCCACTTTCTTACGTTCAACCTCACGAGCATCGCGAGTAACGAAGCCAGCTTTGCGAAGATCAGAACGCAGAGTCTCGTCATAAGCCATCAGTGCACGGGTGATACCGTGACGGATTGCGCCTGCCTGACCAGAGATACCACCACCTTTAACAGTGATGTACAGATCCAGTTTGTCCAACATGTCAGCCAGCTCAAGTGGCTGACGAACAACCATGCGCGCAGTTTCACGACCGAAGTAAACTTCGAGGCTGCGTTGGTTGATTACGATGTTACCGCTACCTGGCTTAATGAAGACACGAGCGGAAGAGCTTTTGCGGCGACCAGTGCCGTAGTATTGATTTTCAGCCATTGCCTATAATCCCGATTAAATGTCCAGAACTTGTGGTTGCTGTGCCGCGTGGTTGTGCTCACTGCCCGCGTAAACTTTCAGTTTACGGTACATTGCACGACCCAGTGGCCCTTTTGGCAGCATGCCTTTAACCGCGATTTCAATGACACGCTCAGGACGGCGGGCAATCATCTCTTCAAAGGTCGCTTGCTTGATACCACCGATGTGGCCAGTGTGGTGATAATAGATTTTGTCAGCACGTTTGTTGCCAGTTACAGCAACTTTCTCTGCGTTAACAATAATGATGTAATCACCAGTATCAACGTGCGGAGTGTATTCCGCTTTGTGCTTGCCGCGCAGGCGACGAGCTATTTCAGTTGCAAGACGGCCCAGAGTTTTGCCGTCTGCGTCAACAACATACCAGTCGTGTTTTACGGTTTCTGGTTTAGCTGTAAAAGTTTTCATTAAAGCTTACCCAATTATAAGTTACATGTTGGTGAACGCTCGAGGTTCAGAAACTTTTTTGAGGTTCACACGACTCATGTCCAGCAAACCTACCCCTTCGAATAGCCTATGCCGGCACTAATGCAAGTTTTTCGGGAAATAAAAAATCCTGCTGTAACGTGGGGTCGCGAGATTATAGAGAAGTCGCTATAAAAAATCGACCCCAAATTCAATAATTATCCCACCAGATAACAGTAATCCGGGCGAAATCTCTCTATAATTTCACCGAATATCAAGGCAGGTGCGGGCGCTGCAAATATTCCTCACTCTGCATTTCCTGTAAACGGGACAGGCAACGCTGGAACTCAAAACGGAGTAATTCTCCCTGATAAATCTCTTCCATTGGCGCTTCAGCATTGATGATCAATTTCACGTGACGTTCATAGAATTCATCGACCAATGCAATGAAACGCCGCGCAGCACTCTCATTCAACACCGTCATCACCGGTACGTCGTGCAGCAAAACAGAGTGGTAGATTTTAGACAAAGCAATATAGTCCAACTGACTCCGGGGATCCTCACACAACGTCTTGAAATTGATTGCCAACACACCATCAACACTGTTAATCGCAGGCATCTTACGATGGTTAATCTCCAGCATCGGAGCTGGCTCACCTTCCCGACCGGCCAGACGCAGGAAAACCTGATGCATCTCCTGGTGAGTACTTTCCGACAGTGGCGTCAAATAAAGATGTGCCTGAGTGAGCGTCCGCAATCGATAATCAATTCCGGCATCCACATTCATCACGTCACAATATTTTTTGATTTGTTCAATCGCTGGCAGGAAACGCGCGCGTTGTAACCCGTTCCGATACAGTTCATCTGGTGGGATATTTGATGTTGCCACCAGTGCAATTCCCCGCCTGAACAGAGCTTCTAACAATGTGCCGAGGATCATGGCATCCGTAATGTCAGAAACAAAAAATTCATCAAAGCAGAGTACATCCGTTTGTGTTTTGAAACCATCCGCCACAACTTCCAGAGGGTTTTCGTGCCCCTGTAGTTCAGTTAATTCTTCATGTACTCGCAGCATAAAACGGTGGAAATGAAGGCGTAATTTCCGTTCAGTAGGTAAGCTCTGGAAAAACATATCCATCAACCATGTTTTCCCTCGTCCCACGCCTCCCCACATATAAAGCCCCTGAACCGGACGAATCTGTTCTGTTGATGAACGCTTCAATAATTTACTCAATAGACCCTTCAATCCGTTTGCTTTCACGCCACCTGAATGTAAGGTATTACTGGCAGAAAACTGCACAAGATCATGATAGATCATATCCAGGCGGACAACTGTATTGTGTTGCACTTCATCAGGTTGATACTGACCATCAGACAGCGCAGTTTGGTAAAGAGACGAAGGTGTAATCGGTGACATTAACGTGGCAATCCTTAAAAATTTTTTATTCCCGGTCTACATACCTTGGGTATAACTCACAACCTATCATGACAAATTCGTATAAAATTAACATCTCAGGTGATATATAAATTAACGCGATGCTCGACTTTAACATCCTATAACGTTGGCTTGTTGAAGCCAGTCGCGTTGACTTTTACCTTGTTTAAAATTGGCAAAAATACCCAACGTGTG
>NZ_NIBS01000011.1:0-45387 GCF_002632465.1 Xenorhabdus budapestensis | reverse complement strand
TAGCCTTTTGTTCCTTTATTTCTCTATTTTTGACGACTTAAAGTTATAAAGGAGCGGCTATGTCATTTCAACTCATCATAAAAGTCGAGCATCGCGTTAAATTAATTAAATAATAATCAATATTCCACTCTGACTGAATTAGCGGTTATAGTGATAGCTGTGATGTTAATAAAGGAGTTGCCATGACTTGGGAATACGCACTGATCGGATTAATTATTGGTTTTATCATCGGAGCACTGGCTGTCCGCTTTGGCAGCACAAAATTGCGGCAGCAAAATGCTGTACAAGCAGAACTGGAGAAAAATCGGGCAGAACTTGAAGAGTATCGCAAAGAGCTGGTCAGTCATTTTGCCCGCAGCGCTGAATTGCTAGATAATATGGCTCGCGATTATCGCCAGTTGTATCAGCATATGGCCAAAAGCTCCAATGAACTGATGCCAAACATGCCTGTACAGGATAATCCCTTTAATTACCGTCTTAACGAATCCAAGACCGATACTAATCAAATCGTCACCGATATGCCTCCGCGAGACTATTCTGAAGGTGCATCCGGCCTGTTTCGTCCAATTCAAGACCAAAAACAATAAATCCTCTTGCCGTGGTAACAATCGGTGCCACGGCAAGTTACTTTATCCTGTTGTATATGTTTGTTTTTTATTTTTTACTCAGGTAAATCCCTGTAAAGACATTCAACAAAACTACATTATTAGTGAACTTTGCTGAATACTTGGTAGTCATAACTGCAACGAAACAATTATGCTTGAGACCTGTCTCAATCAGTGTAATTTCTCAGAAAACAGAATTTCCTTATGAGATGGGAATTTTAAGTACGATTTTCCTTTTCTGGCTTAGGTATGTAAGAGAACGTATTCAATGAAAAGTAAAAACACATTGCTCAGCGCACTCGCGATCAGTATTGGATTATCTTTGGCTTCGGTTCCAATAGTAAGTAATGCAGCTTTACCTGCTGCCATGGCCTCTCAAGAATTGCCGAGCCTGGCTCCAATGCTGGAAAAAGTTCTTCCTTCCGTCGTTTCCGTACATGTTGCTGGTACTGAGGTGCAAACCCAACAGCTCCAGCTACCAGAAGACTTCCAATTCTTCTTTGGGCCAGGTTTTCCGCCAATGGAAAAAAGAAGCCGTCCATTCCAGGGATTAGGTTCTGGTGTCATTATCAATGTCGATAAAGGGTACGTACTTACTAACAATCACGTCATCAACAATGCAGATAAAATTAAAGTCCAGCTAAACGACGGGCGTGAATATTCGGCCAAACTCATCGGGCGTGACCCACAAACTGACATTGCTCTTTTACAGTTAAAAGATGCCAAAAATCTGACTGCCATCAAATTTGCTAACTCAGATCAGCTACGTGTCGGTGACTATGCTGTTGCCATCGGCAACCCATTTGGGCTAGGGCAAACCGTTACCTCAGGGATCATTTCCGCCCTTGGCCGTAGTGGCCTGAATCTGGAAGGTCTGGAAAACTTTATTCAGACCGATGCTTCCATTAACCGAGGTAACTCTGGTGGTGCTCTGATTAACCTGAAAGGGGAGCTTATCGGCATTAATACCGCTATCGTCGCACCAAGCGGTGGCAATGTTGGTATTGGTTTTGCAATCCCAAGTAATATGGCCAAGAACTTAGCAGATCAGCTGATTGCTCATGGTGAAGTAAAACGTGGCCTGCTCGGTATCAGAGGCACCGAAATGTCAGCAGATATCGCCAAAGCACTGAATATTGATGCACAACAAGGTGCATTTGTCAGTGAAGTCACGCCTAAATCTGCTGCGGCTAAAGCCGGTATTAAGCCAGGAGATGTGCTGGTCTCCATTGATGGCAAAAAAATTAATAGCTTTGCTGAGTTAAGGGCGAAGATTGGCACTACCCTTCCAGGTAAAGAGGTCAAAGTTGGTTTACTGCGTAAAGGGAAGCCAATGGAAGTAACTGTCATACTGGAAAACAGTGAAAATCAGGCAACTAAAGCGGAAAAACTGAGTATTGCTCTGCAAGGTGCAACTCTCAGCACTAGCATAGTCAATAACACTCCTGGCGTAAAAGTCGATGCAGTTGCCAAAAATTCATCAGCGGCAATGGTCGGTTTGCAGAAGAATGATTTGATTATCGGTGCTAATAATGTTCGTGTTAAAAACATCAACGAACTGCAAAAGATACTGGAAGAAAAACCATCCGTTATTGCCCTGAATATTCTGCGTGGTAGCGATAACATTTACCTGTTGCTGCATAATTAATCAATATATACCTCTATGAATTTCAGGTTGTAGTGTGACAACAAACAATGTGACAACAAACAATCTGAAAGATAAAAGGTATAGAAAAGGCAGACACAGCATAAGCTGTGTCTGCTCGCTTCTGTGCTATGCTTTTTTAACTTATTGATTATTGAATAATGCCATGCTGATCAAATTACTGCGCTCCATATTGGTAGGATTACTTATTGCAGCGATTTTACTGGTTGCCATACCATCACTGCGTCCCAATAAGTTAAATAATTTCCTATACAGCAACGACACAGAAAAACCTTCCAGTTACAGTCAGGGCGTTCGCCGGGCAGCTCCTGCTGTCGTTAACATCTACAGCACCAGCATAGGTAGCTTTTCCCATGAACCACGGGAGCTTATCCCACTGGGTTCCGGTGTCATCATGAGTGAACAGGGTTACATACTCACCAACAAACACGTCATCAATAAAGTGGGATCTATTATTGTGGCGTTGCAAGATGGGCGTTTTTATGAGGCGCTGTTGGTAGGCTCTGATGGCCCGACCGATCTAGCTGTCCTCAAGATAAACGCCGAAAATCTCCCAGTGATCCCGATCAATCTCAAACACACTCCCTATGTGGGCGATATCGTGCTGGCAATCGGCAACCCTTACAACTTAGGGCAGACGATTACTCAAGGCATTATCAGTGCGACCGGGCGTGTCGGACTCAGCCCGACACGGCGACAGAATTTTCTGCAAACAGACGCGTCAATTAATCAGGGTAGTTCCGGCGGCGCACTGGTCAATACATTGGGGGAGCTGGTGGGCATCAATACACTGTCATTTGATAAGTCTGAATTTGGTTCTACTCCTGAAGGATTAGGATTTGCTATTCCCACAGAGCTTGCAACAAAAATCATGCAGAAATTAATCCGTGATGGACGAGTTATCAGAGGATATATTGGTATTTCAACAAAAGAATTGCCTAATATTCGTTCTTCAGGAACCAATATTCATCAAATTCAGGGAGTTCGGGTTTTCCAACTTTTACCGGGCAGCCCCGCGAAAAAGGCAGGTATTCAAGTGGGGGATATCATCATTAGCTTCAACCACAAGCCTGCAATTTCACCTCCCGAAATAATGGATCAGGTTGCTGAAATCCGTCCCGGTAGCGTCGTTCCTGTTACCGTCTTGCGCGATGACCAAACTCTCACTTTCAACATTACGATTGAGGAATTTGATGAACACTGAGATCCATCATTAGATGGGAAACGCTCAGGCTTTCAGTTCAACTCTTTCCCAAATTCTCCCCCGCGAATTCTCTCCCCTCATAAATTGGGGGAGAGAGTATATTTATCTTACTTAATGCGTTCGATATTGGCACCCAGACCACGCAACTTATCTTCAATATGTTCGTAGCCCCGGTCAATATGATAAATCCGGTCAACGGTGGTCGTTCCTTCCGCAATACAGCCAGCTAATACCAAACTGGCAGAAGCGCGTAAATCCGTTGCCATCACCTGAGCACCAGATAATTTTTCTACGCCGCGGCAAAGTACCGTGTTACTCTCAATTTCTGCATGTGCGCCCATACGAATCAATTCAGGGATATGCATAAAACGATTTTCAAAAATAGTTTCGGTGATCATACCTGCACCTTCAGCGACGATATTCAGTAAACTAAATTGTGCCTGCATATCAGTCGGAAAGCCCGGATGCGGTGCGGTACGGAATGTTACCGCTTTTGGTCGTTTACCATGCATATCCAAACTAATCCAGTCATCACCTACCTGAATATCAGCTCCGGCTTCACGTAACTTAGCCAAAACGGCATCCAATGTATCCGGCTTAGCCTTGCGACAGATAACCTTTCCACGGGAAATAGCCGCTGCAACAAGAAAAGTTCCTGTTTCGATGCGATCAGGCAATACACGATAAACACCACCACCTAAACGCTCGACACCTTCAATCAGAATGCGATCAGTTCCTGCTCCCGTAATTTTTGCGCCCAATGTATTCAGGAAATTGGCCGTATCTTCGATTTCAGGTTCACGTGCTGCATTTTCAATGATGGTCTTACCTTCCGCCAGCGTTGCTGCTGTCATAATAGTTACCGTCGCACCGACACTCACTTTATCCATGACGATGCTGGCACCTTTTAAACGACCGTCCACAGATGCCTTAACATACCCTTCTTCCAGTACAATCTTCGCACCAAGCTGTTCCAGTCCGGAAATATGAAGATCGACAGGGCGGGCTCCGATCGCGCAACCACCGGGCAAAGAAACCTGTCCCTGCCCAAAACGGGCTACCAGTGGTCCCAATGCCCAAATGGAAGCACGCATGGTTTTAACCAGTTCATAAGGCGCACAATATTCATTGACTCTTCTGGCATCAACAAATACCGAACCTTTACGTTCCACTTTCGTTCCCAAACGGTTCAGCAGTTTGATTGTGGTATCAATGTCTTTTAATTCAGGAACATTCTGTAATTCAACTGGCTCTTCCGCCAGCAACGCTGCGAACAGGATTGGTAATGCGGCATTTTTTGCCCCGGAAATAGTCACCTTTCCTGACAAGCAGGTAGGCCCTTTCACTCGAAATTTATCCATCAGTCATGATTCTCTTATTTAATTCAAAGTGTGCTGTTTGCGGCGAAGCAAACAACCTCAAAATCCCTGGAGCTTGCGGTCACGTTGCCATTGTGCTGGTGTATAAGTTTTAATTGACAAGGCGTGAATACGGTTATCAGCGATATATTCCATCAGAGGTGCATAAACTGCCTGCTGTTGTTTGACACGGCTTAGCTCACCAAAAATTTCACCCACTGCAATTACCTGAAAATGGCTGCCATCACCGCTAACGATAACTTCATCAAGCACCAACTTTTCCATCAGTACTTTTTTAATTTCATTAATATCCATAGGTTGCTCACATTCGCTGTTAAAATAATAGTAGACGCCTATCGTAATGGAATCCAGACGACTCTTAAACCAAGAAAAACGCCCTTATAAGACAAGCACTCATAAGGGCGATAATTATACCCACCGTCTTTCTGGTGAATTATTCTCAGGTTATAAATGGTCTGCAAAGTATCTTTGCAGACCATAAAGCGTAATCAGCGTTTTCAGGCGCTCTCCTATACCAGAAAATGTCAGCGCTTTGCCTTGTTGCTGCCTGTCACCTTTTACGCGAACAAATAAGGCCAGCCCCGTGGAATCCACATGTTCAAGTTGGGAAACATCAATATTATCTATCTGAGCCAATACGCTGTCTCTTTCCTGCCAAAAGGATAACAGGCTATCGCGATCCAACGTACCTTTCAGAAACAGTGTGTTTCCTTCTTGTTCCCAACTTAACTGCATTCTATCAAGCACTTTATCCTTTTCCCGGTTTTTCATATCACTTTTTCTTTTCCAAAGTGATTGGAACTTGTGCACTGATTTTCAATTGCTCAGTTAATCCATTGATACCTTTTTGGCGCAGAATTTCCGACCACTCATTCTGTTTCGTCGTAATCATGCTCACCCCTTCTGCTATCATGTCGTAAGCCTGCCAGTACCCGGTTTTACTGTTTTTTCGCCACTGAAAATCGAGACGAACAGGTGGTTGACCATTAGGATCTGTGATGGTGACACGGATAGCTACGATGGTCTTATCATCCAGTGGTTGCTCAGGAGCAATTTGGTAATTTTGTCCATGATACATTGCCAGAGCCTGACCATAAGCTTGCTCCAGATAAGACTCAAATGCCTTGAAATAAACGTCACGCTGCTCTGGTGTCGCTTGCTTATAGTAAGGCCCCAATACCAATGCTCCTGCATATTTTGCCTGTACATAAGGCATTAATTCCTGATGCACAATCTGACGCAGTATTTCAGGATTCGCCTGAATCTGCGGCTGTTCATTCTTTAGACGAGAGAACGTTTTTTCTGCTGCATCTTTCATTAATGCATAAGGGTTGGTTTGATCAACAGCACTGGCGAATGGTGCAACCACCAGTAAGGCAGCCATAAGTAATCGCTTAAACATCATTGGCATTTCTCCTAAGCAGTGGATTATTGGTTAGTGTGCCTGTGCGGGAACAGCAGAAGATTGACGATGATCTCCACCCCCACTCTTGTACAGGAACTGACCAATTAAGTCTTCAAGAACCATTGCAGGTTTGGTGTCCTCAATCCGATCTCCATCTTTCAGCATGGTGACGCCCAAATCAGGATCATCAAACCCTACATTCAACGCGACATATTGTTCACCTAACAGACCTGAGGTCCGAATAGAAAGAGAACTGGAACTTGGAATATTGTCGTACTGCGTGAAAATATCCAGATCGACCTGTGGAGTATAGGTTTTCTTATCCAGCCAGATTTTCCCTACCCGACCAATAACAACGCCTCCGATTTTGACAGGGGAACGTTCTTTCAATCCACCAATATTGTCAAATGCAGCAGTGACACGATAAGTGGTCTGGCTACCGAAAGACCGAATATCAGCGACTTTCAGACATAAAAAAATGATTGCTGCCAGTGCAATTAAGACAAAACCTCCAACCCAAATTTCATTTTTCTTACTTTGCATCGAATTAGTTCCCAAACATCAGTGCCGTCAGCACAAAATCCAAGCCCAATACTGCCAACGACGCATGAACCACTGTGCGCGTCGTTGCCCTGCTGATCCCTTCCGATGTTGGGATAGCATCATAACCATTGAACAGCGCGATCCATGTAACCGTGATGGCAAAAACTACGCTCTTTAGAAAACAATTAAGTATATCTTTCTGCCATTCCACCGCTGACTGCATGGAAGACCAGAAAAAACCACCATCAATGCCTTTCCAATCCACACCAACCATCACGCCGCCCAGAATGCCAACTGCAACAAAAATAAGTGATAACAAAGGCATACTGATAAAGCCAGCCCAGAAACGTGGGGCAACTACCCGACGCAATGGGTCAACTGCCATCATTTCCAAACTGGAAATTTGTTCTGTAGCTTTCATCAGACCAATTTCTGCGGTCAATGCAGATCCTGCGCGACCAGTAAACAAGAGTGCCGTCACTACCGGGCCTAATTCCCGCAACAGCGATAAAGCTACCATCATGCCAAGGCTGCCTTCAGCACTGAAAGTTCTCAGCACCAAATAGCCCTGTAACGCCAAAACCATGCCAATAAATAAACCTGAAACGACAATAATCAGCAGTGACTGAACACCTACGCTATAAAGCTGCTGACGCAATAATAACCACTGTCTGGCAGGTTCCGGTTTACCAATAATTGCGCTGAACAGCATGAACCCCGCACGACCGAATGAAGCGACAACTTCAATCGCACGCCTGCCCAATGTTGCCAATGCCCGTGTTAACATCAACATTCCATTATCCTAATAACTATTTTGTTATTAACTAATTTTATTAGCTAATAACTCGGTTTTATAATCCCCCGCAGGGAAACGGAAAGGCACTGGCCCATCAGCAATGCCATCAAGGAACTGTCGTACCCGTTGATCCTGATTCATTTTCAACTGCTCCGGTGTACCTTCTGCAATAACCTTTTGTTCAGCCACAATGTAAGCATAATCAGCAATGCTCAATACTTCAGGAACATCATGAGAAACCACAACACAGGTGACACCAAGAGCATGATTGAGTTCATCGATCAACTTCACCAGAACACCCATTGTAATCGGATCCTGACCAACAAATGGCTCATCAAACATGATTAAATTAGGATCCAGTGCAATCGCCCTCGCCAAAGCTGCCCGCCTTGCCATACCTCCAGACAACTCCGATGGCATCAATTGAGCGGCACCACGCAATCCTACGGCTTCCAGTTTCATCATTACCGTAGTATAAATTAACTCCTCGGGCAGCTCAGTATGCTCACGTAAGGGAAAAGCAACGTTGTCAAAAACATTCAGATCCGTAAACAATGCACCTGACTGAAATAACATGCTCATTTTCTTACGGACAGCATAAAGGCGTGAGCGGGATAATGCTGGGATATTATCGCCATCAAACCAAATTTCACCACGTTCAGGACGGATTTGCCCACCAATCAAACGCAGTAGAGTCGTTTTTCCAATACCGGAAGGGCCCATGATAGCGGTTATTTTTCCTTTTGGGACGGTCAGATTAATATCAGCAAAAATTGGGCGTTGACCACGAGTGAAATACATACCGTTGATCTCAATAAGATTTTTTGTTTGTTGACTCATTATTGATAGCCCTTAATCGTTAATAAACTAATTGCTTACTGTTTCCAAATAATCAGTGATGCATACTACAAAAAAATTGCCAAATTTGCGTTAGCAAAGTGATAGCAAATTTTACTTTTTATCATTCGACCTTCAGAATATATAACTCTGACTAAATAAATATTTTTATTTACAAATCAATCAACACTGGCATTGTGCTCAAATAAATCTTTATCTAAGGAACACATCATGTTTCTGACTATTGTACTGCTCATTACTGGGTTGATTTTACTGGTGTATGGTTCTGATAGATTAGTATATGGTGCTGCGGTGTTTGCCCGCGCACTAAAAATACCGCCTTTTATTATCGGCCTGGTGGTCATGGGAATCGGCACCTGTTTGCCAGAATTGATGGTATCTGTCACCGCAAGTCTGAATGGGCTACCAAACATGGCTGTGGGTAATGCAATCGGTTCTAATATTACAAATTTACTGTTGATTATCGGCGCCGTCGCACTTATTCGTCCAATAACAGTGCAATCAGAAATTCTGCGGCGAGAATTGCCCCTGATGTTGCTGATTATGGGATTTGCAGGCTACTTGTTGTCTAATAACTACCTGAGTCGTTTGGATGGCATTGTTCTGTTGTTTACCGCCCTATTTTTTATATCAATAATGATAAAAATGACAGCCAACTCCCAATGTAATGATATCGACAACTACACACGGGAGCGGGACTCAGAACTGCCCGTCGAAGGCAACAAAGGGATCGCGCTGCTTTGGGTTGTTTTAGGGTTAATTATCCTGCCGATATCTACCCGCATGGTAATTGATAATGCCACCGTGATTGCGCATATTTATGGTATCAGTGATCTGGTTATTGGACTGACAATTTTAGCTGTGGGAACAAGCCTGCCTGAACTTGCTACTTCTATTGCTGCGGCCATTAAAGGCGAAAATGATATGGCAATAGGAAATATCATTGGTTCTAATGTTTTCAACATGACTTTTGTATTAGGTATTTCCAGCATATTTTCACCCAGCGTTATTTCATCCTATGCCTTTTCCCGGGATTTTTGGATCATGATGGCAGCAAGTGTACTATTCACGATATTCTGTGTAAGGAGAAAACATCGGTTGAACCGATTGAACGGCGGGTTATTACTCGGCTGTTTTATCGCTTATTTTGTCGTACTTTTTGTGATGTCTGGTGATTAATATCCGGTGATTAATGTACTGAATAATTACCGATTGAATGGGAAGAAGTGGGAGTAAAAATGCCTAAGATTGATTTTCAGCAAGCAGGTAAGAGAGTATTACATATCGAACTCGACGGATTAGCGAGGTTGGAACAATACATCAATGATGATTTCAGCAAAGCCTGTGAATTAATGTTTGGCTGCGAGGGCAAAGTCATTGTCATGGGGATGGGAAAATCCGGCCACATAGGAAGGAAAATGGCAGCAACATTTGCCAGCACCGGAACTCCGTCGTTCTTTGTCCACCCCGGAGAAGCCAGTCACGGTGATCTCGGCATGGTAACCCCAAAAGACATTGTAATAGCCATTTCCAATTCCGGTGAATCCAATGAGATCCTCGCCTTAATTCCAATACTTAAGCGGCAAAAAGTCCCACTCATCTGTATGACAAATAACTGTAACAGTAGTATGGGTAAAGCCTCTGATGTCCATTTGTGCATCAAAACACCACAAGAAGCCTGCCCATTGGGATTGGCTCCCACAACCAGCACAACCGCAACGTTGGTCATGGGCGATGCCCTGGCCCTTGCACTACTGGAAGCCCGTGGTTTTACCACAGAAGATTTCGCCCTTTCCCATCCCGGTGGTGCACTTGGACGCAAACTTTTGCTACTGACCAGTGACCTAATGACCACTGGTGATAATATTCCTCGAGTACCCCGCACTGCCACCCTGCGTGAAGCATTGATAGAAATCACACGAAAAAAACTGGGCATGACGGTCATCTGTGGTGGTGATATGCAGATCGATGGTATCTTTACTGACGGGGATCTACGCCGCGTTTTCGATATGGGTATCGATTTAAACAACGCCAAAATTTCTGACGTCATGACCACGGGAGGGGTCCGCATCAAACCGAATGCGTTAGCTGTTGATGCCCTGAATCTGATGCAATCACGCCATATTACCTCCCTACTGGTTACAGAAGGCAACACCTTGCTTGGTGTATTACATATGCACGATCTATTGCAAGCAGGAGTTGTATAAAAACCCGTCATATAAGTCTGGTAAAATAGTACTGAACAGGCCTGCAACCAAAGGCCTGTCACAATTTAATACTAGTTACAACACTAGTGAAATAATGTAGTAGAGAATTCCTGAATGAAGCAAAACGAATATCTGGATACCTGTTATGGCCCAGTTAATAAAGAAATTATCGAGAAAGCCAAAAAGATCCGCTTATTGATCTGCGATGTTGATGGTGTGATGTCAGATGGCCTGATATACATGGGCAATGAGGGTGAAGAGCTGAAAGCCTTCAATGTTCGTGATGGTTACGGTATCCGTTGTTTAATTACCTCCGGTATCGAAGTTGCAATCATAACTGGCCGCCAAGCCAAGTTGCTGGAAAATCGTGCAAAAACCCTTGGTATTACATATCTTTACCAAGGTCAGAACGATAAGATTTTGGCGTATCAGGAACTGTTGGATAAACTAGCGCTACAACCTGAACAGGTTGCCTATATCGGCGATGATCTGATTGATTGGCCAGTAATGGCTCAGGTCGGGTTATCAGCTGCGGTGGCCGATGCTCACCCACTATTGCTGCCGAAGGCGAATTATGTAACTCAGATTGCTGGTGGTCGTGGGGCAGTCAGAGAACTTTGTGATTTGGTGCTTTTCGCTCAGAATAAGCTTGAAGATGCCAAAGGGTTATCAATATAAAATATGAACTGAAAAAAGAATGAGCAGAACTCAATCCTGGCTGATCGCAATACTGACTTTGATTGTGCTTGCATTGATTGGCTGGAATTTATCCAATTCAAATCAAGACACTTCATCACCAATTTTAGATGATAGTTATCCTACTTACCAAACAGAGGAAGCTATCACATTTGTTTATGATCCAGGGGGTAAATTGGCTTATAAACTCGTGGCAGATGATGTTAAAAATTATACGGAAACAAAACTGACTTGGTTTACCAAGCCAGTTTTGACTACTTTTGATGCTAACAGCTCATCCACACCCCCGAAACCGACATGGACAATACGCGCCAATAAAGCAAAACTTACCCATGATGATATGCTCTACTTACATGGGGATGTCCAAGTGGACAGCTTGAATGACGCATCACAATTGCAAAAGATCACAACAGATAATGCAACAGTCAATCTCGTGACTCAGGACGTCGTATCTGACGATAAAGTCACTTTAGAGGGAGTCGGACTGCAATCTGTTGGTATGAGAATGCGCGGCAATCTACGAGACAAAACTGCTGAATTGATTGAAAAGGTGAGCACTCGCTATGAGATTCCACATGAAGAACCTAATCCGTAATACCCTGATTACCAGTACACTGGTTGCAGTTAGCCAGCCTGCGCTGGCATTGAAAGATGACACGCAAAAACCCATTACCATTGATTCAGCCAGACAATCTTTGGATGTAACGAGGAACGTTACCACATTTACGGATAATGTTATCGTAAAGCAAGGTTCTATCGATATTCGGGCTGATAAGGTTGTTGTTACCCGCCCTGACGGTGATTCGAAAAAAACCGTTATCGAAGCCTATGGCAATCCTGCAACGTTTTATCAATTACAGGATGATGGTAAACCCATCAAAGGCCATGCTTCGAAGATGCGCTATGAAATGGGTAGCGAGCTAGTCACACTGACAGGCAATGCTTATCTTGAACAGCTCGACAGTAACATCAAAGGCGATAAAATCACCTATTTAGTGCCAACACAGCAAATGGAAGCCTTTAGTGATAAAGGTAAACATGTCACCACCGTCCTGTTACCTTCTCAGTTGCAGGAAAAAGGCCCTAGTGTTAACAACGCTGATGTTAACAACACTGATGTTCATAAAAAGAGTAAATAACGACGTATGGCAATATTAAACGCGGACAATCTGGCAAAAGCTTATAAGGGACGTAAGGTTGTTGAAGATGTCAGCCTGAAAGTAAAATCAGGTGAAATTGTGGGCCTGCTTGGGCCAAACGGTGCAGGTAAAACCACAACTTTCTATATGGTCGTTGGCATTGTGCCACGTGATGCAGGTACTATCACAATAGACCATGAGGATATCAGCCTGCTACCTCTGCATGAACGTGCCCGCCGGGGCATCGGTTACTTACCACAGGAAGCCTCAATCTTCCGCCGGCTGAGCGTGTACGATAATTTAATGGCGGTTCTTAAAATCCGTAAGGATATCAATCAGGAACAGCGCAAAGCACGCGCCGAAGAATTAATGGAAGAGTTTCATATTTCTCATTTGCGTAACAATCTTGGTCAATCATTGTCCGGTGGTGAACGCCGCCGTGTGGAAATCGCCCGCGCACTGGCCGCTAATCCTAAATTTATTCTGTTGGATGAACCTTTTGCAGGTGTTGACCCTATTTCTGTTCTTGATATTAAAAAGATCATTCAACACCTACGTGACTGTGGTCTGGGTGTTCTAATTACTGATCATAACGTCCGTGAAACACTGGATGTTTGTGAACGTGCTTACATTGTCAGTCAGGGGCATTTGATAGCCCATGGTACACCAGAAGATATCCTTAGCAATGAGCAAGTTAAGCGAGTTTATCTGGGCGAGGGTTTCCGGCTTTAAGGCTCATCGTCAGGCAAAATTCGAGGGCATTCAGTTCAGGAGTATTAAGGATCAGTGCAGGAGGAAGTGAGAACGTTATGAAGCAAAGTTTGCAACTCAAGCTCAGTCAGCAATTGACGATGACGCCGCAACTTCAGCAAGCTATCCGTTTGTTGCAACTTTCTACGCTTGAACTTCAGCAGGAGATCCAACTGGCTTTGGAAGCCAACCCTATGCTTGAGCAAGAAGAACTGCATCAGGAAATTGATACCCAAGGTTATTCTGATACGGAAACAGCACCTGATTCAGAGACATATCCTGATACCGAAACAAAAGTCATGGATACTCTTGAAGCCCTTGAGCAACGAGATATGCCTGAAGAGCTTCCCCTTGATACCAGTTGGGATGAAATTTATACCGCAGGTACATCCCTGGGAACAAAAAGTGACTACAGCGCAGATGATTTCCCCGTCTATCAAGGTGAAACAACCCAGACATTACAAGATTATTTAATGTGGCAGGCTGCGCTGACGCCCTTTACTGAAACAGACTCAGCCATCGCCACATCGATCATTGATGCCATTGACGAAACAGGCTACCTGACAGCCCCTGTCGAGGAGATTCTTGCCAGCATTGGTGATGATGAACTGACATTAGAAGAAGTCGAAACCGTACTCAAGCGTGTACAACACTTTGATCCCATTGGTGTTGCGGCACGTAATTTACGTGAATGCCTGCTGATCCAGCTTGCAATGCTGCCAGCAGAAACACCTTACCTGAACGAAGCAAAACTGGTTACCAGCAAGTACCTTGAACTATTGGGCAACCGGGACTTTCGAAATTTGTTGCGACAGAGCAAATTAAAAGAAAGTGCATTAAAAGAAGCAATTGATATCATTCAGTCACTGGAGCCGAGGCCCGGATTAATGGTGAATACCGGAGAATCCGAATACGTTATTCCCGATGTATTAGTCCAGAAAGAGAATGAACGCTGGCAGGTCAGGCTGAATACCGACAACATCCCTCGTCTGCGCATTAATCAGCATTATGCCGCACTAGGGCAACAATCTCATAATGAGAGTGACAGCCTGTTTATCCGTAATAACCTGCAAGAAGCCAAATGGCTGATAAAAAGCCTCGCAAGTCGCAATGAAACGTTATTGAAAGTCAGTAACTGCATTGTGGAGCGACAGCAAGATTTCTTTGAATATGGTGCGGAATACATGAAACCACTGGTACTGGCTGATATTGCCTATCAAGTTGACATGCATGAATCCACCATTTCCCGTGTGACAACCCAGAAGTATCTGCATAGTCCACGCGGGATTTTTGAATTGAAATATTTTTTCTCCAGTCACGTTAATACCGATAGCGGAGGCGAAGCCTCTTCTACGGCGATACGGGCACTGGTGAAAAAATTGGTCGCGGCAGAAAACCCGGTCAAGCCACTGAGTGACAGTAAATTGACAAACTTACTTGCCGAGCAAGGCATTCAGGTAGCACGTCGAACTGTCGCAAAATATAGAGAGTCGTTATCCATCCCGCCTTCAAACCAACGTAAAAAATTGGTTTGAACAACCCAGAGAAGGAAAACACTATGCAACTCAATGTTACAGGCCACAATCTTGAAATCACTGATGCACTACGCAACGTTGTGAACACAAAATGCGGCAAATTGGATCAATATTTCGATAAGATTAACCTTATTCAGGTCATCCTCCGAGTGGAAAAGGTGCAGAAGATCGCTGAAGCCACGGTGTATGTCAACGGAGGAGAGTTGCATGCGAGTTCAGAGCATGAAGATATGTATGCGGCAATTGATGCGCTGGCAGACAAACTGGCTCGTCAATTGACCAAACATAAAAGTAAATTGAGACAACATTAATAGCTTTCAGACAACAGGACTGTCATAAGATTAGCACTATTCTATCTATACCAATAGACTTCCGGTTGCATCAAAGTAGGCAATAAATGAACACAGCCAACAAAAGAAACAACCTGAAGGCTCAATGGCATAAGCATAAATAGTGCTCTGATACCAGATGTCTACACTCAGGCATCTGGTATTACAGTCTCTAAGTGAATAAAGAAATGAACAACGAAACAGATTTACCACTAAGTTCAGTGCTTTCATCCGAATGTACGCGTAACAACGTACTTTGTTCGAGTAAAAAGCGTGCCTTAGAGATTATCAGCGAGCTGGCATCAAAACAGCTTAATTTACCAGAAAATGCCGTATTTGAAGCCATTCTTTCCCGTGAGAAAGTGGGGACAACAGGTATTGGCAACGGAATTGCCATTCCTCACGGCAAGCTGGAAACAGAATGCGCAAATAATGCCGTTGGTGTATTTTTGCATCTGGAACAACCGATTACCTTTGATGCTATTGATAATCAGCCTGTTGACTTGCTATTTGCTTTATTGGTTCCATCTAACCAGTGCCAGATCCATTTACATTCACTCTCATTGATTGCAAAGCGGCTGTCAGATAAAAATCTCTGTCGTCGTCTGCGTTCAGCACAAAGTGATGAAGAACTATACAAAATCATTACTGAATAAATAACGATTACAATTGCGGTTACAATTGATTGCTGAAAAGCAATAAAAACAGCAGCGGTTCTAATGAACCGCTGAGACATTAAGGGGAGTCATCTCATGGTGCTGATGATAGTCAGCGGTCGTTCTGGTTCTGGTAAATCCGTAGCCCTGCGCGCGCTGGAAGATATGGGGTTCTATTGTGTGGATAACCTGCCGGTAGTGTTACTTCCGGAGCTGGCTAATACATTGGCTGAGCGTGATATTTCAGCAGCAGTCAGTATCGACGTGCGAAATATGCCGGAATCACCCGAAATTTTCGAAGAAGCACTGACAAAATTACCGGACAGCTTTTCACCGCAGCTTCTGTTTCTTGATGCAGATCGTAACACATTGATCCGCCGTTACAGTGACACCCGGCGCTTGCATCCGCTCTCAAGTAAAAATCTGTCACTGGAAAGCGCCATCGACAAAGAGAGCGATCTACTGGAGCCGCTGCGTTCACGGGCAGATCTGATCATTGACACGTCTGAGATGTCAGTCCATGAACTGGCTGAAATGCTAAGAACGCGTTTATTGGGCAAACGCGAACGTGAATTGACAATGGTATTTGAATCTTTCGGCTTCAAACACGGTATTCCAATTGATGCAGATTACGTTTTCGATGTGCGCTTCCTGCCAAACCCACACTGGGATCCGAAACTGCGCCCGATGACGGGGTTGGATCGCCCTGTTGCCGCATTTTTGGATCGCCATACAGAAGTGCATAACTTTATTTACCAGACCCGCAGTTATCTTGAACTCTGGCTGCCGATGCTGGAAACCAATAACCGCAGCTACCTGACAGTTGCCATAGGTTGTACCGGCGGTAAACACCGTTCGGTTTATGTGGCGGAACAGTTGGCTGATTATTTCCGTTCCCGTGGTAAAAACGTGCAATCACGTCACCGCACACTGGAAAAACGTAAGTAACCGAACGTAACCAATCAAAATAAAACAGACCATGACAGTCAAGCAGAGACTTGAGATTAAAAACCGACTCGGTATGCATGCCCGCCCTGCCATGAAACTGCATGACCTTGTGCAGCAGTTTCAATCTCAAGTCATCCTGCGCAACGGAAGCAATGTTCAGGCGGAGGCTCATAGTGTTATCACTATGCTGATGTTGGACTCCGAACAAGGTAGTTACATTGAAGTTGAAGCAACCGGGCCGGATGAACAACAGGCGCTGGCGGCTATTGTGGAGCTATTTAATTCCGGCTTTGATGAAGAATAAACTTACACGATTTTGCGGGATTGCAGCACAGACCACCATCTCTGTTTTCTCTCTATTTCTCTTGCATTCACTTACGTATAACCCCCCTTACTTTTCCCTTAATACTTCACTTCTATCCAACAAGAACGGCAACAAACACAGTATTTGAAAACAAAAAAAGATAAAAAAACCTTCATAAATTCCATTATAAGATCCTTCCAAAAGGATAAATCAAGAAGCTTTACTTATTAAGTAAGTAAAACACCCCGACTATTTACAAATAATATTCATTAAATAATAAATGTTATCTATCAATAAATTAACGCTATTAAATCAGTTTGAAAAAAACTTATCATTAAAAGGAATTTATACACAAAGCATTATATGTACAGTTCCTACATTGGAGGTTTACTTCATGCGTTTTAATAAGACCACATTGGCTATCTTTCTTGGACTGACTTTATGCCAAAGTGCTGCTCAAGCGGCACCAGTGCTTTCTTTAGATAATACTCAGGCAAAACGTGTTGCAGCTAACAACAATGCTTGGGTAGAAATCAACACTACCGCTTTCGAAAACAATATCAATACACTGGAAAAAAATCTGAACAAAGACACCAAAGTGTGTGCGATTCTGAAAGGCGATGCTTATGGTCATGGTATCGGTCTGCTGATGCCATCCATCATTAAAACTGGAGTACCTTGTGTAGGTATCACCAGTAACGAAGAAGCCCGCATCGTACGTGACAACGGCTTCAAAAGCCAGCTCATGCGTGTTCGCGCAGCTACTGTGAATGAAATTGAGAGCACCCTAGGCTATGACATGGAAGAAATAGTCGGTGATCTGGCAAGCGCCAAAGCTATTGATGCTCTGGCTAAAAAACATGGCAAAGAAATTCGTGTCCATTTAGTGCTGAACACTGGCCTCATGAGCCGTAACGGGCTGGAAATGAAAACTGAGCAGGGTAAACAAGAGGCTCTGCAAATTGTTCAACTGCCTAACCTGAAATTGGTCGGTATAATGAGCCACCATGCTCTCACCGACCTGAACGCCATCCGCAATAGTATTAAGAACTTCAATGAACAAACTGCCTGGTTGATCAAAGAAGCAAATCTGAAAAGAGACGAGATCACCTTACATGCATCCAGCTCTTTTGCATCACTGAGCATTCCGGAAGCTCAGTTTGATATGGTACGTGTTGGTAGTGCACTGTATGGCATGCTGTCTGACAGCTACCCAGAATACAATCATCTGATGCAGGTAAAAACCCGGGTTGCATCTGTTAAACCCTATCCTAAAGGTAATGGTGTCAGCTACGACAACACTCACATCCTAAAACGTGATTCTATGCTCGCTAACCTGCCAGTTGGTTTCTCTGATGGCTTCAGCTCTGCTATGTCAAACAAGGCATTTGTTTTGATTAACGGTCACCGTGCTCCGGTTGTTGGCCTCGTTTCCATGAATACCGTAATGGTGGATGTGACTGATCTGCCTGATGTGAAAAGTGGCGACGAAGTGGTGATTTTCGGTAAACAAGGTAATGAAGAAATTACCCAGTCTGAAATTCAGCAATGGAGTGGAATGCATATTGTTGAGCTATCTTCTATCTGGGGAGAAACCAATCCAAAGATCGTTGTTACAGGTTGATAATTTGTAATCCAATAATATAGGTCTGGCTAAACCTTATTTCATTAACAACACAAAACAGTTCGTGATCATGATCTCTTTATTTTCACGACAGAACAGCCTAATATCACTTTAATCACATTTGCAAATAACACCCCCCTCCTTGCGTTGCGGGGTGTTATTTTGTATTGAGCCTAATTTGGAGCGTGGTATGACAAAACCTAAAATTATTATCAATGAATTAGATGCAGAACGTTTAGATTCTCTGTTGGAACAAGCTGTATTTGCCAATAGCAGTATCGCAGATGCACTAAATGAAGAGCTGGATAGAGCTGAAATTGTGCCACCAGTAGAAATACCCGCAGATGTTGTTACAATGAACAGTGAAATTAAATTTATTGATTTCAGTAACAATGAAGAGCGAGTCCGAACCCTCGTTTACCCGTCTTCTCTGCAAGACAGCACAAAACAACTATCCGTGATGGCACCTTTAGGCGCTGCACTTTTAGGATTGCGAGTAAATGATGAAATAACCTGGGAATTGCCGAATGGTGAAAAAACCCGGATTAAAGTATTAGAGATACTTTACCAACCCGAAGCGGCAGGTGAATATCACCGTTAACTCGCAGCCAGCTCAGTAGAACCAAACTGGCTGTTGTTGATTGAGTATCCCTATTGACCGGCGATACTCATTTCCGGCAACAATACTGATCCACACTGAATGTTACTACGTGTTTCAATATCATTACCTATTGTCACCATATTTGCCCACATATCTTTCAGATTGCCCGCAATAGTGATCTCACTGACCGGATATTGTATTTCGCCATTTTCGACCCAAAAACCGGCTGCCCCACGAGAATAATCCCCAGTCACAGCACTGACGCCCTGTCCCATCAGTTCCGTCACTACCAGGCCGGTTCCCATTTCCTGTAGCAGACCTGCAAAATCTAACCCTTGCCCCGCGATACGCCAGTTATGAATCCCACCTGCATGGCCTGTACTCGTCAGCCCCAGTTTACGGGCAGAATATGACGTCAACAACCATGACTGTAAAATACCCTCTTTAATAATTTCACGCGGCAATGTGCGCACACCTTCACTATCAAACGGTGTAGAAGCCAACCCTCTCAGCAAATGTGGTTGTTCTTCAATGGTCAACCATGAAGGCAGGATCTGCTTACCCAGACTATCCAGCAAGAAAGATGATTTACGATAGATGCTGCTGCCGCTGATCGCTCCAACTAAATGACCAAACAGGCCGGTAGCGACTTCGGCAGAGAAAATCACAGGCGCTTTCATCGTCGAGAGTTTACGTGCACCTAAACGAGACAATGTACGATGCGCACTTTCCTGCCCAACCCATTCTGGCGATTGCAACTCATCAAAACGACGGTTCACAGTATAAGCATAATCACGCTCCATATTGCCATTCTGCTCTGCAATCACGCAGCTCGACATGGAATAGCGACTTGAACAATAGCTCTGTAGCATACCGTGACTATTACCAAAGACCCGAATACCATAATGACCATTAAAACTACCACCTTCGGTATTGGTAATACGCTGATCTGCCTGTAATGCAGCCTGTTCGGCACGGGCAGCCAACTCAATCGCCTTATCAGCATCCAAATCCGCAGGATGGAACAAATCCAGCTCCGGTGCCTCAAACGCCAGTAACTCTTTGTCTGCGGGACCAGCACAAGGATCAGGTGAAGTGTAACGGGCGATATCAATGGCAGCCTGTACAGTACGTGCAATGGCTTCCGGGCTTAAATCGGTAGAAGAGGCACTACCTTTGCGCTGCTGGTGATAAACGGTGATCCCCAATGCACCATCACTGTTAAACTCAACATTTTCGACTTCACTGAAACGGGTACTGACACTAATCCCCATCGTTTTATTGACTGCGACTTCCGCAGCATCACTGCCTGTTTTTGCTAATTCCAGAGCGTGAGAAACCGCATCTTCCAGTTGTTTGCGCTGCTCCGCAATTTGTTGATTGGTAACTATCATTAATTAACCATATGAATTAAAGAGAAAATTTATCAGGAAAAATGCGTGTTTCGGCTTTCAATATCAATGCCGAGTGGTAATCAGGCAATTTTCCCAGTTACAATACACGATATTAGGATGTTAACACCCACCGGACGATAGGTCATGTTCCAAAGTGTACCTTATCCGGCCTTTTTAGAAGGAAAACGATTATGGCAAAGCAGCCTGAAGATTGGCTCGACAATTATCCTGCTGAAGAGGAAGAAGAAGAGATAATCTGGGTCAGTAAAAGTGAAATCAAGCGGGATGCTGAAATACTGAAAAAACTAGGGACAGAGCTGGTTGAATTAAGCAAGGGCGAGCTGGAACGTATTCCGTTGGACGAAGATCTGCTGGCCGCTATTGAATTGGCACAGAAAATCAAGCGTGAAGGTCGCCGTCGTCAATTACAACTGATTGGCAAATTGTTGCGGGCTCGTGATCCTGAGCCAATTACCACTGCGCTGGATAAACTGAAAAACCGTCATAACCAGCAGGTTGTGATGCTACATAAGCTGGAAGAATTGCGGGATAAGTTACTTGAGAGCGACAGCGCCCTTGAAGAAGTCGTAACGCTATATCCACACACAGATCGTCAGCAACTGCGGACGCTGATACGCAATGCTAAAAAAGAGAAAGCAGCGAACAAGCCACCGAAATCCTACCGTCAGATCTTCCAATATCTGAAAGAGCTATCAGAATCGGCTTAGTATCCTCTCCACCGCCATTTCGTTGAGAACTGGCGGTAAAAATAGTGCCGTCCTGGTCAATACCACACGAGCCGGGTTGATAGAAACAGGTGCACTTGAGAAAGCCCTCGATCTGGGTACTCCGGGTTTTGCAGCACTAGATGTTTTTGATATTGAACCCATTTGGGATACCAATCACTCTTTATTAAAACGAGATAACGTCCTATGCAGCCCGCATATCGGTTATGTTACTAAAAGCTGTTATAACATTTATTTCGACAGTACATTTAAGAATGTTGAGAAATATTTTTCCGGCGATGATAGCCATGTTATTAATAAATAATCAGTAACCTAGGCAACCTAATTTTAAGTCAGTTTGAAGCTGATAAAATTTTATACGGAAATTTAAAGACACCTCCGCGTTTCGGCGAATACGGAGGTGTTGTAATAAGGCAGGGAACAGCTTAATTTTTCACATTAAAACGTAATTCCCCTTCCAGCTCTTCTTCAGCCTCTTGAAACAAGAGCACCAGTGCAGCAAAGCGCGGTCGTTTCTGTACATCCAGACGGATAAAATTAATATCAGCTGGCAACCCAATTTCACTGGTTACTACATCCCATAGAGCATCCAAGTTAGCACCAAAATGATCATCAAGATCGAAACACTCCTTGAACTGACTATAGAAGGTTTCTAAATCAGGGATATAATCAAAATCAAATTCCACTTTTTTCATATCATTCTTCCAGCTTTGTGAAAGTCTTGTAGTGATCAAGTGTCAAGTAGATAAGACCATCATTAGAATAGAGTAACCTGTTACTGCCCCGGCGCCCACAATTATAATTCACGTCCGCTTCAAACCACTGACGATCCCTTTGATTTGGCAACTTATTTTCACGATTGGAAAACCGATCTCCACCAATTGCTTTTCCCGGTAATATTTCGCACAAGTTGCCCTTACTAGCGTCCCAGCCGAGGCGACGGGCCTGTTTCTTAGTTATGTAATAGTCAGGCAACCTGTTATGCTGATGCACATAATCCGCAACTCGATGATGTTCAGTCAGAATATCAATCTGCTGAGACGGAACGTTTCTTGCTACCGCATTAGCTTGCTGAGCTTTACCAGAGCCGGGTAATCCAATAAAGATAATGGATATAACAACTAGGATCAGTAATACACCTGCCAGCACCCTTTTTCTCATAATGACCTCCACGCTGAATTGATCAGGCTATACCAATGGATTTCAAGGTGCATCGCGGCAGCAAGGACACAAATCCCCAGTCACATAGATGACTATGTGACTGGGAGTGAGCGAGCACATCCAACAAAGCTGCAACTTGAAAGACGACAGATATACTCAAAAAAACAAGGTATACTCAAAAAATGTTAAGCTGTTCCACCTACAGTCAGGTTATCCAGTTTTAATGTGGGCTGTCCAACTCCCACAGGAACGCTCTGGCCTTCTTTACCGCATACACCAACACCCTTATCAAGGGCTAAGTCATTGCCAACCATAGAAATCTGCTGCATGGCCTCAATGCCTGAGCCAATCAATGTTGCGCCTTTTACTGGCTTGGTGATTTTGCCATTTTCAATCAAGTACGCTTCTGATGTTGAGAAAACAAACTTACCAGAAGTGATATCCACTTGACCACCACCAAAGTTCGGTGCATACAGCCCATGATTAACACTGGCAATAATTTCTTCCGGTGTGGAGCTTCCTGCCAGCATATATGTATTAGTCATACGCGGCATCGGTAAGTGGGCATAAGATTCACGACGCCCGTTACCTGTAGGTGCGACTCCCATCAAACGTGCATTCAGTTTGTCCTGTATGTAGCCCTTCAAGATACCATTCTCAATCAGAACATTGTATTGCCCCGGAACACCTTCATCATCAATAGACAATGAGCCACGGCGGCCTTCAATCGTACCATCATCAACCACAGTACACAGTTCAGATGCGACTTTTTGCCCAATCTGACCAGAGAAAGCAGATGTACCACGGCGGTTGAAATCGCCTTCTAAACCATGACCCACCGCTTCATGCAATAAAACACCCGGCCAACCGGCTCCCAATACAATCGGCATTGTTCCCGCCGGAGCAGCAACAGCAGAAAGATTCACCAACGCCATGCGAACAGCTTCACGGGCAAATTGTTCTGCCAATGTCTGTCCATCTGCGGTTTGCAGGAAGTATTCATAACCATATCGAGCACCACCACCACTGGAACCTCGCTCACGTTTACCATCTTCTTCAACCAATACGCTGACAGAAAGACGTACCAGGGGGCGAATATCAGCAGCCAATGTCCCATCCGTCGCAGCAACCAATACCTGCTCATAAATACCACTCAGGCTGGCATTCACTTCCTGCACTCTGTGATCTTCTGCACGTGCAATTTGATCAACATGATGTAACAGAGCAATTTTTTCTTCCCTGCTCATGCTTTGCAGAGGATCTACAGCCGGGTACAAAATATTATGTGTCACAGCACCCAATGTATGGGCAGTGCCATTGCCCATTTCCCTTACAATGCTGCGTGCTGCCTTTGCACTCTGCTGCAAGGCATTCAATGTGATTTGATCAGCATAGGCAAAACCCGTTTTTTCGCCACTAATTGCCCGGACTCCCACGCCTTGATCTATATTATAAGAGCCATCTTTAATGATACGATCTTCCAAAACCCATGTTTCATGGTAACTGGATTGAAAATAGAGGTCGGCATAATCCAGACGGCGTTCTGCTAATTGCCCCAAAACAGAAAATAAATCTTTATGACTCAGGTCATTGGCAGTCAGTAAATGTTCACTGACATAAGTTAAACTCATAGTGATTACTCTTTACCTTAATTTGTATTCTTTTTTATCAAAGAAGTCAGTTGTGGACGGAAGCGATTATGTTTCACCACTTTGATCTGCTCACGCATGTGGGTCAAACTGTCCCGTCGGATACTGAGCTGTAGTGCACTGACAGTCAGAGGATTCTTCTTGATGACTTCTCCCCAACCACTTACCGCCATTGAATGCCCCCATGTTCTGCGAGTACCGTGCACCCCAACTTGTGCGGGTGCCAATATGATACATTGGTTCTCAATTGCGCGGGCTCTTAAAAGTGGTTCCCAGTGTGCCTTACCCGTCAGTCTGGTAAAAGCAGCAGGTACAGAAATCAGCTCAGCGCCCTGCTCCCGTAGTGCCTGAAACAGCCCGGGGAAGCGCAGATCATAGCAAATAGTCATACCCAAACGACCAACTGGTGTATCAACAACGGTGATATGTTCCCCACGTTGGTAGATGGAAGATTCGTTATAAGAGCCATGTTCATCCTTGATATTGACATCAAACATGTGGATTTTGTCATAACGGGCACGGATCTCACCCTGATCATCAAACAATAAGCTACTGCTGGTTATGCGGCTCGGATCTTCCCGGCTGACCATCGGCATTGAACCAATCAACAACCAGATACCATAACGTTGCGCAATTTCACTTACAGCTTGCTGTAATGGGCCTTTTCCCTGCTCTTCTGCATGTTCGCGGTAAGTATCAGCATCAGCAAACAGTAATGCATTCTCCGGAGTCAGAACCAGTTTTACCGTTTTGGGTAACTGCTTAATCTGCTGTTCAATTTGCGCTAAATTATGTTTAATGTTCGTACCACTGCATAATTGTAAGAGTGCAACATTGACGTTTTTCATGACCCTTTATTCTCCTTAAGCTGACGTAAAACTTCATCAATTTTAGGTTGCTCCAGACTACCCGTTAGCCGATAGCGAATGACCGATATCTTACTCCACAGAGGGCCTAACGCTTTTGTCGCTGCAAAAACAGCAGCACCTACCATAGGATTAACCGCAAAAGCTGTCGCCACACCAACTGTTGCTGATATCTCCGGGGTAATCACCAACTCCATATTAAGCTGATGACGGATAAAATTTATCTGGCCTTTTCCATAAATGTCCGCTTCCAGCCCATCAATGCGGAAGTTATCGGTATACATGACACCATTTTTTATCGCTGTATCGCCACTCATAGAATCAAAGTTAAAATCATTACTAAATGTATCACTGAAATCCAACTGTAATTTACGTAACAAGGCATCAAAACTCACTAACCTTAATAGCTGTCCTGCTCTGCCACCGCCTAGTTTTGCTATTGCTCCTTTCCCCACTTTTCCTGTTAAAACGCCATTGAGCGTTTTAACATCAGGGTTCCACGGTGTATCCTTCCAGTTCAGGTCAAAATCAAACTTAAACGAAGCGCCAGTAATTGGAACAATAAATCCGAGATAGGCTGCCATATCATCAAATCTTTTCCCGGATATCTGGCCTTTAGCCCAAGTATAATTTTCTGTATTACTTTCACTCCAACGCCCAGATAATGTCAATTCACCGACACTGTTTTCTACCCGTCCATTAGTCAGACTCAAGGCGTCACCTTCTGGTGTTACCGTCCCTGAGATTTTCCCTACGTTTAATCCGGCAAGCCAACATTCGTCACATTTAACGTTGAGTGTAGGCCAATGATTCAGAGCATATTTTGGCATTTCTACTGTGTTTGAAGTTAACGACGCCTTATCGCTGGAAGGTCTCTCCGAAAACATAGGGTTATAATAGAGATAATTGAGTGTTGCCTGCCATACTCCACCAGTATTAATCAGCAAATCACCATTGATTTCTTCACCAATTGCATTGATACGCAGGCCATCAGGTTGGTTAGTCGCACTGAGTATAAGATTATGCCAACGCTGTCCTCCGACATCCAAATAAGGCGTTGATATTTCAAATAATTCAGGCCATCGCAGGCTGTTATCTGCTGCTGATTCAACTCTCAAAGGTTCAATCAGTGCCAGCCATTTTTCACCCTCAATCACAGGTAAGTTTAACGCCAGCATTGGCTTTTCCGGCAAATCAGGTATGCCATTACCATCCGTATGCAGAGCGCCACGCTGTAAACGGACATAATTTTTCCCCAATAACCATTGGCTATTGAACGCATATCTTTTCCCCAATGAGCCGGTAACCTGAAGTTGGTTTGTATCCCCTGTAGCCTGAAGATTGATATCATTCGATGCCCGTAAAGATTCTGTTTCCAGTCCAGCCAGTGTACTGTTGATATGTGACAAATCAGCGTTGATTGCAACCTGATATTTCGCCTCATGTTGTAACGGCCTGCTTTGTGAAGGTTTGGCCTGTAAAGGGATCATAATGTTCACTTTTCCCTGCCAGCCCAATCGTCCTGATAGCTGACGACGAATTTTAACCGGAAGTTTCGGTAATGTTGCAGCAGGCCAGCGAGCATCCAAATCCACATTAACCCGATAATATCCCGGTAAATCCTGAGTGGTAAATCGCAAAGAGAGAGGATTTCCAAGCCAATAAGCAGAAAGTATGTCACTTTGCAAAGCACCATTATCAAAGCGGAATTTACCACTAAGGTGCTTCATCTTGCTATCTAATGACTTGATAAACAAATCGGTATTTTTCAGTACAACCTCTCCACTCGCATCAGTTGTACCATTTTCCAGAAGAACATCCAGATGAAGTTTTCCATCAACCTGACCTTTAAGTTGCAAATTATCCAGCGTATTACCAACCGTTTCTGTCAATGGACTATGGTGAAAATAATCGTGGATATCTTTTCCATCTCCGGATATTTCAGCATCAATCAATAATTTCTCTTTACTGTAATCGGGGATAACAGCCGAGATCCGAGAGGCATTAACTTTTCCTAATCTCGCTTTCTCTGCTTGCATCTGTAAGCCGTTATTCTGGAAATTCAAATCAAGATCCAGGTCAAACAGGGCTGGCCAATCAGGCTGATACTGAAATGTCGCATGGCGCAGAGGAACCCATACCTGAAACTGACCATTATTACGCTTGAATGGGAAATCATGAGGATTCCCCTGAAAGATCAAAGTAGCATTGTCTACCTTTCCTTTGATCAACGACGCGGTTAAATATTCTGTTAGCGATTCGCCCATCAATGGCTTGGGAAAATAACGCCAGGCATCACCCGCATCATCCAGACGAATTCCAGCCAGTATCCCTAGCATTGGTTGCTGATTTTGGGATTCTGTGTAATGAAAATTTCCGTTTATCCATAATGACCTGGCCTGCAAATCCAGCCCCTGACTCCATATCTTCAAGCCATCCCGACCATTTTTCCACGTGATTTTTCCTTCACTGCTGGCAATATCAAATGGTGCCTGGAACATAGCCCGGTAATCAATGAGGCTGTTTTTCAGCTCAAATCTAAAATTTCCCCACTGTTTATTTCCTTCTAATGCACCACTGAAATGATTGACTGAAGGTAACTTTTTCCAACGAGACCAACTGACATCCTGCCATTTGATGGCAATCTCCGCGCTATCAGGTAATTCGGGGGTGATATCAAGGGCAAGACTGCTGACTAACCCTTTGGGTTGCCGGTATTGCCAGTCTTTAACAATATCGGGGGTCGCAAAAGAAATCATCGGCAACATTCCACTCAGGCGTTCAAGCTGAATATTTTCAGCGCGAACCCGCCAATGATCTTTGTTCTGATATTTCTGCGCCTGCGTAACATACAATACCGCAATACGGCCTGCGGGCCATTGTTGACCATTCATTTTCAGGCGTGCCAGATTGGGGATATCAAACAGCCAACCTTCTCCCTGACGACGCATTTGCAGGAGTAAATCATGGACGGCAAGCTGATGCTTTTCATCACCCACATGCCAGTTGGCATGCCCCTGCTTAAGTTGCAGATGTCCGTTATCAATCCTCCCATTTTTCAGGGAAATCCAACTCGCCAGACTGAACCGGGCATCTTCCAAACCGGTATTGTCTTTTAACCAGCGGCTGAGCCACAATCGCATATCGATATCATCAGCCTGCAAATAAATTGTGCCGCTATCTAAAACACTATTGATATCTTTCAGGTCAAATTTAACCTGCACAACACCTTCCTGTCCGTTAATCGAAGACAGATTAATATTGCCTTGCGCACGATGACGATTATCTTTATTCAGCCATGTTAGCTGCGGCAATATCAGCCGGATCTTTTCTCCTGATGGAGTCGGAAAGGTCAGGCTGCTGTCGTGCAAATCAAAATGATTAAATCGTTCAAGGAAGAGGGAGGATAAACTATCTGGCTTTGGAAAAAGGCTTTCACCTTCTCCATCCAATAATGGCTTATCATAATCAACCTGAAGCTGGTAAAAGGAGAGATCACGAAAATGCCAGCGCCGTTGTAACAGTGAGCGCCAGATATCCAGAGAAAGCGTCACTTTTTTGGCTTTAATATTCGTTTCCCCCGTTACAGCACGAAGATCACGCACTTCCAACTGAGGGCCGAATGACTGCCAATTTCCGCTGATATAGCCAATATCGACAGAAATGTCCGTCAATTCAGAAATCTTATGCGCCAATTGCTGACGATAATCATTAATATGTGGCAGGGAAAAACGTAACCCGCTGACAAGCAAAGCCACAATGATAATGACTATTGCGGCTGTCGCTAATAATATCCCGAGCAGTCGCCTCACTCATTTCTCCTTGGTTGTCAGCATATTTCTACCCAATAGATTTCAAACCACATTTCAGAATGACTGTAACCAAACAGAGGAGCAACCTGAAAAATATGAGGTATCACTGTAATTCTGCGTAATTACATCATAACAACGTCAAATTGTTCCTGACTGTAGAGTTGTTCTGCCTGCACTTTCACCGGTTTGCCTACAAAAATTTCTACCTCTGCTAAAGCATGAGAGTGTTCCCCCTTAAGAGCTTCACTCACGGCATGAGATGCGTAAACCAGAAAACGATCTGCATTAATGGCACGGTGCACACGTACAATTTCCCGTAAAATTTCATAACATACTGTTTCAACAGATTTCACGGTGCCACGTCCCTGACAAGTCGGACAGTTATCACACAAAATATGTTCGAGACTTTCCCGTGTGCGTTTGCGTGTCATTTCCACCAGTCCAAGCTGGGAAAAATCATTAATGGTCGTTTTCACGCGATCTTTGCTTAATGCCTGCTCTAAAGAAGCCAATACTCTACGGCGATGTTCCCCATTACCCATATCGATAAAATCAATGATAATAATCCCGCCTAAATTACGCAGCCTTAACTGGCGGGCAATCGCCTGAGTCGCCTCAATATTAGTATTAAAGATAGTCTCTTCTAAGTTGCGATGCCCAACAAAAGCACCGGTATTAATATCGATGGTCGTCATGGCTTCGGTTTGATCGATAATCAGATAGCCACCCGATTTTAATTCTACCTTGCGCTCCAATGCGCGCTGAATTTCATTTTCTACACCGCACAGATCGAATATCGGCTGAGTTCCTTGATAATGCTCTAATTTGGCATTCATTTCAGGAATGTATTCTTCAATGAATTCTTGCAATTGCAGATAGGTCTGGCGGGAATCAACCCGAATGCGATCAAGAGAAGCGCCAGCAAAATCACGCAGAATACGCTGTGCTAATGCAAGCTCACCATATACTTTAGTTTTAGTGATATTGCGTTTCTTACGCTCAATAACCTTACGCCATAGACGCTTCAAAAAAGCCGCATCCTGTTCGAGTTCTTCTTTTCTCACTCCTTCTGCGGCAGTGCGGATAATAAACCCACCATGCTCATCGCAATAATCCATCACGATGGATTTCAAGCGTTCACGCTCTTCTTCACTTTCAATTCGCTGAGAAACACCAACATGAGAAGCGCCCGGCATAAATACCAGATAACGTGATGGCAGGGTAATGTCCGTTGTCAAACGGGCACCTTTCGTGCCAAGAGGATCTTTCACTACCTGAACAAGCAGATCCTGCCCCTGACAAACCAATTCAGCAATATCCCTGACATTGAAGTTTTTCCGTTCCTCACCGGCTATACATTCCGTATGAGGCATAATGTCGGATGCGTGCAAAAAAGCCGCTTTTTCCAACCCGATATCAACAAAAGCTGCCTGCATACCGGGCAAAACACGGCTGATACGACCTTTGTAAATATTGCCAACTATTCCTCGTTTAGCTTCCCGTTCAATATGAACTTCTTGCAAAATACCGCCATCTATATAAGCAACTCGCGTTTCGGATGGTGTTACATTGACTAATAACTCTGCTGTCATAAGTGATCCTTCCCATCAGCTAACGCTAAAAATCGTGTGATTAATTCATACGTTTCTACCAATGGTAAGCCGACAACCGCATGGTAATTGCCATTAATCTTTCTGACAAAGCAACCGCCTTTACCCTGAATGCCATAAGCACCGGCTTTATCCATTGGTTCCCCAGTTGCAATATATTCCTGTATTTCACGCTGGGATAAATGGCGAAACATCACATCTGTAATGACTAACTCACTTAAGGTATGCTGATTGTTCGATAAAGCAACAGCAGTCATGACTTGATGGCACTGCCCTGACAGTTCTTGCAGCATTTCAGCAGCGTGCTGCTCATTACGAGGTTTTTCCAGAATGCGATTATTCAGTACAACAATTGTGTCCGCACCCAGAACTGGAAAGTCCTCAGGTGCAATCCTCACTCCCGCTTGCGATTTTTCTCTGGCCAACCGGTTAACATAGTGCTGCGGAGACTCCCCTTCTTGCCACTTCTCTTCGACCTGTGGTGTCAGGATCTGAAAATTAAAGTCCAACAATTCCACCAGCTCACGCCGCCGTGGTGAGCCGGAAGCTAAGTAAAGGGTTTTCATAGTGAGTCATCCTTTCTATCAGTTCATTGACCAATTCATTGATAAGAGTTCATTGAAAAGCCGTTTATTAAAAAGTAGAGCCCGCCTTTAACGAACTGAAAATTGACGACGGATTTTCCGCATTAATAAGAATAGCCAAGGCCAGAGAATACCATTGACAAGGCCATTCCAGAATACTTCAGGATGGAAAATAATCTTTGGTATCAAGGCATGAGCCAGAAAAACACAGAAGTTTATCAGTGTCGAAAGTACCATCACAATCAGGGACTGTTGCCAGAGTGCCATATTGCGAATGAGCTGAAATTTGAATGCGACCAAAAAACTAATCAGACTGAAAGCCAGCGCATGTGCCCCAAGAATACTCCCCTGTAATAAATCCATCAGGATACCGAGAATAAAACCAGTACCAACACTGACACGGTGAGGAATAGCTAGGAGCCAATAGATCAGGCACAACACGAGTAAGGTAGGCCGGAACATATCAAACTGCTCCGGCCACGGCATACTCTGTAGCACCATTGCAATCAAGAAAGATAACCAGACAACCCAACGGCCACGCCCTTTATACTGACTCATCCACGATTCTCCGCGGCTGGCAACTTGCTTGATGATGCAGCCGAAGATGACGGTTTTGTTACGGGGGATAACGTTCGATTTCCCTTTTTCGCTCTCCCGTCTTTCTCTGTTTCGTCTTTACCTAAATCTTCTGTCGGAAATTGGGGCTTAGCGTCAGAGGGATTTGGCAGCACCTGCGGTAACATCTGCATCAAACGTTCATTTGCTGCTCGATACACTTCGGAAGGCGGCAATGGTTCAGATGGGTTATTATCCGCCCCCCATAACAATAATAGATAGCGCAAGCGCCGCAATTCTGCCAATGGGCGCGCATGAATAACCGCATGGGCCCGCTGATTATCTACCTTGACAGAGGAAACCACCGCTACAGGATAACCTTCCGGGAAACGCCCACCAAGGCCGGATGTCACCAGCACATCGCCAACCCGGATGTCTGTATCACTTGGTAGCGGCTCAAGGTGAAGATCGTCCGTACATCCCGCACCACCGGCAATCACACGAATATCATTACGCAGTACCTGAACCGGCAATGCATGGGTTGGATCGCAAATCAACAACACCCGGCTGCTTAATTGACTTACTGAGATAACTTGACCAACGACGCCACGATCACTGATTACGGGTTGCCCTTCATAGACGCCATCTTTCGCGCCCTTATCAATAACGACTTGATCACGATAAGGATCCATACCACCGGAAATCACCTGCGATACCATCATATGTTCATCACTGCGTAAAGGTGATCCTAATAATTCACGCAAACGGGCATTTTCTTGTTTTAATTGTCCTAACAGTAAAAGATTACTGTTCTGTAACCTCAACTCGTTGCGCAGAGTGTTATTTTCCAGTTCAAGTTGTTTACGGGTAGCCAAAGAATCGGAAACACCATCTAAAAATTGTCGGGGACCATTGGCAAGAAAATAAAAAGGACTCACTGCCGTATCCATATAGCTACGGATTTTATTGAAAAAACCAAAACGGCTGTCTACCACAACCAGAATAATGGCAATAATAACAGCTAAAAAGAGTCGTAATTGTAGGGAAGGCCCTCTGCTGAAAATCGGCTTCATAAGTTGCGCATTGTTGAGCTGTTTTGTGTCATAAACAATAAAAGAGTCATAAACAATAAACTCTCGGATAAACAGCAAGGAGGCACTGATAAAAACGCCCCCCAGCCCGCAGAGTTATTTTCAATCTTCGCTGAACAAATCGCCACCGTGCATGTCGATCATTTCCAGCGCTTTGCCGCCACCTCTGGCAACACAAGTGAGAGGATCTTCAGCCACAATGACAGGAATTCCTGTTTCTTCCATCAACAAACGGTCAAGATTGCGCAACAGTGCACCACCACCTGTCAGCACCATACCACGTTCTGAAATATCAGAAGCCAACTCTGGTGGACATTGTTCCAATGCCACCATGACCGCACTGACGATACCTGTCAGCGGCTCCTGCAAGGCTTCCAGAATTTCATTAGAATTCAACGTGAAGCTACGAGGCACACCCTCAGCAAGGTTACGACCACGCACTTCGATTTCACGAACTTCATCTGTCGGATAAGCAGAACCGATTTCATGTTTAATACGCTCTGCTGTCGCTTCACCAATTAATGAACCATAGTTGCGACGAACATAATTGATAATCGCTTCATCAAAGCGATCTCCACCAATGCGGACAGAGGAAGAATAAACCACACCATTGAGGGAGATCACCGCAACTTCAGTTGTTCCCCCACCAATATCAACGACCATGGAGCCTGTTGCTTCAGAAACAGGTAAACCCGCACCGATTGCGGCTGCCATCGGCTCTTCAATCAGAAAGACTTCACGTGCACCCGCACTTTGGGCAGATTCACGAATGGCGCGACGCTCAACTTGTGTAGCACCCACAGGTACACAGACCAGCACACGTGGACTCGGACGCATAAAGCTGTTGTTATGCACCTGTTTAATAAAATGCTGCAACATTTTTTCCGTGACATAAAAATCAGCAATCACACCATCCTTCATTGGGCGAATGGCTGCGATATTCCCCGGAGTACGTCCCAACATCTGTTTTGCTTCCAGCCCCACGGCTGCAACGCTTTTTGGTGAACCAGCTCTGTCTTGTCGGATAGCAACAACAGAGGGTTGATCCAAGACAATTCCCTGACCTTTGACATAAATAAGGGTATTGGCAGTACCCAAGTCAATGGACAAATCATTGGAAAACATGCCACGAAATTTCTTTAACATAACGAAAGGATAATCCTGCAAGCTGGGGACGGATGTTGTCCGTCTACTCTACCAACCACATGAAGCAGCGACAAGGCGCATCACTAACTACTTTTTACTACTTCAACGAAAGTGGCTACGTTATTCACATCAGAAATACGATATTCTACGTTACTTTTTTCTGACAGAGCAGAAAAAAACTGCATAAAAATGGGTTAATTCCACCAATATCCCCATCACTAAATCCCAAAATATCCAAATGTTCTAAAAACCAACAGTATAGTGTATATATGGTGTATCCCGCGATGTTGCTAACCCACTTTTTCCTTATTCTGTGTTGACCCATCATGATTTCAACAAGTTCAACCAGAATTCACTTTTTATCAAAAATTTTTATCTACTCTGATATCGCTATCCAGTAATTTCAACAAAGGTAATTTATTGAATGTCAGAATGGCACTCAAAAACCCATAAAAATCTGTGAAAAAATTATTCACTGCAACTAATCACCGTTTTGCGACTTTCCATCACAATATTGCAACCTATCCATTTCCGCATTTTCAATTTTATCTATATTGATGATGTCATAAGAGATGAAATCATAAGAATCGTGATGGTGTCAGACATAAAACCCATCAATGGAGAGGAATTATGAAAGCTTTATTGCTTGAACAACACGGTACACTATCAGCATCTATTCAGGACATTGATACCGCTGAACTTCCACCCGGTGACGTTACCGTCGATATTCACTGGTCAACCCTTAATTATAAAGATGCCCTTGCTATCACTGGTAAAGGGAAGATTGTCCGCCAATTTCCGATGATACCAGGGATCGACTTTTCCGGGGTTGTCCGCCATTCAGAAGATCCCCGTTTTCATATTGGTCAGCAGGTCTTATTAACTGGCTGGGGGGTGGGAGAAAATCATTGGGGCGGTTTGGCACAACAAGCCAGAGTTTCAGGGGAATGGCTGACACCATTGCCACAAGGGTTAACTACCAGACAAGCCATGATTATCGGTACAGCCGGTTTTACTGCCATGCTATGTGTTATAGCACTGGAAGGAGGAGGAATAACACCTGAAAGTGGGGAAATTGCCGTTACGGGTGCCAGCGGTGGCGTCGGTAGTACTGCGATTACCTTATTGTCTCTGTTGGGATATTCCCCTATCGCCATCAGCAGTAAACTGGAAAATCAGGAGTATTTACTTTCACTGGGAGCAAAAGCGATCCTGCCTGTCTCCGATTTCAATCAACCCTCCCGCCCACTGGAAAAACAACGTTGGTCAGGTGTCATTGATACTGTCGGCGGTACAATTCTGGCCAAATTATTGGCACAAGTTTCTCACAACGGCACAGTAGCAGCCTGTGGTATGGCAAGTGACATTAATCTGCCTACCACTGTTATGCCATTTATTCTGCGTAATGTTCGTTTACAAGGCGTTGAATCAGCCGCAGTACCCTCCGTGAAACGGCCTGAGATTTGGAAACGATTGCAGGAACTGTTACCTGATTCCTTTTACCAACAAACAGCCAATGAAATTTCATTGGACCAGGCGATCGAATATTCCAATAAGCTGATAAACAATCAAGTAACTGGCAGAACACTAGTGAGGATACGGTAAAACGGGCCTATAACACCAAAATTTAAAACCAAAGTGGATAAAACCGTGCTGATAAGACCAGTATTTAGCTGCTAAATGTCACGATATGTTTATAATGTCGGGCTTTATCGCCAAATTTACAAATATTGATAGCAGAAAGAGATGACAAACCGTTGACATCGAGTTATCTTGAACGATTGTTGACAGATTGCCGGAGATACCCGCACAATGGCAGACAAGTTTCGCATTTTACTCTTGAATGGCCCCAACCTGAACATGTTGGGAACACGAGAGCCTGAGACCTACGGTAAGTTAACGCTTGATGACATCGTCAGCAAACTGTCAAAAGAAGCTCACCTATCGGGAGTTGAATTATCCCATCTGCAATCCAATGCAGAATCCGAATTGATTGAGAGGATCCATGCAGCGCGGGGCAATACTGATTTTATTCTGATTAACCCTGCGGCATTTACACATACCAGCGTGGCACTACGCGACGCACTTCTGGCGGTAGATATCCCATTTATTGAGATCCATCTCTCCAATGTGCACGCCCGCGAGCCGTTCCGCCATCACTCATATCTTTCAGATATTGCCGTTGGCGTGATCTGCGGCTTGGGTGCCGATGGTTATAGTTTCGCATTACAGGCAGCGGTCAACCGCTTGTCAACATTCAACTAATTACATAAATAGAGTACGGAATCACACTCATGGATATTCGTAAGATAAAAAAATTAATCGAGCTGGTTGAAGAATCTGGCATTTCTGAACTGGAAATTTCTGAAGGTGAAGAGTCAGTTCGCATCAGTCGCACTACGGCAACCCAGGGCATACCAATCACTCAACAATACCTTTCTGCTCCTATTCAACAGCCTGTACAAGCTGCCACAGTAGCTCCGGCTGTCCCGGCCGCAGCAGAGATCAGCGGCCATATAGTCCGTTCACCAATGGTTGGTACGTTCTACCGTTCACCAAGCCCAGATACGAAACCTTTCATTGAAATCGGTCAACACGTTAATCAGGGGGATACCCTGTGCATCGTTGAAGCCATGAAAATGATGAACCAGATCGAAGCCGACAAAGCCGGCGTAGTTAAGGCGATTCTGGTACAAGACGGTCAACCTGTTGAATTTGACGAGCCACTGGTCGTCATCGAATAACGAGGCGCTCCATGCTTGAGAAAATTGTCATAGCTAACCGCGGTGAAATAGCACTGCGTATCCTGAGAGCCTGTAAGGAACTTGGCATCAAAACTGTTGCTGTACACTCTGCGGCAGACCGTGACCTGAAGCACGTCCTGCTGGCAGATGAAACGGTCTGTATCGGCCCGGCCGCATCGGCAAAAAGTTACCTGAATATTCCGGCTATCATTTCTGCGGCTGAAATTACCTGCGCACAAGCCATCCATCCGGGTTATGGATTCCTGTCTGAAAACGCAGACTTTGCTGAGCAAGTAGAACGTTCCGGCTTTACATTTATCGGCCCGAAAGCAGAAACGATCCGCCTGATGGGAGATAAAGTTTCTGCTATCAGTGCCATGAAAAAAGCGGGTGTTCCATGTGTTCCCGGCTCTGACGGCCCATTAGGAGATGATACAGAAAAGAACAAATCGATCGCACAGCGCATCGGCTATCCGGTAATTATTAAAGCATCCGGTGGCGGTGGCGGCCGTGGTATGCGTGTTGTTCGCGGTGATAAAGATATGGAACAATCCGTTGCCATGACCCGTTCAGAAGCTAAAGCCGCTTTCAACAACGACATGGTTTACATGGAAAAATTCCTTGAAAACCCACGTCACATTGAAATTCAGGTACTGGCCGATGGTCAGGGTAATGCTCTCTACCTTGCTGAGCGTGACTGCTCCATGCAACGCCGACACCAAAAAGTCGTGGAAGAAGCGCCAGCACCGGGTATTTCGGCAGAACTGCGTCGCAGCATTGGTGAACGCTGTGCCAACGCCTGTATCGAAATCGGCTATCGCGGAGCGGGCACATTTGAATTCCTGTATGAAAACGGTGAATTCTACTTTATTGAGATGAATACCCGTATTCAGGTTGAACACCCGGTTACAGAGATGATTACCGGTGTTGACCTGATTAAAGAACAGCTACGCATAGCCTCTGGTCTGCCTCTGTCCATCAAACAGGAAGACATTGTGATAGAAGGTCATGCGATCGAATGCCGTATCAATGCTGAAGATCCAAAAACTTTCCTGCCGAGTCCGGGCAAGATCACCCATTTCCATTCTCCGGGTGGTTTCGGCGTACGTTGGGAATCCCATATCTATGCGGGATATACCGTACCGCCTTATTATGACTCCATGATCGGCAAACTGATCACTTACGGAGAAACCCGTGAAGTGGCGATTGCACGTATGAAGAACGCATTGGCAGAGTTGATTATTGATGGCATAAAAACCAATATCGATCTGCAACTGTCCATTATGAATGACGAAAACTTCCAGAAAGGTGGAACCAATATCCACTATCTAGAGAAAAAACTCGGCTTACAAGATAAGTAAAGTGTCTTTCTGACATTCATTATTATCCTGCATAAAATCCCATCTATTAAAAGATGGGATTTTTTTATTCTCAGGTAGCTCCATACTCTTTTGATATTGTGATGGCACATTTTCTTCTGAATAAATCTGTATGTTACCGTACAATTCCTTCCCTTGTTTTATATCAACTGTTTTATGTAAATTCCCCGGAGAACAAATGGACAAACGATTTGTTCAATCCCATAAAGAAGCTCGCTGGGCAGTATTTCTGACGTTAGCTTATCTTGTGGGTTGGTTGCTGAGTGCCTATTTACCCGGTAATACAACTGGATTCACCGGATTACCGCTCTGGTTCGAACTGGCCTGTTTAATGCTACCGATACTATTTATCATCCTCTGCGGGATGATGGTGAAATTTGTCTTCAAGGAAGTCCCATTAGAGGACAATTTGGTGGATGATAATGCAAAATGAAGTAATTCTGCCTCTGGCGGGATATCTGACGCTGGTTTTTCTGCTATCCCTCTATGCTTATCGCCGCCGTCAAACAGGTACATTCCTGAATGAGTATTTTCTCGGCAACCGTTCAATGGGTGGTTTCGTACTGGCCATGACGATTACAGCGACTTATATTAGTGCCAGCTCATTCATTGGTGGGCCTGGAGCTGCTTACAAATATGGTATCGGTTGGGTTCTCTTATCCCTGATCCAATTACCAGCAATATGGCTTTCCCTCGGTGTATTGGGGAAAAAATTTGCCATTCTTGCCCGCCGTTATAACGCCGTTACACTAAACGATATGCTGTATGCCCGCTATCAGAGTCGTTTTCTGGTCTGGTTTGCCAGCGTGAGCCTGTTAGTTGCCTTTGTCGGTGCAATGACAGTACAGTTCATCGGCGGTGCCCGTTTGCTGGAAACCGCTGCCGGTATTCCCTACGGTACTGGATTGCTGATTTTTGGTGTCTCTATCGCGCTCTATACCGCATTTGGTGGATTCAGGGCCAGCGTCCTCAACGATGCATTACAGGGGCTGGTTATGTTATTAGGAACAGTGCTATTGCTGGCTGCTACTATTTATAAAGCCGGAGGACTGTCAGAAGCTGTTTCAACACTGCGCACAATCGATCCTAATCTGGTTTCACCTCATGGTGCTGATAACATCCTTACAACGCCATTTATGGCCTCCTTCTGGGTTCTGGTTTGCTTTGGCGTCATCGGCCTACCGCATACCGCCGTGCGCTGTATCTCCTATCGTGACAGTAAAGCGGTTCACCGCGGTATTATCATCGGCACGGTCGTCATGGCAATCCTGATGTTTGGTATGCACCTTGCAGGAGCGCTGGGTCGTGCGATCATTCCTGATCTGACGATCCCTGATCAAGTGATCCCTATTTTGATGATCAACGTTCTGCCTCCTATTGCAGCCGGGATTTTTCTGGCTGCTCCGATGGCAGCCATTATGTCAACGATTAATGCCCAACTACTGCAATCTTCGGCAACAATCGTCAAAGACCTCTATTTAAATTTGTTCCCACAACAGATCAAACAGGAAAAAAAACTGGCACGCATTTCCAGTTTTTCTACTTTGTTTCTGGGAATATTGCTGCTATTGGCAGCATGGCAACCACCTGAGATGATTATCTGGCTAAACCTACTGGCATTCGGCGGATTACAAGCCGTTTTCCTCTGGTCACTGGTATTGGGCCTGTATTGGGAAAAAGCTAATGCACATGGTGCAATAACCTCCATGTTGACTGGAGCAGTAAGCTATACCCTATTGGCGACTTTCAATATCCACCTCTTTGGATTCCATCCAATAGTGCCATCATTACTACTGAGTTTACTGGCATTCGGGGTCGGAAATGTTTTTGGAAATGAACAACCACAACAAACCGCCGTATCTCAGTGACGGCGATATAATTTTTTCATACTTATTCAATTTAAAAGAGAATTTTTATGCCTTGGATACAACTAAGATTAAACACTACAGGACAGCAAGCTGAAGCACTTGGTGATGAACTAATAGAAAGTGGCGCAGTGTCCGTCACTTTTCAGGACAGCCACGATACACCGATTTTTGAGCCTCTGCCGGGGGAAACCCGTTTATGGGGAGATACCGATGTTATCGGCTTGTATGACGCTGAAACTGATATGAAAACGATTATCAGCCAGCTAGAGCAGATTCCTCAGCTTGGTAAAGGTTTTATCCATAAAATTGAACAGATAGAAGATAAAGACTGGGAACGTGAATGGATGGACAGCTTCCACCCAATGCGTTTTGGTAATCGCCTGTGGATCTGCCCAAGCTGGCGGGAAGTTCCGGATCCCGATGCCGTTAATGTTATGCTAGATCCGGGATTAGCATTCGGAACAGGTACACACCCAACCACATCTCTTTGCCTGCAATGGCTGGATGGTCTTGATCTGGAAGGTAAAACAGTGATCGATTTTGGGTGCGGTTCAGGCATTTTGGCCATCGCAGCCCTGAAACTTGGCGCTAAACATGCTATCGGCATTGATATCGACCCTCAAGCAATTCAGGCAAGCCGGGATAATGCAGAACGCAACAGTGTTTCCGAGCAACTGACACTCTATTTATCTAAAGATCAACCTGACAACTTAGAATGTGACATTGTCATTGCCAATATACTGGCTGGCCCGCTGCGCGAACTGGCACCGATCATTGGCTCACTACCAAAATCAGGTGGATTATTAGGCTTGTCCGGGGTACTGGCAAGTCAAGCAGAAAGTGTTGCCGAAGCCTATGGTAATGAATTTATTATCGATCCGATTGCAGAGCAAGAAGAATGGTGTCGCATTACCGGGGTTAAAAAATAATCAATAAATCCCTATTGAAAAGCGAGATTATCCACTAAAATAATTCTTCGGAGAATCAATTGGTGTTAATACGTTCTATTTATCACGAGAAATGCAGGGAACAATAAATTTCATTAAAAACACATAACTTTATGTTATTTAAGGGTAATAAACAAAGTTTAAAAAAATCAACTGGAAAAATTCCGCTATAAATGTCGTTTCGCTCAAAGTTTGGCCTTTCATATCTCGTGAAAAATGCGTAATATACGCGCCCTTAGTCACAGTTGGTCACTCTTTCTTCGCCTATGCGTATCGGACAATACCAGTTGAAAAACTGTCTTATTGCAGCTCCTATGGCTGGCATAACGGATCGCCCGTTTCGATCACTATGCTACACCATGGGTGCGGGTATGGCAGTTTCAGAGATGCTTTCTTCCAATCCTCAGGTTTGGAAGACGGATAAATCCCGGCTACGTATGGTTCATAGCGACGAACCCGGAGTGCGTTCTGTACAAATTGCCGGTAGTGATCCCGATGATATGGCAGCAGCGGCGAAAATCAACGTCGCCAATGGTGCTCAGATCATCGATATCAACATGGGGTGCCCAGCCAAAAAGGTAAATCGTAAATTGGCAGGCTCTGCATTACTGCGTTATCCAGAACTGGTCCAAAAAATCCTTTCTGCGGTAGTCAATGCGGTTGATGTACCTGTTACATTGAAGATCCGTACAGGTTGGTCACCGGAAGAACGGAACTGTGTAGAAATTGCCCGATTGGCTGAACGTTGTGGTATTCAGGCTTTTACAATTCATGGCAGGACTCGAGCCTGTCTGTTTAATGGCGAAGCTGAGTACGACAACATTCGGACAGTTAAGCAGACTGTTGCCATTCCAATTATTGCTAATGGCGACATTACTGACCCGCTAAAAGCCAGAGCAGTGCTTGAATACACTAGGGCTGATGCCCTGATGATAGGCCGCGCTGCTCAGGGAAGACCCTGGATCTTTCGGGAAATCCAGCATTATCTGGAAACAGGAGAATTGCTGCCACCGATGCCTCTCGGCGACGTGCAGCATTTGATGAACGAGCATGTACGAGAGTTGCACGACTTTTACGGTCAAGGCAAGGGAGTTCGTATTGCGCGTAAACATGTATCTTGGTATCTCAAGGAACATGCTCCTGATGACCAGTTTCGGCGCTCATTCAACGCCATTGAGGATGCCAGCGAACAGCTGGAGGCGTTGGAAGCATACTTCGAAAATTTTTGCGTAAATAAAGAAAAGAGCTGACAGAACTATGTTCGAACAACGCGTAAATTCTGATGTACTAACCGTTGCTACTGTTAATTCACAAGATCAGGTAACTCAAAAACCTCTGCGTGATTCAGTTAAACAAGCACTGAAGAACTATTTTGCTCAACTGAACGGTCAAGACGTTAATGACCTGTATGAGCTGGTACTGGCTGAAGTAGAGCAGCCACTGTTGGACATGGTGATGCAATACACCCGTGGTAACCAAACCCGCGCAGCGCTAATGATGGGAATCAACCGCGGTACTCTGCGTAAGAAACTGAAAAAATACGGCATGAACTAATTCTAGTCTAGTAACTTGCTGTTGAAGAAGCACTTTCTCGTTTGGGGAAGTGCTTTTTTCTTTTTTGTTTATACAAATGTTTATACACGGAAAAATATTTATATCCGCCGGAGATAAGCAAGTAGGTAATGGGAGAACTTGAAAACAAAGAAAAAGCCATGAGAACAAGAAATGCATCTTTGTTATCTCTCTTGATGTGGTTTTTAAAGAGGATGATTCACGCATTGTCCTGGATGGAGCGATTGAAAATTTGGCGTTATTCCGGGGTATCGTTTTGAACATGGTCAAACAATGTGATTGCGGTGCCCCAAGCCAACGAAATAAGCTCAAAAAAGCAGGTTGGAGTGATGAATATCGAGCGCGAGTTTTCTTTGGATGAATATCAATCAAAGTATGCTCGCGCCCTGGTATGGTAAGAGTAATGTTTTCCCCCAGCTCGTATTATTTTCACTGAAACAGTACTAAGGCAAAATAATCATTTGTGAAGTCCTGTAACCAGTATCGATTTTTTCTATTTTTGCTGTTTAGTTGATGTCGAGAGACGATTTCCAGCAGGATCATAGTCATATTTATTTGTACTTACCTGATCTGTTGTATCTGAAATGAGACGCCCAAGGCTGTCATAGGTATATGTGATAGTACTCTGTATTTCAGTCATATTGGCTTGAAGAGATGGAACAGTCATAAAATTTATCAAGGCAAGTGTCATGGTCATTGCTATGGTTCTAATGAATGGTTTGCACCTATTTTTTAATATTTCATGTCCCTCTATAAAAATAGGTCATGATTCCAATTTATTGATAGTGATGAATATTTAAATAATCCCCCATGACTCTGTCATGCATTTCCACGGATTTTAAAAAAGATAAGGTTTTGCGAGTCAGTCTTGCCAAATGCTGACGAAGATTCAGGTTATGTCTCTCTATGCGTTGTGTATAACGCTTGCTGGCCACATGCAATTTCCCCATCAGTGTTTTTTCATCGCTTTTCCAGCCATCGGTCATACAGACCACTATGTTGAAAGGAGCCAGTAACGCCATCAAACGCATCAAGGTCTTTTTTGTTCTTGGGCCAAAAACGTGAGCGATCACTTTTCGTCTGAGTCTGTCGTAAGCATAAAAGAGCCAACGGGGCTGCTTCTTTGACTTCACGTATGACCATTGTTCATCCATTTCACCGCAGACAATGACTTCGGTGCCGGAGACAATGGCTTCTGTTACCGATTGAGGTCTGAGTTTTTTAAGTGGCGGAGAACCGTATTCAGGCCAATTCCCATGACCCAAGTATAATACTCAATATGATCATTTTGTTGAATATTTCATGATTAAATAAAGATCAAGTAACTTTATGTTTTTTTTAACCTAATACTGAGAATAGCCCATAAATAAAACCTATCGGATTTAAAGCTCAAATATATCCCCTTAAAATAGCATGAATATAAAATTTCAAAAAAGATATTCTTAAATAGTGACCAATCCTATATATTCATATTATGGATAATTAAAAATGGGAAAACTCTATTAATCTCAACTAATTTAGCTGGATTATCTATGATTTCATTGACAACAAACTCTGGTAGAGAAAATACAATTGCGGTGGGTACTGTACGCTATAAGCAATATTAATGGCCTGGATGATTACAAGGCAGATATACCCTATGGATTTAAAGCTGTAACTTAAAAGACGACGGGTATAAATCTCTCAAAGGGTTTAACCTGAAATACCGCCATAAGATTTTGGAAATCTTTTGTGTTATCGGTTCATTTACTCATACTCCTTTAGCAGATATCTATACTCATAGCATAGTCGTTCTGACAAAATCTTTCGGTCGATCAACAAGCAACACTACAGCAAACGCAACTGGGTCATCTTTTGGTGCGGGACTGAAAGTAAATCCAATGTAAAATGTCACGATTGATTTTTCATGCGAATATCCCGATTGGATGAGGTTAGGTTAGTACAGTGACAGTCGGTATCGGCTATCAGTTTTTAATTGATTGAAAATAATACCGAAAATACCCTATTATTCTGGAATGTTTTTCTCTAATCGCCTAAATTCCTTCATAATATCGGTCATGCCAAATCACTTACAGGCTATACTGGTGTCAACCTGTAATGCCTGACTTCTCATGTCATGTACTGCAAACTGAAAAAACAAACCGAAATTAGATAAGGTTTATTTATCACTCTGTATAATATGCAAAACCTAATAATTATCACATAACTTCATAAAAAACCTGCTTACAACGATATTAAATTGTTAAATAACGAGATTAAAATCAGAACTTTTTGACTTACTTTAACCTGTTCAATAGAAAAATCTCTAAGTAAACGAGTTTTCTGAAAATAGAGAGTATAAAATAAACACGTAAAATTTGATAAAAAATATACTTTTTATGTAACAATTGTTATCTTTTTGTTTTTATACTAAAAAATAAAAAAACGCTATAGAATTCCAGGCAAAAAAACAAGCTACCCTTCAATCTTCAAAAGTACGAGTGAGTTGTTATTTTCCTGAAAGCCAAAGACCATTCAGTAGAAAAAGTTTCTATAAGTAATATTTTCTAATATAAATTAGATGGCACAGAAATAATAATTCCATGAAAGATTAAAATCTATTTACTTAACCAAAATTAATAAAATTTTACTCAAAAACGAAACATTTTATATCAAACTGTAAACATAATCCTATATAACATTACTTAAGTCAAATTTCATTACATATCAAATCTCATTCCTCTTAATTGATTATAATATATGAATTTTTTTTGTTATTCATACAGTTAATTTCTTTTAAATAGTATTAGTGATGAAAAATTGTTACTTACTAGAAATCAATAGCAGCCAAATAATCTAGAATTAATGCAAGTTATAACTTGAATTTTAAGATATTAACTCTATTTATAACATAAAATATAGATTATAAATCCAAACCAAACAGTTTGATATAAAATGTTTAGTTTCTAACCTCATGAAAGATCTTAACAAAATAGATAAATACCAAATAATGGCTATTTGATTGAAAATAAATAATAT
>NZ_NIBS01000109.1 GCF_002632465.1 Xenorhabdus budapestensis | reverse complement strand
GCAGCCGGTGCCAGCGCCATTTTCGTTCCCTTGCGGCTGGTATCCGCGATACCCAATGCCCGGTTACTCAGGCGTGCATTATCGGGATCAGCCAGCTTATGCTTTCCCGCCTGCGCTAAAATGGCTCGCAGCACCGACATTTCATTTTGCAGTGTCCGGTGACTGATATTGTTGGCTTTGCGTTCAGCGATGTAGCGCTCAATATATTTCACCTTCAGGCTATCCACTTGGCGGAGTTTGATGCCATTGTTTTTCAAATAATTAAGGAACTGCCGGGCAATCCGTTCACGATCCGCCACCGTAATAAAACTTCCGCCCGCCTGTCGGGCATGCGTGATAAAGGCTTTTCTGAACTGCTCAACCTTTGAACGTGTCGATCCCTGCGCCATTCTCGCCTCTTCTGCTACTTTGCGTTTGTTTTATTCATTTTTAGTCGTTTTTAAAACAATTCCCTGCGTGTCGGTTCAGGTTCACCGTTCCGTGGTGCGTCAGACAATGTGTAGCAGGGCGGGATTGTGTTGAGTTATTGCAGGAGCTCGCGACGTGCTCAGCACAGCGATGACATGCTCCCCGTTCAGGGCCTGATCTCATCAGGATGAACGCCTCATTATCTTGACGTGATTCATTTCTCCTTAATTTTTACTGCATCAGCCTGCAATCAGGCAGTGGGTTGAAAATCCGATAGGACAATCGTTTAACAGGGTGGTTAATAGTCTGTTTTGCGTGGTTTCACTGAGTAATGCGGGGTTCAAATCGGTCGTAAAACCAGACCGGATGGGCTATGGACGTTTGCCGCTTTGCGGCGTCACTTGGTAATCGCT
>NZ_NIBS01000108.1 GCF_002632465.1 Xenorhabdus budapestensis | reverse complement strand
AGGTATAGATTATGAAAGATGTTCAGAGAATAAATGAGCAATATAAAAGGAAATATTAAATAGAGGCGAGCTATGGGATATTTACAATGACCTTAACATAGCAAATATATCGAGGATAATTATATGACAAATATCTTAGAAATGCTCGTCAAGGCAAATATGTCATCAGTTGACAATGCCAATGATTTAGTTTCCGTCACAAATATTCGTCTCGAAAAAGGATCTGATGGGGTTAAATACATATTAGCTGACGCACAAAACAATACAAATCAGATAGTAAAATATGTGTTTGTTCATTTCAAACTTTACGAAGGGGAAAATCTGGTTGCTATCAATATAAGTTATATTCTAAATCTTGGCCCAAAAGAAAAGTGGAAAATAAACTCTAGGGTAGACCCTTCTATAAAATTTGACTCTGTCAAACTCGGTGCAATAAACGTTTATCAATAATTATTTCTGACGCGCCGCTTACACGGCTTGTCTGCTGACAGTGATCGACAAAACAAAAAACCGTTTTGTCGATCACTCTCCAGCGTCTTTATCAAAGATATTTTTTAAACATCGACGTTGTTACCATCACCACTATGCCCAATATTATTGCCGCTGGCAACAATATCATCGTGGGATACACCACATCCGGCCAGGATAAATACAACACACAGGGAACAATGCAGGCCGGTTTAATCCCCCGTTTGGCATGATGATAAACAAAACTGGATTCATACCCCGCGCCATAACGCCGTAAGTCCCGCCGCCCTAATCCATCAACCAGCGCGACCAAAACCACCATCACAAACAACGGAACGGATAGCATCAGGATCGCCAGCCGGAT
>NZ_NIBS01000107.1 GCF_002632465.1 Xenorhabdus budapestensis | reverse complement strand
AGGTTGCTAATGATAAATCACAAACGGCGATTATTCCTATTTCTCTGTACTGAATATACTCCGCTAATCACATTGAGCAATTTAGACCCGTTTGCCCTGGCTTAAACCACCTTTAACAATACCTTTTGCTTTTAGTCTGGTATGTAATGCCTTAGATGAAATCGGGGATCTATCAAATCTTTCAGCTAACATAAGCTGTAATTCATGTTCAATAAACTGATCTAATTCTTTTCCACGCATTACTAATTATCCTTTTTTAACTGATTGTGCTCTAAAGCAAAAAGTGCAGCTAATGTCTTAATCTCTCCTTCAGTATTAGTATTTTTTGATAATAAATTATTTACATCAATTAGATATTGAGACTCTGCACGTTGTTGCCATTCAGTTTCCATTGACTCTAAATATTGCAAGGAATCATCAATGTTTTTTAACATATTATCATGTATAGATTTAGGTGATATGCTATGTAAAATTTGAATTTTAGCATTTTGAAGTGTTTTCTTTTTATCTTTTATATTTGAGTACTCATCAATTCTACCTGTAAGAGTGAAGTGTTCGCAAACTTGCACAGATTGACACTTTAAGCGATAAGGGCAGCCCCACAATCCAATATCGCGCATGCATGAACCAAATTTCAAAGGATTCAAGACGGCATGTCTTTGAACCATTTCTGATGCTTCTTGTGTACCGTCCTCGTTACTAATTTCTTCAAATGCTACGGCGATATCTTGAAATAGACCAGAACTAAAAGAAGGGAACCTCTAAAAACTTTTCACAGCCCCAAAATTGAGTAAAATGTAGACACAGTACATCTCTGCAAGGTAGCGCTGTCATGATACCGCCTCGTTCTG
>NZ_NIBS01000106.1 GCF_002632465.1 Xenorhabdus budapestensis | reverse complement strand
GCGTATTAATGAGGCGATTGATAACGTACTGTTTGAAAACGGTAACCCGGATGGCTCCGGGCGCATATTGATATCTGAACTGCAATATGCCATTGCGGGCGTACCGGGCACAGCAGGATTTGTGATCACATCACCGGCAGACAATATTGCCTTACCGGTTGGTCATTTACCCGTACGGGGCGAGGTGAAATACACATGAAACAGTATAGCGTGGCGGATTATACCGCGGCACTAAATGGCCTGTTACCTGCCGGGATGGCGTGGACGCGGCGCCCGGAGTCGGCTATCAGTAAGGTCATCCGGGCGCTTGCCCGGAGCTGTCACCGCAGTGATCAGGATGCGCATTTATTACTGGAGGGCAGCTTCCCGGCAACCGCAACAATCATGTTACCGGAGTGGGAAAAATCGCTAGGGTTGCCGGATGACTGCGCCATTGGGGAAATTGACAGTATCTCATTGCGGCAAAAATCGGTAGTCTCAAAGTTATTACGCACAGGCGGTCAGTCCAAATCCTATTTTATCGGACTGGCGGCAGAACTGGGATTTCACATTACCATTACGGAATTTCGGCAGGCCAGAGTAGGCATGTCTGCGTGTGGGGATGCATTAAATGGCGGTGACTGGCCGTTTGTCTGGCGCATTAATGCCCCGGCAACCACGATAAATTACGCTGTGGCAGGCGGCAGCTATTGTGGTGATCCGTTGCGTTCATGGGGCAATAAAAAGCTCGAATGCCAGTTTCAACGGATAAGCCCGTCTCACACAATCCTTCAGTTCGGTTACGTCCAGTAACCCTCATAAATTTCAATTTCATTTCATTTTTATCACTTTTAGTGAGTGAGGATTAGCGATGCAAAAAATCGGTGATATTACGAACACCGCGGACAGTAACGG
>NZ_NIBS01000105.1 GCF_002632465.1 Xenorhabdus budapestensis | reverse complement strand
CATCGGCGGCAGTCAGGGTAATGTCATTGACCAGCTCTTTATCATTGACACGGCGGGTTAACGGCACCTTAGTGTCCGCCACTTTCATGACTTGCGTATTGGTTTCTTCCTTGCTGTAGGCGCCGACATCGGCGGCGGTCAGGGTAATGTCATTGACCAGCTCTTTATCATTGACACGGCGGGTTAACGGCACTTTGCTGTCCGCGGCTTTCAGGGCCTGTTGAGCTTCCTGCATGATCGGGGCATCACCGTCTTTGATCCGGCTATCGGTTTCATTCTTGCTGTAGGCGCCGACATCGGCGGCAGTCAGGGTAATGTCATTGACCAGCTCTTTATCATTGACACGGCGGGTTAACGGCACCTTAGTGTCCGCCACTTTCATGACTTGCGTATCGGTTTCTTCCTTGCTGTAGGCGCCGACATCGGCGGCGGTCAGGGCAATGTCATTGACCAGCTCTTTATCATTGACACGGCGGGTCAGAGGCACTTTGCTGTCCGCGGCTTTCAGAGCCTGTTGAGCTTCCTGCATAGCCTTCTGGGCTTCCTGCATGATCGGGGTATCACCGTCTTTGATCCGGCTATCGGTTTCGTCCTTGCTGTAGGCGCCGACATCGGCGGCAGTCAGGGTAATGTCATTGACCAGCTCTTTATCATTGACACGGCGGGTCAGAGGCACTTTGCTGTCCGCGGCTTTCAGGGCCTGTTGAGCTGCCTGCATGATCGGGGCATCACCGTCTTTGATCCGGCTATCGGTTTCATCCTTGCTGTAGGCGCCGACATCGGCGGCAGTCAGGGTAATGTCATTGACCAGCTCTTTATCATTGACACGGCGGGTTAACGGCACTTTGCTGTCCGCGGCTTTCAGGGCCTGTTGAGCTGCCTGCATGATCGGGGCATCACCGTCTTTGATCCGGCTATCGGTTTCGTCCTTGCTGTAG
>NZ_NIBS01000104.1 GCF_002632465.1 Xenorhabdus budapestensis | reverse complement strand
AATTGGCAAAAATACCCAACGTGTGAGAAAGCAGTTTTCTGGCAATTCGATTACTCAAATGCCACAAATCCCGTGCCCAGCACTTCTCGATAGCAAATTGTCCGGCGAGTTGACCAATCACGGTTTCAATTAAACGGCGTTTGGCGTTAATGACCCTTCTCGTTTTTCTGGGGATGGGATCATCCATATTGGCACGCACAGGGGTAATCATTTCAATACCCTCTACCTTCATTTCCTGTTTAAATTCAACGCCTAAATACCCTTTATCACCAAGCAAACAGCCTTTTATCGAGCCAATCACATCCCAGGTTGCTTCACGCTCACTGACATTGGCGGGCGTCAGTGTAAACCCGGTTACCACGCCGATTTCGTCTATCATGAGATGTCCTTTGAAGCCGTAGTAAGTTTCGTTTTTGGCGGCGCAGTACCCATAATCGGCTTGTCCTTTGAAGTTGGCACAGCCTTTTGCTCTTTTGAATCCACAGACGGGCAGCGGAAATCCGTCGATAATATGTACCGGCCTGTCGAGCGCGCCCAATAACCTCGCCCGCTTTTCTTGCAGTTGTTGTTTAACAACCCAAAGATTCGAAATCTGTTTAGCGAAATTGGCGCGTGAACCTAGCCCCGGAAACCACTCGCGCCAGTGGTCATTAAAGTACGTCCAAATGCCTTTATCTGTTGAAAATCCTAAAAATTCACCCACCACTTCCATCGTGATGGCTTCTGCATCGCTCAGTTTAGGCGGATATCCCCGGTTTCTGAATCGCATACCTTGCTGTAACTGCGTTAAATTGTCATCTACCCAACAAAACACCCAAATGATAAAATCTTGCTGTGACATAGCCTTTTGTTCCTTTATTTCTCTATTTTTGACGACTTAAAGTTATAAAGGTGCGGCTATGTCATTTCAACTCACCACCATAAAAGTCGAGCATCGCGT
>NZ_NIBS01000103.1 GCF_002632465.1 Xenorhabdus budapestensis | reverse complement strand
GTGGTTTCCTGCTGTTTTGCTAATGTCTTTAGCTGGCCGGTAAGTTCACTTCCTAACGTAAAGCCGAAATTTCGTCCCTGATAATCTACCTGTGCCGGACGGGGGTAATCGGTCGGCAAAAGCAACGGCTCATACTCCGCCAGTGTCTGCTGCCAGTATGCCCGTTGATGTTTTCCTTCTTCTCCCTGCAAATACGCCTTCTGCCAGTGGGCATAATCACCATAAGTGATTTCCAATGCGGGCAAACGGCTGTCACGCTTTTCGAGCAGAGCATGGTAAACCTCCGCCAGCTCATGCATAAAGATATCCACCGACCAGCCATCAATGGCAATGTGATGCCACATGAACAAAAGATAGTGACTGTGACCGACCTGGTAATGGCGCAGGCGCAAACCCGGCTCTGTTGTCAAATTGAATGGTGTAGCTAATTCAGTACGCAATATTTGCCAAAGTATCTCAACACTCTCAAGAAGCTGTGTTTTGAAAGCCAGCGGCTCTTCAATCAGTTGTTGAGAAGAATGCAGTTGTTGATAAGTATGATCACCGCCACTGCGGTAAACCATTTTCAGAACGGAATGACGCTCAACCACCTGATTAATTGCACTTTCCAGTACAGATAAGCTAACTCCTTCATCCAACAGCATCAGATAAGGAATATGGTAGGCATATGTGCCCTGTTCAAACTGCTCAATAAACAGCATCCTCTCCTGAGCAAAGGACAAGGGATAACGGGCAAGCTCAATATGAGGAATGACAATAGATGTCTGCTGCCCCATCTGGGTTGCTAATCCGGCAACCGTTTTCAACTCAAACACCTGTGCCAGAGAAACATCCATTGCCAAAATCCGGCGAATGGCGGCGGTCAGCTTAACCGCTGTCAGGGAGTTGCCTCCAATACGGAAGAAGTTATCCTCAATGCCAACCCGTTTCAGCCCCAATACCTC
>NZ_NIBS01000102.1 GCF_002632465.1 Xenorhabdus budapestensis | reverse complement strand
TTAACCCGAATTCTGGATAAAGAATTGACGAGGGGCCTGTTCCAGGAGCAGTGTTTTGGTGCGCGCCGAAACAGCTCCGGGGAGGAACAGGCCATGGATAACTTAGTTGAAGTTTTCTGTAATGTCGATGATTTTTGCCACTTTTTTATCCCACAGTGGACACAATTTTGTCTTGATAATGGATACCGCCTGCGCCGCAGGAAAGGCCATATGTATCCCCGTGAAATCATGACCATTTTGATCCTCTTTCACATGTCGCATTACCGTCACTTTAAAGCCTTCTACTTGGAATTTCTCTGGAAATATCATCACCCTGATTTCCCCACCTTGCTCAGTTATACCCGTTTCATCAGTGTCGCGCCTTCCGTTTTGGTTCCTCTGTGCAGTTATCTGACTAAATTAAACGGAAAACCCACGGGCATTGCTTTTATTGATTCCACCAGTTTGAAAGTTTGCCATAACATCCGCATTCCCCGCCATAAGGTCTTTCAGGGGATAGCCCAACGCGGAAAAACTTCAATGGGTTGGTTTTACGGTTTTAAGTTACATTTGGTCGTCAATCATCAGGGGGAAATTCTGGCGCTTAAAGTGACTGCCGGTAATGTGGATGATCGGGAGCCCGTTCGCGAATTAACAACAGAATTAACGGGATCTCTTTACGGTGATAAAGGTTACCTCAGTCAAGAGCTCGCGGACGATTTAGGCAAAACCGGTGTGACTTTCATCACCCAAAAGCGCCGAAACATGAAAGCCCGTCTGCAAGCTGCATGGGATAAAATAATGTTATCAAGGCGTTTTATCATTGAAACGATTAATGGACAATGAAAAATAATTTCTCAAATAGAACACTCGCGCCACCGAAGTGTAAACGGATTTTTGCTGACTGTTTTAGGGGGGCTGATTGCTTACTGCCTTAAATGGAAAAAGCCATCACTGAACATTTTCTATTCGGAAAACGATTTTTCAATGACAGCTTAAACAGAATTCGGGTTA
>NZ_NIBS01000101.1 GCF_002632465.1 Xenorhabdus budapestensis | reverse complement strand
CCTGCAATGGCATATTGCAGTTCAGATAGTAATATGCGCCCGGAGCCATCCGGGTTACCGTTTTCAAACAGTACGTTATCAATCGCCTCATTAATACGCTCCGTCACATCGGTACTGCTATGAGAAAGGCCGTGGAGGGTAAAATCAAGCCGGAATTTTATCGGCGATAACACCCAGACTAAGGCAGTGACCGGTTGTAAGGTAAAAAGCGTATCAGCCACCCTCAGCTGATCTCCGGTGGCATGCACCGCATACGGTTCATGGGATGACACGCCATCTGTGCCGAGAGGAAAACCGCCATGCGCATTGTTATCACACATAATATAGACACCGACTGTTCCGGCCCCGGCCGCTCTCGGCCTGACCCAGACTCGGGTAATACCCGGCACAGAGAGCGCCCACTGCTTATAATCGTCATCAGAACCGCCCTGTGGGGTGCCCTGATAGGCGAGTAACATACGGGAACGAAAATCCGCTTCATTCTCAATGTCTGCCCCGCCCGTAATGGGCATAATTGCCGTCCCTTCAACATCAACCCCGGCCAGACTCTGATCCAGCGTTAATACCGCCCCCGCGGGGGCATTCCCTGCCGTACCGCCCCCCGAATCATCGTCGGTACTCTCCGGTAATAACGCAATCAGGCTGACATTCCCCTGTCCATTGGCCGCAATACGAATCTCAGTCAGAGTTTGATACTGATACCCATCCCCCCGGTTAAGTCTTGTCCCGGCCGGGATGATAGTCCCTGCCATCCCGGTAAACTGATAGTGCTCACAGTGAGCCGCTGTTGCCGGTTTGCGAAAAATCTTTTTTAACGCCGCCCATCCAGACAACCATTCATCCGTGGCCGTAAACGGGGTAGTCTGGCTGGCGATATAGTCAAGGTAACCGTAATGCAAGTGCGCCATGCCTGCATCCATATCTGCCAGTACGCCCATGTTGGAAAAGCGCAATAACGGGCCGGTTTCCTGTAATTCTGATTGTAAATAACTGCGGTTCTGTGCCCGG
>NZ_NIBS01000100.1 GCF_002632465.1 Xenorhabdus budapestensis | reverse complement strand
CCCGCAATGGCATATTGCAGTTCAGATATCAATATGCGCCCGGAGCCATCCGGGTTACCGTTTTCAAACAGTACGTTATCAATCGCCTCATTAATACGCGCCGTCACATCGGTACTGATGTGAGAAAGGCCGTGGAGGGTAAAATCAAGCCGGAATTTTATCGGCGATAACACCCAGACTAAGGCAGTGACCGGTTGTAAGGTAAAAAGAGCATCAGCCACCCTCAGCTGATCTCCGGTGGCATGCACTGCATACGGTTCATGGGATGACACGCCATCTGTGCCGATAGGAAAACCGCCATGCGCATTGTTATCACACATAATATAGACACCGACTGTTCCGGCCCCGGCTGCTCTTGGCCTGACCCAGACCCGGGTAATGCCCGGCACGGACAGCGCCCACTGTTTATAATCGTCATCAGAACCGCCCTGTGGTGTGCCCTGATAGGCGAGTAACATACGGGAACGAAAATCCGCTTCATTCTCAATGTCTGCCCCGCCCGTAATGGGCGTAATCGCCGTCCCTTCAACATCAACCCCTGCCAGACTCTGATCCAGCGTTAATACCACACCCGCTGGTGCATTCCCTGCCGCACCGCCACCCGAATCATCCTCGGTACTTTCCGGTAATAACGCAATCAGGCTGACATTTCCCTGTCCATTGGCAGCAATGCGGATCTCAGTCAGAGTTTGGTACTGATACCCATCCCCCCGGTTAAGTCTTGTCCCGGCAGGGATGATAGTTCCTGTCATCCCTGTAAACTGATAGTGCTCACAGTGAGCCGCTGTTGCCGGTTTGCGAAAAATCTTCTTTAACGCCGCCCATCCGGACAACCATTCATCCGTGGCCGTAAACGGGGTAGTCTGCCTGGCGATATAGTCAAGGTAACCGTAATGCAAGTGCGCCATACCTGCATCCATATCTGCCAGTACGCCCATGTTGGAAAAGCGCAATAACGGGCCGGTTTCCTGTAATTCTGATTGTAAATAACTGCGGTTCTGTGCCCGG
>NZ_NIBS01000010.1:82131-149797 GCF_002632465.1 Xenorhabdus budapestensis | reverse complement strand
GCAAGAAAAACAATTTGTTATTCACGTTCGATAGAAGTCCACGAAAAGCTGATTGGGGCATATATTGAAAAACATCATTACAACGCTTTGGAGTCATGAGCGATAATTGAACTAAATAAAATAATTAAAAAACAATAAAATAATAAGTTTTATCGAATCCTGTAGGGATTTAGATATCCTTTATATATCCATCTTCTATCTTCACTACTCTATCTGCCACTCCAAAATAAGAGTCATCATGAGTAATAACAATAACGGTTTTGCCACGCGCCTTCAATTCAGGTAATAATTCTGTATAAAACACCTTTTTAAAAACCGGGTCTTGATCTGCTGCCCATTCATCAAAGATATAAACAGGACGATCCTCTAAATAAGCAGATACTAAAGCTAATCTTTTACGCTGACCAGTAGATATATTTATGGTAGAGAATTTTCCATCTACTACTTTTACTTTATGATCCATGCCCAATTTCTGAATGTAGTGAGTGGCTTTATCAGTAATATGTGAATCTACAGTGAGTAATTCTTCAAACAAGTGAAAATCAGAAAAAACAGCAGAGAAAAATTGTCGATAATACTCATTGTTAGAAGAGTTCATTGATACACCATTTAATACAACAGAGCCTGAATCACATTGAAACAAACCAACCAACAACATTGCCAAAGTGGTTTTACCGCTGCCATTACCTCCTATAATAAAAACAATCTCTTCATGGTGTATTTTAAGATTTAATGGCCCAAGAGTGAATTGGCTATCGTCCTTATCACTCGAATAGTGATGAATAACATCTTGTAATTCAAGTAATACCTTATTTTCATTTACTTCTAAGAAAGGATTAGGCTTATCAGAATATACAATCTGAGATTCCTGCAAATATTTATCTAGCTGCCTCATTCTTTTCAAGGATACTTCTGCCATACGTAACTCGGGTATAGCTCCCATAACTTCACCAATAGGGCCAACTAAAAAGAGCATAACTAAGACTACCGTGACAAGAACACCTGGTTCAGATGGCCACCAAATGGGTACCACAAAAACCATAAAACCAATTATTACGTAAAACATAGTATCTGCTGAATTTATTAACCATGCCCATCTGGTATGACCCTTTATAAATATTTTTCTTAAATTCTCAGCGCCATGCATAATAACTTGATTAACAAATAATTTACTACGATGAGTATTTAACTGGAGCTCCTTACTTCCACTTATAAAATTCTGAAAATTAAGATAAATACCATCAACCTGCTCTCTGACCTTGTCCAGCATTTGAGAGGGTTTTTTCTCTAAAATGTGAAATCCATACATCAGTGTGCCGAGACACACTGTCAGCACCAAAAATAGCACCCAAGAGACCCAGGCCAAATAACTAAGACAAGCCACAATAAGAATGGTATTACCCAATACTATTGGCGCAGACCTACATGAATCTGAAAACACATCAACATCTTTGGTTAAAACAGCGAACAGACCATGGTGTCCAAGCTCTTGCTGCTTTTTAAATGGTGTTCGCAGTAGTTTATTACTAAGACTGATACGTAGTGATAATATTGCAGATTGGGTCAAATGTAGCAACGCAATCTCTGCAGCAGCTTTACTAAAAAAATAGACTAAACATAATATAAAAAAAACATATGAAATAGAGTAACCAGGAGACTCAATTGCTTTGCTCACCAGACCAACCAGTGAAGCTGCAGCACTTCCAGCGACTAATGCGCTTACCATAGAAAAACACAGCAATTTCAAAGAGTAAGCACAAAGATACCTAATTAAATTCATAATAATCCATTCTCATTATTAGTGCACTATTAATAGTAATATCAATATAAAGCATCAAGTTTTTCCTAATTAGATTTCATTCCACAGCTGAACACAACTTAAAGTGCAGAATACCAAAACCATTTAATAAACAATGTACATTCCGACGAAGTTAACCTCTACTTAGAATTGTATATTTTAATTACCATATGTAATCATGATACAATATAACTATTTTAAATAGAGAGCTTACTATTTCAATTAAAATAACATTTAACAAAAAGATTGACAATAGATAATGGAAATCAAAATTTCCCAATGAAATTATGTGAATGCAAGCTGGTTAAATAATTAACGTTCCATATCGCTTTGAATTATTCTCTGTAGTTTTTTACTATAAGCTTTAGATTTTTCTTTTATTTCGTGCTCAGTATGTTCACTAACAGTGGTTATATCATAAAGAATAACTGGATCTATATATTTCATTTGTGAATATTCTGCTGATTTTTTAATGGATTTAAGAAATCTATCTATAAGCAAAGGGCAGTTATCTTGTTTAAAATTTTTCTCGGCTGCCCTATCGTAAGACTGGGCAGCAGTTTTTTATTTTTTAATTTATCTCCTTTTGAACTATATGCAAATTGATAAGTGAAAACTTGATCAAACTAAATTTTAGAGATTGCGGGCATATTAAACCAGTACATCGGATATTGTAAAATTATTAAATCATGCCTTAATAATTCTTCTTGCTCCGAATTAGCATCAATATTGTAATTTTGGTTTAATTGATAAATATTACGGAGTTCAAGATCAATGTTACTATTTTTCAATTCCTCAACAATTTTTCTATTAGCGATTGATTGTTCAAAGTTTGGGTGAGCTAATATCATTAAAGGCATATTCAATTTCCTTACGGTATTATTTTTCAAATCTATCAATTTGATAGTTTCTATAATTAGTTTATGATGATTTTTTTCTATTACAATAACTATCCAGTTAGATAGTAGGCAGGAATTTATGGTTGAGGTTACAAAAAGCGAGGCCTGCCAAGTTTCATTGAATGGAAAGAGTTACCCTTGTCCTATAAGTATGGCTATGGATTTGATAGGTGGTAGATGGAAAGATGTAATCTTGTACTACTTTGAAGGATAAAAATAAAAGATTCAGTGAGCGGGGGCCAAGCCTCAGCCAGGCGGCTAAACTGACGGGAGTCAGTAAGGCGATGCGTGGGCAAATTGAACGCGGTCAATCAAGTCCAACGATTTCTACACTGTAGAAAATTGCAACAGGTTTTAATGTCGATTTTTCAACTTCTTTGGAAGGAACAGGGCCTCAACTTCAGCTTGTATTACATCGAATTAATGAATTACCTATCTTTGAACAAAACAATTCAGGTATGCGAGTAATGCCATTGATCCCCTTTAATGATGGAAATAGTGACCGTCAGATTTTGCCAGCATCACACTTTGTGGTGTATTACCATGCGCAATTTCTGTGCCTGTTTCATCTTTGATTGAAAATTTTGCACCTGAAGGTTGGCTATTAATTTGGACAAGCTGGGTTTCTTTACCAACAATAGTGGCACAACCGCTGCAAAGCATAACAGCAAAGAATAATAACGCACAAATTTTATTCATACATAATCCATTGAGGAGAAATTATCATTAAAATATAGTTTTTAATCATACTAATAATATACAGGTATATGCAATAGGGTTAAATATATTTTTGCCATGAATATAATGTTGAGTTTATTATCTAAACTTGCATTCAAAATAACTTAATGAAAATTAATTGAATTATTATTTTTTTATTTTGCTAAATTTAAATGTTAATTTTTATTAATTATTTAAGTGGCTATTCAAGATGAATAAGATTAAAAATGAGTTGATGTGTCATCAAGAATTATTAGTTAAATTGATAAGATATATCTCCTTTAAAGTAGAATGTGATTTAAATTTCATTAATTAATTAATAAATATAAAGTATGAAGATAAAATACACTTATTTGATATATTAATGATTGGTGTGGGAAGGAATTAAAATTGCTAGTAGAAAATATAATTGTCTTGACAATGACTAATGGCTAGCGATATTAATTCATTATGCAGTAAAAAATCTGAAATATTCATTTGATATATCTAATCTATCCAATAGATTTAAAATTTCAGCATATACAGTAAGTAGTAAGAGAGGGCATATGAATAGCCGAATAATAAATCAGTATTCCACCATACATGCTTTGATGTCGGGCGTTTTTGATGGAATGTTTACAATATCGGAAATCAGTCAAGGTGGCTCATTTGGTATTGGCTACTTACATGCACTCGCAGGTGAAATGATTGCACTGGATGATACTTTTTTTGAAATTCAGGGGGTGGGTAATGTGCGTCGGTTCTGTGATCACGAGCAGTTGCCATTCGCACAGTTGACATATTTCAATCCTAATGAACAGTTTCCCGTTTCGAATATCAACAAAAAATCTCTTTATTCCGAATTATCCACTCAGGTAAATATTGATAATATTTTTGCTGCGATAAAGATTGAAGGGAATTTTAAAAATATCTGGTTTCGCCGTATGAATTACCAGGAAAAACCCTTTATTGAAGCAGTTACAGAGCAATCCGAAGAGACATTGCATGATATCTGCGGTGTGATGGTTGGGTTTTGGACACCAGATATCTTTCACGGTGTTTCTGTTGCAGGGTTTCATATTCATTTTATTGATGAAACCCGGACAAATGGCGGGCACGTTCTTGATTTTGAGTTACATAATGGTCTTTTAAGTTATGAGTTAAAACAAGATATAAATATCCATCTGCCAGATAATAGTGAATATCTTAATGCTGACCTAAAAATCAATAACCTAGATGATGTTATTAAAAAATCTGAAGGATGATAATGAACTGTAGAAAAATGATATTTTTTATTCTCACTTAAGGCAGGGAAAGAGCAACTTCAATCCCCGCACTGGACATCAGTTACTTGTTTTTAAGAGGCTTGAATATTCCACCGGAACCCAATTATATCCCTGTTCCTCTTTACGAATATGTCCGATACCAGGGAAGGGTAAATGGGCACCGTCAATTACCCATTGATGATGTGAGGCTTTTTCGAAAATAGATTTACGTGCTTCAATGGCTTTATTGTTATCCACATCAAATTCAATAGAAATTTTTGGATGTGCCAGTTGTACCGCATAAAAATGTACGATATCACCCAAAATCAGCATGTGACTTTTGCCTGAATGTATCAAGTATGACCGGGTGTATGACCAAAAGTGGATATTGCTTTGATGCCGGAAATAATCTCTTCTCCACTTTTAAAAATACGAAATGCCTTTGCAGCAATATACGGTGCAACAGCTTTCTGAACCATGTTAGCGAATGACTGATTTTTTTCTGAAATTGAAGCTACAAGCTGAGGGTTCAACCTGAAATTATTTTCTGCCTCAGAAATATATACGGTCGCATTTGGGAATATGGCTTTACCTTCCAGTGAAGTAATGCCACAAGTATGGTCTGGGTGCATATGTGTCAGTAATGTGGCTTTTACTTCTTCTGGTTGATAACCCGCAGCATGGATATTATTAATGATATTTCCCGCGGTGGGACCAAAGCAGTGGACATTGTAGAAGTTGCTATAATACCTGCGAGTGTCAATGTAATAGCAAGATATGATTTCTTAAAAATATTTTTCATTAAATATTCCAGAAAGTTAAGGAAATAAAATAACTATAATTTATCAGTGTTATTAAAAATAAATTAATTGATGAAAAATAGGCCGAACACAGATTTAAATGTTGATAAATTAATAATAGGCTGAATGATATAAGATAAAAAACAGATAACACGATATTATAGTGTCAAAAAATATCTGCCTCCCTTAAAAAGGATTAAATTAATTTTAATAAGTGATTTTCAGAAGCAGCCCTGATTTATTTTTTTGTAGTCTCATAAAATGAAGTTGCCAGATTAATTTGAATTGGTGTCGAAATAGTGGATTATTCTTATTACAATAAAATCTTCGGCCCTGCTCCTTTTTCTCCTAATATACATTTGGGTTGCGTAGCGGGTACTCTGTCAGTGAAAGGCATCCACAACCGATGCAACTATCCAGATTATCGCGTAACTGGATTAGCTTTGTGCAACCTTGATAATTGCGATATAACGCAGAACAATGGCAGGAAAACGACGTTGATTTCCCTGGTTACGTGAGCTTTTGATTAACCCTTTTGGCTCATAAATTCGACGTGTAGAGGGAATGCTGACCTCGGTTAAATTTTTCATTGAAACATTTGTCATTAGTTCAGCAGGGATTAGGCCTCACAAGGTGGACGAGCCGTCGATCTTCCCTACCTGCAACAAATTGCACTGGCTGCTGACAGCCTTGGTTATCACGGTGTTTTGATCCCGACGGGAAGAGGCTGTGAAGATCCGTAGCTGGTTGCTTCTGCTTTGGTATCAGTCACCCGTAATTTGCGCTTTCTGGTAGCGGTGCGGCCAGGCCTGCCACCACCGTCACTGGCGGCAAGAATGACAACGACGCTGGACAGACTTTCGGAAGGAAGGTTGCTCATTAACATAGTGACTGGTGGAGATCCGGTGGAAAATAAAGGTGATGGTATTTTTCTCAGCCATGCTGAACGTTATCAGCTTACCAGTGAATTTCTTGATATTTATTCGCGTCTATTGGCGGGTGAAAAAGTGAATTATCAAGGTAAATATTTACAGGTGGAAGGGTCTGAGTTATTGTTTCCATCGGTTCAGAAAAATGGCCCTCCACTCTATTTTGGCGGTTCTTCTGAAGATGCTCTTGATGTGGCTGCTCGTCAGGTAGATACCTATCTGACTTGGGGAGAGCCGCCAGCATAAGTTGCCGAAAAACTGCAACAAGTGCGTGAACGTGCCCAACAACAAGGCCGGACGCTGGAATATGGTATTCGCCTGCATATTATTGTTCGTGAAACTGAAGAGGAAGCGTGGGCTGCCGCAGACCGTCTGATAGCCCATTTGGACGATGATACAATCGCCCAAGCGCAGAAAATTTTTTCCCGTATGGATTCTGCCGGACAGGCACGGATGAGTGCATTACATCAGGGGGCAAGAAATAACTTGCGGATCGCTCCCAATTTGTGGGCAGGAGTTGGTCTGGTACGTGGTGGAGCGGGAACAGCATTGGTTGGAAGTCCAGAGCAAGTGGCTGAACGGCTCCGTGAATATCAGGCATTGGGGATCAGCAATTTTATCTTTTCCGGTTACCCGCATCTTGAAGAAGTGCACCGATTTGCGGAATTAGTTATGCCACTGTTGCGGGCAAATCCGTTGCAGGCAACAACAACAAATAGTCATAGTCCAACAATTCGTTCTGTTAATACAGGGCCTTTTGGTGAGAGCGTTGGTGGTGCGGAGCGCTTGGCCAAACAGGAACACCAAAAAGATTACGTCAGTGCCAGTTAGTGAGGATACTGATAAAGATTAACGTGTTACCAGAGGATGAAGGCTGAAAGGTTGCTGAGGCAATGGTATTGTTTGTATAAGTGACGGCATTGTTTTGCAAACGGGACGCTTCATAGAACCAATCATGACAACAGCACATTATCCCTCTCCATTACAATTTGCTTATTGGGTGCCCAATGTTTCTGGCGGCTTGGTAGTCAGTAAAATTCCTCAGCGCACTCAGTGGGATGCACTATATAATCGGCAGTTAGCACAGATCGCCGAACACGCCGGATTTGATTATGCTTTGACACAAATTCGTTTTACTGCCGGATATGGCGCCGAAAATCAGCACGAATCCGTGACTTTTTCTCAGGATTTGCTGGCGGCAACTGAAAAGTTGAAAGTCATTGCTGCGTTATTGCCCGGTCCTTGGAATCCTGCACTGGCTGCCAAGCAGATAGCTACTATCAGCCACCTTTCCGATGCACGTATTGCCGTGAACATTGTCAGTGGTTGGTTTCGTGGTGAGTTTAAAGCCATTGGTGAACCCTGGCTCGATCATGAAGAGCGCTATTTACGCTCTGAGGAATTTATTCGCTGTCTGCGGGGGATCTGGCAGAAAGAACAGTTCACTTTTGCCGGAGATTTTTATCGTTTTCGGAATTACAGCTTAAAACCGAAACCTCTTCATCCACAGCCGGAAATTTTTCAGGGAGGTAGCTCACGTGCCGCACGGGACATGGCTGCACGGGTTTCTGACTGGTACTTCACTAACGGTAATAGCGTAGAAGGCGTGAGTCAGCAGATCGAAGATATTCAGGTTAAATCCCGGCAAAATGATCGCTCAGTAAAAATTGGTATGAATGCGTTTGTGATTGCCAGAGACAGTGAGCAACAGGCACAGCAGGTGCTGCAAGAGATCATTGATCACGCTGATGTGGAAGCAGTGAAAGGTTTTCAGCATGAGACACAGAATGCGGGCTTGGCTTCACCAGAAAAAGAAGGAAACTGGGCGAAAACCAGCTTTGATGATTTGGTACAGTACAATGATGGCTTTAAACCGAAGCTGATTGGTACACCGCAACAAATAGCTGAACGGATTATCGACTATAAGAGAGTGGGTGTGGATCTATTGTTGCTGGGATTTCTCCATTGTCAGGAGGAGGTTGAATTCTTTGGACGGGAGATTATCCCTCGTGTCCGGGTACTTGAACAACAGTTAATATCGGAGTTAAGAGCATGAAGTGCAGCTCAGTGATATGGAAGAAGGAGATTTTGATAACTGGTATCGTCAGTAACCCAACGCTGTTGGTGGTTGGCCCTGCTGCACGTGGCCGTTTCGGTGAGTTGATGAGGTTGCCGCAGGTGGCAGAACATGCAGTGACTGTTGTCGGTGAAATACTGCATACTCTGCACCTTTCTGAATTTACCCAATCTTCTGCTTTATCAAGCAGTAAGGCTCTGAGTTACCCTGATTAATTAACATGGATTGAGGAGGTTTTAAGGCGAAGTTGTTGAGGTATTATCAAGAGACCAAGTGGCGCTGCGAACATTTACCTGCACAGGCAATATGTTTTTTCACGGGGATGTGGATCATGTAGTGGTTCACATCCCCAGGATAAAATCACGCAGTTAAGTCAACCTGCTGATTATCAATCAGGCGTGTTTTCCCTAACCATGCCGCCATCAGGATCACAGCCTTTTTGCTCTGTGATGTTAAAGGTTTCAGATTTTCTGCATCACGAATAAATATCTCATCCGGCATAAAACCTTCTTCGCGTAGATGAGTGGATATTATTTCAAGCAACTGTTCAATATCCCGTTCACCATTTCTCAACCTTTCAGCCGCATATTGCATAACTTGGTTTAATCGTGGCGCTAATTTTTTCTCTTCTGGAGACAGGAGATTGTTGCGTGAACTGAGTGCCAGCCCATTTTTATCACGGACGATAGGTACGGAAACCAAAGTGATATCATAAGCCATATCAGCAATCATTTTTCGGATAACCTGCAACTGTTGAAAATCTTTTTCACCGAAATAAACCAGATCAGGCTGGATCAGGTTGAACAGTTTGCTGACAACCGTGGTGACTCCGCGGAAATGCCCCGGCCGACTTGTACCTTCAAGCATATAAGAGAGTTCAGGTACTTCAACAAAAGTCTGTTTGCCGTTTAAGCCGTTCGGGTACATTTCGTTGGCATTAGGAGCAAAAACTATCTCAACATTGTGGCGACTCAGTTTTTCGCAATCTTCCTGTAGAGTTCGCGGGTAGTTGATTAAGTCATCTTCGCGATCAAATTGCATTGGATTGACAAAAATGCTCACAATCACTACGTCAGCCTGAGCTTTGGCGGTATCAACCAGAGCCATATGACCATCATGCAGATTGCCCATCGTAGGCACAAAGGCAATTCGTTTTCCGGCCTGGCGCCAACGACGGAGTTCACGGCGTAAAATGGGGATTGTTTCTGTAATCAGCATTGCTCTACTCCTTTATAATTGGCCGTCATGCTGGGTATACCCGTCGTCTTTCTTGAAATCCATAGGGTATATAATTAGTTGAATGAATGTGCTTGATCGGGGTAAGTGCCGTTTTCCACCTGTTTGATGTACTGGTTGATGGCATCCCTTATGTTGCCAGTCTCTTTGAGAAAATCTTTGGCAAATTTCGGTGGTTTCGCGGTAATGCCTAAAGCATCATGCATGACGAGGATCTGACCATCAGTTTGATTGCCCGCACCAATGCCAATAACCGGGATTTCCAGCGCTTCGGTCACTTTCCGCGCCAGTTCTGTTGGTACACATTCCAGCACCAATAACTGCATTCCCGATTTTTCTAAGGCAATAGCATCGTTAATTAATTGTTGAGCTGTGGGCTCATCACGTCCCTGTACTTTGTAGCCCCCTAATATGTTAACGGCTTGTGGTGTCAGCCCCAGATGCCCACAAACGGGAACAGAACGGTCAGTCAGCATTTTTACTGTCTCGCACAGCCAGCTTCCACCTTCAATTTTAACCATATTAGCGCCTGAACGCATTAAAACAGCGGCATTATTGCAGGCTTGCTCTGGAGTGGCATAACTCATGAAAGGCATATCGGCGATCAGAAAAGCATGGGGAGCACCAGAGCGGACGCTTCGGGTATGGTAGGCAATATCTTCAACTGTAACCGGTAAGGTAGAATCAAACCCTTGCACGGTCATGCCGAGTGAATCGCCAATAAGCATGACATTGATGCCTTGGGCAGCAAACAGGTGAGCGAAGCTAGCATCGTAAGCCGTAATTGTAGCAAACTTACGTTTCTCTTTTTTTAACTGGCTCAGGTCAGCCAGAGATATTGGTTTCATTAATTATCTCCTGAATAGTTATACCCTTTGTCTTTTTGGGTATAGAGCTTGGTTCATTCGGGTATCAAAGGCGATACCTGATGAAACAGGCTCAGATTATCCAGAAATCGGCCACGGCTGTATGAGATGTTGTGTTACTTTTCCTTCATAAAACTACTGCGCTACAACCAAAACGTCAGGCCATTTTCTGGAACATGTTTTAATCGTTCTGCCAATGTTTCTTTATCAGGAAACACGAGATCCGGTGCAATTTCTGCAAGCGGATAAAGCATAAATTCGCGTTGTTTTAAACCGTAGTGGGGAATAGTCAGGCGTTCAGTATTAATCACTTGATCACCGAATAACATGATATCCAAATCAAGTGTTCTCGGCCCCCAACGTTCGTCTTTGCGGATACGGCCTTGAGCCAGCTCTATCGCCTGAGTGTGATCAAGTAATGTTTCTGGTGGTAAGTGAGTATCCAATGCAACAGCCAGGTTGAGATAATCTGGCTGATCCTGTGGCCCCATCGGTTTAGTTCGATAAAATGAGGAACGTGCAATAAAAGTCGTGTCAGGGATGGTTTCCAGGGCAGTAAGTGCATTATCAACTTGCTGCAAAGGATCCGCCTGATTACTGCCAATAGCGATATAAACCCGGGTCATGATATTAAACATGATTCCTGTTAATTCCTGTTATAGCGAGGACGATTAATACCACCACGGTGCTGGCGCGTTCTGCGACGAACAGGCTCACTGCCAAGCTCAGAGATCATGCCCCGCTGTTGTGAAGGTGTCGATTGTTGGAATTCTATCCACCAGTGCACCAGTTCTTTCAGTTCATGACGTGGTTCAATGCTGGCGCGTAATTCCAATAAATCAAAAGCAGCACGGAATTTTGGATGCTCCATCAATTTATTTGCTCGTTTCCCCTGACGGCGCGGTAGACGAAGCTGCAATAGCCAAATATCACGCATAGTTGTGGTATGGCGTTTTGGAATGGCAATTGAACGGCACTGTTCATCAAGAATATCATTCATCGCCAGAGCAAAGGCATCGTAATACTGTAATCCCCCTTCCTGCGTCAGTTTTTCCGCATGTTCAATCAGTGGATACCATAATATTGCCGCAAATAAGAAAGCAGGATTGACCCGTTTGTCATTCTGGAGGCGATAATCGGTATTTTTTAATACCTGCTCCAACAATTTTTCCATTGCTGAGTCACCGCGTTGGGTGAATCCACGTTGGATTAGCGGGAATAATGGTTCAAATAGCTGGTATTCACGCAGTAGCTTATAAGTACTGTGACCGTGTCCTGCCTGTAGTAGTTTCAGAGATTCATCAAATAGACGGGCTGGTGGGATCTCTTTCAACAGAAATGCAAGATGTAGGATAGGTTCGGCAGTGGTCTCTTCGATAGTCATGTTTAGCTTGCTGGCGAAACGGACGGCACGCAGCATCCGTACCGGATCTTCGCGATAGCGGGTTTCCGGATCACCAATCAGGCGAATGATACCTTCTTCCAGATCGGCCATTCCACCGACATAATCCCGCAGTGCGAAATCTTCAATACCGTAATAGAGGCTATTGATAGTGAAATCGCGGCGAGCGGCGTCTTCTTCCACTGAACCAAAGATATTGTCACGCAGTAACATTCCACTTTGCGCTTTGTGTGACTGATTGCTGTCATTGCATTCAGTTTGTTCATGTGACCCACGGAATGTGGCAACTTCAATCACATCTGGCCCAAACATAATGTGGGCAAGGCGAAAACGGCGACCAACAAGGCGGCAGTTACGGAATAACTTACGTACTTGCTCTGGTGTTGCGTTGGTGGCAATATCGAAATCTTTCGGTTTTTTGTGCAGTAATAAGTCACGTACACCGCCGCCTACCAAATAAGCCTCAAAACCAGATTTATTCAGGCGGTATAGAACCTTCAATGCATTTTCACTGATATCTTTGCGTGAAATAGGGTGCTGTTCCCGTGGGATCACGGTGATTAGGGGGGAAGAAGGTTTTGCCTTTCCAGATGTTTTCTTCATTTTGATGTTTTCGGCATTTGATGAAGATATGCGATTCACTCTGCGACGTTTAGGCAGAGTGCTGCTCTCTGTTTGAGCAGAATGGTCAGATACGGTGACTGGCCTTTCACTGGCTGCCTGTGCTTCGCGTTTTATCTTGGTTTCGCGGATCAGTAAATTACGGCAGAAAGTTGCTACTCGGTTAAAAATGGTACACCTCGATAGTGACGAATCAAATTAAAACAAAAAACAGCCGCTAATCATAACTTACTGAACATTCTTTGAGAATGCTTGTCGTGCCAATAGCAACACTTTATTTAAATTGTCTATTGATTATATTTTGGGGCAGAACATGATTTATATTCCAACCAACGATAGCCTGTTTTAATAATTGATCTGTGGTGAGATCTTGCCAGCCTGTGATGGTTGGCTGGTTTAAAAATGATAACGCATCAATAAGCAATGGACGTGGATCATCAAGAGGGATCGGTTTTGCATGATTTTGTTTGGAAAGTTTATTTCCCTCTTTATTTAATACAAGAGGTAAATGTACATAATCTGGCGTTTTAAAATTCAGATACCGATATAAAGATATTTGACGAACTGTAGGTTCGATCAAATCTGCTCCTCTGACAATTTCAGTGATGTCTTGATAGTTATCGTCAATAACAACGACAAGATTATAGGCAAATAGACCATCTTTGCGATAAATAATGAAATCTTCTTCAGCCATTTTTGCAGATACGGTGATATTTCCCTGCAATTTGTCGTAAAAACTATAAACAGGAGACTGTTGTTGCAGGCGAATGGCGGCATTATGGGCTGGCAGGTGCAAATGCTGGCAGTAGCCATCATAAAATCCGCCCAAATGCTGAATGCGCTGGCGGGTACAGGTACAGTAATAACTATTTCCCTGTTGTAGTAGCTGCTCAAGTATCGCTCGGTAAGCTTCGTGGCGTTGGGATTGGTACAATACTTCTCCGTCCCAGTAAAGGCCGTAGTGCTCTAATGCTTGCAATATCCGACTTGCTGAGCCGGGAACTTCCCGTGGAGGATCGATGTCATCAATACGCATCAGCCATTTTCCTTGGTAAGCACGTGCCTGTAAGTAACTGCCCAGTGCTGTCACCAGAGAACCAAAATGGAGATCGCCAGATGGGGATGGCGCAAAACGCCCAATATACAACGGAGAATGTTTATACAATAGAAAATGTTCGGATTCGGATTGAGTCATGTCAGGATCAGTTAAGGGAGCATACGGCGCCTTTCAGCGCCGTACTCAACCCATCGGTTAGCCAGCCATTTGCTTTTCGCGAATTTCAGCTAACGTTTTACAGTCAATACATAAATCAGCTGTAGGGCGAGCTTCTAAACGACGAATGCCGATTTCAACCCCACAGGATTCACAGTAGCCGAAATCATCATCTTCGACTTTCTTCAGCGTTTTCTCGATCTTCTTGATCAACTTACGTTCACGATCCCGATTACGTAATTCAAGACTGAATTCTTCTTCTTGCGCCGCACGGTCAACCGGATCAGGGAAGTTCGCTGCCTCATCTTGCATATGAGATACAGTACGGTCTACTTCATCCCTGAGTTGATTGCGCCATGCTTCCAGAATCAGCTTGAAATGCGTTAACTGGGCATCGTTCATGTATTCTTCGCCTGGCTTTTCCTGGTAAGGTTCTACCCCAGCGATGGCGAGAATGCTCAAGGACGAGGTTTTACGTTTTTGCCCTTTTTGCATAATGCTTCTCCTTACACACGCACTATCAAACGACCCCCCAACAGTAGGGGGAAAAAATAGGCCGCTATAAATAGCAGATGACTGCGAGGTTGGCAATTATTCCTACCATTAGTTTTGCAATGGTGTGAAGGCAGCCGTGTTTACTGCCTAAATATGCTGCAAAACTTACCTCATCAGCATGATCTGTTTACAAATTATCCCATTGATACAAAAGGTAATTTGTGACTTAGAACCATCCTGTTTTCTGTCATGCTGGCCCCGTAACAAATTACTTCGACCCCTAAATTGCATGCTTGTTCCAAAAGAAAAGCATAATCGTGGTCAATATGTTTTGCTGCTGTCACTTGACTGATACCGGAATGTAAAACAGCAAAGCACAGGACAGCACGCTGTCCCTGTTGCGTTATCAATGATAGTTCACGTAAATGTTTTTGCCCACGAATTGTCACTGCATCAGGGAAATATCCTATATTGCCTTGTAATAAGGTGACCGATTTTACTTCAATATAGCAATTAACTTTTTGTTTTGACTCTAACAATAAATCTATCCTGCTTTTCTCTTTTCCATATCTCACTTCGCGGCTGATTTTTTCGTAGCCGGATAATTCTGAAATTAGATTTTTTCCAATAGACTGATAAATCAGATCATTAGCCCGCAGTGTATTCACACAAATCCAATGCCCGTTTTGGGTTTGTGTCAGCTCCCAGCTATTGGGATATTTACGCTTGGGATTGTCTGATGTGGAATACCAAACAGTATCTCCGGGTGTTGCGCAGCCTGTCATCGCGCCGGTATTGGCACAGTGTATAGTGAGCGTTTCACCTTCTGGAGTGAGAACATCAGCCAGAAAACGTTTATAGCGACGAATTAATGTAGCAGGCTTCAATGGTGGCGAAAATTCCATAAACTTTCCTTTATAACTAACAGGTTCACTATCATTAAGTCATTTGCATGAAGTAACTTGAGCATGAACTAAAATTAAACATGAAGATGAAATTAAACGTGAACTGAAATTAAAATCGCCAATGCTACAATGACAGCCCTTGAAAGTTAATCGCTATGGTGAACCTTTGTTATTACCTATTTATGACGTTGTAGACTCTGTCATAACTCAGTTGGAGACCTCGAAACAGGTTTTATTACATGCTCCGACAGGCGCAGGAAAATCAACAGGATTACCGCTGGCAATCCTGAATAATACCCGGTTTAGCGGACGTATCATTATGTTGGAACCACGGCGTATTGCTGCACGTAGTGTTGCTGAACGTCTGGCAGAGCAATTGAATGAACCAGTAGGTATGACGGTAGGTTACCGAATGCGTTCGGAGACTAAAGTTAGTGTCTCCACACGCCTTGAAGTGGTGACTGAAGGCATTTTGACCCGGATGCTGCAACAAGATCCTGAATTGAGTGATGTCTCTCTCGTCATTCTTGATGAATTTCACGAACGCAGCTTACAGGCCGATCTTGCGCTGGCTCTGTTGCTGGATGTGCAGGAAGGGTTGCGCGATGATTTGCGTATTTTGGTCATGTCAGCCACGCTGGATAATCAGCGCCTTTCTTCTCTGTTACCTGAAGCACCTGTGGTTGTATCAGAAGGCCGCAGTTATCCAGTGGTGAGAAGTTACCAGCCACTCCCTGCCCATCTGCCTTTTGAACAAGCAGTAGTTTCCGTAGTATTACGTTTATTGCAGCAGGAGACAGGCTCCTTACTGCTATTTTTACCCGGAATGGGTGAAATTCAGCGTGTATTGGCTCAGTTGGAGGGCAAGGTTAATAACGATATATTATTGTGCCCACTATACGGAGCTTTATCACTAGCAGAACAGCGCAAAGCAATAGCGCCCGCTCCGGCAGGAATGCGTAAGGTGGTACTGGCGACTAACATTGCAGAAACCAGTCTGACGATTGAGGGAATTCGTCTGGTGGTGGACAGTGGTCTGGAACGTACCAGCCGATTTGAACCGAAGAGCGGCTTAACCCGTTTGATTACCCAACGCATTAGTCAGGCATCAATGATTCAACGGGCTGGTCGAGCAGGCAGGTTGGAAGCTGGCGTGTGTTGGCATTTATTTAGTCAAGAGCAGGCTGAGCGTGCTACAGAGCACAGTGAACCGGAAATTCTGCACTCAGATTTGAGCAATTTGCTGCTTTCTTTATTGCAGTGGGGGTGTCGTGATAGTAGCCAGTTACATTGGTTAGACAATCCACCACAAGCCGTCCTGACTGTTGCCCAATCTCTACTTACTCGATTGGGAGCACTGGATGACAAGCAACAATTAACTGCCCGTGGTTGGCGAATGACCGAATCCGGTTGCGAGCCTCGTTTGGCCGCTATTTTATGTCTGGCAAGAGAATGGTGTTTAGGTAAAGGATCATGTGCGGAGAAAGAATCGACAGGGGAAGTACTGGCAACAGCAGCAAAACTGGTCGCGATCCTTGAGGAGCCGCCACGATGGGGGCAACCGGATCTCACCCATTGTCTTACTTCCAATCAGTCTCATTGGCAGCAACGGGCAAAACAACTATTCAGAAATCTGGTCAGGAGCCTGGCAGATTATACTGTTGCGGATTCTAACAGTATTAATCTGGAGTATGTGCCTGAGTTATTGGTGCAGGGGTTTCCTGACAGAATTGCGAAAAATCGTGACAACCTTGGGCGTTTTCAACTTGCTACCGGCTTGGGTGCTGTACTGGCGCGGGAAGAGTCGCTTTCAGGTGAAACATGGCTGGTAGCACCGACATTGCAGCAAGGTAGCAAAACACCGGATGCACGCATTCTGCTTGCCTGTCCGTTGAATATTGAACAAATAATCAGGCAATATCCTGCTTTGTTTACAGAACAGACAGCTATTGAATGGGATGATAATAAGGGAACGCTGCGTGCATGGAAACGGCTGAAATGTGGACGTTTGACGGTTAAGGCACAGCCTTTGGCAAAACCTTCTGTGACTGAATTGCAGGAAGCCCTGCTAAATTGGGTCCGGCAGGAGGGACTGGCGGCTCTGACTTGGTCACAGGAAGCATCGCAGTTGCGAATTCGTTTGCAACGGGCAGCAGAATGGCTGCCGGAAATTGAATGGCCTGCTGTTGATGATGATGCTTTACTGGATTCTCTTGACCAGTGGCTGCAACCTGCACTGGAAATGGAACATGTGCAAGATTTGAAGAGATTGCGACAAGTTGAGCTGTCATCAGCTCTTGTGACTCTTCTTGATTGGCAGCAGCGGCAAATACTGGATAATGAATTGCCTACTAATTACACTGTGCCAACTGGAAGCCGGATCAGCGTTGAATATTTCTACGATAAGCCACCCGTATTGTCAGTCAGAATGCAGGAAATGTACGGCGAGCAGCAAAATCCGGTTTTGGCGAAAGGGCGAATTCCTGTCGTTGTTGAGTTGTTGTCTCCGGCTCATCGTCCATTACAGATCACCCAAGATCTCGCGGCATTTTGGCGGGGAGCTTATCGAGAGGTACAAAAAGAGATGAAAGGGCGTTATCCCAAGCATTTATGGCCAGATGATCCTGCTAATGCAGCGCCGACGAGGCGCGTGAAAAAATATATGTAATCATTTGAATAAATTCATATTTATACGTTTCATGAACAATTGGAGAATTCGGTATGTCTGATGATGATCGTCAGCCAATCGGACGTAAGGGTAAAAAATCGGGACATCGTCGTGGGCATCAGGCGAATAAACGTCATCGACGGGATGATTATGACTATGATGATTTTGAAGGCGAAAATGATAACGATAACGATAACGATAACGATAACGACGATGAGGATGAAGTCATGACGAAAAAAGGGAACAAATCCTCGCAGGTAAAAAGGCGGGGAAAATGGGTCTGGCTGCTGCTATTGAAAATCTTTATTGTGTTGACAGTACTCATTGTTATATATGGTTTTTATCTGGATAACAAAATTCGCCATCGCATTGATGGCAAAGTTTGGGATCTTCCTGCTGCGGTATATGGCCGTATGGTAAACCTTGAGCCGGGCATGAATTACAGTAAGGCTGAAATGGTTCGGTTATTGGAAGGTATGCAGTATCGGCAGGTGACTAAAATAACCCGCGCAGGTGAGTTTGTGGTCAGGGGCAATGGTATTGAAATGTTGCGTCGGCCTTTTGATTTTCCTGATGGTAAAGAGGGGCAAATTCAGGCTCGTTTAACTTTCAATGACAATCATTTGGCCAGCATTGAAAACATGGAAAACCACCGTCAGTTTGGTTTCTTCCGCCTAGACCCAAAATTGATCACAATGATGCAATCCGCGAATGGGGAACAAAGGCTGTTTGTCCCACGTTCCGGTTTTCCTGATTTGTTGATTCAGACTCTGTTAGAAACGGAAGACCGCTATTTTTATGAACATGATGGGGTACGGCCACTTTCGATTATCCGTGCAGCATTAGCAAACCTGCTGGCAGGCCGTGCAGTTCAGGGGGGAAGTACCTTAACTCAGCAGTTAGTCAGAAATTTATTTCTGACTAACGAACGTACCTTAAGCCGTAAAGCCAATGAAGCCTTAATGGCATTATTGCTGGATGCTCGCTACAGCAAGGATCGCATTCTTGAACTCTACCTGAATGAAGTTAACTTAGGGCAGAGTGGTGATGAGCAGATCCGGGGTTTCCCGTTAGCAAGTCTTTATTATTTCGGGCGTCCGATTGATGAATTGAGTCTGGATCAGCAAGCATTATTGGTAGGGATGGTTAAAGGGGCTTCGTGGTATAACCCTTGGCGTAATCCTAAAACCGCACTGGGACGCCGTAATGTTGTATTGAAAATCCTCCAGAACCGAAAAGTTATCGATCAGGAACTGTATGATCTGCTGAGTGCTCGTCCACTTGGCGTAAAACCGAAAAGCGGGGTGATAACGCCACAACCGGCATTTATGCAGATGGTGCGTCAGGAATTACAGGAAAAGCTGGGTGATAAAGTTAATGATTTATCCGGTGTAAAAATCTTTACTACGTTAGATCCGGTTGCACAAGATGCTGCGGAGAAAGCAATAGAACAAGGTGTTGCTGATCTACGCAAATCGCGCAAGGTGCCTGATTTAGAAGGTGCTATGGTCGTTGTTGATCGTTTCAGTGGTGAAGTCCGGGCGATGGTTGGTGGTTCGCAGCCACAATATGCGGGTTTTAACCGTGCGATGGATGCTCGTCGCTTAATTGGTTCGCTTGCTAAGCCTGCAACTTACCTGACCGCATTGAGTGAACCTGATAAATATCGTTTGAATACCTGGCTGGCGGATGAACCTATCTCAATACCTCAGGCTGGTGGGAAACCGTGGGAGCCGAGAAACTTTAGCCGCACTTTCAGTGGACGAGCTATGTTAATAGATGCGTTGGCACGTTCAATAAATATCCCGACTATCAATTTGGGGATGGATGTGGGGTTAGATCATATTGCCAATACTTTGGTTTCACTTGGTATTCCGGCTAAAGAGATCCAGAAGGTGCCAGCTATGCTGCTAGGGGCTATCAACTTGACACCAATGGAAATGGCTCAGGAGTTTCAGACCATTGCCAGTGGAGGAAATCGTGCCAAACTTTCTGCATTACGCTCTATCATTGCTGAGGATGGCACCGTGGTTTACCAAAGCTATCCTCAGGCGGAAAGGGCTGTACCTGCCCAAGCAGCTTATTTAACGTTATATGGTATGCAGCAGGTTATTGCGCGGGGAACGGGCCGTTCACTGATCGGAAAATATGGCAAATATAATCTGGCGGGGAAAACGGGAACGACCAATGATCTGCGTGATACATGGTTTGCCGGAATCGATGGTAAAGAAGTCGCGATTGTCTGGGCTGGTCGTGATAACAACGGCCCGACCAATCTGACAGGAGCAACAGGAGCGCTGAAGATTTACGATCGTTATCTGGCGAATGAGGCTCCCCTGATACTGAATAACCAGCCACCAGAAGGTATTGTGGATATATCAGTCAACGAAGATGGCTCTTTTAATTGTGCCGGAGGTGGCATCAGGATCTTACCAGTTTGGACAGATGATCCACAGGCTTTATGTTTACAATCTGTGCAGCAGCCAATTGAGGAAGGTAAAGAAGAGGCTCCGGGCTGGTTGCGTGAGATGTTTGGGCAGTAACCTGTAAGTAAGCAGTTTTAAAATGCAATTCCCCACTCTTGAGAAGTCCTGCTGGGCGTATTGGCGATAATGTCTGCAATTTAAGCGGTATGGGTTTTGGTGTAAGCAGTAATCCATAACACCACAATATTATTGTAGTGTTATGGAGGAAATAGATTATTTCAATTTAACAAAACAACGAGCTGCTGCATCAACGGTACGCTGAATGTCCTCATCTGAGTGAGCGATGGACATAAAGCCCGCTTCAAATGCGGATGGAGCCAGATAGACGCCTTCATCCAGCATTAAATGGAAGAAGGTCTTAAAGCGTTCAACATCACATTTCATTACATCCTGATAGCAGGTAACGCTTTTTGCGTCAGTAAAGAAAATACCAAACATGCCGCCGACGTGGTTAATAACCAGAGGAATACCCGCGTCTGATGCTGCGTTTTTCAATCCCGTCGCCAATTTGTCAGTCAGTTCACTCAGACGCTGATGAACACCAACCTGGGCAACTTCTTTCAGACATGCCAGACCGGCTGCCATCGCGATAGGGTTACCGGAAAGCGTTCCGGCTTGATAAATCGGGCCGGTTGGTGCCAGTTTTTCCATAATTTCCTGACGGCCGCCGAACGCACCTACAGGCATGCCGCCACCGATAATTTTTCCAAGAGAGGTGAGGTCAGGCTCAACACTGTAATATTCTTGTGCTCCACCCAAAGCAACACGGAAACCTGTCATAACTTCATCAATAATCAGTAAAGCACCGAATTCATCACACAGTTTACGTAGTCCCGGTAAAAATTCCGGCTGTGGAGGAATACAGTTCATATTCCCGGCGACAGGTTCGACGATAATACAGGCAATTTCTTCCGGGTATTTTTTGAAGGCTGTGCGTACTGAATTCAGATCATTGTAGATACAGGTCAGAGTATGTTTGGCAAAGTCGGCAGGAACTCCCGGTGAATTTGGTTGCCCGATGGTCAGAGCGCCAGAGCCGGCTTTTACCAGCAAACAGTCTGCGTGACCGTGATAGCAACCTTCGAATTTGATGATCTTATCGCGCTGAGTATAGCCTCGTGCCAGACGAATGGCGCTCATGGTCGCTTCTGTACCTGAGTTCACCATGCGAACCATATCCATGGAGGGAACGAGTTCTGTCACTAGTTTGGCCATTTCTACTTCGGCAGCCGTTGGGGCACCAAAGCTTAGACCACGTTCAGCGGCTTCAATGACAGCATTACGAATGGCTGAGTGGTTATGTCCGAGAACCATCGGCCCCCATGAACCGACATAATCGATATAGGCGTTACCATCGACATCATAAAGATAGGCACCATCGGCACGTTGGATAAAAACAGGTGTACCGCCAACGCCGTTAAAAGCACGTACCGGAGAGTTAACACCACCGGGGATGACATGTTTTGCCTGAGAGTAAAGTGTTTCGGACTGGCTCATTAATAAATGCTCCTGAAAGACGACGGGTATATGAAGCCGCCATTTTAAATGACCCTAATAGGTAAGCCAAATCATAAGACCAACTCATAAGAATAGAGTGGGGGTACATCGTGTATACCCGTCATCTTGAAATCCATAGGGTATATATGGCAAAAACTTGAACGAATCAGTCAGGTATTAGATAATCACCGTTAACTGATCAGAAGGTTTATACCCTTTCTATTGGGTATACAACAACTTTCCGAGAACTTTTACCGGAAAACCGGACTGGAGTAAAAATATGAGCGATGATGCTGCACTACCTTTGCAGTTTACTGATGCCGCAGCCAACAAAGTTAAGGTATTGGTTGCAGATGAAGATAACCCGAACCTGCGTTTGCGGGTCTATATTACAGGTGGTGGTTGTAGCGGTTTCCAGTATGGTTTCACTTTCGATGACCAAATCAACGAAGGTGATTTAACAATTCAGAAACAAGGTGTTGAGCTGGTAGTTGATCCGATGAGCCTGCAATATCTGGTAGGTGGTAGTGTCGATTATACCGAAGGGTTGGAAGGTTCTCGCTTTATTGTCACCAACCCGAATGCAAAAACCACTTGCGGTTGTGGTTCTTCTTTTAGCATCTGATTTCACTATTTATTCATCAAATCCAGAATATGAGGGCAATGAAAATATTGTCCTCATATTTATTGTCATTAGCCTTGTCCCGTTGTTTATCGCTCAACTCCGTTCAACATCGTTTAACTGTTGACACAATTGCTCTGCCGCTAAAATAATCCTCGGCCCGGCGCGGCTGAACCAATCATCGTTAAGAATAATAATTCTGGTGTTTAATTGTGGCTGCCAAAATTCTGCGACTTTCTGCTTTTGTTCTTCAGTTCCACCCATCACAATGACTTCTGGTTTACGGATAAGAACTTGTTCACGATTAACTTGAGGCCACGGAACAGGGCTATCGGCAAATATATTTCTTCCTCCGCATACGGAAACAATTTCACTCTGAATAGTATGGCGTGATGAGGTAAAAATCGGATTCATGCCAAATTGGATAAATACGGATTTAGGATTTGAACTGGTATAAGTTTGCTTTAATCGACTGAATTTCTGTCGAATCTCCGCAGCAGATTTTTGGGCAACGTCAGGATGTGGGCTGTAAGTTGCCAAACGTTCCAACTCCGTTGCAACATCCTCTACTTTTTTCACATCAGAATAAAAAATCGGAATGCCTAAAGCAGCAAGTTGCTCTAATGGCCGTTGGGGGTTACCTCCTCGCCATGCCAGAATTAAATCAGGTTTCAGGGCTATGATCCTTTCAACATTGATGCCTTGCCAGTCTGCGACTTGCTCCAGTTTTTTCGCAGCTTCAGGATAATCGGAGTAAGCACTGACTGCGACAAGCTGGTCGCCCATTCCCGCCGCATATGCAAGCTCAGTTGTGGAAGGAGCGAGGCTGATAACACGGGATGCAGCCGCATAAAGTGGAGTACTGAAAATGCATAAAAAATTATATAGAAGAAATGAAAATGCTATCAAGGTAGAGCGATGAGAGGCATTTTTCCAAAATGATTTCATTATTAATGCTCCATGTTAGTATTACAGCTCTAATTGCTCTGTAAGCAGATTTTCTCGTCGGTGGCAATAGTGACATTGCTGTAATCAATGTTACAAATAAAGAAGATGACTATAGATTTCGTGGTGCAACCACTGAATTTTGAGATTCATAGGATATAGAGGGTTTCATCAGGCATAAATACTATTTTAATAAGTAATCTAACTATCTAACACAGAACCTATTTTTAGGGTAATTAGGTATTAAATTAAAAAATATATATGATCACCTCCCGTTTACTGGTTTTAAAAATAATCCCCGTGACTCAGAGGATTACTTTAGTAGGTGTTTTTATTAACTTAAATCTCTGATCAACGCTATATGATCTATAAAAATTGTTCCTTCATGAATATGTTTAGTTACCTTCACTATTTTATTATGTACTAATGCTAATTCTAAAATTTTTAATAATTGATCACCAGGACTTGACTCTATTCCATAGGTTAGTAGACCATCCTCAAGTAATATATCGCCATATTCATCAACTATTCTAACAGATATATTACTTGCAACAGGAGATGCAACATGAAGGGCAGCAACATATCCAGTAACTGAACTCTTTTGCTCTTCAAAATTATTAGAATCTTTTTCATTTTTATTCATTTTTAATTCCTCTATATATTATATCTTTTAACAAGATTAAAATTTATTTTTTATGTAAAAAAAAGCAGTTAGTTAACTCTACTTTATCATTTAAATATAATTACCGATTCTATAAAGAGTCCTCTCTTATCTGCATATCCCATCACTCTCACTTTCTTATCATATACAAAAGCCATTTTTAAAACTGAAAGTAATTTAGATCCAACTATCCCATTTATACCATCGGTTAATTGAGCATCATGAATAGTTTTTCTTGTATCTAGATTCTCTATAGTAACATATATATTATCTATATTAGGTGCTGCAACATCTAGATAAATAACATTTCCATCTACTGTAAATGGGCCATAATATGGTTCATCAGTGTCATTATAATCCATTGTATCTTTATTCATATTGAACCTCTATCAATATCATATATATTAGAGAAATAAAACGAGTTTTATCATGAAAAAAATGATAGAAACACTAATGTATAGAAACTTCATTCAAATAGCATGAACTTATCACCTTAATATTTATTACATAAGTAATATATCGATACCTCTCTCCCTTATTCAGGCAAACTTAACAGGTAGCAATAAAAGCAATCAGACAGGCTAATATATACAATAGTAACAATATAACAATAGTAATGGATTGAACAGTATTAAATAATGAATATCAAAAATAAAATGCTTTCAGCAAAGGCGTCAGATGCTATAAATTTATTATTGTCGAGTAATGTTAATACGTTGCTCTATCCCTATATAAAGTTAATAAAGAATTCAGTAAATAATATGAAGTTAAATGCAAATAAGATGGAATAAAATATTTGGAAAGAGAACTGTCAAATATTCATCATAAGTCTAATATTGGGGGGAGTAGATGAATGATAGAAATGATATCAACATCTTATAGTTCTTAATTACTATTAATTCCGATGATAAATCGGGATTTCAGGTAGATAGAAAAAAACAGAGGAAGATATTAGAGCCTATTCCATTAGGCTCTAATCGGTTATTGTTTACTGAGTTCAGTCAGCATTGCATTGATCATCCGGGTGGATTCCTGTGCCGCAACAACTAGAAACTCATCAAAGCTAATGTGAGATTCCTGATCCGCAACGTCAGAGATAGCGCGAACCACAACGAAAGGCACTTTATATTGGTGACAAACGTGACCAATGGCTGCTGCTTCCATTTCAACCGCAGCGACTTTCGGGAAAGTAGCCCGGATACGCGCTAATGGCTCAGAGCCATTGATAAAGGCATCGCCGCTACATACCAGACCACGAACTGCGTTCAGATTAAGGGACTGGATACATTTTTCGGCTAAAGAAATTAATTGATCATCAGCAATAAAAGCGGGAGGGCATTGTGCCATTTGACCCGGCTCATAACCAAAGGCGGTGAGATCCGCATCGTGGTAACGTACTTCTTCAGACACTACGATATCTCCCACTTTCAGTTTAGGATCAAGGCCGCCTGAGGAACCGGTATTAATCACAATATCCGGCTGGCAGTGTTCAATCAACAAGGTGGTTCCCAGTGCGGCAGAGACTTTACCGATACCGGATTTCAGCAAAGCGATGTCAACACCATTCAGCTTACCGGTATAGATCTCACAGCCACCCCGTGACAATGTTTGCAGACCGTCAATTTGGTCACGTAACAAAGTCACTTCTTGTTCCATTGCACCTATTACACCTACTTTCATTGTGTCATACTCACTTTTGTTATTAATGGGTTGCGCCTACCAGAATAGGCCTGATTTAAACCGAAGTGTATCATTGAATAACTGTTTGCCGGATATTCCGGCCATAAATAATCGTATTATTCGGTATGGGGGGATTGATGCCTAAGATTGATTTCAAGCAAAAATTGAATTTCCAGCGTAAATATAGACACTCTTCCATACATTCTGCCGATGAAGATCAGGTAAATCGTCAGTTTGAAAGTGATCGCGGGCGGATCATCAATTCAGCAGCCATTCGGCGCTTGCAGCAGAAAACCCAAGTGTTTCCATTGGAACGTAATGCAGCCGTGCGCAGTCGATTAACCCATTCATTGGAAGTCCAGCAGATTGGCCGTTATATCTCAAAAACTATTATTGCAGAATTGGCAAAACAGAATTTATTGGAAAAATATGGCCTGAATGAGCGTTTAATTGCTTTTGAAAGCCTGATTGAGATGGCCTGTTTGATGCACGATATCGGCAATCCCCCATTTGGTCATTTTGGTGAAGCGGCAATTAAGGATTGGTTTTCCCGTCGGCTCGATCCTGAATATTTGCCTGAGTCCGCTGAACATGCCAATCGACAAGATAAATGTCAGGTCGCAGCGTTACGTTTATGTGGTGAAGAGGAAAAAGATCTGTTCCGTCGCCAATTACGTATGGATCTATGCCAGTTTGAAGGTAATGCCCAGGCTATCCGGCTGGCGCATAGTCTGCTTAAACTGAATCTGACTTATGCCCAAATCGGCTGTATTCTGAAATACACCTGCCCGGCCTACCGCCTTGAAGAATCTCCGGCAGAATTCAGTTATCTGATGAAGAAAAAAGGTTATTACTGGTCAGAAGACAGTTTTATCGGTGAATTAAAAGAAGAGCTGCAATTAGAGGAATTCTGCCGTTTTCCACTGACATATATTATGGAGGCCGCAGATGATATCTCTTATTGTATTGCAGATCTGGATGATGCTGTTGAAAAGGGTATTTTCAATGTTGAGCAATTGGTGGGATATTTGAAACAGGAGTGGGAGGAAAATGGAGGTCACAGAAAAGGTGATCTGTTTGAATTCACAGTTACTCAGGCTTATAAAAAAACAACCAATAATGAAGCCCGCCGTAATATTCATGAACAGTTTTTTATGTATCTGCGCGTGTTTATCACAGGGCGGCTAGTTCCCTATACGGCTCAACGTTTTATTGATCATCTGCCTGAAATTTACGCAGGAACTTTCAATCAGGCTTTGCTGGAAGCTAACGGTGAAGAGCACCGTTTGTTAAGCACATTAAAAAGCGTTACGCGGAAGCGGGTATTTAATCACCAGGAAGTGGAAGAGCTGGAGTTGCAGGGCTACCGAATTATTACTGGCTTGTTGAATGTATATAGCCCATTGCTGGAATTATCACGACAGGATTTTCTGGAGTTACACCGAAATAATTTCCACAAAAAATATTTTATTGAAACGCGCTTGTTGCACAAACTTTCTAACAAACATCGGCTGGCTTATAACGAGGCAGTGGAGGGGATCACCGCCATTGATGAAGCTGAGAAAGATGTGCTCGAATTTTACTATCGTGCTCGTCTTATTCAGGATTACATCAGTGGTATGACAGACCATTATGCTTACGAGGAATATCGTAAATTTATGGTATCTAAGTAAGTATCTTGGCAGTTCTTAATATATCAGGAGCTGCCGCAATAATGTGGTTGATCTCGTCAATGAACTCCAGCAATTCTGGCTCTAAATCGGCCAGTGGAGTCTCCTGTTTCAACTGCTTTTCAATAAGTTCACAAATCGCTTTTAGCTTGGGGACACCGTTGTAGCAACAGCTACCATGTAATTTATGAACGTGATGAGCAAATTGTTTGCGGTGGGATTCACCCTCTGAAGTTAAAGCCTGCTCAATCATAGTCTTCATTTCTGGCAGAGATTGCACGAACATCTCCAACATTTCCCTCGCTAATGATTCTTTTCCGGCCGTTTGCTGTAAGGCCAGCCGCCAATCGATAGCTTGTGGCTTTTTTGTCAGGCTGTATTGATTCAGCAGGGCTTTTAAGCGAACTTCATCCAATGGTTTAGACAGACAGTCGGTAAAAGGTGAATGGACTCTGTTGCGAGTTTCATCACAGGGAAAAGCAGTGACAGCAATAATCGGTGTCTGTTTATGCTCAGGTAGTTGATGGATCTGTTCTGAAGTTTGAATGCCATCCATATCTGCCATTTGAATATCCATCAGAATGAGGTCTAATGGGTGTTTCTCCGCCATTTGCAGGGCTTCCATACCACTACTGCATAAAATGGTGTTTTCCACTTGCTCATTTAAGAGTGTGCCAATTAATTTCAAATTGGCCGGGTTATCATCTACTGCCATTACTGTCATGGACAAACGGGGGAGCACAGGAGGCTGAGGCAAACGTTCTGGCAAAAAGCCCGACAGGATATCTTCTTTTTCCAGCCAGATATCAAAATAAAATACCGTCCCTTTAGTTGGCTCGCTGGTAAAATCGATTTCTCCGTTCATTTCATTCACCAGTTTTTTGGTGATACTCAATCCTAACCCAGTACCACCATAATGGCGGGTGATACTCGCATCAGCCTGATTGAACGCCTGAAACAGAATAGGGCGATATTCTGATTTAATACCGATGCCGGTATCGGTCACGGTAAAATCAATGTGTACCATATGCTGACGCAGTTTGATTTCCAGCGTAATACTGCCTTTATCCGTGAATTTTATGGCATTGCCAATTAAGTTAGTGAGTATTTGCTGCAAGCGCATGGGATCACCAATCATCAGATTTGGCAACTTGTCATCAATGTAATGATACAGAGGAAGATTTTTCACATTGGCAGAAGGTGCCAGCAATTCGATAACTTCGTTGACGGTGTCACGCAGCAGAAAAGGAACCTGATCCAATACCAGTTTATTGGACTCCAGACGTGAAAAATCCAGAATGTCATTGATAATTTTCAGCAGATTATTAGCTGAACGTTCAATGACATAAAGATATTCAGCCTGTTGGGATGTTATTGATGTTTTCAACATCTGGCGGGTAAATCCAATAACGCCGTTGAGTGGCGTGCGTAATTCGTGGGACATATTCGCCAGAAATTCTGTTTTGATCCTGACCGCTTCTTGTGCCCGTTTCTTGGCAATAGTCAGCTCAACATTTTGGATTTCCAACTGCTCCATCGTAATTTGCAGGTCAGAAGTGGCTTGATCGATATGCAGCTGCATTTCATCTTTATACTTTAACAGGGATTTTGCCACCGTATTGATCCCGTTCTGGAGTGCAGACAATTCTCCCGGCATGGCACCCGTGATTCTCGTGTCTAACTGCCCCTGACGGATACGGTTAACCGCTTTCACCATACAATCCAGGGGTTCTGTCACCTTACGTACCAAAATGTGGGCAAACAGCGCAGTGCCTCCAAGGCAAAGGATAAGCAGAATGATAGATGTTGCGATTTCTTTGTATTGCTGAAGCTGGGCAGCCCGTAAATCCAGATCAATGGCAATATAACCGATAGGAGTTGCATTGTTGATAGCATTGCGCTCCTCCTGAGAAGAGCTGGTTTCCGAGATAATCGGCATTTTCAGGACAATACTGTTACTATCTTCCTCTTTAGTCAGTGTTGTCGGTATAGGGTCATTTGGCCTGAGGCGCAGCAGATCGACATCATATTTATCATTGGAAATTTCGAATAATTTATGATGTTCATCGAAAATTGCAATAGCCATAACGATTTCGGAATTGCGGTGATGAAGGCTATTTATCAATGATTTTACGCGCTTACTGTTATCCAGATTTATCCCTACCTCACTGGCAATGGATAAAGGTTCAATAATGCTGATCCCACTACGGACTATCAGGCTCTTCAACTCATAATAGCGGTATGAGATAAATGATATACTCACAAGCGTTCCGACCAGTAGAACAGGAACCAAAATCAGGCTCATCATACGGGTGCGTAGGCTATATTTGGTCATAAGCGTCCATTGTGGGAAAATCAAAACTCAATTTTTCAAAGTCAGTCAGAATCATGGTGCAATTTTACTCCCCAAACCGCCGCTCCGTAAACCTAGGTATTATTTCAGTTACCGCAGATAATCTTGATGCTCAAGGGCAGGGTATTGCCCGTCATCATCAAGGAAAAACGATTTTTATCCCGGGGCTATTGCCCGGTGAGCAGGCACAAATCCAATTGACAGAAGAAAAACGCCAGTTTGCTAAAGCTAAGGTAGTAAAACGGTTATCAGACAGCCCATTTCGTGTGGATCCGCGCTGCCCGCATTTCAAGGTGTGTGGAGGTTGTCAACAGCAACATGTTGCTGTTGAATTACAAGCTAAAACTAAAGCCGATGTGCTTGAACATCTGATCCAGCGGGAAACAGGGGTCAGTATCAGTGCTCAGCCCATTATCCACAGCCCGGAATACGGGTATCGGCGTCGGGCAAGGCTCGGTCTGCAATATCAAGTCAAACAACGTAAGTTATTGATGGGCTTTCGTCAGAGCCAGTCCAACGATTTGGTGGATGTTAAACATTGTCCGGTAATGCACTCTGAGCTGGAAAAATTGTTACAGCCATTGTCTCAATGTTTAAACAGCCTGAAAGCAGTTAAGCGACTGGGGCATGTTGAATTAGTTTTGGCGAATAATGGCCCATTAGTTGTTTTGCGTCATCTTGACCTCATAAAGCATGAAGACAGAGACACACTGCGCATTTTTTCTGAGCAGTATAAGGTAGCGATTTATCTGGCTGGCGATGAAAAATCCCTTGAGCGGTTGTTTCTTGGAGCATGGTCTCCAGAATCTCTCTCTCCTGAACATTTAGCGGAAGGACAATCTGAGCCGTGGTATCAGGTGGGTGGTTTGAAGTTGGTTTTCAGTCCGCGGGATTTTATTCAGGTTAATGATGAAGTTAACCAAAAAATGGTGGCTCAGGCTCTGTCATGGCTGGACTTACAGCCAGACGACCGGGTATTAGATCTTTTCTGCGGAATGGGGAACTTTACACTGCCGATAGCTACTAAAGTACAAGCAGTTGTCGGTGTGGAAGGAGTTGCGGCATTAGTTGCAAGTGGGCAGTATAATGCTCGGCTAAATGGACTTAATAACGTCAGTTTTTTCCACGAAAATCTGGAATCAGATATTCACCAGCAGCCTTGGGCTGCGCAGGGGTTCAATAAAGTATTGTTGGATCCTGCCCGCGCCGGTGCTGCGGGCGTCATGTCACATATAGTAAAACTGGCCCCTGAAAAAGTGGTTTACGTTTCTTGTAATCCCACAACTTTGGCGCGGGACAGCAAAGTTTTGCTAGAGGCCGGTTATCATCTTGTTAGTGTGCGGATGCTGGATATGTTTCCGCACACTGGTCATCTAGAGTCCATGGCACTGTTCTGCTCTGCCGTGAGCTGATGACCATCGAGTAGGGAGAAATTATGGTTGCGGTAAGAAGTGCTCATATCACACCAGCAGGTGAATTTGCTGTCGATAATTGGATCGCGAGTTTAAACATTGTTAATCCACAATCCAGTGAAAAATTAGCTGAAACATGGCATTACTGTTACGAGAGGGTTCAGGATTATCCCAATGCAGAGCTACTGTTGTGGCGCGGTGTTGAAATGGTAGAAATCCTGTCTACATTGAGTATGGATAATGACAGTATGCGTGCAGCACTGCTTTTTCCCTTTCTTGATGCCAAGATACTCAGCAATGAAATAGTGACAGAAACCTTTGGCAAATCCATCACAGATCTGGTGCATGGTGTGCTGGAAATGGATGCTATCCGCCAGTTAAAAGCCACTCATACGGATTCCACTTGCTCGACACAAGTGGATAATGTACGTCGTATGTTGCTGGCTATGGTGGAAGATTTTCGTTGTGTGGTTATTAAATTGGCAGAGCGGATTGCCTACTTGCGGGAAGTAAAAGATGCCAGTGAAGATGAACGGGTATTGGTCGCAAAAGAGTGTTCCAATATCTATGCACCTCTTGCCAACCGGCTAGGTATTGGTCAGTTAAAATGGGAGCTGGAAGATTTTTGCTTCCGTTACCTGCATCCTGATGAATATAAAAAAATAGCTAATCTTTTACATGAACGCAGAATTGATCGTGAGCAATATATAAAAAAATTTGTCACGACTTTACGCCGGTATATGCTCAAAGAAGGGATCTCCGCAGATATTTACGGGCGTCCTAAACATATTTATAGCATCTGGCGTAAGATGCAGAAAAAATCCCTCTCTTTTGATGAACTGTTTGATGTGCGTGCAGTCCGTATTGTCGTTGAACGGTTGCAGGATTGCTATGCGGCATTGGGGATAGTACATACTCACTATCGTCATCTGCCGGATGAATTTGATGATTATGTTGCTAACCCGAAACCAAACGGTTATCAATCAATCCATACCGTGGTACTGGGGCCAAACGGTAAAACACTTGAAATCCAAATCCGCACCCGTCAGATGCATGATGATTCTGAGCTTGGAGTAGCCGCCCACTGGAAATATAAAGAAGGTACAGCGATTGGTGTTGGTAAATCAGGCAGTTATGAAAGCCGGATTGCATGGTTGCGGAAACTAATCGCATGGCAGGAGGAAATGGCAGATACCGGCGAGATGCTGGATGAAGTCCGCAGTCAGGTATTTGATGATCGTGTTTATGTTTTCACACCAAAAGGGGATGTGATTGATTTACCGACTGGTTCAACCCCGCTGGATTTTGCTTATCATATTCACAGCGATGTCGGTCATCGCTGCATTGGGGCGAAAATTGGCGGGAGGATTGTGCCGTTTAGTTATCAGCTCCAGATGGGGGATCAGATTGAAATCATCACCCAGAAACATCCCAATCCAAGCCGTGACTGGCTGAATCCGAACCTTGGCTATGTCACTACCAGCCGTGGACGGGCGAAGATCCATAACTGGTTCCGTAAGCAAGATCGTGATAAGAACATTATTGCCGGACGCCAGATGTTGGACAATGAACTGACACATTTAGGCGTCACGCTTAAAGAGGCCGAAAAAGAACTTATTGCCCGCTATAACGTGAATTCGTTGGAAGAAGTTCTGGCTAGTATCGGTGTGGGGGATATCCGTATTCACCAATTGGCGAATTTCCTGCAAAGCAAATTCAATAAAACCACGGCAGAAGAAGCAGATCGTGAGGCACTCCGTAGTCTGGAGAACAAAACATACTCTCCGCGCAATATGCAAAAAGACAATGGCCGGGTTGTCGTAGAGGGTGTTGGCAATCTGATGCACCATATTGCCCGTTGCTGCCAGCCGATCCCTGGAGATGATATTGTTGGGTTTATTACACGTGGACGCGGAATTTCCATCCACAGAGCAAGCTGTGATCAATTGGCTGAGCTGGAAATCAGTGCACCAGAACGGGTGGTGGATGCCGTGTGGGGAGAGAGTTACTCCAGTGGTTATTCTCTTGTAGTGCGGGTAATTGCTAATGACCGTAGCGGATTACTACGTGATATCACTACGATACTCGCCAATGAGAAAGTCAATGTGCTCGGTGTCAGTAGCCGCAGCGATGTGAAGCAGCAACTGGCTACGATTGATATGAACATTGAGATTTATAATTTACAGGTGTTGGGGCGAGTGCTAGCAAAACTCAACCAACTGTCTGATGTAATTGAAGCCAGACGCCTGCACGGTGATTAAAAAAATATGGATAAGATAAATTTAACTTCGATTGAACGTCTTAAAGGAATTATGGCGCGACTGCGCCATCCCCAACATGGTTGCCCATGGGATAAGGTACAAACTTCTTCTACTATTGCCCCGTACACGCTGGAAGAAACCTATGAAGTCATTGATGCCATTGAGCGCAATGATAACAATGCTCTGAAAGAAGAGTTGGGTGATTTGTTGTTTCACATTGTCTTTTATGCCCAGATGGGAAAAGAGCAGCAATTGTTTGATTTCGACGATATTTGCGAGGCGGTTTGCGACAAGCTAGAACGCAGGCATCCTCATATCTTCAATCAACAATCAGGTATCAACAGTGAAGAGGCCATTGGTAGCTGGGAACAGCGCAAGACTGCGGAAAGAGCGGAAAAAGATCAACATTCCGTACTGGATGATATTCCTGCCAGTCTGCCCGCATTGATGAAAGCCTATAAAATCCAAAAACGCTGTGCTTCCGTTGGTTTTGATTGGGACACCGTCGGGCCCGTTCTGGATAAAGTTTATGAAGAGATCGACGAGGTTATGGATGAAGTGAAACAGGCTGTTGTGGATAAAGCGCGCGTAGAGGAAGAACTTGGCGATTTACTGTTTGCAGTCGTCAATTTCTCCCGTCATTTAGGGCATAAACCTGAAATGGTGTTACAAAAAGCTTGTCAGAAATTTGACAGCCGTTTTCGCAATGTTGAAAAATTGATTCATGATAAAGGATTGTCATTGGAAACTGCCACATTGGATCAAATGGAAGCGATGTGGCAGAGGGTAAAAAAACAGCAAATTTAGGGATAGATTACATGTTTGTTATAACACTGAAACCGCTTTGAAAGCGGTTTCAGGTTATTGACAAAATGTGGTTTTTTTATTCGGCACTTTGATTTAATCAAGTTCTGTTCACCAAACGGCGCTTGTCACCATGTTAAGAATATCCCCTCTCCAGACTTTTCCGCCAGAAACCCTCTCGCTTGACGAACTCGTGAACCGAATGGCTTTTTTGCGTTTGATTTTTTATTACTATTTCTTATTTCATAGAATGAAATAATTTCAATTTGCGTACAAGAACTCGACATTATCCCCATACCTAGGTTAGATTTGGCTATCTAGAAGGCTGGATATATGTGGAATAATTGAGGTTTAGACAATGCCAATTCGTGTACCAGATGAACTGCCAGCAGTTAATTTTCTTCGCAATGAAAATATCTTTGTCATGACATCAACAAGGGCGAATATTCAAGATATTCGTCCCTTAAAGGTATTGTTGTTGAATCTTATGCCAAAGAAGATAGAAACGGAGAATCAATTTATCAGGCTATTGTCCAATTCACCGTTACAGATTGATATTCAGTTGCTGCGAATAAACAATCACCAATGTAAAAATACGCCAGCAGAACATTTGGATAATTTTTATTGTGATTTTGAATCCATAAGAGACCAAAATTTTGATGGTTTGATCGTAACAGGTGCTCCTTTGGGATTAGTAAAATTTGAAGATGTTACTTATTGGCAAGAAATTGAAAAAATTATCAATTGGGCTAAGTGTCATGTGACTTCAACACTTTTCGTTTGTTGGGCCGTTCAGGCCGCGTTAAACATTCTTTATAACCTCCCTAAATATACACGAACAATTAAACTATCAGGTGTTTATTCTCATACAATTCTGGATCCTTTTGCACTATTGACCAGAGGGTTTGATGAATCATTTTGGGCTCCTCATTCACGTTTTGCTGATTTTCCGGAGTCAGCTATTCGTGAGCATACAGATCTAGATATTTTGGCTAGTTCAGAGGAAGCTGGTGTTTATTTGTTTGCTAGTAAAGATAAAAGGTTGGTATTTGTCACGGGGCATCCAGAATATGATGTTGGAACATTAGCAGCAGAATATCAGCGTGATCAAATTGCTGGGTTAGCACCTGTGTTACCGGCCAATTATTTTCCGAATAATGATCCAGAAAATAAGCCTGTTGCAACATGGCGTAGTCACGGACATTTATTATTTTCAAATTGGCTTAATTACTATGTATACCAGATCACACCGTATGATCTAAGCATAAAGGATTTAATTTTAATGAATTCAGATAATTAAATTTTATGTTTATTTAATTTTTCTTTGGTATTTATATAATTATTTATACACAGATAGTTGCATAACTATATAAACACAGCACAAGATGAGAACATCAACAGAGTGCTGCTAACGAGTATTGTCGGTAGTGAGCTGGTCAGTACGCCAAACGTTCCGACCTTGTGAAGAGGTTGCGACGCTATTCGTCGGAACCTATTAAGCGATTGAGGTAGCAGCCAACTGATAGCCCTGCCAGTAAGAAGATTTTCCCGTAACCGTGATCTCCTGATCTTTTCGCAATAACATCACCGATAGTGCCATCTCATCAAACCAACGACACGCAGCGGGTAATCACTGCGCTTCTCACTGTTTTATATCATCTTGTTTTTAAAGAGCTTTTTAATTCTAACGATTTGCTATAATTAAGTTTAATCAAAGATTTATAGTGTTTCCTAAAAGTTACGCGAAAGTTTTCACTCGTCTTACTTAATTCTGTCAGAGAGACGGAAGTTAATTAAATCAAATGGTTAAAAGACGAAGAGGAAGCATCTTTGCCAAATTTTATCACCAATGGGAATGGATTTTATTGATGTCCTCTCAGCCATTCTGTGCCACCCTAACCCAAGAAACATTCTCCAGTATTGATGAACCAGTTTATTGATGTTCACAGGCGGAGAAGTATCCCGCCTTCATGAAGTTATAAAAACATAATTGGAGGTAATACTATGTATGATTGGTCTGGAACTGTTCCCGGCAAACTAGCGCAAGGTCAACCGACAGGGCTTGTACTCCAAAAAGGAGATGTAATATCTATCATTGCTTCAGGATGGGTGAAAATTGCCAATGACAACCGTCCGAATCTGTGGTCTGCTCCTCAAGGGCGTCCTCCTAATCTTTCAGGTGGTGCTTTAGTTGCAAAAATTGGTGATAAGACCTATGAAATTGGCAATGGTGTACTCCACAAGACAGTTCCCATAGATGGCGAATTAACTCTTTTATTTTTAGATACTCATCATAAAGATAATTCCGGTGACTTTTATGTTAACGTTAAAATAGAGTCACGTTATTCTCCTCTTGAAGAAAGAAAATAAATAATCTCAATATTTAACCCGCAGCTTTCTGCGGGTTTATCATATAACTCACCCATCAATAACATTCCGTTAATATCATATTAACCCGAATATTCTTTTTTGTTGCGTCCTGTGTGAATTAGATACGGCTGTTATTTAAAACGTTAGATAATACCTGTTCAGAATATCGAAAAAAGTAATGCAGTGGAGTGAAAACTTTCATAATGTATTGTTTTTTAATTCTCCGTCAGCATTTGGCAAGACTGGCTCGCAACACTCTGTTTTTTTCAAAATCCATAGAAATGTATGACAGAATCATTGGATATTATCTGAATATTCCTCATTATCAATAAATTGGAATCATTACCAATCAGTTTAAAACTGTGAGAAATGAGAACTGACTGAAGCGAGTCATTTCTCATTTTTTTAATTTTCTGTTTTTCTGCCAGCAGATCCCCATTTTTTCCATTTCTTATATATAACAAAAGCTTAACAATGTCGTGTGGATTATTTTGGAATTCAATTCCCTGTTTTTGTTTTCTTTTATTTTATATAACATAATGATTTTAATATTATTTTTTTATTTATTTAAAATAATGGAAATGGTTTTTGATTTATTTTTTATATTGATTACTCTTATATGGATGAGTATTTTAAAGCGAGGAACCGGGGATGGCACAGCAAGTGTTAGCAACTGAATTAACTTTTATAAAACCTTTCTCTGAAGCTGAAAAACAGGTACTAACAACTGAATCTGTTCAATTTTTAGAGGATCTGGTTGTCAAATTTTCTGACAGACGTAGAGAATTACTAGAAGATCGTGTGAATTGGCAGAAGAGAATAGATGATGGCGAGCTTCCGAATTTTATTTCGGAAACTATTTCCATTAGAAATGGCGACTGGAAGATTCAGGGTATTCCTGACGATCTTAAAGATCGCCGAGTGGAGATCACAGGTCCTGTAGAACGAAAAATGGTCATCAATGCATTAAATGCCAATGTTAAGGTGTTTATGGCAGATTTTGAAGATTCTCTGGCACCAACATGGGATAAGGTCATTGATGGGCAAATTAACTTACGGGATGCGGTTAATGGGACAATCTCATATGCTAATGAACAGGGTAAACGTTATGAACTGAAATCTGATCCCGCTGTTTTAATTGCTCGTGTCCGGGGATTACATCTGTCAGAAAAACACGTCATTTATAAGAATGAGTCAGTCTCTGGCGGATTATTTGATTTCGCACTTTATTTTTACTTGAATCATAAGCAGTTGCTGGCAAAAGGGAGTGGCCCTTATTTCTATTTGCCTAAAATTCAGAGCTACCATGAAGCGCAGTGGTGGAGTGATATTTTCAGTTTTACGGAAGAGCGTTTCAATCTGCCAAAAGGGACGATAAAAGCTACCGTCTTAATTGAGACACTGCCAGCCGTTTTCCAAATGGACGAAATTCTCTATCACTTACGTCACCACATTGTTGGTCTGAACTGTGGACGGTGGGATTATATTTTCAGTTATATCAAGACATTAAAGAATCATGCTGATCGCGTTTTACCTGATCGTCAGTCTGTCACCATGACACAGCCTTTCTTGAGTGCTTATTCCCGTTTATTAATTAAAACTTGTCATAAGCGCGGCGCATTCGCTATGGGGGGAATGTCGGCATTTATACCGAGTAAAGATCCTGAGCAGAATCAGAAAGTATTAGACAAAGTCAGGGCTGATAAAGATCTGGAGGCTAATAATGGCCATGATGGTACATGGATCGCACACCCCGGCCTCGCTGATGTTGCTATGGATGTATTCAATTCCAAACTAGGTGATAGATCAAATCAACTGATGGTTTTCCGTGAAGAAGATGAAACGATTACTGCGGAACAACTGCTTGCACCGAGCTTGGGAGAGAGAACAGAAGAAGGGATGCGGGCAAATATTCGGGTTGCCGTCCAGTACATAGAGGCATGGATTTCAGGTAATGGTTGTGTACCGATATACGGTTTGATGGAAGATGCAGCTACTGCGGAAATTTCTCGTACCTCTATTTGGCAATGGATCCACCATGAAAAGTCACTTGCCAACGGTAAAAAGGTAACAAAAGAATTGTTCAGCCAGATGCTGAAAGAAGAATTGGTAGTCATTAAACAAGAAGTTGGGGAGGAGCGTTTTAACCAAGGGAGATTTATGGAGGCTTCAGACCTGATGGAACGGATCACCACACAAGATGATTTAGTCGATTTTCTAACCCTACCGGGCTATCAATTACTTGATTAATGCAAAAACAATATCCGATTAATAAATTAATATCTAATTAATTAAGAATAGGAAATAAAACATCATGACCGTTTCTCGAGCACAACAAGTCACTCAATTAGAACAAGAATGGAAAAAACCACGCTGGAAAGGTATTAACCGTCCATATAAAGCTGAAGATGTCATTAAATTACGCGGCTCAGTCAACCCTGAACATACTTTGGCGCAAATGGGAGCGAACAAGTTATGGGAACTGCTGCATGGAAAATCAAAAAAAGGTTATGTAAACGCACTCGGAGCACTGACAGGTGGTCAGGCGCTTCAGCAGGCTAAAGCTGGCCTTGAGGCGGTTTATCTTTCTGGCTGGCAGGTTGCTGCTGATGCTAATACAGCCGCCAGTATGTATCCCGATCAATCACTCTATCCGGTTGATTCTGTCCCGAATGTCATTAAGCGTATCAATAACAGCTTTCGCCGTGCCGATCAGATCCAATGGGCAAATGAAATTGGCCCTGAGAGCATGGAATACATTGATTATTTTCTGCCGATTGTGGCGGATGCAGAAGCTGGATTTGGTGGTGTCCTGAATGCGTTTGAATTAATGAAATCAATGATTGAAGCTGGTGCTGCCGCAGTTCATTTCGAAGATCAGTTGGCTGCTGTGAAGAAATGCGGGCATATGGGCGGCAAGGTATTGGTGCCGACTCAAGAAGCCATTCAAAAATTAGTAGCCGCTCGTTTAGCGGCCGATGTATTAGGCGTTCCAACTCTTCTTATTGCCCGTACTGATGCTGATGCTGCTGACTTACTGACATCTGACTGTGATCCTTATGACCGTGAATTCATCACTGGCGAACGGACTTGCGAAGGCTTCTTCTGTACCCGCGCTGGCATTGATCAGGCTATCAGTCGTGGATTGGCCTATGCACCGTACGCAGATGTTGTTTGGTGTGAAACTTCTACCCCGGATATTGAGGCTGCCCGTCGTTTCGCAGAAGCGATTCATACAGAATATCCGGAGAAATTACTGGCATATAACTGTTCCCCATCTTTTAACTGGAAAAAGAACCTAGACGATAAAACTATTGCCAGTTTCCAGGAACAACTTTCTGAGATGGGATATAAATTTCAGTTTATTACTTTGGCTGGTATTCATAGCATGTGGTTCAACATGTTTGATTTGGCATATGACTATGCTCGCGGCGAAGGAATGAAACACTATGTTGAGAAAGTTCAAGAGCGGGAGTTTGCAGCACTTGATCGAGGCTATACTTTCTCTTCGCATCAACAGGAAGTGGGTACAGGGTATTTTGATAAAGTAACCACGATTATTCAGGGAGGAGCATCTTCTGTTACGGCTCTGACTGGATCAACAGAAGAACAGCAATTCTAAGTTTACATATCTATTGATATCACTTTTGGGGGATTCCGTAAGGAATTCCCCTTTACGCGTCGGATTAAGGTGGTAAATATGGAAACAGATTTCGCACACTTAGTTGCACAAACTATTTTACAGGGATTTGATGCGCAATATGGCCGATTTCTGGAAGTCACTTCTGGCGCACAACAGCGTTTTGAACAGGCAGATTGGCATGCAGTACAGCAGGCAATGAAGAAACGTATCAACCTGTATGACCACCATGTTGGTTTAGTGGTTGAACAATTGAAATGTATCAGTGGTTCATTGCAATTGCAGTATGACGAAGAATACATTGCTAGAGTCAAAGCTGTTTATACCCGTTTACTGCCGGATTATCCCCGTTTTGAGATTGCAGAAAGTTTTTTTAACTCAGTTTATTGCCGCTTGTTTCAGCACAGAAATTTGCAGCAAGAAAATTTATTTATCTTCTCTTCCCAACCACTACGGCGTTTTCGTCATATTTCGCGGCCATTATCACGGGATTTTTTTCCTGATGGCAACTTAGAATCCATGTTGCAAGCAATCTTAAATGACTTACCGTTGCGTCTGAAATGGGAAAATTTAGAGCGGGATATTGGTTACATCACGCAGTACTTACTGAATACATTTTCTCGACACGACTTATTGCAGGCAACATTTCAGATTGCTAACGAACTATTTTATCGTAATAAGGCTGCCTGGTTGGTAGGAAAAATCAGACTGGATGCAATGACTTATCCATTTTTATTACCTATTCACCATGATGAATCAGGCAGAATTTTTATTGATACTTGTTTGACTCATCATGATGATGCCAGCATTGTTTTTGGTTTTGCCCGCTCTTACTTTATGGTTTATGCCCCTTTGCCGGCAGCAATGGTGGAGTGGTTGCGTGAAATTCTACCAACCAAATCAACGGCTGAACTCTATATGGCTATTGGTTGCCAAAAACACGGTAAAACAGAATATTATCGTGAATATCTGACGTTTATTAACTCATCTCAAGAGCAATTTACCATTGCCCCGGGGGTGAAAGGTATGGTTATGCTGGTCTTCACTTCTCCTTCCTTTGACCGTGTATTTAAGGTTATAAAGGATAAATTTGCTCCACAGAAAGAGGTATCTCAGGAGCGGGTTCAGGAGTGTTATCGGCTGGTAAAAGAGCATGATCGCGTCGGAAGAATGGCAGATACACAGGAGTTTGAGAATTTTATCATCGATAAACGCCATATCAGCCCGGAATTAATGGAGGAACTGCAAAAAGAGATCCCTGCAAAACTTGAAGATCTGGGTGACAAGATCTTGATAAAACACCTTTATATGGAACGGAAAATGATCCCACTGAACATATACATGGAACAAGTGGATGAAATTCATATGAAAGATGTCGTAGAGGAATATGGGAATGCGATTAAGCAGTTGGCAGCGGCGAATATTTTTCCGGGTGACATGTTATTTAAGAATTTTGGTGTTACACGTCATGGACGGGTAATTTTCTACGATTATGACGAAATCTGCTATATGACCGAAGTGAATTTTAGAGATATACCTCCGTCGCGTTATCCAGAAGATGAACTTGCTAGCGAACCGTGGTACAGCGTTGCTCCCAACGATGTTTTTCCTGAGGAGTTCCGGTATTTTTTATGTAGTGACAAGCGTATTCGTAAGTATTTTGAGGAAAGCCACAGTGACCTATTTAAAGCAGATTACTGGCGGGCATTGCAGGAGCGTATTAAAAGAGGACATGTAGAGGATGTTTTTGCTTATCGTAGTAGACAAAGGTTTTGCCAGCGTAATGAAAACTGAGAAAAAAATATAGCGTAAGACGGTATTTACCATAAATAAAATAATTTCTTCTATATATGATATAGAGTAAGTATTAAAGAGTATTTTAAAATAGATATCTATTCACTTATTAATTTTCAATGATATGATTCTGTCAATGGTCATTAAATTTTTAATAAAAATAGTTTTGTAATTTAATCATAATAACCATTAATAAAATAGTCCTATCAATTTTAAATAGTATTTAGGGAGAAAATAATGGCAGATATTATTTTATACGGTGATATTCTTCATATTAAAAACAGATATGCTAATGGCAGCTATCTTGATACTAATGGATATGCAACGTCATTGGGAGAAAAATATAATGTTTTAACATCAGCTTTACCAAACCGGGATACAGGCTCTGGTTCATGGCAAATATTATCAGCAGAAGGTAAGAGTTTGGGAACGGAAGTTTATAGTGGTGATACTGTTTTTCTAGTGAACTTTTACCGCAATGATGGAGGATATCTGAGAGTAAGTGGCAATGCACCATATCCAGAGCTCTACAATGTATACACGGCGGATAGACCGGTGCATTCTCTCGATACAGCGGTCTGGTATATTTTTGCCGATAGTACGAATGTGTTTGATGGAAAAATCCGTACAGGAGATATTATTCGCTTACTTAATGGTTTTAATAACACACATGGCGGATTTCTTGATACTGCTTGGTTAGCAGAACAACCTGATGCTGTGTATAAAGTATATACTTCACTATTGTCCAATAGAGATAGTGGTTCGGGTATGTGGGCTCTATTAAAAGCAATTAGTTGATAGTGATATTGGGAATAGATTTTATCATTTCATTCATAAATAGTGATGGAGCTCTCAGTTTAAAAAAACAATATCTAAGAATAAAAGTAATTTTTTTAAAAAACACTTGGCTAAGAAACTATACTAGATTTTGTAATGCGGGAATTCTAATAAGTAAAAATATTGAAATAATAGAATTTCCGCATTTGGTAAAATTAATCTTCTAAATTATGCTTTAGCTCCCGCAATTGCACTACGCGCTAATTCCGTAATATGAGCATAATCACCTTTTTTCAACGCATCATTTGGTACTAACCATGAACCGCCTATGCACAGGACACTATTCAGTGCCAGATAATCGCAGTAATTATCTGGAGAAATGCCACCTGTCGGGCAGAAGCGTACCTGTGGGAATGGGCCAGTGATGGCTTTCAGGGCTTTTACACCACCATTTGCTTCTGCTGGGAAGAATTTGAAGCAGTTTAAACCATAGCTCATACCTAGCATTAATTCAGAGACTGTAGAGATCCCCGGAATAAGAGGAATTGAACCAGTAGCCGCTGCTTTTAACAACTCATCAGTCAACCCCGGACTAATGGCAAACTGAGCCCCAGCCTCAGTGACGGCTGCCAGTTGTTCTGGATTAATGACCGTTCCAGCACCGATAATCGCTTCAGGAACTTCCTTGGCGATAAGGCGAATGGCTTCCAGTGCGCATTCAGTTCTCAGGGTGATTTCCAACACGCGTATTCCACCGGCAACCAGCGCTTTTGCTAATGGTACAGCATGTTCAATTTCATTGATTACAATGACAGGGACGACAGGGCCATCAGTCAGGATGTTTTCTGCGGTTGTTTTCCAGTTATTCATTAGCAGTTTCTCTCGTCAAATCAGACATGCGGGATTTAAAATCCCTGATTATAAAAATGTCATTGAGCCATGGCTCTTGATTCAAGGCATTATGTAATAGCATATTGGGATGGACAAAAGAAGAATCCGGTGAATACAACCCCATGATTTCAATGACCATCTCATCTGGTTGATATTAGCTGTGCCGTAAAAAAGTGAAATTAACCGGAATTTCACTTAATTCCTCCATATTCCCGACTAACCTCTTTTGCCGCCCGCATAACAAGGGCACCAAGTTCAGTTACCCGATCATCAGAGATACGCGATATTGGGCCGGAGATAGAAATAGCGGCAAAAGCCTCGTGATGCTCATCATAAATGCAGGCAGCGATACAGCGTAACCCAAGGGCGTGCTCTTCATCATCGAGTGAAAAACCTTGCTTACGGATTTGTTCAAGATTTTCTTTCAACGCGGCTGCGGTGGTATGAGTATGTTGTGTATAGGCGTGTAATCCTTTTTTATGCAGTAATTGTAGGCACTTTTGTTCGGACAACGTGGAAAGGAGCGCTTTACCTGCGCCGGAAGCGTGCATCGGCAATTGGCCGCCAATTGGAGCGGACATCCGCATCAGTGCATTACATTGCACCTGATCGACAATGACTGCTTCATACTCATCAATATTGAAAATAGCAAGATTGACGGTTTCACCGGAATCTTCCATTAGCTGGCGTAGAATCGGGTGAACCAATACCATCAGATTGCGGCTTTGCAGAAAGCTGCTGCCGACAACAAAAGCATGTGATGCAATTACCCACAAACCCAGATCGCCAATCTGACGAACAAACCCATGCTGCTGCAATGTGGTCAAAAGACGGTGGGTGGTGGAATTGGGAAGGCCAGCCTGAATAGCAAGGTCAGTCAATGCGACTCCACTTTGTGAATCAGAAATATATTCCAAAAGGGATAAGCCTCGGCTTAAGGACTGAACCTGACCGCTTGCAGCGGCACTACCGGCTGTCATTTTAGTTTTCTTGGTACGTTTGCTGGCAATGGCGGAGCTCATAAGATTCCCTCTAAATTATCCTCTACTTATAGTATGACTGCGGTAGAGAAAAAATGGAATTTGTTTTCGTTTTCTTATTATGGATGATAAAGAGGGAAAAAACACATCCGATGAGTAGAGGTAAAAATTGCTTTTAGTGAGAGGAAATATGAGAGTTGAAGGTGTAATCTCATCCCATTATGGGATGAAATTACATCACGTCACGTCACATAGTTAATATGTTGATTAGCCTTTGAATGTCAGTTTTCAAACAGATTACGATGAAGTGCCTGAACTATCTGTTCTGCATCTCTGCCTGGCACGAGTAAACAAACATTATGGCTACTTGCTCCATAGCTGATCATACGGATATTAAAGGATTCTAGGGGACCAAAAATCTCTTTTCCTAATCCTTTGGCCTGTGAAAGTTTATTGCCGATAATTGCCACCAGTGCCAAATCTTCTTCAACTTCCACACGACACAATGTTGAAAGTTCAGTCAGCAGGGCATTGGTCAGCAAACTGCCGTTCGTGCTGGTGGAGCCTGTGGTATCCAGTGTCAAAGCAACACTTACTTCTGAAGTAGTAATCAAATCCACCGAAATATTATGACGTGAAAGCAGGGTAAAAACTTCTGCCAGAAAGCCTCTTGCATGCAACATTTTCAGGCTATGCAGAGTTAATAAAGTCTGTTTACGCCGCAATGCTAATGCCCGAAAACGAGGTGGATTTTCTGTTCTGTTGCAAACCAGTGTACCGCTAGCTTGCGGCTCTTTACTCGAACCAACGAAAACAGGAATACCGCTGCGGACGGCTGGCAGTAGGGTAGCTGGATGGAGAATTTTGGCACCAAATGTTGCCATCTCGGCCGCTTCATCAAAAGCAATCTTATCAATACGTTTGGCGGTTGGGGCAACTCTGGGATCGGTTGTGTAGATCCCCGGGACATCCGTCCAAATATCGACACGCCGCAAGCTCAGTGCTTCGCCAAGCAGGGCGGCGGTATAATCACTGCCGCCACGTCCTAATGTTGTTGTGCGGCCTTTTTCTTCTCTGCCGATAAAACCTTGTGTGATGACAATCGTGTTATTCAGACGAGGTTGGAGATGCTCTGCCACTAATATATTGAGCTGGTTTGTGTCAGGCTCTGCTTGCCCAAATTGATCATTGGTGCGCATTATCCGGCGGATATCAAACCATTCGACATCCGTGTTGCGCTGACGTAACAATTCGGCAAACAGCAGTGTAGACATGACTTCCCCATGGCTGACTAACTCGTCAGTCAACGCCTCAGATGTTGCCAGTGAGGCAGTTTCTGACAACGTTGCGATATTATCTAGTAAGTGCTCAATCTCTTCTTTAAGCACATCCGTTTCATTTAACCGCTTGATCATTGCATATTGAATATCACGGATCTGCTTCAGGCACTTCTCCCGTTTATCTTTATCGCAACCAGATGCTAATGTGACTAATAGATTAGTGACACCAGCGGAAGCTGATAAAACAACTACGCGAACATCTCTGTTTGCCAAAATAATATCAGCACAGCTATTCATGGCATCAAAGTCCGCCACACTGGTACCACCGAATTTTGCAACAACATACTGCGAGTAGGGAGAAGATACTGCACTCATGGATGATAGCCTTCTGTTTTAGGAGTAAAGAGTTAGTTTAGAAATAGAGAGTTAGAAATATCGGGTTAGCTTTGTTGAGTCAATGCTTGAGAATTAAGCATCAATATCTTTCATGATCAGAATGAAATTATCGTTTTTTCCTATATATCCAATGGATGCCAAATTTGAAAGATATAAGCAATTAGAGCTGGAAATAATGACTTATTTTGACCAATATCAGTCAGTAAAAGGAAAAAGAGATCCATCACAGCATTAACTTGTTACAATTCTGTGCATTCCTATTGTTTATCTACAGTTGACAGAGAGCATCATTCATGAAAAACATCAACCCTAGCCAGACCGAAGCTTGGAAAGTATTGCAACAACATTTTGAACAGATGAAGAATGTTCACTTACGAGATCTGTTTGAACAGGATAAGGCGCGTTTTGCAGCATTCTCTGCAACGTTTGACGATCAGATTCTGGTTGATTACTCCAAAAACCGTATTACCGCGGAAACATTGAAAAAATTACAAGCATTAGCGAAAGAAACGGATTTATCCGGTGCTATCCATAGTATGTTTTCCGGTGAAAAGATTAACCGTACTGAAGATCGTGCTGTGTTGCACATTGCTCTGCGTAACCGCAGTAATTCTCCAATTCACGTAGATGGGGAAGATGTTATGCCGCAAGTGAATACGGTGCTGGCAAAAATGAAATCGTTCAGTGAGCGTATCATTGGTGGAGAGTGGAAAGGCTATACCGGTAAGGCTATTACTGATGTGGTAAACATTGGTATTGGTGGCTCTGATCTCGGCCCATATATGGTGACTGAGGCGCTGAAAGCCTATAAAAACCACCTCAATATGCACTTTGTTTCCAATGTAGATGGAACCCATATTGTGGAGACATTGAAATTTCTGGATCCAGAAACCACACTATTCCTGATTGCGTCCAAGACCTTTACCACACAGGAAACGATGACTAATGCTCATTCTGCCCGTCACTGGTTCCTACAAAGTGCAGGTGATGAAGCATATGTCGCTAAACATTTTGCTGCGCTTTCAACTAATGAGAAGGAAGTCAGCAAATTCGGCATTGATCCACAAAATATGTTTGAATTCTGGGATTGGGTCGGTGGTCGTTATTCCCTCTGGTCTGCGATAGGCTTATCCATTGCACTTTCCATTGGTTATAATAACTTCGAGCAGTTGCTGAGTGGTGCTCATGCTATGGATAAACACTTTGAGCAAACCGCACCTGAACAAAACATTCCTGTTCTGTTAGCGCTGATTGGCATCTGGTATAACAATTTCTTTGGTGCAGAAACTGAAGCGATTCTGCCTTATGATCAATATATGCACCGTTTTGCTGCATACTTCCAGCAGGGAAATATGGAATCAAACGGTAAATATATTGACCGTAATGGCAATCCGGTAAATTATCAGACTGGGCCGATTATCTGGGGTGAGCCGGGTACAAATGGTCAACATGCCTTCTACCAGCTTATCCATCAGGGAACGAAACTGATTCCATGTGATTTTATAGCACCTGCAATTAGTCATAACCCGGCTGCTGATCATCACAGCAAACTGCTATCTAACTTTTTCGCACAAACTGAAGCGCTGGCCTTTGGTAAAACTCAGGTGCAGGTGGAAGCTGAATTTGCTGCCGCCGGAAAAAATGCACAGGATGTGGCAAATGTTGTGCCATTTAAAGTGTTTGAAGGTAACCGCCCAACCAACTCAATTCTGTTGCGAGAAATTACACCATTCAGTCTAGGCGCATTAATTGCCATGTATGAACATAAGATCTTTGTTCAGGGAGCAATTCTGAATATATTCTCATTCGATCAATGGGGAGTGGAACTGGGCAAACAATTGGCGAACCGTATTCTGCCTGAATTGCAGAGGGTAGAAGCCGTGAATAGCCATGACAGTTCTACAAATGGCCTCATTAACCGCTTTAAAGAGTGGCGTTAATCTGATTTTCTATTTTATTTAATTTTATATCCCCCCAATAACACCATTTGTTGGGGGGATATTTTTTGTAATTTCCATAACTTGTTATCAACTTTTTATTTTATTGGCCTGCAACATGATATCCTCAGATTCCATTCGTTGTGCTGTCGGAGAAATTGATGTTCTCCGCAATTGGAAAATGATATGGCAAATGACACAATATTAACTTCTACACCTATTCACTGGCTTTCGGCTGGTGAGGTTAATACTCCGAAAAATATTTTAGATTGGCTGATGGAAGTCGGTTCAATGACACATCGTTTTGAACAACATTGCCATCATGTAACAGTTGCACCATTTCGGGAATGTTTCATTACAGCAGCAGATATTGGCGATGAAAGTGAGCACTTACCTATAAGTGAAAAATATTGGTTACGTGAAATTGTCTTATATGGGGATAGTATTCCGTGGCTATTGGGGCGTACAGTAATCCCTGAGGAAACATTAACAGGACCAGACAAAAAGCTGGTGGATGTGGGAACCGTTCCACTTGGGCGTTACCTGTTTAGTGGCAATAATCTGACGCGGGATTATATTCAAATAGGTCAACAAGGACAGCGTTGGGCGCGGCGCTCTTTGCTGCGGTTATCAGAGAAGCCTTTACTACTTACAGAAGTTTTTTTGCCGGGATCACCTGTATATAAAATAAATAATATGAAAAAGGAGAAATAGATTGGAGGTCAGTATGACGCAAAATAAATGGCGCGCCTATTGCCGTTTAATGCGTATCGATAAACCCATTGGCGTATTATTGTTATTATGGCCAACCTATTGGGCATTATGGATAGCAGCAAAAGGTATGCCGAACTTACATATCTTGCTGGTTTTCACTCTGGGCGTCTTTTTCATGCGGGCGGCAGGATGTTGTATTAATGATTTCGCTGATAGGAAATTTGACGGGCACGTTGAACGGACAAAATTTCGTCCGCTTCCCAGTGGTGATATCAGCGAAAAAGCATGCAAAATTTTGTTTGCTACACTTGTGTTGATCTCTTTTGCGCTTGTATTGACACTGAATAAAATGACGATTGCTTTATCCTTTGTCGCGTTAGGGTTGGCATGGTTTTATCCTTTCGTTAAACGGATCAGTAACTTGCCACAAGTTGTGTTGGGTGCAGCTTATGGCTGGTCAATTCCTATGGCTTTCGCAGCAGTAAGTGAGTCCTTACCATTACAGTGTTGGTTATTATTTTTGGCGAACATAATCTGGTCTGTAATCTATGATACTCAGTATGCAATGGTGGATCGTGATGATGATCTGAAAATCGGTGTGAAATCAACGGCAGTGCTGTTCGGGCACTTTGATAAGTTAATCATTGGTACTTTACAATTCGTTATGCTGGCAATTCTCGTATCGGTTGGTTGTATAGTGAATTTAGGTGGAATGTATTACTGGACAGTATTATTGGCAGGAGCGCTCTTCATCTATCAACAAAAACTGATTTCTGACCGTCAGCGGGAGTCTTGTTTTCAGGCATTTATGAACAATAACTACGTTGGTTTTATTTTGTTCCTCGGTATTCTTTTCAGTTATGTTTTTTAAGGGAACGGGCGGTAGCACCGCCCGTTAATCTTTTCTTTTTCAGCACGATCAGCTTAAGAATAATTCTTTTCAGAATATCAATGTGTTATTCCTGATTTTCATCTGCTGGTTTTTGGTCATTATGCTCAGGAGGCATGCTGACACTCTCGATAGTCAGACGGATCTCTGGAGACATTAACTTACTCAATACCTGATAAAGTGCATGGGCACTTATGGTAACCATGTTACCGTTATCGTGGATATAACCTTCTTCACGCAATGTATTCACTGAGCAAGCGAAAACCGCTTTATCAAAGAATTCCGGCGCATTGATTCCATGTAGCACTGATAAACGTTGTGCCAGCATCCGGCTCTCTTTCTCCAATGTACCTCGGCTGATATCGGGAGTTGCATTCAATAGAGAAAGCGTGATGGCATAGCGTTGTAACGTTTCCCGGATACCTGCTGCCAGCAATTGCAATGGACGAATACGCGCAGGATTGAGTACCAGTATTTCCTGCTCTTTATTACAAATCAGGTATTGACGTGCCAGTTCATCAATCAATGTATTAACCACATCAGGCAACTCTTTCTTGCTATAACGCATGAAAAGTTCTTGCTTAAGCAGAGGATAAATCAGTTGTACCTGCCTAAGCAACTCACTGCGGCTGATACGACGGTGATGCATCACAATGCTGGAAATCAAAGATGGCAGAATCAACAGATGTTGGATATTGTTGCGATAGTAGGTCATCAGTACCGCGTTTTCGCGAGGCAGGATAATAATATCCCCAAGACCATCTTTTTCGACCTCAAACTTATTCATCCGTAAAGCATGATCCAACAGTTCTTCTGCTGTTTTTTTCGGTACTGTGACATCATTCGCGTAAGAAGTATTACGCAACAATTGTATATAGCAATCTAATTGTTCAATCAGCTGTTCGCGAGTAAGTGCTCGCTGACGTGATGACAATAAGGCTGTGCTACATAAATTAATTGCGTTTGCGGCTGCGGCGTTATTGATGTTAACCATAATATTACCAGCCAGCTTACTGACTGTTGGTGTCAACCATGCTGGGCGCTGCGCTTCTATTGGATCGATAGAATCACGCCATTCTGGAACATGTTGGTTCAGATATTGTACTAATGGGATTGGTTCACCAAAGTTCACATAGCCTTGCCCCAGATTACGTAGTTTACGTAACCCACGAACCATCTGAAAAAACCCTTCTTTTTCTTTGGTTGCGCCCCGTAGCTCTTTGGCATAAGTCGTAACCTCCATCACATGTTCATAACCGATATAGATTGGCACAATGGTAATAGGGCGTGATTCTCCGCGCAGCATTGTCTGTAATGTCATCGAAAGTGTACCGGTTTTCGGATCGAGCAGGCGGCCTGTCCGGGAGCGTCCTCCTTCAACAAAATATTCAACAGAATAACCACGGGAAAACAGTTCTCCCAGATATTCGCGGAAAATTGTCGAATAGAGTTTGTTGCCTTTAAAAGTGCGGCGGATAAAGAACGCACCAAGGCGGCGGAATATCGGCCCTGCTGGCCAGAAATTCAGATTAATACCGGCTGCAATATGTGGTGGAACTAGCCCCTGATGATAAAGCACGTAAGAGAGCAGCAGATAATCCATATGGCTGCGATGGCATGGAACATAGACCAGCTCATGACCATCTTGAGCCAATTGGCGGATCCGTTCGGCATTATGGACATTGATGCCCTGATAGAGCCGGTTCCACGTCCAGCTTAAAACACGGTCTGTTATGCGTACAGTTTCATAGGAGAAATCCGCTGCAATCTCTTCCAGCATATTGATAGCGTTCTGTTTTGCTTTCTCTGGCGAGATTTTCTTACTACGGGCTTCATCGGCAATGGCTTTTTCAATGGCCTTGGATGCCAGTAACTTTCTGAACAGATCCTGTCGGGCAGGTAAACGTGGCCCGACTGCTGCCAGACGTTGACGGGAATAGTGGATACGTGCAACACGGGCAAGTTTATTGGCAATAATCGTATCCGTACCATGGTCATCGGCTATACTGCGTAATGAAACAGGCGTGGAGAAACGTACAAAGCTATCCCGACCGAGCCACAGGATTGCAAAAAACTTCTGGATCCCATTAAGAAGGCGCAATTGTGGTGCTGTATTTGTTTCTTGTCCTTCACGCCCCGGGGAACGTCCAAACATCACGGAAACGGGCACCATCTGAATATCCAGATTAGGGTTATTGCGATGTAAGTCCAGATAAGAATGAAAAATCTTTACGGATTCATGCTTAGGCGCATAGCAGCGGAACACTCGTGGGCCGTCATCAATAAAAACACAACTTGGAAGCTGTGCATCATCAATATCTAAAGGGTTTAACGGATCTGGTAGATCTTGAGCCAGACATTGTTGACGTAAAGTCAATAAGTCGGCTTTTGAATGATACGGAAGCACATACAAAATAGGCCGGGTCGTATCAAGACTCAACTCTTGAATGGGAGCCGTTGGAATAAGCTTACTTTTTACTAAAAGTTTTATCGGAAAATTCAATAATTTATAATATATTTTACGCCAAGCTGACATAACTGCTTTAAGCCTCTTATTAGCAATGCGTCGCAAGCATACCAGAAACAAATTTTGAGATCTGTGGAAATAAGATAATAATAAGAGCTAAAAGTTATATGATCTTAAAACTATTATGATTATTGAAGAAAATTTTTATGGCGAATCAATCAACAGGCTTGAACCGTATTATTAAAGCGGCGGGATATTCAGCAAAAGGGATTAAAGCTGCGTGGCAGAATGAGGCTGCATTTCGACAAGAGGTAATTTTAGCTGTCTTAGCGATTATTGTGGCATTTTCCTTTGATTTTGGCATGCTTGAGAGACTTTTTCTCATTAGCTCTGTCATATTGGTGGTTATTGTTGAAGTGCTAAACAGTGCAATTGAGGCTGTGGTTGATCGAATCGGCAATGAATATCACGAATTGTCGGGGCGAGCAAAAGATATGGGTTCTGCTGCCGTATTTTTAGCTGTTATTTTGGCACTGTTCATCTGGGTAACAATCATAGGGTCGCATTTTATACGCTAAGGTGATTTATTTTTCGTCAAAATTCGTTATTTAGCAGCTTTTACATTCTGACAGGTTCCCAATTCAATTTTAGCTGTATATACTCACAGTCAGACTGTATAAACAAACAGGGGGCGAAATGAAAGCATTAACTGCCAGGCAGCAACAGGTTTATGACTTGGTGCGTGATCATATTTCGCAAACGGGTATGCCACCGACACGTGCTGAAATTGCAGCACGCCTTGGTTTTCGTTCACCTAACGCAGCAGAAGAGCATTTAAAGGCACTGGCGCGTAAAGGGGTGATAAAAATTGTCGCTGGTGCTTCCAGAGGTATCCGTTTGCTGCTTGAAGAGGAAGATGAAGGTACGGGATTACCACTAATCGGTCGTGTTGCTGCTGGTGAACCACTATTGGCTCAGGAACACATCGAAAGTCATTACAAGGTGGATCCGGAATTATTTAAACCAAATGCTGATTTTCTATTGCGTGTTCGCGGTATGTCTATGAAAGATATTGGTATTATGGATGGTGATTTGCTTGCTGTGCATAAAACTCAGGATGTTCTTAACGGGCAGGTTATCGTGGCACGGATTGAAGATGAAGTCACAGTAAAACGCTTTAAACAAACAGGAAACAGAATTGAACTGATTGCTGAGAATCCTGAATTTGAGCCTATCGTTGTGGATTTACGCGAACAGAATTTTACCATTGAAGGATTGGCAGTTGGCGTTATTCGTAATGGGGATTGGTTCTGATTGTAAAAGCGTCACACTTTGTCATTTTGGGCGGTCATTTGTCATTGTTCCCGCGAATCAAACGTTTATATGGGAACTTGGAAATTAATAAACTTATCAGTGATGACCGCCTAATAAAACGGAGTTTAAAACTTATTCCGTACAAGAATTCATTTCATGGCAGGAAGAGCACAAGCCGTGAACTTCTATCACACTGTGCCGCAGATGAAATCCTGCATATTGCGCTAAATTTTGTATAGCTGATTCAATATTTTTAGCATCCCGTTCGGTAACAGAACCACAACTATCACAAAGAAACATAGCTGATGTATGGCAAGGTTCTTCAAAGTGGTGACAAATCACATAGCTATTCGTAGATTCTATTTTGTGGACAAAGCCTTGTTCCAGTAAAAACTCCAACCCACGATAGACCGTTGGTGGCTTTGCCTGTGGCTCAACTTCACGGAGCAGATCCAACAAATCATAGGCACTTATTGCACCTGGTTGGGCTGAAATTAAACGCAGAATTTCAAGGCGTTGAGGTGTTAAACGAACCCCTCGTGACAGGCAGATTGCCTCAGCCTGTGTCAGTAACTTTTTTTGGTTGATAGTTTTCATTACATCTTTCACACCCAGCATATGCCAATGGTTGTAATGTTATCATGTTTTTCAATTCGTAGCTGAAATCTACTTAATGGTCATGACCCTATCATTCTTCTTTATTATCAATTAATAAATTAGTTTTCTTATCTTTTGGGGTAGATACTATGACTGTTAAATTGGGTTATTTACCAAATAGCTAAGCCAGCAATAACAACACCAATCTAGCCATTGATCTTATAAGCATAAATAGCAACAACAGAGCCTATTGCACTCCCCGAATAACATCTTGTCATATAAGCTGCGATCAGCCTGTTTCTTGCTTCTGGCAATACTCTATAAATGGTGCTTTGGTTAATCATATTTAACCCCTGTGTAGCTAAATCCAATGAAATAACTCCTGAAATTAACAAATAATTAGATTAGGGCGTGTTGACGTTTGAACGAGGGGATTTGAATGGCATGATAATTTGGTATCCTTATTTTTACCAAAAAACTCGTAACCAGAACTATCATGCCAAGACCCATGTTATCAGACCCTGTGTGGGATAAGCTATTTGTATTCATGCAACAAAATCAGCTTGTCTACCATAAAAAACGCATCGCCTAATTCTGGCAGGTATCCTTTTTCAAATGAGAACCGGGAGCCCTTGGCGGGAACTGCCTGTTGAATATGGGAAATGGAATACCGTTTTTAAGCGTTTTAATGCGCGGTCAAACAAAGGTGTTTTTGATTCATTATTCAAGGAATTAGCTAAAGATTCTGATACTGAATGGTTGTTCATTGATGGCAGGATTGTCCGTGCTCATCAGCACAGTTCAGGCGCGGCTTCAAAGGAGAATGAAGCGATTGGGAAAAGCCGGGGGGACTCGACCAAAATCCATTTGGCCGTAGGCAGTTATGGTTTGCCTGTTCATTTTGAATTATCTGAGGGGCAAACTCACGACATTGTGCATGCAAAAAGTTTGGTGGCGCAATCACCGCCTCCGGACTTTGTCATCGCTGACAAGGGATATGATAGTCAGGCATTCAGAAATTATATCGAAGAACAAGGGACAACGGCGGTTATTCCCTACCGAAAAAATAACCGAAACTCGGCTAAAAAGAGGGATAAGGGTTTATATCGTTATCGTCATTTAGTTGAAAATGCGTTTGCCAGAATCAAACATTTTCGTGCAATCGCAACAAGATACGATGAATTGGCACGGAATTACGCCAGCACATTGGCACTGGCATTTGTCATTATCTGGCTACCCATGTGGGTCGAATAAATGATGAATACAAAACGTTAACACGCCCTAGCAATTGAGACGGGTCACCGTCAGTAAGTACTGCATAAGGATCTAGATCAATAACTGCTTCTTGTATTGGTTTGCTTCCAAGAGCTGCCATCCAACTAAGAAGGCCTCTAAGTTCGTCTCTGACTGTCGAATTAGGGGCGATTATGGATAAGCACTGTGAAAGTGATAATCGGTTATTATCTGAGGTTAATCGTTTTGTTAGATATTTAGCAGCACAATACTCTGAAATGATCTTATGCACAGGTTGGTGCTGGTCTGCTTTGTCACCGGGTTTAAAAAGCCGAGTCGACAATATGTTTTCAATTTGACTTTCACCAAAAATAAGGGAGTCTAGCTGAGGATATAAGCGTTCAGAGTTTATATCACTTAAGCTAACTCCTTCAGAGCCAGATAATAATAATTTTGCGAAAACATCCTCAGCGAATTTAATTTTGCCCTCAAAGGGGAGTTCTCCCTTTGGAGATATATTTGGATTGTATTCTTTTGCTAAGTATTCAATTGTATGCTCAAAAATAGAATGCTTATTAGTGAATTTTCCCTCACTTGCAATATATGCAACAGCAAATAATTGCAAAAACTGGGGGTTTGGCAACAGTGGTTCTAAATCAAAGCGGGCAACTTCATCTTGAAAGGTTTTGAAATCCTTTTTAGGGACGTAGTTTTTGAAAAGTTGCTGTTGCTCAATACTGTTAAATGGCTCCATACGTACAACTAGAGGCTTACAGCCAAAAAAATCTGTAAAGCTCTTTGTACAGGCGTCATCCCATTCACTAGATCGACTAGATAGCAATACGACAGACGGTTGTAAGTCGCTTACTTTACCTAATAGCCGGTAAATGCCTGATGAGTCAATCTTTGCCAATTCATCAAAAGCATCAATAACGATGTGTTTGTTAAAACTGCTAGAGCCTATATGAAAGAATTTATTCGCAGAAATATTCCCCGTTTGCAGTTGGATTGCCAGGCTATTAAGTAGTCGTGTTTTACCTCCACCAGGTTCAGCTAAAACAACAATAAAATTAGAAGAAGCAAGAAGTTCTGACTCATTGTAAAAAATGTTGTCGCTGTATAATGTGCGTGGAAGATAAAACTCTGGGTTCATAAACGAAACTTAACTTTTATCCTATTATAGGATTGAATATGTAGTATTAGTCTAAAAATCTCTAGATGGCAATTCCTTCTATCTTTTATTATAGTTCTTCAGGCAAATCTGGCTTTGTGCTGATGCTTCAAGCACTCTTAAGGGAAGAAGCTCGGGCTAAGTTATTATTACCAACCGTAATACGATGCCACGTTTCTCGTTCAAACGAACTTTTCTTCAGAACCTAGAGGCTGTTGCACAGGAATGGTTAGGCATGATCCGTAACCGAGACTAACGGAGAAATCTTCCGGTGTCATATTGGATTCAGCGGATAATATAATGATGCCATGTTCTTGATTTGTGATTGCGACGTATAGATTAGGATAAGGGCGGCCATCCAGCCTGCCTGCATCAATTGATATGGCCGATAAAAATTGGTTACTACCTTAACGTTCTTCCAAAATAGTCTTTCTGATTCATTTGGTGTCAATCCATTGTTATACCAATGAAGGAAAAGCTGACGATGATTCAAATCATAAGGAAGTACGTATCCAAGAAGAAAGCATTTTTATAATGTTATAAGAGATAAAAAATATGTACAAATAATAACCATTGCTTGTCGGATAATGATATAGCTTCCTTTGATTATTATTAGCTATTCTCCTTTATGGCAATATGCGACTTTAAAATTGCCAATACTTTTAAGAAAAGAAAAAACTAAAGGAGATATTTTATAAGTATATTTGAATATGTAGCCAGCAACTGACTCAATCCGTATTGAGAGTAAAACTCTTTTTCAGATGATAAAAAAGAGCCAGAAGCTAAATACAGAGTTATTCAAAAATCCATACATTTCAATTACGGGATGTGCCTATGTTTATTTAGGAGGATAAATTGAAAAATATATCTGTTAGCACAAACGGTTCAATCATTGAAGATTCTATTTTATTTGGTCAATTTGGATGGCCAGAATATGAACCTGATATGACATTCAACGGTAATTTAATTTCATCAGCCTTAAGAGAAGTATTACTTGAGAAATGTTCCATTTCTAAAACATTGCCATCTGAACAGTGGTGGAAAGAGAAATGGAAAAAAAACTCGCCTCTGCATCTTTTAGTTAGAGATTATCTCAATCATCCCTCTATCCAGTTTAATTCCAGGAGTATTTTTTTATCCTGCTTAGAGACGTTAGAAAAAATTAAGTCTAATATAAATGAAAAGGGGAAAATTGATATACTACTTCCTGTTTTCTGTGTTATTAGCAATTGGCAGAAAAGACATGATATTACGTCTCTGACGATGGCAGAAGAGGTATCTTTGTTGCATCTCGCGAATATTTCAATATATCTTGAGAAAAATACAGGAGTCAGAATACGTTTCAATATTCTGTCAGACGCTACATTTTATGCTGGTATTTTTGGTGATCCCATGGATGCGGCAGAACAATATATAGAAGATCTGAAAGACTTCACTCATGTAAGAAAAATCGATGAAATAGTGAATATCCTTGATATATCTGAGATAGTTGCATTATTTCAGGGTGATTATGACCGTGCTTTATCAAAGCATCTGAAAACTTTCACACTGGATCCATCTTTTGGAATTAGTCATGAGGAAGCTATTCGTTTCAATGCCAGTGTCGGGAGCACAGTTAACATTTCAGATCTCTCTCTGACATATAATCAAAAAAAATCGATATTCTGTGACTCTATTTTTCCTGATCTGGCGATAAAGCATGAGATCATGAATAGAGTTCACTCTGCCTTTATTCAGTACAGAGCTATGAAAGAAGCAATGGCGAGTATCCAATGGGAAAAGAGGCTATTTCCTAATGCAATCCGGGCAACTATTCATCATAAGACAATACCTGTAATTGGTATCAGGATATATCCTGGTTACAAGAATTATTCACCGCATCTTCCCTACCATGGTATTGCTGTTATTGAACACAGAAATAATGTCTGGAGAATGAGTATTGAACAAGAAATTCAACAACATGGTAAGAGATTAAGAATTATTAATAGTCGGGGAGTCAGTGATTTTTATGTAGATACTGATACTCTGGAAGATATGGAGGATTTGTTAAGTAAATCGAATTTTAATGGTAGTCAGAATAATATTTTTTCCTTATAACTTGATAATAAATATCTAAGAGTTTTAGTTAATACTGAATAATATCTCAGAATTGATTTATACCCTTTATTTTTCAAGTTGCAGATTCATTACAACTTTAAACTTATTGGGTATATTAAACAAAGCGTTAGTGGCAATAAAATTTTTATTGGTAATAGTGTCAAAAAATAAAGTTATCGGTAGTTTAAAATTTAATAAACTAACAGTATAAATATTCGTACATATCTCTTATCAGAGGAGAATAGATGCGTAACTTTATTTTAATTATCTTAGGGAATATCGCATTAGAAAGTGCGGTACCGTTACTTTTTACCGTTGGAGGTTTGGCCGGCCTGTATCTTGCCCCATTGGCCTGGCTTGCAACATTGCCAATAGCGATACAAATGGTTGCTGGAAGTGTTTGCTCAATTCCATTGTCGAATTTAATGGCACGTTACGATCGGAGAACAGGATTTATTCTGGCCAGTATGGCGATGATATTTGGTGGATTTGCTTCAGCGGCAGCTATTTATTTAGACAGTTTCATGCTTTTACTCGGTGGGCATTTTTTAATTGGTATCGCCATGATCGGTATTAATTTTTTACGGTATGCTGCTGCTGAAAGCGTTCCAAAGCACCGGGCAGCAACAGCAAGCTCTTTATTGCTGGCCTCTGGAATAATTGGGGTCATCATTGGCAGCAAACTCTATGGAAAAGGAGATAGTCTGGGGTTCGATCTTCCATTTATTGGGGTATACACGCTGGTGTCCGTTATTGGAGGATGTGCTGTGCTTGCCTTTGTTCCACTTAATCGTGAAATCGGATATTCGGTTAATCGAGCAGAAGCTGATGTTAGTCAGGCAACTGGGTTCTCATCTATTGTCACAAGCCACTATTTGTTTTTTGGAGTTGTGTCAATGGTGTTAGGCCATGCAATTATGATGATAGTTATGTCAGCCGCCTCAATTGCTTCTGTCGGTTATGGTTTGGGAAATTCAGAAACGGGCATATTAATTGGTGCTCATCTTGTAGCTATGTTCGCTCCCGGTGTTATCACGGGTATGCTGATATCAAGAATGGGGGCAAATCGTATTATTCTGTTGGGTGCTCTCTTTAACCTTGTCGGTTTTCTGATAGGGCTTACCAATGAAAGAGAAATTGTTATTCTCGGAGTTCCGCTGATTTTTGCCGGATTAGGATGGAACCTGATGTTCTTAGGGGGAACTCATATTATCAACAGCATGCCTGATGGAATCAGTAAAGTCCGTGTTCAGGGTGTGAGTGAAACTCTTCTGGCTACTGTGTCAACGATATTCGCACTTGCATCTGGGGGAATTTACGAGGCACTTGGTTGGAAAGGGCTGATTTGGGCTGTAACAATAATGACGTTACTAACTATAACGTTATTTTTTATTCGTGCGCTTTTGATAAATCGGAATGAATCTCCTGCGAAAAATAGATGAGAAACAGAACGCATTTTTCAAATAATTCATCTGATTTATTTGCTTTTTCTGGCAGACTTTCTATATGATTAGTCCACCGAATAACCAGAAAGTATCATTACTTTTCCAGATAAAAAAGGAGGTCCTATATGTCTATGCAGCGTTTATTCGCTCGCTTCTTTGGTATTAGAAGCTCGCTCAAGGGTTTGTGGCATACGCTGCGATAATCTTAGCTTGAGCGAAAAAATATTTAGTTACTAACATAAAGTAGTAACTTCACAAATTAGAGTTCTCTTCACTCAAGCTCGAAGAATTATTGTCAGCATCTGACAACGGTGTTTTGCACCCAAAATTCTTGAGTTATCTATGAGCACTTATTTATCTGCACAATCACTTTCTATTGCTTTCTCTTCGGCTCCTTTGTTTGAGGATATAACATTTACCCTGAACAAAGGCGACAAAATTGGACTTATCGGTCATAACGGCTGTGGTAAAAGCACCCTGATGAAATTACTTAGCGGTAATTTGGAAGATTACAGCGGTAAGATCACAATTGCGAATCATTGTGTTCTGGCGTATGTCGAACAGCATTTACCCTTATCTCTGCATGATGCCACGTTAATAGAGGCTATTAGCGAGAAAGTTAAAGTTGACGAAATTTGGCGAGCCGAGCTTCTGTTGTCTGAACTGGGATTCCCCGAACAGGATTGGCAAACACCTATCGGGAATCTTAGTGGTGGGCAACATATGCGCCTGTTACTTGGTCGTGCGGTGATCCAGCAACCTGATTTACTTTTATTGGATGAGCCGAGTAACCATCTGGATCTGACTTCTCTGCTATGGTTGGAATCTTTTTTGTCTCAGTGGAAAGGCTCGTTTGTATTGGTATCGCATGATCAGACTTTATTGGATAGGGTGACTAATATTACCTGGATCATGCGGGATAAAACCTTATATCACTTCGGTATGGCTTGCTCTCAGGCAAGGCAGGCATTGCTCGAACGTGATCAGACGGATCTGCAACGTCATGCCAGTGAGCAAAAAGAGATAGACAGGCTAGAGCAGAGTGCTGAACGGTTAGCAACATGGGGTAAGGTTTATGACAGCCCTGATCTTTCTCGTAAAGCGAAGACGATGCTGGCACGTAAACAGCGTCTGGCTGAGCAACAAACTAAACTCACTCAAGGCACTCCATGGAAGCTGACTCTTCAGGGGGATGCATTACCAGCTAACCGATTGCTGGATATTGAACATATGGCTGTTATGCCTTTGGGCACTAATGTGCTTTTGTTCAATGTGCTGTCGAAACAGATCAAGAGTGGCGATAGAGTCGCTGTTCTGGGTAACAACGGTTGTGGTAAGTCTACTTTGTTGAAAGTGTTGTATAAAGAATATCTGGAAAAGACATTGCAGAATGTGGATTATCATCCTCAATGTCAGCTCGGTTACTACGATCAATCGCTGGAGCAAATTCAGGGTGATGAATCACTGAGTGATGCGTTAATTCGTTTTGCACCAACCAGTGATGATCAGCGTAAACGGGCGCTTATCAGCGCAGGTTTTGAATATCAAAGGCATCAGCAGAAAGTGGCATCACTGAGTGGCGGTGAACGGGCGCGTTTATTGTTCATAGGGTTAACATTAGCGCGTTACCATTTGCTGTTTCTTGATGAACCCACTAACCACCTTGATCTGGAGGGTAAGGAAGAGCTCTTTGATACTCTGAAGGAATATAAAGGTGGAGCCTTGATTGTCAGCCATGATCGAAGTCTTATTGAGCAAAGCTGTAACCGCTTTTGGTTGATCAATAAAGGTAAGTTAACTGAATATCATAATGTTGAAGAAATCTATTCTTTGCTCGAACAGGGTGATAATTTAGAGAAACCAAATCGGCAGCATCTTACTGATTGCAATAAACAAGAATCGGCAATGGTGTGGGATGAAGAGGTTTTACTGCAACGTCTGATAGAGTTGGAGAAGCTGTTGCAGGAGGATTTGAGCAGAAGACCAAAACATCAAAAGCCCGCCTTGCAAGAGGAATGGCGACAGGAGATTGAAATTATAAGCAGACAGCTTTAACGCGTAATCTGTAAGTTGTGTTAACTGTATCTGACCGCCATTGGTTTTGTTTTAATGGCGGTCAGATTATTTTAAGTAATTTTCGGATTATCTGGATGTATTATATTGGAAATTCACAGAAATTCGCTGAATTCATCTGCATTCGGCAGTTTTATAGTATGTTTGAATCCTGCTAATTTCACTTCCTGACGTGAAAGTTCGATATCTGAGGGTTGCATCACAGAGCTGCCGAAATCGTAAATAATAGATTCCTCGCCACGGCAAATAGCTTGATCCTGTTTTTCACTTTTGTCTTTAACTATCTGATTGCATTTATGATAGTTACTAATGGCCGTATTACCATGTTTTTTAGTCAGCATTCGCATTGTTTGCTGTGGAGATAAAATAACAGCGCTCGCATTATTGCCACCAAATCCTTTTGAGTTAATGATTGTGGCACGCATATCTTTACCCTGTTCACCAGTAAACTTATCCTGCATTAAGATGTTCAGATTGGAAGAATGTACATCTTCAGCAATGTGATCAATTGTCTTAATGCCGAGTATCCATCCATATTGCCAAACGCCTAGCGTGTTGGCTAACTGATCACCGGCAGAGGCAGAAAAAGAGTGCCCGACATATGCCTTAATGGCGGTAACATCCCAGCGGCTGAGGCCAAAGACTTTCGCGATTTCATTAATAATGTGGCTTTCTGTAACCCTATTTTGTGGTGTCCCTGTACCGTGTGCCTGAACGTAAGAATGCTGTAATTTTCCATCCAGAAGGCTGTCTGTAAGGGAAGCGGCTTTCATCATCGTGATATAGTTACCGATTCCGGGGGAAGAGATAGATTTTTTGTTCGCATCGGCATTCACGAAAACATCAGGCACCGATCCAAGAATATTAGCACCACATTGCAGGGCGAGGTCGTCACTCATAAGCAGCACAAACTGTGATGATTCGGAAAGAGTGATCCCGACATTCGTTGAAAATGGGCGGCAGGCACGGCGATGGTCGACAGTGTTGGTTCCGTCCAATTTACATAATAGGTGGTCTTCTGCGAGAGCTCCCATGGCACGGAATCCTTCAATAATTTCAGGAGTAATAGGTGCTTCGGCACATCCTACTAAACAGACTTTTGCCTTACCTTGCCTTATGTCATTAACGCCTTGTTTAAGATTGTATAGAAAGCTGGCACAGGCACCGATATTGGCAGACGTACTTCCTATATTATTGATAATATAACTATTAATAAAATCTGCTGGCATGTCCGGTAAGGAGAGTGGCAACATTTTGGAGCTAATGCGCAAGCCATTCAGTGGATTACCGATCAATCCTGATAGTGAAAACTGATCTACCTGGCCTAATGCACTGCTGGCGTAAACAGAAACCTGATCAGGCTCTACTAATGCAGATATATCTGACCATGAAATCCCGATTGAGTTGAGTAAATCTGAGGCACCATATACTGCAAGACGTAAACCGCGAGGATGGTGATGGGCATTATATAAATTTCCTATTTCAAACCCTTCCGGTAATTGTCCTGCGCTGGACATAGAAAGTGGAATATAAGTCGATTGTAATAGTTGAACTGTGTCTTTGGCAGAATCGGTTATTATTTTATTAACTGGCACTTTCTGTGTATCGAAAAGAGTTATTTTTCTAATTAGTGTGCCATTTTTTGCTTGTTCAATTTTGGTATCTGTTACAGATTCTGTTCCATTAATAATATTCATTCGATGACATAAATCGCTCCATGTATCTTTCATTATTTTGTCATTAAGACTATTTGATACGATGCGTTTATATCCGTGGAATCCAGAACTTCTTCCAGCCGTATTGATACCACCTAAACCAACAATTACGGGTAATTTACTCATTATGAACTCCAAAAAGGCTTTTTCTGAAGTTTAGCAATTGGTGTAATTTAATACTCTGATATATTGGTCATTAAAACTGAGAATGTTGTCATCTGATCTATTTCTATCGAAACTGAAATATCAAATGTTATATACCCGTTGTTTTTCAGGTTACCGCTTGTTGGCAATATCCTGAAATTCCATAGAATATAGGCAAGAAGCGTACATGATGTCTGGAGACTGAGTATGAATATAGCGTTTGTCTTATATGATAAAGCGTTACAAAGTGGGATTACGTTAGCATCGGATATGTTAAACAGCGCCAGCAGTTTAAGAAACCACATAGAGCAGAGAGAACAGCCGCTTGTCATGTCTGTTGTAGGGGATATGAAGAAAAACGACCAACAGATACCGCAAATTATGCTGCATACTCACCATACATTTTCAGAGTTTGTCGATTTTGATTTAGTGTTTTTGCCCCCTATGTGGGGAAATCCATATCCTGCGATGGTTGGCAGGAAAGATATCCTTTCATGGCTGCGCAGACAAAAAGAAAATAATGCTGTCATTGTTGCAACCGGAACAGGGGTATTTTGGTTAGCGCAAGCGGGTTTACTTGATAAAAATACAGTAACAACCCATTGGGCTTTTTATGACAAATTTGCACGTCAATTTCCAACTGTGAATATAAACCGTAAGGCAAGTATTACCTATAATGACAATATTTACTGTGTAAGAAGTATTAATTCCCAAACGGAGCTATTGGTTTACCTTATCTCCCAGTTTTTTGGGCCACCTATAGCTAAAATTATTGAGAAACATTTCATGCATGAAGTGTCCGACTTCCAATCAGAGCCATTTTTTCAAGTGGGAGGTAGCACACAGTTTGATGAAATGGTATCGATAGCCCAAAGTTATATTAAACAGAATATAACATCGCATATCACCATTAAAGACATTGCCAGTTATGTTGGAGTATCGGAAAGTACTTTGGCCCGTAATTTCAGAGCACAAGTCGGAGTTTCTCCCCATAAATATATGCTTAATTACCGTTTATTAACTGCAAAGCAGTTATTGAAAGATAATAACCTGAATTTATTGCATATCGCACAATTAGTGGGATTTAAGGATCCTCACTATTTTAGTAAGGTGTTTGAACAACATTTTGAGCTGACTCCAATAGCCTACCGTAATCTGGTAAAAGCAAAGGCGTTCCATGCCTGATAATCCCATGTTTGATAATTTAAATCTATGTCTCAATATTCCCGATTTTCTAACCCAAGTCCCCGTAAGCCAATTGCATTTAACTCAGCAACGGTGAAACGGTTTTTCCAATTCTTTTCATAATGTTCCTGAGCGAAGTCTGGTGGAGATGTGCCATGTTCAAGGGCTTCAGTCACTTGACGGGCATAGGCCAGATTTCTGTTACACAATGGCGCGGCAGGAATATACATGACATTTCCCCAGCCTTGTTGATTTTCTACAGGGGCAACCGAGTGGATTAGATCACAGTGCCACCAGACAGAATCTCCAGCCTGTAATGCCGGGATACTGCTTAACCCACGAATAAGATGAGGATGCCATCGTTCTGAGATAGGAAGTGCTTTGCCGGGAGCCACACCACATAGTTCATCTTCGGGCACATCATTCAGTAGTGGGCGTAGCAGAATATAGGCCATTGCTTCAGGAACGGGCACAACATGCAGAAGTCCCTGACCGATCAACATATCCGACAGCGCAGTCCAGCCTTGAAATGTTCTAAATACAGAACACCTTGTTGTGTTATTGAATTCATGTACATCGGGGCGATAGGCAGCATCCCAGGGATCGTATTCTGCAAACTGGTTGGTGAATATTTTTCTGAACACGTTTTGATAGTCTGGTTGTAACCAGCGTTCCAAAGCTCCTGAATCGGTGTGAGCTCCCAGACCCTTGGATGTCGTACCCGGTGGTCTGCGACGAATACGATCGGGATAAATCATACTGACATCAGGATCAAACCATCTCACTCCATCCGATTCAAATTTCCATAAGTGATTCAGAAAAGACTGTACCAGCGCAATTTCTTCACTTTGTCTGGCTTGCATCTGTGCATGGGACCAGTAAATGGGATAAATTTCTGGCCGGGATGCTTTAAGACTACCGAAATAATTATCCTTTGGTCCCTGATAGAAGTGTTCAAACTCATTGGTATTGAGGTAATCAAGCATAGACTGATCCCATGCGATTGCCTGATCCTGTGGGAAGTTTTGCCTGACGACCAAACAGCCACGGCGCTTAATCTTTTGTATGATTTCCTCTGTTATTCTACCTTCTGCCATATCACGCCAATGTATTTCAGGCCAGGCGCTACCCATATTTTTTTCATCTTCTTTGGCTGCGGTTAATTCTTTTTCTATTTTGTCACATACCTGAGAGAAGAGCGTTTCAACGTCACCGATTTGCTCACGCAGAATTTGTTTCATCTGGCGAATTCTTTTACAGTAATCATCAGGAAAGTCGGTGGTGGTAAAAGATGTATCCATAGTAATCTCTGTTTATGAATGGGTTTTATATTTGGACAAAAGTTAATCTACCTCCGATTCATAATATATCAACAATGTTTTAGTCAATTTGCGGCAAAACATTTTGAAATGACAAACAAAAATTGTTTTTAATTGATATTAATGGAGTAGTATTTTGATATTGAGAATGATAACCAGAAGAAAATGCTTGCTCTGTCAATATATAGGGCAAGCATTAACCTAACTTACAGAATATTAACTAGCAGGATTATAGTAAATTGGTGAACCAGGACCGACGGGTAAACCAAGGACAAAGACCCAGACATAGAAGAATAGTGACCAACCCACCATAAATACCAGGGAGTAAGGTAACATCATAGAGATCATAGTACCGATACCGGCATCCTTTTTGTATTTCACCGTTATCGCCATAATCAGCCCGAAGTAGGTCATCATCGGAGTGATGATATTGGTTACAGAATCACCGATACGATAAGCTGCTTGAATAGTCTCCGGGGCGTAGCCTGCCAGCATCAGCATGGGGACAAATATTGGTGCAGTAACCGCCCATTGTGCAGACGCTGATCCAATCATCAAATTGATAAAAGCACAAATCAGAATAAAGCCTATAAATAACAGACCGCCGTGCAGATTAATTTCATTCAGGAAGTTAGCGCCTTTTACAGCAATAATTTGACCGATATTAGTCCAGCCAAAGAAAGCGACAAATTGAGAGGCAAAGAAAATAATAACCAGATATAAGCCCAGGTTGCTCATTGACTGTGCCATAGCATCGACCACATCTTTATTGGATTTCATCGACTTGGCGACGTAACCATAGACAATGCCCGGTATAGAAAAAAAGAGAAAGCGTTTCCCAGCCATTCAATTGTTCGCAGAAAGCGATTTCCGTTTTGTTGTCACTCTTAAACCACCTCCTATGGAGGTGGTGATCGTTCCTGTGGGGCTTTGCCCGTAGGACGCTCATGCTAAATACTTCCTCAGTTTGTTACCAG
>NZ_NIBS01000010.1:22564-82031 GCF_002632465.1 Xenorhabdus budapestensis | reverse complement strand
TAGCCTTTTGTTCCTTTATTTCTCTATTTTTGACGACTTAAAGTTATAAAGGAGCGGCTATGTCATTTCAACTCATCATAAAAGTCGAGCATCGCGTTATAATTATCTAATTTATCAATATCACCCTCAACAATTCCTCTTTCATCAGGAGTTAAAGGAACTTCTTCCAAATAACGTTTTACTGATATTTTACTTTCAAGCATTTGCGCTTGAGAGCTCATTTTTGGCAAGCTAAAATCACAGCCAATGCAAGCCATACGGTGAGGACAACTGCTCCAAAACGGATTGGTGCAGTATAAATTACCGAGGTCGTAGTACAATGCTGGGCCATTTTCTGTCATTGATTGACTATCATGGTCAATAAATACGCTAATCATATGAGAGATTTTATCCGCTTTCATAAACGACGCAGCAAGTTGCGTTGGACGAATTCGGATATAATGAAGCGTTGAACTGGGATCTTTATGCCCACACCATGCCATTAACTCATGTAAAGTCATCCCCTGCGGAACACTGGCTAGCGCGGTGACAGCAGAAGCCCGGCCACGATGACTCGTGATTTTTCCTTTACTGTCGCTAAGGGGAATGTTGACTCTGGCACACAACATTGGGATCACGGTCTCATTTAGCATGGAATGCCCTACGACTTTTCCCCGAAATTGAAACAGGTAATGTACTTTTTCACCTGTACGTTCATCACTCAATGCTGCTTGTTCTGATGGACGTTCCTTTAGCCATAAATCAACATATTGTTTAACAATCGCCGCAACGGGTTTCACGAATGCTTTGGATGTCTTGCCAGCAGGTACCTGTAAGTAACAGAGTGTTCCTGCGGGGATCACACTGCCATCATCCTGGATAATGTCATCGCATTGGTCTCTGATACAACCAACAGTCAACCTCAAGAGTTCATTTTGTCGAAGCCCAGCATGTGTCCAGATCACGGCCATTGCTTGATGCATCGCAAATGGATAGTGAATTTTAGTGAACATGTCTTCTGCGCGGAGATTAAGGCTTGCCCAAATCAATTTTAACCAAACAGGGTCATCAATCACTCGGGGATTAATTGTACGATGAAATGAGGGCGTCTTAGGAAGTGCTAAATGGTGATAAGGGCGTAGGTTTAATCGTCCCCACCCCCATAATTCATAATCAATAAAAAATCGACGTAATGCATACAAGAAACACGATCGCGAGTTGCTTTTCATTAGCTGGCTGGAACGAGGGGAGACTCGCCGAGTTTCTATTGGATCTAATGACCATTCATCTACCGTTATTTTATTTAAAGCGGCAATGAAACTTGCACAGGTGCTCATCGTCCAATCCTTGGGTTCACAAATGTGTGGTTGCTCTTTTGCCAACCAGAGCCCAATACGTAAAATAAAACTGTAATTGGTTTCCCGTGTTTTTGGTCGTAGTACTGATGTATCACGCCAACGTTGACACCAATGAACCCACTCCGGCGCGATCCCCTCCGTCTTTTTTTCCTTCCAACCTAGATAGCCACGCATACGCAATGGCTTCTCTAAAATTCCCATCGAAGAGAGCCCATGTGAGACCTTACCTATTGCCCGCGCTATTCCTTCTGTACGATGTGCTTGTCCCTGTTTGAGTAACGCTTCCGTAAAGGTTTCTAATCGAGGATCACCATTTTCAAGCATCAATGTCCCCAGAACAGTAGACAATGTGCGTTCTTGATGCTGAGAGGAATAACCTAGAGTTGTTAGCACATTCATCAATCGACTGAGTTCAAAATGTACGATGTCGTGACCATAGATAGCACAAGCATACAATATAGATTGGCGACAGCGCGGCAGGTTTAGTGGCTGTTGAATAGGACCAAGATGATAAGCAAACGCCGTGAGTAATGGCCCGCTTAATCGGTTCTGAGATAATAATTTCTCCCAAATTGATAGGGGCCATTTCCAACACGGTAGATTTTCTTCATGTGTTTTTAACAGCATGGCCCGTAGAGCTTTATTGATAATTTCTGTTGACAAGCCACTCAATACGGTAATGTCGATGAGTGGTTTCAGCAATGGCGGCTCTGGATTGGTTTGACGGAGGTAATGATGACGCCTTGTTACGCTGCTAATAGCAATTCGTTCTCTTTCAGTCAGCGTATCGCTTAAGATATAGCGTGAACGGTCAAATGGTGTGTACACAACCTGCTGTATATCTTTCGGTTTCATGACTCGTCCCCATTTAAAAAAATCTGAGCGACTTTCAGATCCATCGCGGCAATAGCCCCTGACATTTTGGCCGCCAATTCTGTACCTGAAAGATGTAAATACAGTTGGGTGGTTTTCAGATCTCGATGTCCCGCATACGTCGCTAACTCATGCAATTTCCAGCCCGCTCTGGCAAGATGCGTTAAACGTAAATGTCGAAACGTGTGCGTTGACAAATCAGGTAAATTTGCTTGAATAGCCCATGCTCTGACAATTTTGCTCCAACTCCAATAACTCAGTGGTTGCCCATTATTTCTGTCTGACACAGAACGAAATAAAGCCCCGCCAGTACAATCTACACGTTTTAATTCTTTCAGGTGTCGCATAAGCAAAGAGGCTATTTCTTGGTGGTAACACACAACCCGCTCACGATGATTTTTGGTGATTTCTGCACGGATCCGAATCAAGCGATGTGCCAAATCCATATCTTCGATGCGTAATGAAGTGACTTCAGCTCGCCTTAATGCACCATAATATGCCAGTGCAAGCATTAATCGGTCTCGTAGTGGTGCGGTTGCCGTCAATTTTAGAAAATGAAACCATTCAGTATCATTCGGAATAACAGGCAGTTTAATGAGACGCGGAATTAAGCCTCTTCCGACAAATATGGGTGACGACGATGTGGCGCGAGGTACTGGATTTGTTTCGCAAATATTGTGATACAACAAAAAGTCGTACCACAAACGGATCGCCGTGATCCGCAATTGCAATGTCGCACTTGCCACTGGGTGTTCCATGCCGGGTAACTGTGGACGAAGATAGGCCGAAATATGTTCAAATGTGACGAGTTCAGGTTGAATATTGTTAATATCACAATGGGTTAAATAGTGGTTCAATGCTTGGCGATAGGCCGATATAGTGGATGATGCTCGCCCTAAATCGGATAAAATTTTAAGCCATTGTTCAACCCATTGGGCAGAATGCTGCGTTAAAAGTGGATTCATCATGGAGCCCCTTATTCATCTCGCCTTTAATTCAGTGTAGGCGAGATTATGTTGCATTCCACTTAACATACTTTATAAGGAAAGGAACTTCCTTTGATTAAAATAATAGGATAATTGTGTGGATCGCAGAGAGAAAAGATTTATTCGTGCGCCTATAAAAACACCCCTCTCACTTGCCACTATTAAAAAGATTCGTTAATCTAAACTCGTTCAATCACCATTTCCGATGGTCACCAATGCTTCCATAGTCTGAGAGGAAGCGCTTTCGAGCGACTAAAAAACTCCCGTAGCCTGAAAGGGAGAGCAAGAATTGTGGTACATCTGCGCACCTTTGGAAGCAGATATCGTCAATATGAACAATCCTAGCTAGTTCGGCGGTGAAGGTTTTTTTAACTAATAGAGTACAACGGTACTTAGGCGCGTTAGGTTATGGTTTTCATTGCCTTTCGTAGCTGGTTTCAGGGTGGGGAAGATCCACTCTTAATTTATATTTGACTTCAAGTGGGCTGAAACACGCGCTCGCTTACTTTTCACATTAGCGTTAGGTGATAGCCTTTCGCCCAGTGGGATTGGGCTACGCCTTGATCTCATTTCACTTCAATGAGCAGGATTGCTTTCACGCATCCAGTTCATGTCTAGCTATGTCTGCCTGAAATATTCAGCGGACGGATTTTCTACACCTAAATAATTAGCTCATTGCTACCGTTTGACACTTTACCTTGCGGCGTTTTGCTGTGCCTGCTGGCACTTCAACGCTGCACTACTTTTGCTGACCGTTTACGGGGCTTAAGGCGTCACTTTTTGTCGGTTTACCGCTGAAAGTGACGCCGCAGCAAAAGGACAACATGACGATTACAGGCTCATGCCTGCTTAACAGCGCAGTGAATCTGACACTGCATTTTATAGATTAAAAAATCATCAAAAGGAGAACTTGACGATATCGAGGCTGGCTTTTTGCCAGTGGGGATGACCTGTTTATGCAGGCGGCAGTACAGCGTACTTAACCGATACCCCGCAATACCTCAACCCGCGTTCACTCTGGCGCACAGATATTCGTCAAGGACAAAGCAGGCATTTCCTGTTTTGTCAGCATTGTCGCGCGCCAGAGATTGCATGTTGTCAGGTATAAGTAGGGAGATAAGCTAATGAGCCGATTGATTAAAGAATTGAAGTTTTTTGCCCGGCAGGGTGGTGGCAGCCATAAGACCTGTCATGACCGTACTCGGATTGCAGGGCGTTTGGGCGCGTTGTTATTGAGCCTGAATATTCAGGTTAAAAGTCTCAGCCATTTGAAAGCCAAACATGTAGAACATTACGTTGGTGTCCGTTTATCTCAGGGGATTGCAAAACGAACAGTGCAAAATGAAATGTCTGCGCTACGCAATATTTTCCGTATGGCAGGCAGGGAGAAACTGGAAATCTCGCCTCGTTTGAGCAATCAGGCATTGGGATTAAGTGGAACTAGCCGTGCCGGAACGAAGCAGGCGATCCCTGATGCCACATTTCAGGATGTTTATCAGAAGGCGCTTGAACGTGATGCCGGATTTGCCGTCACACTGAAACTTGCTCGTTTGATGGGGTTACGTTCTCAGGAAGCGGTGCAATGCAGTGCTTCATTGAAAAGCTGGCGGAAACAATTAGAGCAGCCAGAGCCAAAACTTCATGTTGTTTTCGGCACAAAAGGCGGCAGACCAAGACAAACCTGCGTATTGAATGTTGTTGCTGTAAAAGAGGCTGTCGAGCAGGCCATCGCCATTGCAGGACAACGGGGCGGTAGGCTGATTGATAAACCAGATCTTAAACAAGCTATGAACTACTGGCGGACACATACCACAAGAATTGGTTTAAAGGGGGGCCATTCACCCCACAGTTTGCGGTATGCCTGGGCGCAGGATGCACTAAGTTTTTACCAGCAGAATGGTTTTAGTCGTCAGGAAGCAAGGGCACTGGTTTCAATGGATTTGGGGCATGGTGATGGTCGCGGGCGTTACGTCGAAAGAGTTTATAGTCAGGGAGGTTTGGAATGATGGAAACTCTGACTTTTATTCGTCTGGACTATGTAATGCAGAAGACCGGACTGGAAAAATCACAAATCGACCATTTGATTAGGCTGGGAAATTTCCCCAAACCGCGCAGATTGGGTATCCGTTCTATGTTATGGATAGCAAAAGAAGTTGATGAATGGGCTGCCAATAAAGTCAGAAAAACGACTTAACGTGTTGAGTTGGCGCTGAGTTAGTGGTTGGTATTAGTGATTCAGTTATTGAGTCCAATAAACCAATCAGTTAAAGTAATCGCGCCATTAGCAAAATCTATTGGTCAGGGTTTCGCAGCCTTGTATAGGACGATCCACTGGTAGGAAGTTTCTACCAGTGTGTCTGCTATCGCCATTTTCAATGGCGGTTCAGGCAGGGGAGGCTTCGGCCTCGCCGGAACGATCGTCCCCGGTACTGCGAACCCTGTCTGAATCGCCACCATCAATATTAATTAATGGAAGGGGTAGCAGGAATGAATAATATTAGAAATGATTGGCATCAAGCCGATATTATTGCTGCATTGCGTAAGCGTGGTACAACCTTGGCGGCTGTTTCTCGTGAAGCGGGATTGAGTTCTTCTACATTAGCCAACACGCTGTCACGTCCTTGGCCTAAAGGCGAATGGATTATTGCTAATTATCTCGACATTCACCCGTCTGAAATCTGGCCGAGCCGTTATTTTGATATGAACGGTAATCTTATCGAACGCAAAATTCGCGATAAATCATCAAAATAATTACCCTAATACCGGAAAATATCAGGGAAATAGTCACCTCATCTAATTACCTACTGTGTTATTTGCTTCGATGAGGTGGCACAATTGGTTAGCCGTCACCGCAATTTTTAATACCTTCCGACGAAATGCATTGTAACCTCCTATCACAAGGTCAGAACGTTTAGTGTACTGTTCTACTCACTGGCAACGATATTTGTAGGTAGTCATAGATTCAACCCTCCTTTTACTGTAGGCGGTGAATTCTGATATGCTTTGCAAAATATTTTGTTCTCATGTTTTTTTGTGTGTGCGTCTTTGTGTGGTGAACGGTATATCAATCGGTGTATCACTTTTCGTAAAAAGACACATGATTTTATTTTAATTTTTGTTTAAAAATATATAGTTATGAGTAAACCAAAACATATTGTAGAAATAATGCTCTCCGAGCAGGAGGTTAAGCAACGTATTGCTGAACTGGGGCAACAGATCACAGAGCATTACCGCAATAGCGATCGTGAACTGGTATTGGTTGGTCTGTTAAGAGGATCGTTTATTTTCATGGCGGATTTGTGCCGTGAAATTCAGGTTCCTCACGAAGTGGATTTTATGACAGCGTCCAGCTATGGTAATGGAATGAACTCTACCCGCGATGTGAAAATTCTGAAGGATCTGGATGAAGATATTCGTGATAAAGATGTGTTGATCGTTGAAGATATTATCGATTCAGGCAATACACTAAATAAAATTCGGGAAATCCTGGCTCTGCGTGAACCAAACTCGCTGGCAATTTGTACATTGTTGAACAAGCCATCCCGTCGTGAAGTTGATGTGCCAGTAGAATGGATTGGTTACTCGATTGAAGATAAATTCGTGGTTGGCTATGGCATTGACTATGCTCAACGTTATCGTCATCTGCCTTATATTGGCCATGTTACTCTGCTGGAAGAGTAAATTCTTGCGCTAGTGTACAAGGGCATTGGTGCAGTAAATAAATGGCAGTTTTAGCTGCCATTTATTTTTACAGAAATTTGTTACTTTTTATTAGCCAGCTTAGAGATAGTCTGGCGGTAATTTAGTTCCAATTTTTCCCGGCTGTCTGCGGTAATATCCAGATCATGTAGTTCACCATCCTTCAAACCGTATACCCAACCGTGGATCATTACTTTTTGCCCACGTTTCCATGCTGATTGCATAATGGTTGAATGACCAAGGTTATAAACTTGTTCAATAACATTCAGTTCGCATAAACGATTCAGTCGATCATTAGGCGGCAACTCGCCAAGCATTGAGCTGTGTTTGTACCACAAATCACGAATGTGAAGCAGCCAGTTATTGATTAAGCCTAATTCAGTGCCGTCTACTGCCGCTTCAATACCACCGCATCCGTAGTGACCACAGATGATAATATGCTCAACCTGTAAAACATCGACAGCATATTGTACAACGGATAAACAATTTAAATCGGTATGTATAACAAGGTTCGCAACATTCCGGTGGACGAAAAGATCACCCGGTGCGGCATCGATAAGCTTTTCAGCAGGTACACGGCTATCAGAACAGCCTATCCATAGAAAGTGGGGCTTTTGTGCTTTTGATAATTCATTGAAGAAATGCGGGTTTTCTTCATTTACGGATTTAGACCACTGTTTGTTCCTGGCAAACAGCTCTTCAATTTTTCTCATCATGACTAATAGCCTGGCAACATTTTTGAGATAGAATCATATACAACATTAATTGAGAATTTAATATTTAATTGAGTAATGTTTTTGATTTGATCTCTATCATTGAAAAGAAGCATAGGGAAAATAATGGCATAATCTCTATCTTGCACTCAAAAATAGCAAATAATAAAGGTGTTGTTTACTTATGGCTTATGCATTGGAGTTAACACAGCTCACGAAGACCTATAAAGGTGGAGTAAAAGCATTGCGTGGGATTGATCTACGTGTAGAAGCTGGCGATTTCTACGCGCTTTTGGGGCCAAATGGTGCAGGAAAATCGACCACCATCGGCATCATCAGTTCTTTGGTTAATAAAAGTAGCGGTAAGGTCAACGTATTTGGTTACGATATTGATACGGACCTGGTCAATGCTAAACGTCAGTTGGGTTTAGTGCCGCAGGAATTTAATTTCAATCCATTTGAAACAGTGATTCAGATTGTATTAAATCAGGCGGGATATTACGGCGTACCACGCGATGTGGCGCAAAGCAGAGCGGAAACCTATCTGTCACAACTGGACCTATGGGGCAAACGCAATGAACGGGCAATCCGTTTGTCAGGAGGCATGAAACGCCGTCTAATGATTGCCCGTGCTTTGATACACGAACCCAATTTATTAATTTTAGATGAACCTACTGCTGGGGTGGATATTGAACTGCGTCGCTCCATGTGGGAGTTTTTGAAAACTTTGAATGCACAGGGAACGACTATCATCCTGACAACTCACTATCTGGAAGAGGCTGAAATGCTGTGCCGTAATATTGGTATTATTCAGAATGGTGAGTTGGTGGAAAATACCAGCATGAAGGATTTACTCAGCCAACTGGAACTGGAAACGTTTTTATTCGATTTAGCACCGAAAGGAAATATGCCGATTCTGCAAGGTTATAGCTATCGTTTGGTAGACACCATCATATTAGAAGTGGATGTGAAACGCGGGCAGGGATTAAATGATATTTTTTCCCAATTGAGTATGCAGGGCATCCAAATTAACAGTATGCGCAACAAAGCGAATCGCCTGGAAGAGCTGTTTGTTGGGTTGACAAATAATAACCAAGGAGCCCGTCAATGATCCAACTATACTGGGTGGCATTAAAAACTATCTGGATTAAAGAAGTTACTCGTTTTGGCCGTATTTGGGTACAGACTTTGCTACCGCCTGTGATTACTATGTCTCTCTATTTTGTCATTTTTGGCAATCTAGTGGGTTCCCGCATTGGGGAAATGGGGGGCGTAGCATATATGCAGTTTATTGTTCCCGGCCTGATTATGATGTCTGTGATCACTAACTCATATTCGAACGTCTCCTCTTCCTTCTTTGGTGCTAAGTTCCAGCGTAGTATTGAAGAAGTACTGGTTGCACCTGTGCCAACACATGTCATCATTGCCGGGTTTGTCGGCGGTGGAGTGGCTCGTGGTGTATGTGTGGGCATTTTAGTTACACTGGTTTCTTTGCTTTTTGTGCCATTACAGCTCCACTCATGGGGAATGGTTGTAATAACCCTACTGGCAACATCGATCTTATTTTCATTAGCTGGCTTATTGAATGCCATTTTTGCGAAAACTTTCGATGATATCAGCATCATTCCGACTTTTGTGCTGACGCCATTAACCTATTTAGGCGGTGTGTTTTATTCCCTGACTTTACTGCCTGAATTTTGGCAGATAGTATCGAAGCTGAATCCAATCGTTTATATGGTCAGTGGATTTCGCTATGGCTTCCTCGGTATTGCTGATGTGTCTCTGGTAATGACATTAGGTATGCTGAGTATGTTTATTCTCGGTTTTTACTTACTAGCTTGGTATTTGATCGAGTCGGGCAGAGGGCTGAGAACTTAAGCAGGATTGTCTGAACATAAACATCTGTAAATATGCGGTTCTGCTATGTTGTTCGGCAGAGCCGCATATTTTGGTTAAAAAATTCCTCAATTTTAGAGGTGGTGGAACTTTTGCTACTGAACACGATTGGAGGTTAAAGCGATGCGAACCACACAATAAATGCGCATAACCTTGCCGAATGAGAGATGGTGGAGATTGTGAAATCCCGCGTTCGAAAACTGGTTGCATAATCAAGTTGGCCCTGCCTATGACGTCCTAAAATCTGACCCATTACGAGCCGTTAGCATTGATCAGGTTTGTTTTCATCTGGCGGAACGGCACGATCAGTCGAAATGAATCATACCGTTATATTTTCACTCGAGACTGAAACGCATATAGTCGAATTATACGATTATATTGCGTTCATATAGTAGAATCGGAATCTGTGTCTATTCTTGGTGTATTCAATGGTGGGCAGGATTATAAAACGTTGTTGCATGGCGACGATAATCATTGAATAAAGTGGAACTATGGTTCCACAGTATCTTGTTTTAGATCATTTATAAAATCAAGTTGAAATGATATTTAAAGTTATTTTATTAAGATTATATTTTTTTAATAGCATTGGAATATTACTATTTTAGTTAGAAAATATTTTATTAAACATTTCAATGGAAAATAATTGATTCTCTAAATTTATAAAATATGAAGACTGCCATTTTTGTGTTTTAATTGATTGTTTTGAATCAGGAAATACCCAAGAGGGATATACTCGGATAGCTCTTTTTCCCTCTTTATTTCCAGTGGAAAATATGCCTTGCGTGGTCAGAATATCTGAATCAAACAGGAAGAAACCTTTCTGATTCTCTGAATAGGTTACTACCATGCAAAAATCAATATTATCTTTTTGTTCAAATGGCATTATTTCTGTATCAGGGAAAGGCCTTTTCCACAATGTGACAAAGTGACCTATTTTGCGTGGAGTAATTTTGGCTTGGCGAAAAAGGATTGATTTATTATTAAGCCCGAATCGTATTGCTTCATACTCATGGCTTTCATTTTCCCGATAGGGAATAACACTAAAGTGATATCCGGCAGGAAGTAGCAGGTATTTATATATTTCATTGAAGCTGTCAGGGAAATTATCTGTATCACTGGCAAATGATGACAAAGTGAGATTCCTTTATTGAACTTGAAATATATTGAGTATATTCGAATTACTATATGTTGTGTACAAGGTTATAAGATCTGGCACAGCAAAAACTCCCTGCCTGAAAGGCAGGAAGTTATATGCTGGTGGAATAAAATAAATTAGTTAATATAAAGCGTCAGAGCGATACCGGGTTTAATGTCTTTGAGCTTGATGTTTTTATTCCAATTCATCAGATCATTAAGATTTACGCCATGCCGTTTGGCGATGCTGGCAAAGGAATCACCTTTGCGAACCTGATACATAACAGGATCATTAGTATTAACTTTCAAAACCTGTCCAACCCTGAGTCTATCAACCGTCTTCAAGCTATTTAGCCTTTGTAGCTGCTGGTGAGATGTCTTAAAACGTTTTGCAATCGCTGATAACGTATCACCAGAACGAACAGTGTAATGACTCTGTTGCTGTAGCTGACGAATATTTCTGGCGACAGCCAGACGGATATTTTTCAAAACATTTTCATCTGTCAGCGAGTGTTTAAGCTGGCTGGCATTCTCTTTCGGCAACATAATGTAATGTGGCCCATAGGGAGATGTCATACCTTGCTTATAGCCAGGGTTATAGGTTTTGATGGAAGTCAGTGATAACCCAGATAACTCAGCAGCTTGTGACAATGTGATTTGTTGCCCTACTTCAACTTTGGCGAGAGCCTGTTGATTGTTGGGTTTTGGCAATTTAAGGTCAAATTTCTCGTTGTGACGAATGACATTACTGAGCGCCAGTACTTTGGGGACGTAATGCATGGTTTCATGAGGTAATGCTAATGACCAAAAATCTGTCGGTTTTCCCCGCGACTGATTTTCTTTAATTGCACGTACAATCCGGCCTTCGCCACTGTTGTAAGCTGCGATAGTTAATAACCAATCCCCATTAAAGCGCACATTCAAACGCTCAAGAATATCTAAAGCTGCGGTAGTAGATGCAGCGACATCACGACGAGCATCGTACCATTTATCCTGTGTCAGACCATAATGGCGGCCTGTACTAGGGATAATCTGCCACAAACCTGCTGCTTTGGCGTAAGACGTAGCATGGGGATTAAAAGCACTCTCCACTATGGGAAGTAAGACTACTTCCATGGGCATATTTTGCTGATCAATCTGCTCAACGATCCAATATATATATGGTTCTGCTCGCAACGCCACATTTTGGAGATGGCTCTTGTGTTTCAGATAATAGTTTTGTTGTTCACGCACCCTGTTATTGTCAGGAATTTCCATCTTCAACTCATCACGGATATGTCCCCACAAATCTTGTTGGGCTGTCGGACTCACCTTCCAGTTTGCAGTATCGTTTGGCTCTGCAATACCTGCTACTTTTTGATTAGTCGAAGACATTTTCTGTACATGCTGCTGGGAGGGAGACTTTGGTTGAAGACCCGACTGACACCCGGCAAGCAAGACAGACGCGAACAAGATCGCTTTTGTCTTCATATTTTCTTTTGATGTATGCCTAAAAGGTGAGCAATCATACTGACCTATTACGCAGAAGACAACCCAACAAAATCAAAATCGATCTTTATAAGCCCTTAATTGCTGAAAAACAGAAGAAAGTGGCATTGAATTAGGTTTGATACCGATATTTTTTTGTAAATCAAGATCGTGACAATTTAGGAAGACGTTAATTTTTCTCTCTGTTTGTAAAGTAGTGGGCACTGTTGCTTGATGTTTTTCGCGTAACTCAATAATTTTTTTATAATAATCGTTAATTGTTTGATTTTCAGGTAATACTGCCTGTGCAAATCTCAAATTTGTGGCTGTATATTCATGAGCACAGCAAATTAATGTGTCATCGGGTAGCGATGCGATTTTTCTAAGAGAAGAAAACATTTGTTCAGCAGTACCCTCGAATAGTCTGCCACAACCTCCTGAAAATAGGGTATCTCCACAAAACAGGTAAGGTGCCTGATAGAAAGCGATGTGGCCAAGTGTATGACCCGGTAATGCTATAATCTGGAAAGAGAAATGACCAATATCAATGACATTATGTTCATGGATAATATGGGTTGCCCCTTTACTTAGGGTCTCTTCTGGACCATACACAGGTAATTCAGGGTATTGTTTGCACAAGCCAGCGACACCACCAACATGGTCGTAGTGATGGTGTGTCAGCAGGATAGCAGCGGGAATAAGTTGGTTAGCTGCTAAAATTTCCATGACGGGGCGTGATTCAGCAGGATCGATAACAACACAACGTTTGTCTTCATCACAAAGTAACCAAATATAGTTATCTGAAAGGGCGGGGAGCCTGATAAGCTTCATTATATGCCTCATTTTAACAATAGCTTTGTAGGTTGGAAGGAAAATGACATGCAATCAGTACATGCAATCAAACAAATAACTCCTCCTGAATCTTGGGCTGAGTTACCTTGGGGAGAATATTACCGTGTCGCTTTGGAACGTCAATTGGAACCGTGGTGGCCAAAAATTTTTGGCTTTCATTTAGCTAAAGTCGGTAATTTAAGTGTAGAGATTGATAGTCGCTCTTGTCTAATCAGTCACCAGGTCAACGTAGGATTGGCAGGTGAAGGTATGGATGTAATTGCTGATCCTCATTATCTTCCTTTCGAGGCAAAATCCGTTGATGCCTGTTTATTGGCTCATATGCTGACTTATAGCGTTGATCCTCATTGGCTGCTTCGGGAAGTGGATCGGATTATGATTGATGATGGCTGGTTGATCATTTCTGGTTTTAATCCAATAAGTTTATTAGGGCTGAGAAAAGTGATTTCACCTGTATGTTTCAGACGATCTTACCGTGCCCAAATGTTTTCCAGATTGCGTCAATTGGACTGGCTTCGCTTGCTTAACTATGAAGTTCTTTACCATGCTAATTTTCATGTCTTACCGTGGAAGAGTGGAAATAGTTTCTATGAGCATACGACATCAATGCTTGGTTGTCTGAATGTGATTATTGCCCGCAAGCGGACAATACCTTTAACTCTCAATCCCATGCGGGCCAGATTGTTGAAACCTAAATTCAGTAATGCGTTAGGGATAGTGAAAAATTTTCACCAACGTAATTAATTTCGTGTAGGTTAGTTTGCATTTTCGATATAGCCACCATCATCTTGGGTCGGGGAGTTGGCTGCTGTGCGAGCCAATTCATCACATAATTCATTTTCCCGATGGCCTGTATGCCCTTTAACCCAACGCCAGTCAATATCATGGGGTGAAATGGCTTTATCCAGTCGTTGCCATAAATCAACATTGATCACGGGAGATTTATCTGCTTTTTTCCAGCCACGTTTTTTCCAGTTGTGGATCCATTGAGTAATACCCTGGCGAACATATTGACTGTCGGTGGTCAGAATCACTTTGCAGGATTCTTTGAGCGCCTCTAGCCCGATAATGGCGGCCATAAGTTCCATACGGTTGTTGGTCGTGCGGAAGTAGCCTTTACTTAGGGTTTTTTCCTTTTGTTTATAACGAAGTAAAACACCATATCCACCGGGACCGGGATTACCGAGACAAGAACCATCGGTGAAAATTTCTACCTGTTTGCTCATATTTGGTAGACTCTTCCTATATCATCTTCAATCAAAACTCTAAGTCTGACACAAAAAAACACTATGAGCACTGCAATTACCCGTCAAATCGTCCTCGATACCGAAACAACTGGTATGAATAAACTGGGAATTCACTACGAGGGGCATAACATCATTGAAATCGGAGCGGTGGAAGTCATCAACCGTCGCCTGACAGGGCGTCATTTCCACATTTATATTAAACCTGAACGCTTGGTTGATCCGGAAGCGTTTGAGGTTCATGGTATCAGTGATGAGTTTTTGCTGGATAAACCCAAATTTGCTGATATTGCTGAGGAATTTATTGAATTTATCCGTGGGGCTGAGCTGATCATCCATAACGCGACGTTCGATATCGGCTTTATGGATTATGAATTCAGCAAGCTTAATCGTGATATTCCGCCAACCGCAGAATTCTGTACGATTACGGATAGTTTGATACTGGCAAGGCAACTTTTCCCCGGTAAACGTAATAACCTTGATGCGTTGTGCGATCGTTACCATATTGATAACTCGAAGCGTACTCTCCACGGGGCATTACTCGATGCCGAAATTCTGGCTGATGTCTATCTGGCAATGACTGGCGGTCAGACATCACTGGCTTTTTCGATGGAAGGAGAAGTATCCAACAATGCTCAGGTTGCAGAAATTCAAAAAATAACTCGTCCTCAAGCGGGGCTGAAAGTTATTTATGCTTCTGATGAGGAATTGATTCAGCATGAGTCCCGTTTGGATCTGGTGCAAAAGAAAGGGGGAAGTTGCCTGTGGCGAACAGAACCTGAACAATTACATTGATTGAGATTGCGATAAGTGGGGATTAATTTGCCATTAAGGTGAAAAACTGTGCAAGCGCACTATTTTATTATAAAATGCGATTGACGGATTGTGCGGAGGCCCGTATTATCCACTGTGTTCTCAACCAGAACACCATGCGGTGCGGTAGTTCAGTTGGTTAGAATACCGGCCTGTCACGCCGGGGGTCGCGGGTTCGAGTCCCGTCCGCACCGCCAGAATTTATAAGCCCTGAGTTTTTAACTCGGGGCTTTTTTATTTGATTACCAAAGATTTCAAATCAATTTATATCTGAACTGTTTTGAGATTATTAAACAATACAATATTGCGACTGTCTCTTTTCCCAATATCAGCACAGGCATTTACCGTTTCCCGCAGAAAATGGCAGCAAAAATCGCTTTGGAAACAATTCATTCAAGCCTTTCTATCAATCAAAATATATTACAAGTGAATCTTGTTTGTTTTGATGATGAAAATTACGACATTTATCGTTCTTTAACTCAGCCTCCTCTTTTGAATCAGGCTGTTAACAGCGGGGTAAATCAAAGAATTGATGCCGAGCGGAAATTAAGATAGTTTTCGTTTATTGGCATTAATGATTGCGGTTTATATGCTGCGCTGCGAAAATTAGTTCTAGTTCACTAACGCTTTTATCCGACTTGGAGTAAAGAATGACCACTCGTAAAACCCTTGCGAATGCTATCCGTTTCTTGAGCATGGATGCTGTGCAGAAAGCAAAATCAGGGCATCCTGGTGCACCGATGGGAATGGCTGACATTGCTGAAGTGCTGTGGTGCGACTATTTGAACCATAACCCTGTCAATCCTGACTGGGCTGATCGTGACCGCTTCGTATTATCCAATGGTCACGGCTCTATGCTGATTTATAGCTTGCTGCACCTGACTGGTTACGATGTTTCTATCGACGATCTGAAAAATTTCCGTCAACTGCATTCTAAAACCCCTGGTCATCCAGAATATGGTTATACTCCGGGCGTAGAAACGACAACCGGTCCATTGGGACAAGGTATTGCCAACGCAGTTGGTTTTGCTATTGCGGAACGCACATTGGCAGCGCAGTTTAACCGTCCGGGCCACGATATTGTCGATCACTACACTTATGTATTCATGGGTGATGGTTGCATGATGGAAGGGATCTCCCATGAAGTTTGTTCTCTGGCGGGTACACTGAAGCTAGGTAAACTGATCGCTTTCTATGATGACAACGGCATCTCCATTGATGGTGAAGTTGAAGGTTGGTTCACTGATGACACCGCTGCACGTTTTGAATCCTATGGCTGGCATGTTATCCGTGGCGTAGATGGCCATGACTCTGCTGCAATTCAGGCTGCTATCGAAGAAGCTCGTAAAGAAACCGGCAAACCATCTCTGTTAATGTGCAAAACTATTATTGGTTTTGGTTCGCCAAACAAAGCAGGCAAAGAAGAGTGTCACGGTGCTCCACTGGGTGACGCTGAAATTGAAGCGACCCGTAAGGCTCTTGGTTGGGAGTATCCTGCTTTTGAAATTCCTCAGGATATTTATGCAGAATGGGATGCAAAAGAAGTCGGTAAAGCTAAAGAAAGCGCTTGGGATGCAAAATTCACCGTTTATGCTGAAGCTTATCCAGAACTAGCTACAGAATTCCGCCGTCGTACCAGTGGTGAATTGCCTGCAAACTGGGAAACTGAATCCAAAGCATTTATTGAAAATCTGCAACAGAATCCCGCTTCTATTGCCAGCCGTAAAGCATCACAAAATGCTCTGGAAGCATTTGGTAAAATTCTGCCTGAATTCATGGGCGGCTCTGCTGATCTGGCACCAAGTAACCTGACGATGTGGTCTGGCTCCAAGCCTCTGAACGAAGTTCAGGATGGTAACTACATTCATTACGGTGTACGTGAGTTTGGTATGTCTGCCATCATGAATGGTATTGCTCTGCATGGTGGTTTTGTGCCTTATGGTGCGACATTCCTGATGTTTGTTGAATACGCCCGTAACGCAGTACGCATGGCTGCACTGATGAAGATCCGTAACATCTTCGTTTATACCCACGATTCTATCGGCTTGGGTGAAGATGGCCCGACTCATCAGCCAGTTGAGCAAATTGCCAGCCTGCGTGTAACACCGAATATGAGCACCTGGCGCCCATGTGATCAAGTAGAGTCTGCGGTAGCGTGGAAATATGCTATAGAGCGTAAAAATGGCCCAACTTCTCTGATCTTCTCCCGTCAGAATCTGGCACAGCAGGAGCGTATTGCTGAGCAACTGGCGAATATCGAGAAAGGCGCTTATATCCTGAAAGATTGCGCAGGTCAGCCTGAATTAATCCTGATTGCGACGGGTTCTGAAGTTGAGCTGGCAGTGAAAGCTGCTGAGCAACTGAGTGCAAAGGGCCGTAAAGTTCGCGTAGTTTCTATGCCATCTACTGATGTATTTGACAAACAAGATGCGGCATACCGTGAAGCGGTTCTCCCTGCTGCGGTTTCTGCCCGTGTTGCGATTGAAGCAGGTATTTCTGATTACTGGTTTAAATACGTTGGTATTAATGGTGCTATCGTGGGAATGGATACATTTGGTGAATCTGCTCCTGCTGATGCGCTGTTCAAAGAATTTGGCTTCACTGTTGAAAATGTCGTTGCCAAAGCAACCGCACTACTGAAATAACAAGCAAACTATACCCTGAATAGGTTTTAGAAAGCAGCAAATAAAAACTGCTTGCTGAAAGATGAAAGGGGAAGAAGCGCATTAGCATCAAACTTTGTTGGGCTAATGCGCTCTTTTTTTCATCAAAATTTTTTCATTATGCTATTAATGATCCTTGCCATTGCTCTCTTTTTCTCGTAGTCTTCCCTTATAAATAGCTGAACCGTTTCAGTTATCGCAGGCAAAATGTCTTGTCTGTCACAATCTGATTAATTTTATGATGAATCATCCGTACAATTTGCAGTTGCTCAGTTATTCTAAGCCGTTGCGTGACCATAGAAAAATTCAGGGAGTAACATGACAATCAGGGTAGCGATTAACGGTTTTGGGAGAATAGGGCGCAGTGTTCTGCGTGCTCTCTACGAAACCGGGCGTCGGGCTGAAATTGCGGTTATTGCTATCAATGAGCTGGCTGATGCAGAAGGTATCGCTCACTTATTGAAATACGATTCCAGTCATGGGCGTTTTGCATGGGATATACGCCTGAACAATAAAGTATTGCACGTAGGAGATGACAGTATACGGCTGTTTCATCAACCAGATATCTCGGATTTGCCGTGGAAAGAACTGGGTATTGATATTGTACTCGATTGTACGGGGAAGTATGGTGAACGAGTGGATGGAGAAGCTCATCTCACTAGTGGCGCCAAAAAGGTTCTGTTTTCCCATCCAGGAGGCAATGATCTGGATGCAACGGTGGTATATGGTGTAAATCATGATTTATTGGTTGCCGAAGATCGCATTGTTTCTAATGCATCTTGTACAACAAATTGTATTATCCCGATCATTAAAGTGCTGGATGATGCGTTTAACATTGAATCGGGCACGGTGACAACAATTCACGCATCCATGAATGATCAACCAGTAATTGATGCTTATCACTGTGATTTACGTCGAACCCGTGCGGCCAGCCAGTCGATCATTCCAGTCGACACAAAACTAGCTGTGGGGATCACACGTATCTTTCCCAAATTCAGTGATCGGTTTGAAGCTATTTCTGTACGAGTACCTACCATCAATGTAACAGCGATTGATTTAAGTGTGACAGTCAGTGCTGCCGTTAATGTCAGTGAGGTAAACCAGCTACTGCAAAAATCAGCGGTAAATTCGTTTCGTGGTATAGTGGATTTCACTGATCTACCGTTGGTCTCAACGGATTTTAACCATGATCCTCACAGTGCTATTGTGGATGGTACACAAACCAGAGTGAGTGGAAATCATCTGATCAAAACGCTTGTGTGGTGTGATAATGAGTGGGGCTTTGCCAATCGTATGCTTGATACAACGCTGGTAATGGCTTCTAAAGGTTTCATGTAATCACAACAGAAGATTGAGTAATTTTATAGAGAATCAATGAGAGGATTCACCATGTCTGTAATTAAGATGACTGATTTAGATCTAGCGGGTAAACGTGTTCTGATCCGTGCTGATCTGAATGTGCCTGTAAAAGATGGCAAAGTTACTTCTGATGCACGTATCCGTGCGTCTTTGCCGACGATTGAGGCTGCGTTGAATCAGGGAGCCAAAGTCATGGTTACTTCTCACCTGGGACGCCCGACTGAGGGAGAATACAACGAAGAGTTCTCACTGCAACCCGTCGTTGATTACCTGAAAGGTGCACTTTCTTCTCCTGTTCGTCTGGAAAAAAATTATCTGAATGGCGTTGAAGTGGCGGAAGGTGAATTGGTTGTTCTGGAAAACGTTCGCTTCAACAAAGGTGAGAAAAAAGACGACGAAACGTTATCGAAACAGTATGCAGCGTTGTGTGATGTATATGTAATGGATGCCTTTGGTACAGCACATCGTGCTCAGGCGTCAACTCACGGTGTCGCTAAATTTGCGCCGATTGCCTGTGCTGGTCCATTATTGTCTGGTGAACTGGAAGCCCTGGGCAAAGCACTGCACAGCCCAGCTCGTCCAATGGTGGCGATTGTCGGTGGCTCTAAAGTTTCAACTAAACTGACTGTTCTTGATTCACTGTCCAAAATTGCTGATCAGCTTATCGTTGGTGGCGGAATTGCTAATACCTTTGTTGCCGCAGAAGGCCACAATGTAGGTCGCTCTCTGTATGAAGATGATTTGATCCCTGAAGCGAAAAAACTGCTGGAAAGCTGTGATATTCCAGTACCTACTGATGTTCGTGTTGCGACAGAATTCTCTGAAACTGCCGAAGCCATGCTGAAATCCACCAGTGAAATTAAAGATGACGAGCAAATCCTTGATTTGGGCGACGCATCTGCTGAGCGTCTGGCTGAAATCCTGAAAAACGCTAAGACTATTCTGTGGAATGGCCCGGTTGGTGTTTTTGAGTTCCCTAATTTCCGTAAAGGAACCGAAATTGTTGCCCGTGCAATTGCAGAGAGCGATGCTTTCTCGATTGCAGGTGGTGGTGATACTTTGGCAGCAATAGATCTGTTTGAAATTGCTGATAAAATATCTTACATCTCTACAGGTGGTGGTGCTTTCCTTGAGTTTGTTGAAGGCAAAAAACTACCAGCCGTTGTGATGCTGGAAGAACGTGCTAATAGTAAATAAGTTGTGATAACAGGCAGTGAATACTGCCTGTTCAATGTCAATACAGGACCACGTAACATGTCTAAAATTTTTGATTTCGTAAAACCGGGTGTCATCACTGGTGATGATGTTCAAAAAGTCTTTGCCATCGCAAAAGAACATAACTTTGCTCTGCCGGCAGTTAACTGTGTCGGTACTGACTCTATCAACGCAGTGCTGGAAACAGCGGCAAAAGTACGTGCTCCGGTAATCATCCAGTTTTCCAATGGTGGTGCATCATTTGTAGCGGGTAAGAGCTTGAAGCTTGAAGGGCAGCAAGCAGCAATTCTGGGGGCAATTTCTGGTGCTCACCATGTACATCAGATGGCAGAGCATTATGATGTGCCAGTGATCCTGCATACCGACCACTGCGCGCGTAAATTACTGCCGTGGATTGATGGTCTGTTGGACGCTGGTGAAAAGCACTATGCTCAGACTGGCAAACCATTATTTTCTTCTCACATGATTGATCTGTCAGAAGAATCTCTGGAAGAAAATATCGAAATTTGTAGCCAATATCTGGCACGCATGGCGAAAATCGACATGACGCTGGAAATTGAACTGGGTTGTACTGGTGGTGAAGAAGATGGCGTTGATAACACTCATCTGGACAGCTCTTCTCTATATACTCAACCAGAAGATGTGGCTTACGCTTATGAGAAACTGAGTGCTATCAGCCCACGTTTTACCATCGCGGCATCTTTCGGTAACGTTCACGGTGTATATAAACCAGGTAACGTTAAACTGACACCAAAAATCCTGCACAATTCTCAAGACTACGTTTCTGAGAAATTCAACCTGCCACACAACAGCCTGGATTTCGTCTTCCATGGTGGTTCCGGCTCTACCGCAGAAGAGATTCAGGAAGCCGTCAGCTATGGTGTGGTGAAAATGAATATTGATACCGATACTCAATGGGCTACCTGGGAAGGTATTCTGAACTATTACAAGAAGAATGAAGGTTATCTGCAAGGCCAACTGGGTAACCCGGAAGGTGCGGATAAACCGAATAAGAAATTCTATGATCCACGCGTCTGGCTGCGTGCTGGTCAGGTTTCTATGACAGTTCGTCTGGAGCAGGCTTTCAAAGAATTGAACGCGGTTGACGTGCTATAATTTCCATACTGATTGGCATGGATTAAAGTAGTTTTTTTAGTTCCCGCTCGTTATTTTAATTATCAACGAACGGGAATTTTGTTTAATTAAATCGAATCAGATTGGTTATGCTTTCGCTCCATCCTTCATAATGCGGTTCAGCCACGGCACCATGAAAGCCATAATCACGGCAACAATAAGAGTGGCAATGCCTATTTTTCCAAATACACCTGTATAAAGTGGCAGAGTTTGCAGAGGGTCGGTCACGCCTTCTGGTGCAGCGGTGAATGTTGCAACATAACTTCCTAATACTGATGCTGCTGCCTGAGATAAGAACCACATGCCCAGAATAAACCCTGTCAGGTAGCTAGGAACAAACGTTGCTACCATTGCCAGCCCCAGTGCACTGATCATCAATTCCCCGACGCTCTGGAACAGGTAAACCAGCACAATAAACCATGGGGAAGTCATGCCTTGTTCATCGGCAAATAAACCCGAAGCGGCTGCTGTCATGAAGCCGAGAGAACATAGGAACATGCCGAAGGTAAACTTTGTTGGCATGGAAAAGTCTTTTCCCTTCGCACCCAAGCGGGTGTAAACCACAGCCAGGATAGGACTGACCACAATGATCCAGAATGGATTCAGTGCCTGGAAACTGATGGGGTTAACATTAAAGCCGAGGATCTGGGGGTGGACGTTGTTGATAGCGAAGAAATTGAGGGAAGTCGGCATCTGGTTATACAGGATGTAGAACACAATCGCCTGAAGCATCAAAATAAATGCCACTAACATCTTATTGCGGCCGATCCTGTCCTGTTTGAATGCCTGCCAGAAGAAAATCATTACAACAACAGCTGAAATCGCCATGAGGGCAATATTGGCAATGTCGATATTGTGCAATAACCATGCACAGACCCCAATCATAGCCACTGTACCAAGCAAAACGAAAAACAGAGTTACATAGTTCAGAGGGGTATGATCTGGTTCAGAGCCGATGTTATTTACCATGCGGCGGCAGGCGACATAAACCAGCAAGGCGATAATCAGGCCAATACCACAGATATTATAAGTGACGGCGTAGCCATATTTGTCGGCAATGACAGGGGCAAGAGCAAGAGAAAATAGAGAGCCAAGATTGATAGACATATAGAATAACGTAAATGCACCATCCAGGCGTGGATCTTGGGGCTGGTAACATTTTGCCAGCAAGCTGGCGGGGTTGGCTTTGAAAAGGCCATTACCAACAGCCACGGTTCCCAGAGCATAAAAAATCAGCTCAGGTTCCATGATGGAAAGACCAATCATGAAATAGCCTATTGCCAGTACAATGGCACCCAGAACGATAGTTCGCTTTGTTCCCAATAAATGGTCACCAACATAACCGCCGATGGAAATCAGGCCGTAAACCAGTGCAGTAAACGCACCGAAGGTGATAAATGATTGTGCTTCTGAAAAGCCAAGTTGTTTAACAAAGTAAACAGCAAGAATGCTTTGAACGCCGTAGTAGCCAAATCTTTCCCATAATTCCACAAAAAAGATCATGAAAAAGGGTTTCGGTTGATCCCATAAACCGATTGGAACGGTTTTATTCATAGTAACTGCCTCTGTTAGTTGTCATACCGGTGGACAATACATCCAGAGTTCATACTGCTGTTAACATATGGATAACATAATGTATTGCACGGGTTGTGATTTTGTTTATTTATTCAGAGTGACCGGAAGCGCAGGAGGTTAATATACTAGTACAATATCTTCTCAGTAGTTGATCACACTAATGTAAAAATTAATACCAGATTTGGCAAAATATTCACTAAATTAATAACAAGAATCATGCATGAATGGTTTAAATGTTCGCAAATGAATCAATTTGATGACTGTTTAATCTTTTTTGTTTGTTTTTTATCGAAGAATGACTACCTAAAAATTGGTATTAATAAATGAGATCATAAATATCAATATATTAAATTTTTGTTATGTGATTAATATTTTTACAGGGATGAAATCTACATAAAGATCATATAATTTTATATAATCTTTCATATTTATTAAATAATAAATCAAGTTACCGGCTGATTTTCAATATTGGAATAAGATGGTTTTTTAATCAATGCAGCGGAGGCTTAACTAGCGGGATATTATTTCAAAATTAAATTCGAGATAAATAACTGTATCCTAATGGATTTCAAGTTACAGCCAACAAAGCTGCAACTTGAAGTATGACAAGGAGTATAAGCTGATATTCTTAAACAGCGGTAGCCAAAGTCTTATTCATCACCTGATGAAAACTACGCTTAAAATAAATTAATCCATGTCCCTCTTCACGAACAATAATCTGTTTTATTTCCACCAGATAAACATTATGAGTACCAATTTCCTGTACTTGTTCAATACTTCCTTCCAGATTGGCGAGTGTTCCTCTCAACATGGGTTGCTCCAGTATCCCTGTTTGCCAGATATCCCAACTAAAGCGCTCTTCCATACTGGCTTCGGTCATGCCAGCAAAATGGCGGGCCATTAATTCTTGTTCATGATTCAGGATATTGACACACAGCCGGCCGTTTCCCTGAAATACCGGGTTCATGGTGCTGTTGCGATTCATACACACCATCAGAGTCGGAGGCGTATCTGTCACAGAGCAGACCGCCGTTGCTGTTATACCGCAGCGCCCTGCTGGGCCATCCGTAGTGATGATATTCACCGCAGCGGAAAGGCTTGCCATCGCATCCCTGAAACGCAAGCGATGCTCATTTTTTAAAGACATAATAAGCCTCCTGCTACTGATTTATTTCAGCAGCTTATCTAATAAATTAATATCGTGGTTATTATGTAAATGGGGTTTTGTCCAGCCATTCACATCGTAGTCAGAGAGACAGCGATCCACCAACTCCGTCATTTTCTTCATATTGCCGGAACCATACGCATGGCGCAGACATTGCAGGCGAATTTCATCCTGACTGCCGGCATAATTGATTTCGTACAATTCATGACGTCCGCCGAATTCACTACCGATAGCATCCCACATTAATTTCAAAATCTTAATTCGCTCCACATGATCAATACCATTGGAGCCACGTACATATTTTTCCAGGTACTTATTGATTTCAGGATTTTGCATATCCCGCACGCTGGATGGTAAATAAATTAATCCGCTAGTGACATTACTTTCAATGATGTTTTTAATTTTCGTATAAGCCATCGGTGCCATAATACGGTAAGTTTGTATTGCTTGTGTATCCGGCAGGTAGGCATTACCTTCCCACGGTTTGGCTTCTGCCCACATTGCATCGGTCAGAGACCAGAACAGATTGCGCCATGCCACGACTTCACCAAGATCTGCCTGAACACCACGAAAATCCACCACTCCAGTACATTCAAGACTCTTTTGCAGCAATCCGGTGATAAAGTCCAGTTTTACCGCCAGTCGTACACAAGCCTGTATTGGAAACAGGCGGGCAAATCCACTCTGGACAGCCCAATTACGAGCACGATCAAAATCGCGATAAATTAACACGTTTTCCCATGGAATCAATACCTTATCCATTATCAGAATGGCGTCATTTTCATCAAACCGGCTGGAAAGGGGATAATCGAAAGGTGAACCTGTGGCTCCCGCCACTAATTCATAGGAAGCCCGGGAAATTAATTTAACGCCTTCAGAATCCATCGGAGCGACGAACATCAAGGCAAAATCAGGGTTATCGCCGATGACTTGTGCTGAGCCAAAACCGATAAAATTATAGTGAGTCAATGCCGAATTAGTTGCGACTACTTTGGCACCACTGACAATAATGCCTGCATCTGTCTCTTTTTCTATTTGGATAAAAACATCTTTAACCTGATCAGCAGGTTTGTGACGATCAATCGGGGGATTAACTATCGCATGGTTGAAATAGAGCGCGTTTTCCTGAATGCGCTTATACCATATACGGGCGTTATCGGCGAATTGTCCGTAAAATTCAGGATAAGCACCTAACGCACAGCAAAATGCCGCTTTATAGTCAGGAGTACGGCCCATCCAGCCATAACTCTGGCGTGACCATTCAGCAATGGCATCGCGTTGTTGGCGGATATCATCGGGGCTGGTCGCGAAACGGAAGAACTTATGGGTATAACCGCCACTGCCAGTATCCGTATCCCAACAGAGTACATCATGGGTTTCTGGGGCATGCAGGGCATCATACAGTTGACCGATAGAGGTTGCCGCATTGCGAAAAGCGGGATGTGTAGTGACATCCTTAACTCGTTCACCATAGATATAAATTTCCCGTCCATCCTGAAGGGAATTCAGGTACTCTTTGCTGGTTAATGGGCGTTTATGATCGGCTCGCAAATCTTCTGGTCTCATGGCTACCTCATCATTCCGAAACCTCCTGTTTTGATTTGTTATCCTAATAGGAGGTTAAGTGTTAAATTTATGTTTCTTTATAGGGTTGATTGAAGCGATTGAGAGGAAAAACTTGAAGAGACTTTCAGAAGATCCGCTGGTACTTTTCGGTAAAATCGGATAATTTGTTGCGTAAATGTGATCGCCTTTATGTTTTGATAATAATTTTTTGCACAGTTGCCAACGTGATATTCTGTTGCATAAGCACTGAGGATGGGGCAATTATTGAGCTGGCTGTACATTCTTTTCCCGCCAAACGCTCGGAGAACATCCCACCAACCGATTAAAAAATCGGGCAAAATAAGCCGGGTCTTTGAAACCGAGTTGATATGCCACGTCAAATACAGGACTGTCACTGAACAACAATAACCGTTTAGCTTCCCGTAATAGCCGGTCAAATATTAATCTTTTTGGTGGTCGGTTGGCAAACCGACGACACATATCTTTCAGACGTGACTCAGTGACGCCCAGTTTTTGGGCGTATTCCGGTACAGTAAGATGTTGACGGTAATGTTGATCAATCAATTGGTTAAAACGCTGGAATAGTTTTAATTCTCCTCTGACTCCACCGGAATGGTGATCATCAAGGGGGATGCTGCGTAACAGGAAGGTAAACAGTGATTGCGCTAAAAAGGCCAATGATTGCTCGCGGCCAGCAAATTGGTTGGCAGACTCACGCCCGATCAGTGCCCAATAGTGGTTGAATGTCTCCAATTCATCAGGTTTATCCACGATGGAAAGGCAAATAGCAGGAATATCGATAAACTCCCGATGGAGAGGGTAGAGAGAATTAAGCAGGGGTGTAATCAACTCCTGGCGTACTGTCAGGACATAACCGTCGGTATCTTCTTGCGTAAAAAATGCGTGAGGAACGGAAGGAGGAGTCAGGATAAACAGAGGAGCCTGTACGGAGTAGCGAAGATCATCTAATTGTAATTCTATCCGGCCTGTTACCAGATAATGAAGCTGAAAAAAACCGTCATGGCGATGCGCCTGCATATCACGACCAAAAAAAGCGGCCATGCGTCCAAAAGTTTGATAGTGCACATCATCTGATCCCTGTGTTTCATCATAATCTTTGCTGATATCAATATTAGCAATGGTGGTTTTGCTCATATGAGTGTCTGACATCAATTTCTTCCCTTATTGAGATTTGTAATTAGGAATATGGTTGATCGGGGCTATGATATTGCCTGTAGTTTTGACTTTTTCATTGGGATCAGCAAGACCATCAGTGCGCCGATAATGAGTAACCCAGCTACAAAATAGAGACCAAAGTCAAAACTACCCGTCTGATCTTTCAGCCATCCGATCAACAATGGACTAACAGCAGAACCTACATTTCCGGTGGCATTGATCACGGCAATCCCGATAGCACGTGCACGCAGGCTGATGGATTGATCAGGGGTTGTCCAGAATACCGCCATGGCAGTAAAGGAGCCGGTTGATGCCATGATGATCCCCAAAAGCTGCACCAGACTGTTGTTTGTCAGTGAAGTCAGGAGCCAACCGAAGGCGGCAAACAGATAGGGAAGTACCGTGTGCATTTTACGTTCTTGCAGGCGATCGGAACGGCGACTCCAATAAATCATGCCCAAAATGGTACAGAACTGCGGAATAGCCGTTAGCAGGCCAATAACAACATGGCTGCTTTCCTGATTAAAACTCTGCATAATTTGTGGCGTCCAGATATTAATGGCGCTCAGGGTATTGGTCAGGCAGAAATAAGCGAAGGTGTACATCAGGACAATCGGGGTAAAAACTTCACGCCACAGGCTGGTTTTTGTTTGTGGGTTGTCAGCCTGAGCCAAAAAAATTCTATCGTTCTCTATCATCTCCTGAAGGCATTTTTTATCCTCGTTTGTCAGCCAGTTGGCCTTTTCCGGTGAATCATCCAGATAAAACCAGACAACAATGCCGAGTAAAACAGAGGGAAATCCTTCCAGAAAAAATAGCCACTGCCAGCCACGCAGATCCCAAATTCCATCCATTTCCAGAATATAACCGGAAGCCAGTGATCCAAACGCCATAGTGACAGGCATTGCGATCATAAACAGGGCATTAGCGCGGGCACGATAATAGGCTGGGAACCAATAGGTCAGATAGACCAGTATACCCGGCAGGAAGCCAGCTTCCGCAATACCTACCAGCATACGCAGGATATACAAACTGGTGGAGCCGGTGGCAAACATCGTAGCAGTAGAGGCAATACCCCACAGAACCATAATTGTGGCAATCCAGCGTCTGGCTCCTACAATACTCAGTATGATATTGCTGGGAATACCGAAAGCCACGTAAGTAACGTAAAACAGTGTAGCAGCCAGCCCGAACATGGTAGATGTGAGGCCAAGATCTTTTCCCATCGTTAAACCGGCAAAGCCAATATTAATGCGATCCAGAAAGGAAAATATAAACAGGACAAATAAAAACAGGATCAGGCGGCGAAACAATTTATTGATAACGTTTTGCTGTTGGGCAGTGAGTTGTTTATGTGGGTAAGCCGGATTATCGGATTTTTGTATGGCTTCAGGTGAACTGCTCATTGTTGTTACCTTTTTTATAATTAGTTATTTTTATGAATCGAGCTTTATTATGGATATTTAACTTGTTATGAACACTCTGTTTTTATAGAAATAGAAGGAACGACAACTGCGATGGCAGATGCTGCGATTGGCATCTGCCCGATATACCCTGCATATTGAAATTTATTGAGTATAGAAAACATTTGGGTATAGCAAACACAATTCTGGCTCGGCAGAAGTACCCAGAATTCAATACCAGAATTTAATAAATACTGTTTACAGGTGGGGTGATATTTTCCTGTTTCTTGCCAAAGCGGGCCGCTAATGAACTGACTGCTCCTGTCAGCAGTGTGATATCGACACCGACAGCAATAAACTGCACCCCAAGCTTCAGATAATGCTCCGCAGCTTCAATATTGGTCATCAGAATTCCCGCAGCTTTGCCTGTGGCTGTGATTTGGGTAATAGTCTGTTCAATCGCTGCCTTAACGTCAGGATGTTGAGGATTGCCAGGATATCCCATATCTGCACTGAGATCGGCCGGGCCGATAAATACGCCATCGACACCATCGACTGCCAGGATCTCTGCTAAATTATTCAAAGCTTCACGAGTTTCCACCTGAACCAAGACACACATTTCTTCATTGGCACGAGCCAGATAATTGGGAATGCGATTCCAGCGTGAAGCTCTTGCCAGCGCACTGCCTACACCACGAATGCCTTCAGGAGGATAGCGGGTTGCCCGTACTGCTTCGCGTGCTTGCTCAGCATCCTGAATCATTGGCACCAGCAATGTTTGAGTACCGATATCCAGTAATTGTTTGATAATGACGGGATCGTTCCACGGTGGACGGACAATGGGCTGGCTTGGATAAGGAGCTATTGCTTGTAGCTGGCTCAGAATTGAAGGAATATCATTAGGGGCGTGTTCTCCATCAATCAGTAACCAATCAAAACCTGCATTCGCCAGAATTTCGGCGCTGTATGAACTGCAAAGCCCAAGCCATAAACCAATTTGTGGTTGCCCCGATTGCAGGGCTTGTTTAAATCTATTTGTTAGCTGATCCATAAGTACACCCTAAATTCTTAAACAAAGTGGCAGCTGACTGAACCCAATACGCCGTAATCTACATGAAATGTATCGCCCTTACGGGCAGGGACGGGACGGGTGAAAGAGCCGCTAAGAATGATCTGACCAGCTTCAAGTTGAACACCATGCGAAGCTAATTTATTAGCCAGCCATGCGACTCCATTGGCAGGATGATCAAGAACCGCCGCAGCAACACCTGATTCCTCAACGATACCATTACGATAGAGTAGGGCGCTGACCCATCGCAAATCTAATTCATTGGGTTTGATGGGGCGCCCACCCATAATGACACCACCATTGGCTGCATTATCAGAAATCGTATCCAGCACTTTGCGCGGACGCTGGGTTTCAGGATCAATGTTATGACAGCGTGCATCGATCAGTTCTAATGTCGGAATAACGTAATCTGTCGCATTGTAAACATCAAACAACGTACAGTTTGGGCCGTACAGCGGTTTTGCCAGCACAAATGCCAGTTCGACCTCAATACGCGGCACAATAAAACGTTCGCAGGGAATATCGCTGCTTGCCTGAAAAAACATATCATCCAGCAATGAGCCATAATCCGGTTCATCAATTTGAGAACTAGCCTGCATGGCTTTGGAAGTCAGACCGATTTTATGCCCCTTCAACACCCGACCTTCTGCGATTTTCATACCGACCCATTCACGTTGAATGGCATACGCATCTTCAATGGTTATTTCCGGATAATCCAATGAGATTTGGCGGATCTGTTTACGGTCTTTTTCTGCCTGGTGTAAACGGCGCGCAACCTGTGATACGACTTCTTGTTGTAGCATAGTATGTTAAGCTCCTTTGGTTTATAACCCTCCGAAACAGAGGTATTTCACTTCCAGATAGTCTTCTATACCGTAACGTGAACCTTCACGTCCCAAGCCAGACTGTTTTATGCCTCCGAATGGCACAACTTCGTTAGAAATAAAACCTTCGTTAATACCGACCATGCCGCTTTCCAGAGCTTCAGCCACCCGGTAAATCCTGCCAAGATCGCGGGAGTAAAAGTAAGCGGCCAGGCCAAATTCCGTATTATTGGCAAGGCGGATAGCTTCTTCTTCATTACGGAATTTGAATAGGGCGGCCAAAGGGCCGAATGTTTCTTCATGAGTGATTAGCATTGTTTCGTCAACATCAGCCAGCACGGTTGGTTCGAAGAACAGTCCACCCAGTTTGTGTGATTCACCACCAGTAAGGAGCCGTGCACCACGGGAAACTGCATCACTAACATGAGTTTGTACTTTATCTACCGCCGCCTGATTAATCAGAGGCCCTTGTTGTGATGTGCTGTCATTAGCTGGCCCGACCCGTAGTTGTTTAACCGCCTGAGTCAGACGTTCAGCAAATGCCTCATAAATATTTTCCTGCACTAAAATCCGGTTGGCACAGATACAGGTCTGCCCGCTATTACGGAATTTTGTAGTCATGGCACCTTCTACCGCAGCATCCAAATCGGCATCATCAAAGACGATGAAAGGTGCATTGCCACCTAATTCAAGAGAGAGTTTTTTCACCGTATCGGCACTTTGCGCCATCAGTAACTTACCTACACGAGTTGAGCCAGTGAAAGAGAGTTTGCGCACGATAGGGCTAGAAGTCAGAACTTCGCCAATGGCTTTGGCATCCATCCCCGTGACAATGTTAAAAACACCAGCCGGAACTCCCGCTTGCTCTGCCAATGCAGCCAGTGCCAGTGCAGAAAGTGGAGTTTCTGCGGCAGGTTTCAATACAATAGTACAACCTGCTGCCAGTGCCGGGCCGGCTTTACGGGTGATCATGGCATTAGGGAAATTCCACGGCGTGATAGCCGCGACGACCCCGATAGGTTGTTTGATGGTAGAAAGACGACGTCCTGGCATCGGGGAGGGGATAGTCTCCCCATAAATCCGCTTACCTTCTTCTGCAAACCATTCGATAAAACTGGCTCCATAGGCTATTTCTCCCATCGCTTCTGCATGAGTTTTTCCTTGCTCCATACTCAACAACTCGGCCAGAATTTTCTGGTTATCCATAATCAGATTGAACCACTGCCTGAGTATCTGACTACGCTGTTTAGCTGTTAAAGCTCGCCATGCAGGAAGCGCATTTTCAGCCGCTTCAATAGCGCGATGAGTTTCTGTTGCTCCCATATCACTGACATTGGCGATGATGTCACCATTGGCAGGGTTGGTAACTGTAAAGGTTGCCTGATTATCCGCATCAACCCATTGCCCGTTAATATAAGCCTGCTGGCGCAGTAATAAGGTATCAAGTATTAAAGTATCGAAATGGTTTGTCATGGTTCTCTCTCCATTTAACAAAAAGGTGAACTTGGTTTTTCTGAATTAAATAACCTTAAATTACGCTGTTCATAATGTCTGATCGCTTGCCTTAAACAACTTATGAACGTTATTGGATTTATAATTCAGTATTGGATCAAGTTCTTCTATTGTGAAAGAGAGGCCAAGATAACGCTGTGCCATTAAATCAGCAAAATGGATTTTGATGAGCGAAAAAAGCATCTCCCCGACTTTCTGGCGATCTTCAAAGCTGCGTCCTGCACCGATTTTCAGTGTCATGTGAACAAAGGCATAGTCCTGTTTGCCATCCGCCATCTGCCATGTATCCAACCAAATCGCCCGGCTGCGGATACCACCCAGAGGGAAAATGCCTGAATCTGCAAGCGCCTGATTCACTTTGGCAAACAGTTCCGGTAAGTTGGCTTCTTTGCGAATATTTTCGGTACATTCAGCGTAAAAATGTGGCATGGTTAACTCCTGTCAGACGGTAGTTGTCTGATGAACAGAATCTGATAACGGGAAAACGGCATTCACTTGTCCTGTCCCTGAGCTGGCAAATAATTCGGTAAGAAATTCGACGTTACCGTCGTATTTATCCCAACCAAGCAGCCCAAGTAACATTACGGTATCATGCATATTGCCTTCACCGTGGCAGTAGTGGGCATATTCAGGCAGCATTTTGCAGAATTCTTTGAACTTGCCTTCCTTCCAGAGTTCCACGACCCGGCGATCCATTTGTTCATCAAACTCACGGGTATAACTGTTCATTCCTTCTTCAGCACGTTGATCATCAATGAAACTGTGAGACAGCGAGCCACTTGCCAAAACTGCAACTGTACCGTCATATTTTTCAATCGCTCGTAAAATAGCCGCTCCTAATTTACGGCTGTCTGCAAAAGCATGAACGGTGCAAAAAGCAGAAATCGAAATCACTTTGAAATGGCGGTCACTATTCATATAGCGCATTGGAACTAATGTGCCATATTCCAGTTTCAGACTTGGGATTTCATGTGATTGTGCGCGAACACCCATCTTACAGGCTTCTTCTGCAATAATTCGTCCCAGTTCGGGATTGCCGTCATACTCGTAACTCATATCACGAATAAAATGCGGCAATTCGTTACTGGTATAAATACCGGAGAAATGCTCTGCACAGTTAATATGATAGGCGCTGTTTACCAGCCAATGGGTATCGAACACAATGATGGTATCAACATCTAACTCTCGGCAACGTCGGCTGATCTCTTTATGCCCGTCAATGGCACTCTGTCTGCAACCGTGATGTTTGCCCGGTAATTCGGACAAGTACATAGAAGGTACATGTGTAATTTTTGCTGCTAACGCTAACTTGCCCATAAATCCTCACTTAATATCAGGATGGTGAAACGTGGTTAACGCTGGAATTGATTACACTTTTCCCGTGTCAAAAACCTCAGTCCGGGTTAAAGCTTCCAATTCTGAATCAAAGCCCCCAGCGAGGAATCGAATGATTTCCCATTGAAATACAAACATTTTTTACTTCAGCAAAAACTTCAAAACTGTATTCGCCACCTTCGCGTCCTACACCTGAGGCTTTCACGCCACCAAATGGCTGGCGCAGATCGCGTACGTTCTGAGAATTGACGAATACCATGCCAGCTTCAATACCATGGGCCAATCGCAGGACTTTGCTCACATCCTGTGTCCAGATATAAGATGCCAAACCGTATTCCACGTCATTGGCCATGCGCAGCCCGTCTTCTTCGCTCTTGAATGGCAGCAAGCAAGCAACAGGACCGAAGATCTCTTCTTGCGCTATACGCATCCGGTTATCTACATCTGCTAATACAGTCGGACGCAGGAAATGACCATTTTTCAGGTGTTCAGGCAGATCGGTGGGTTTATCCGGGCCGCCTGCCAGCAGGGTTGCCCCTTCTTCAATGCCAAGGCGGATATAACCGGAAACCTTTTCCCAATGTTGTTGACTAATCAGGCTGCCGACTTGTGTATTCAGATCCTGCGGATCACCGATACGCAGCCGATTGGCGCGTTCAGCAAAGCGCTTAACAAATTCAGGATAGATACTTTCCTGAATAAAAATACGGGAACCTGCGGTGCAACGTTCACCATTAAGCGAAAAAATCGTGAATAGAGCAGCATCTAATGCACGTTCAATATCGGCATCTTCAAAGATCAGCACCGGAGATTTTCCGCCCAGCTCCATCGAATATTTTTTCAGCCCTGCATTTTGCATAATCAGGCGGCCAGTCGCTGTTCCGCCAGTAAAAGAGACAGCACGAACATCATGATGTTTTACCAGAGCATCCCCTGCCGTATTGCCGTAGCCCTGTACCACATTCAGCACTCCTGCTGGAATACCCGCTTCCAGAGCCAGTTCGCCTAATCGGTCGGCTGTGAGTGGCGAAAGTTCGGACATTTTCAAAACTGCGGTGTTTCCCAGCGCCAGACAAGGAGCAACTTTCCATGTAGCGGTCATAAAAGGCACATTCCACGGGGAAATCAGTGCACAAACGCCCACAGGTTGGAGCAATGTATAATTGAGCATCTTGTCATCAACGGGATAAGTTCGCCCGTTCATCTGCTGACAGATTTCAGCAAAGAAATCAAAATTATGGGAAGCGCGTGGGATAAGTACATTTTGTGTTTGGTGGATTGGCAGACCAGTATCCTTGGTTTCCATTGCGGCAATATCAGGAACATTCTGATCGATTAACTCACCTAAACGGCGCATCAGGCGTGCGCGTTCTTTCATTGGAGTATTTGCCCATTTTGGAAAGGCTTCTTTGGAGGCGGCAACTGCCTGATCAATCTCCTCTTTTCCTCCTGAAGCAACTTCTGCCAACACCTCTCCGGTTGCAGGATTTGTCGTTTCAAAATAAGTTTTGCTGCTAATGTTCTTGCCGTTGATCCAGTGGTTAATGGTGGTCATGACAAACTTTCCTCATATTCTTGCTGGCTGACAATATGATTTACCAAACGTCCGATGCCTTCGATTTCCACAATGACTTCATCACCGGGAACGACATCGGATAGCCCTTTAGGGGTGCCTGTAGCAATCATGTCCCCTGGCTGTAACGTCATAAAGTCACTTAAGTAGGCGAGCAGGAAGGGAATATCGAAGATCAAATCTGCGGTTGTTCCACGCTGGCGTAGCTCACCATTGACCCAAGTGCTCAAGGTTAGGTTATGAGGATCGGCGATCTCATTTTTGTCAACAATCCACGGGCCGATTGGCGTTAATGTATCGCGGCTTTTTACGCGCAGATTAGGGCGATAATAATTTTCCAGGTAATCCCGGATAGCGTAATCGTTACAGAGGGTATAGCCTGCAACGTAATCCATCGCATCTGCTCTGGAAACCTGATGAGCAGGTTTACCAATCACGACAACTAACTCTGCCTCATAATGCATATATTCCACATTGTCAGGGCGGACAGAAACCTGACAATGGCCTGTGAAGCTATTGGCTGCCTTGATAAATACCAGAGGCTCTTCTGGCGGTTTAAATTCCAGCTCGGTTGCATGATCGGCGTAATTCAGACCTAATGCGAATAGTGTTCCATTGGCGGGGGGGAGCCACAAAACATCAAGTTTGCTGACTTTGCTACCATCGGGGAGCAACACATTTTCCTGTTCATCAACAGTGACATGAAGATCCTGGCCTTGATAATGAACTCTGGCGTGTCTCATGCTTGACCTCCTGCCAATACAACTGGGTTTTGTAAAGTTGGGAAGCCATCAGCGTTGATCGTGACGGTATCATTGGGATGGAGAGTAACACGCTGGTGTGGGGTTCCCAGCAGAATGACATCACCTTCTTTTAAGGTGGCAAAATCACTTAATGCGGACAAAAGTTCTGACGACGAGCGTACCAGATCTTTTGTTGACCAACGGTCAACTTCCTGACCGTTGATTTCGGTTGTGATCTCAAGTGAATCCACGTTTCTTGTACTGATCATCTGGCCGATTGGGCAAAAGCCATCCCGGCATTTAGCTTTTATGGCGGGACGATAAAATGACGTTTCTGGCAAGCTGACTTCATTTGCCAGTGCATAACCGGCAATGTATTGCTCAGCGTCTTTAACGGAAACTCTGCGGGCGGGTTTGCCTGCCTTGTCTGTGCCGATAAACAGCGCCAACGTTGCGCCACTTTGTACAGTTTCTCCAATAGGATGAGGAATGATATCACCGGAAGCAATAACGGTATTGTGCGGTTTGATAAACCAAATTGGAGTTTGAGGTGGTGTGTTATAAGGTGTTTCGTGAAATGCCTTGCGCCAAAAATCAAGCTGGCTATTGTGGTTGAGAGCGACGGCAAAAACGGTGCCTTTCATTAACAACTCCTTAAAAGCTGAGCGACGTAAAGACGTGTCGCAAGAACAGTTATTAATGTATTAATAAATCAAGTTCTGATGATGTTCAATATGTTAAGCTAATTGTTAATTTTAATTGTGATCTCTGTAACAACATCCTGTCTATGATTGTTTTTAACACATAAAGATCAAGCCATTATATTATCTACCAGGTCATTTGGTATTTCATTTAACTCTTTGTTAACTTTCTATGGCAAAATAATTTTATTTATTTGTTAATATTGAATTCTTTTCCCTTTGTGGATAGTTATGAGCATGTTAGTCTCTTTGCCGTTAATGTTGTCTATAATCGGTAGCGTGCGCGTTCAACTTATAGAGAATTACCCGTGGTTAACTTTAAGAGTCACCTTTAATTATGCATGAATCCTTGACAATAGCATTGCTTCAAGCTCGGGAAACCGCGATGAGTTTTTTCCGTCCGATATTGAAGAGTTATAATCTAACTGAGCAGCAATGGCGCATTATTCGTGTACTTGCGAGTAGTCGTTCGATTGATTTTCATGATTTGGCCAATCTCACCTGTATCTTACGTCCTAGCTTGACGGGTATTCTGACTCGCATGGAGCGTGATGGTCTGATCTTTCGTCTAAAACCTATGAATGATCAACGAAAATTATACGTTTCTCTGACTCCGGCGGGTCAGGAACTGTATGAAGAAGCAAAAGGAAAAGTTGATGAAGGTTATGAGGCAATTGAAGCTGCTTTCTCTCCAGAAAAATTAGCTCAACTTTTAGGATTATTGGATGAGTTTATTTCTATCGGAAATCGTTCTCAGGACGATATAGATGAAAATGAAGAACAGTAGCGATAGATGTGTATTAATATATTAATTAATTGATACTTTAATGATAAGAGAAAGAGCACCGGAATAAACTGGCCGTGATTTTCTGAGCAGTTTATTCCGGTGGTTTCTCTGTTATTTGGTAAATTGAACTAATTGTTAGAACTTATTGATTTTATTTATGGTTCATAAAATATATTTATGCCAAAGCTTTCCTGTCTATATGCTATACGGAATAACTCATATTCAATATTGGAGTTGAATATGTCGGAGCAAAAATAATACACGAGTGATATTCCAAACTTTTTTATTTATGATACTTATTTTAATTTAAACATTTTTTATCACATATTGTGAAATTATTTTCTCAATATCCTTGTGTACGTTTTCTTATGGGCGAGGAAACCTGAAATGACGGCCAGTAACAATGCCATAGAAGCTAGTAAACCACCAGTCAAATTGAGGATAGAATAACTATAATTAGCTGCGATAATGACCCCGCCTAACCATGCTCCTATGGCATTACCCAAATTAAAAAATCCAATATTGACAGAAGAAACAAGATTAGGTGCACCGGCTTCCTGGGCTTTATCCATCACCAGGCGCTGAATTGGTGATACTGTGGCAAAACCAAGTGCGGCCATAAGGAATATACTCAAACAGGCAATAAATGGATTGTCACCGGAGAGCCAGAACATAAACAAAACTAAAGCTTGTGACCCCAGAGTCCAATATAGCAATGGCATCATGGCTTTATCTGCCAGTTTTCCACCAACAATATTGCCAAAAAAGAATCCCAGCCCTAGTATTACAAGGACCCATGTGATTGCACTTTCAGGTAATCCTGCAACATTGGTCATTAATGGTGCAATATAAGTAATAGAAGTAAAGAAAGCAGCAGGCCCCAGAACAGTGATCCCCATAGCCAGCAGGACGTGAACATTGGAAAAAGCTAACAATTCCTTTTTGATACTGGCAGGGGCTTGTTGATTGAATTTAGGCAGTAATTTTAAGATTCCAAGTAATGCGATAACGCCGATAACTGTAATGATGGCAAACGTGACCCGCCAGGAAACCACTTTTCCTATCCATGTGCCAAGAGGTATCCCAACCAAATTAGCAAGCGTCATGCCACTGAACATAAATGCAATAGCGGTTGTCTTTTTATCTTTCGGCACCAGTTCTGCCGCAATAATCGCCCCTATCCCCATAAAAGCGCCGTGAGTCAGCGAGGCAACAATACGACCAATAATAGCCAGATAAAATGTAGGGGATAAAGTCGTCAGCATATTTCCGATAATGAATAATACCATTAACATAGCGAGCATCTTTTTTCTCTCTATGCGCCCACCCAGAATAATCAAAACGGGTGCCCCAATAAATACACCGAGTGCATAACTGGTGACCATATATCCTGCTGTGGGTATTGATATACTAAAGTCAATGGCAATTTCCGGAAGCAAACCAGCGATAATAAATTCAGTTGTGGCGATCCCAAATGTTGCTAAAGCTAGAACCCAAATAGCTGCTGGCATAGAGTGCTCCTGATCAGAGAATGAATAATAGGGGTGTAATAAAACCTGTTATTATTATCACAGAGTGTGTTTATTTCTGAATGCGAAGAATGATATATCAATATATTCATATAGCATTCAATTTGGAAGTAGCTGAAAAATTTTCTGTTCCATCAATCACTATATTTCAAGTTGCCACCAATTAAAGTGGCAACTTGAAAGAAATCACTTATCCTGCATTTTCTTTCCTGTAAGCCAAAGCAACAGCCAATGATTGCGTCAGACATAACGTGGCTGATTGAGAACGGAATGCATCAATTTTTGCCTCCTTCACCACAAAGCAAATGTCACTGAAACTTGCCAGTGGGCTGATCTGGCTGTCAGTAATCACAATCTGCTTTGCTCCGGCCTGTGCTGCTCTTTCACTGACCATTACCGTTTCTTCGGCATACGGTGTAAAACTGATAGATACCACAACATCATCAGCGCCAATCATATTCATCTGTTCGCGAAACATTCCGCCCAAGCCATCCACCAGCAAGGGACGGCACTCCAGATGGCTCAGAGCATAAGCAAAGTATGACGCGATGCTGAAAGATCGGCGTAGCCCGATAATGTAAATATTGTGAGCATTTGCCAATAAATCTACGGCCTTATTTAAATCCTCCACAGGGGTGCGGGCGGCAAGTTGCTGAATGGCCTGTGCATTAGAATAGGCAAACTCCTGCAAAATATATTGTGGATCTTCCGGTTTCTGTTTATCGCCGTCCAACGCCTTGAACAGGCGGGCTCTATCTGTATAACTGGCTGTTTCTTCTACCAGATTCATACGAAATAGTTGTTTCATTTCATTGAATCCGCTGAAATCAAAAGCATTGGCAAAGCGAATAAGCGTGGAAGGTGGAACATTGGCCTTTTTTGCGATAACCGCAACAGTATCAAATGCTACGCTATTGGTATTATCCAAAACATATCTTGCAACTTGTTGTAACCGTTTACTTAACTCATCATAACGCGAGCGAACTTGTTCTTGCAGTTCATGCAGATTCGACGCAGCAGACATAATGCCTCCCTAAGAAATTGTAATGAAATTGATAATTTATTCATCGTCAGGCAAGCCTGTTAAATGCAGGCGAAGATGTTCGCAAGTTGCCACTGTCTAATGAATGTAATTGCACAAAAATAGCGTGTTGATCACATTAATAAAATGGTATTTCAATTCTTATTGAAAATGAAATATATATTTCATATATCTGTAGCATCGTGATTCAATTCATAATGATTCAACTCATCTTAAATGGTTAACCTTATAATTGTATTGAGAGAGGCTCAGAATGGAACAGATTAAAAATTTTATTGGCGGGCAACTCATTGGTAGTCAAAGTGATCGTATTTCATTCGTGTCTAACCCGGCGACAGGACAGTCAATTCGTCAAGTTGCCATGAGTACAGTCCATGAGACTAAATCAGCTATTAGATCTGCTCATCAGGCCTTTAAAGAGTGGTCTAAAACCCCTCCATTGAAAAGAGCCAGGATCATGTTCAAATTTAAGTCACTACTCGAAGAAAATCAGGATCGGCTGGCTTGTCTGATTTCCGAAGAACATGGAAAAATCTATTCTGATGCTACGGGGGAATTGACTCGTGGCCTTGAAGTTGTCGAATTTGCCTGTGGTATTCCCCACTTACAGAAAGGAGAACATTCTGCCAATGTGGGTACAGGAGTTGATAGTCATTCCCTGATGCAGCCACTGGGCGTTTGTGCAGGGATTACTCCATTTAATTTTCCGGCAATGGTCTCTATGTGGATGTTCCCGATTGCGTTAGCGACGGGAAATACTTTTGTCCTGAAACCTTCTGAAAAAGATCCTTCTCTCTCAATCGAACTGGCTAAATTATTGCAGCAGGCCGGTTTGCCGGATGGGGTATTTAATGTTGTACAAGGAGATAAGGAAGCCGTAGATGTATTGCTGACCGATCCTCATGTTGAGGCGGTGAGTTTTGTTGGTTCTACACCGATTGCAGAATATGTTTATACCACGGCATCCGCACATGGTAAGCGTTGTCAGGCATTGGGTGGAGCGAAAAATCACAGCATTCTTATGCCGGATGCCGATATGGATATGGCTGCAAATGCCATTATCGGGGCAGCCTTTGGCGCAGCAGGAGAGCGTTGTATGGCATTGTCTGTTGTTTTGGCGATCGGGGATGAAATTGCAGATGAATTGGTAGCAAAACTCCGAAATCAAATTGACAAAATGGCAGTCGGTGCTGGGATCACTGAAGGCAGGGAAAACGACATGGGGCCAGTCATCTCTGAGCAACACAAAGCTAAAATCTGTAATTACATTAACAGTGGTATAGCTCAGGGAGCGAAATTGCTGGTGGACGGGCGTGAATATCAGGTTCCTGGTTATGAAAACGGCTATTTCGTTGGGCCGACCCTGTTTGATTATGTCACGCCAGATATGGAAATCTATCAGGAAGAGATATTCGGGCCGGTATTATCCATTGTTCGCGTACCGGATTATGCAACAGCCTTGAAACTGATTAATCAGCATGAATACGGTAATGGGGCTGCTATCTTTACCCGTGATGGGGAAACTGCTCGTCAATTCAGTGAAGATGTATTGGCTGGCATGGTTGGCGTCAATATTCCTATTCCTGTGCCAATGGCATTCCATAGTTTCGGGGGGTGGAAGCGTTCCATTTTTGGCCCGTTGAATGTACATGGCAATGATGGTGTACGTTTCTATACCAGAATGAAAACAGTAACCAGTCGCTGGCCAGCCAGTGTGCGTCTGGAGCACCATGACGGCAATTTCAACATGCCAACGATGGAGTAATCCTATGAATACATCAATAACGCATGTGCAGGCAACGAATACACAAAAGATGACAATGGCTCAGGCTCTGGTCAAATTTCTCAATCAGCAATACATCAACGTTGACGGGGAGGAGTTCCCCTTTATTTGCGGCATCTTCACCATATTTGGCCACGGTAATGTGGTGGGATTGGGGCAGGCGTTAGAACAAGAATCGGGGCACCTCAGAATTTATCAGGGGTGTAATGAACAAGGCATGGCGCATATTGCCACCGGTTTTGCCAAGCAGAAAAAACGCCGACAGGTTTTTGCTGTAACCTCTTCTGTCGGACCGGGGGCAGCCAATATGGTTACAGCCGCTGCTACAGCAACTGCGAACCGTATCCCGTTACTATTATTACCGGGAGATACTTTTGCATGTCGTCAGCCCGATCCGGTTTTACAGCAGGTTGAACAGTATAATGACGGCACCATCAGCACTAACGATTGTTTTCGCCCTGTGTCACGTTATTGGGATCGTATTGCCAGACCTGAACAATTGATGAGTGCAATGATCCACGCCATGCGAGTATTAACTGATCCGGCAGATACTGGCGCAGTTACCATCTGCTTACCGCAGGATGTGCAGGGGGAAGTATGGAATTACCCTGATTACTTTTTCCAGAAACGAGTGCATCGTCTTGAACGCCGGCCTGCTTCATTGCCCCGTATTCAGGATGCCGTAGAGCTCATCCAGCGTAAGAAAAAACCGTTGCTGGTTTGCGGGGGCGGAGTCCGTTATTCCGATGCTCATGCAGCTTTCCGTCAATTCGCTGAAACTTTCAATATCCCATTTGCTGAAACACAGGCAGGCAAAAGTGCTATTGTCGCAGCACATCCCTTGAATTGTGGCGGGCTCGGTACAACGGGTTGCCTGGCGGCAAATTTGCTGGCTAAAGAAGCTGATCTAATCATAGGTGTTGGTACACGTTTTACTGACTTTACTACTGCATCAAAATCTTTGTTCCAAAATCCGGAAGCTGAATTTATTACGATTAATGTAGCGGAATTTGATGCCTGCAAGCTGGATGCCGTCGCAGTTATTGCTGATGCCAGGGAAGGACTGAATGCGATTACTCAGGCACTGATGAAAACAGCATGGCGTTCTGACTGGCAGCAGGAGATTATTCAGGCGAAAGCAACCTGGCAACAAGAACTGTCACGACTGTTTTCCATACAGTATCAGGTCGGGGACAAACCGGAAATTGCGGGGCATCTGGATGATAAATTAAATGAATACAGTGAAACATTACAGACCAACCTGACTCAGACACGGGTACTAGGCCTGATGGATCATCACCTAGAACCTAATGCCATTATTGTTGGTGCAGCAGGTTCCTTGCCGGGAGATTTACAGCGATTGTGGCAGCCTAAAGAGCCTGATACTTATCACCTTGAATACGGTTATTCCTGCATGGGATATGAAATAGCAGCAGCACTGGGGGCAAAACTTGCCTGTCCGAACCAACCTGTTTATGCAATGGTTGGGGATGGATCTTATATGATGTTACACAGTGAATTACAAACGGCGATTCAGGAAAACATCAAGATTACCGTGTTGTTATTTGATAATGCTGGTTTTGGTTGCATTAATAACTTGCAGATGAGTCAGGGTATGGGGAGTTTTGCGACAGAAAATCGCTATCGTAATCAACAAAGTGGTCAATTAGATGGTGCACTTGTACAGGTAGATTTTGCTAAGAACGCAGAAAGTTATGGCTGCAAAAGTTACCAGGTACATAACGAACAGCAACTGATTGCTGCTTTACAGGATGCCAGAACACAACCCCGCGCAACTCTAATCGATATTAAAGTGCTGCCAAAAACCATGACCCATGATTATGAATCATGGTGGAGAACAGGAACAGCACAGGTTGCAGACAACCCTGCTGTTACAACGGTGGCTGAAAACATCAGGCAATATGTGGAGAAATACACTCGTCAATATTAATCTTCTTGCGATGTAGCCCCTGCAATATGGTTTGATGCTGCCTGCCTAGTGGTGAAACGAACCATTCTATGTTGGATATGGAAATTTTATTTCATATCCAATCATGTCGCTGTCATTGTTTGTTGATCACGGTTTATTGATCACATTGTATTCTTTTAACCATGCCTTAGTGGAATGATTATTTTATATTATTCTATGATTTTAAATAAAATTTATATTGAATATCCAATGAAATAACGCTTTTTTCGTGATAGATATAACACTAATTGCAGCTTTTTCATCACAAAATGCTAACCACTTCTAAAAAACAAAATTTTCAAATTTATGCAAATTGAAATAAATATTTTACTTGATATATTTTTATCCACCCCAAAAGCAGATACAGAGGTATCAAGGAGAATTTATGTTCAATATTGTATTATTTGGCGCAGGTAGGATTGGGCGGGTTCATGCAGCTAATATTGCCAACCATAAAGAAACTTGCCTTTACTCCGTGATTGACCCTGATCAGGCAAATGCAGAAATACTGGCACAGAAATATCAGGCTAAAATACAAACGACTGAAGAAGCGATGGCTGATCCCAATGTGCACGGTGTTCTTATTGCATCAGCAACAGATACACATGCTGATTTGATCGAACTGGCGGCTCGGCACAATAAAATGATTTTCTGCGAAAAACCGGTTCACCTTGACCTTGAACGGGTTCGACAGTGCCTTGCTATAGTCAAGCAGTTTCAGGTTCCTCTGTTTGTCGGTTTCAACCGTCGTTATGATCCTCAGTTTCGTCGGCTGAAAAATTTATTCCATTCCGGCAAAATTGGTAAAGCAGAATCTCTGCTTATCACATCCCGTGACCCTTCTCCTCCACCTGCTGAATATATCCGGGTTTCTGGTGGTATGTTCAGGGACATGACTATCCATGATTTTGACATGGCTCGTTTTATTATCGGTGAAGAACCCTGTGCTATTTATACACAAGGCAGTAATTTGGTCGATCCTGCCATTGGCTTGGCTGGTGATATTGATACTGCGTTTATTGTTATGAAGTTTCCTTCAGGAGCTATGGTAACCATCTCCAACAGCCGTCGTTCAGGGTATGGCTATGACCAACGCCTTGAACTACATGGTGAAAAAGGCTTACTGACGGCGGGTAATATTAAGGAAAACAGCGTGGAATTTTGGGGAGAAGATGGATGCCTTTCTGCCAAACCTGAACACTTTTTCCTGCAACGTTACCATGAGGCGTATATCGCGGAATGGAGCCATTTTGTCGATGTTATGGCAGGCAGGGCCACTCCCGAAACCACGGGTTTTGATGGTGTACAAGCATTGTACCTTGCTGATAAGGCACTTGAATCCTTACTGACTGGTAAGGAAATTAAATTATAAGCAACAAAATATTATAAAAATAAGAAAGATCATTTTTTCAGGAAAACCATTTTCTTGTCGGCCTGTTGCTGCCTTTGGGCAGAAAATCAGGGGGAGGAATATATGTCAGCTTTTCTTTCTTTTATTGGTTTTACCCTGCTGGTTGCTGGGATTGCTTATTATAAAACAAGGAACAAACATTTAATTGATTCCACCGAAGGGTATTTTCTAGGTGGACGCTCTCTGACCGGAATTTATATCGGCAGTTCCATGTTATTAATGAACCTATCCACAGAACATCTGGTTGGTTTGAATGGATTGGCATTCAGAACAGGGTTTATTGTTATGGCATGGGAAGTTATAGCAGCGTTAACTATTGTGCTGTTTGCCATTTATTTTTTGCCAAAATATTTAAAATTGGGTATCTCAACAATTCCTGAATATCTGGAGCGGCGATTTGATAAAAACACATTGCTGATTACCTCAATTTTATTTCTGGCAATGTACGTTATTTCGTTACTGCCTATTGTTTTATATACCGGCGCTATTGCACTGGAAAGTTTATTTCAGGTTTCTCAGATATTTCAGGTCGATAAAACCACTGCATTATGGATTATGGTCTGGGGTGTTGGTGGGCTTGGCGCTATTTACGCTATTTTCGGCGGAATTAAAGCAATTGCAGTTGCTGATACTCTTAATGGTATCGGATTAATTGTCGGTGGCGGGATTGTTACTATTTTCGCTTTATTGTATGTAGGCGATGGTAGTGCATGGAAAGGCCTGACCGACGTTTATCAGGCACACCCTGATAAATTTAACTCCATTGGCAGTGAAGATTCACTTGTCCCATTTTCAACTTTGTTCACAGGATTGATCATTTCTAACATGTTTTTCTGGTGTACCAACCAATCCATCGTACAAAAATCACTGGGAGCAAAGAATCTGGCAGAAGGGCAAAAAGGAGTGATGTTATGTGCCGTGTTGAAGCTTATTATCCCGTCTATCATTATTTTACCCGGCGTTATCGCATTTCATATCTTCAATGGGCAAATAGATAACCCGGATAATGCCTATCCTGCATTAGTGCAATTAGTTTTGCCTAAAATACTGGTTGGCTTTTTTGCCGCGGTTGTCGTCGGGGCTGTATTCTCAACATTCAGTGGTGGACTGAACTCTTCCGTTACTCTGTTTACTGTCAATATTTACAAACAACGAATTAATCCAAATGCCAGCGAAGCACGGACAGTCGCAGTGGGTAAATATCTGGGCATTGGACTGGCATTGCTAACCATGTTTATTGCACCACTTGTTGCTAATGCACCGGATGGTTTGTTTTACCTTATTCAGCAATTACAAGGTATTTTCAATGCTCCGATTCTCAGTGTAGTACTTGTCGGGTTAATGACAAAACGTGTTCCCCCGATTGCCGCAAAACTGGGGCTGTTGTTTGGTATGTCGGCTTATATCATCTCTAACTTTATCCTGCACATCAATATCCATTTCTTCCATTTGGTCGGTATCCTGTTTGTACTGAACGTTATTTTCATGCTGACGATTGGTTATTTCTTCCCTGCTGAAACTTATCAAGAAGTGTATACAAAACAAGTGGATATTACGCCGTGGGCAATGGTGAAACCAATGGGATGGCTGATTACTCTAGTGGCAATATCAATGTATGTTTTTCTGGCACAGAACGTGCCGCTATATGTAATAACACTCTACTATGTGTTTGCTGCCGGGATCTTGGGTTATGTCTTTTATCAAATCAGTAAAGCACTGTTTAAACGCTCTATTCACAGGAAAAGTGCATAGAAAAAACCAGACAGATGAACCGGAGAATAAATGACATGAAAGAGATTCGGATTGGGTTAATTGGCGCGGGTTATATCGGACGTTCCCATGCTATTGCTTATGCACAAGCTCCTACGGTATTTCCACTAAAAGGGAAACTGATACGTGAAATGATTGCAGGAATAACCCCTGAACTTGCCCAGATCCATGCAAAAGAACTTGGTTTTCTGCGTTCAACCGGAGATTGGCGGGAACTGGTTGCTGATCCAAACATTGATGTGGTTGATATATGCACGCCTAATTTCTTGCATAAAGAAATGGTATTAGAAGCTATCAAACATGGCAAACATATCTATTGTGAAAAACCACTGGCCCTGAACTCCCAGGATGCTAAAGAAATGATGGCAGCAGCGACAGATGCGGGAGTGAAAACGTTGGTAGGTTTTAACTATATGAAAAACCCTACAGCGCAGTTAGCAAAAGAAATTATCTCGAAGGGTGAAATTGGTGAGGTTGTGCACTTTTACGGTACACATAATGAGGATTATATGGCAGATCTTCTGAGTCCGATTCATTGGCACTGCCTTAAAGATAAAGCAGGTTTGGGAGCACTTGGTGATCTCGCCGCTCATATTATCAATATGGCGCAATATCTGGTGGGAGACATTATGACTGTTTGCGGTGATCTGGAAACAGTAGTGAAAGCACGCCCTAAAAAATCCGGTTCTCCAGTGTTAGTTCCCGTTGAAAATGAAGATCAGGCACATGCGATGGTACGTTTTGATACAGGAGCAATGGGCGTGATTGAAACTTCCCGTATTGCCTGTGGCCGCAAAATGGGACTGAGTTATATCGTGACAGGTACTAAAGGAACTCTGAGCTTTACTCAGGAACGAATGGCTGAGTTGAAACTATATCGACATAATGAACCGGCAAATCGTCAGGGTTTCAAAACCATTCTGCTTGGGCCGGAACATCCGGATTACGCCCCTTTCTGTAATGGTGCCGGGCATGGCATTGGTTTCAATGACCAGAAGACGGTGGAAGTCAGGGATTTGATTGATGGTATCGCTCAGGATAAGGCTATTTGGCCTGATTTTACTGAAGGCTGGAAAGTCTCCCGTATTTTAGATGCGATTGTACGCTCTCATGATCAAAAACGCTGGGTTAATGTTTCTGAAATTAATTAAATCTCGCGGTTATATCCTATGGATTTTAAGATGCAGCGCGACGGCAAGGGAGCGACAAATTCGTTCCTGACGAATTTGCCCAGCCAAAGGCTGGCCTCCGGTGAGAAGCAGGAGCCTCTCATTAATTCCCAGGAGCATAGATAACTATGTGACTGGGGGGAGTGAGCGCCGCCAACAAAGCTGCAACTTGGAAGATGACGGCTATCGCAAAATTGGTTAGCAAAACGCGTATTTGTTAAGAGGCTGAGTAGTGATGGAGCAACATAAAGAGTTTGATGTTATCTGCATGGGGCGTATTGCAGTTGATTTATATGGTCAGCAAATAGGCGCCCGTCTGGAAGACATGAGCAGTTTCTCTAAATACCTTGGTGGTTCTTCCGGGAATGTAGCCTACGGCACTGCGCTTCAGGGATTGAGATCATCCATGTTGGCCAGAGTTGGTGATGAACATATGGGGCGTTTTTTACGTGAAGAACTGGAGAGAGTGGGATGTGATACCAGCCATTTAATCACAGATAAAGAGAGGCTCACGGCTTTAGTGTTACTCGGTATTAAAGATAATGAAACTTTCCCGCTGATTTTCTACCGTGATAACTGTGCTGACATGGCTATTACCTGCGATGATTTCAGTGAAGACTATATTGCATCCGCCCGTTGTTTGGCAATTACGGGAACACATCTTTCCCATCCGCAAACCCGGGATGCAGTATTGACAGCATTACAATATGCCCGTCGCAGTGGGGTAAAAACGGTACTTGATATTGACTACCGCCCTGTATTATGGGGGTTGACGTCACTTGGTGACGGAGAAATCCGTTATATCGCTTCAGAGCAGGTCACCGCACAATTACAGAAAGTGCTTTCTCAATTTGATCTGATTGTAGGAACTGAGGAGGAATTTCATATCGCGGGCGGCTCTAAAAATACTGTTGACGCTTTGCGTTGTGTAAGGGAGTTAAGTAAAGCAACACTAGTCTGCAAACGTGGGTCATTAGGCTGTTCCGTGTTTACCGAAAATATTCCTGATATCCTTGAAGAAGGTATTACAGTACAGGGAGTTAAAGTAGACATACTGAACGTCTTAGGGGCTGGTGATGCCTTTATGTCTGGCTTGCTACGGGGATACCTTAATAACGAAAGTTGGGAGCAGAGCTGTACTTATGCGAATGCTTGTGGTGCATTAGTGGTTTCCCGCCATGGTTGCGCGCCAGCGATGCCAGATAAAACTGAATTGGATAATTACCTTGTACGATCTGCGGAAGTTCATCGTCCTGATTTAGACATTCATCTAAACCATCTCCATCGTATTAATAGTCGTCATAAAATTAGTGGTCGTAATAAACAGTGGCAAGAGTTGTGTGTCATGGCGTTTGATCACCGTATCCAGTTTGTTGAAATGGCACGTAAGGTTAATGCTAATCCTGATCGCATTCCACAACTGAAAAAACTGTTATTCCGCGCCAGTCAGGAAGTGAGTGCAGAAGCCTGTCTGGAAGGTCATGCCGGAATATTGTGTGACAGCACTTTCGGGCAGGATATTCTTAATGCAGCGACTGGAAAAGGGCTATGGATTGGGCGTCCGATTGAATTGCCGGGTTCCCGTCCACTGCGCTTAGAGCATGGTGATATTGGTTCCCAGCTTATCAGTTGGCCGCGGGAACATATCGTGAAATGCCTGCTATTTTTCCATCCTGAAGATGTTCATTCTTTGCGTTTGGAGCAGGAAAGAACAGTTCAGGAAATTTATGCAGCCTGTTGCCAGTCTGGTCATGAACTATTATTGGAAGTGATCTTACCATCGGGTATGACGCATTCTGATGAGCTTTACCTGCGTGCACTCCAACGTTTTTACAATCTCGGCATTAAGCCGGATTGGTGGAAATTACCCCCTATGCAGCCCACGACCTGGGATCAAATTGAAGAATTAATTACTCAGCGAGACCCTCATTGTCATGGCGTCGTGCTCCTTGGTCTGAATGCTTCCGAAGAGATATTAAAGGCAGGTTTTAACACTGCGGCGGGTAAATCCATTGTCAAAGGTTTTGCTGTTGGGCGCACGCTGTTTGCTAAACCAGCCCTGAAATGGCTGGCTGGTGAAATTGATGATCAAACACTCATCCTGCAAGTAAAAACGAATTACAACAACCTGATTAGCTACTGGCGTCAACGTGGTAGTGAAGAAAAAAGCTGGAGCATAACTTACTCTCACTAATTTACTCTCACCTTACAGGAGAACCATCATGACTGTTCAACTTGGCATCAATCCTCTGACATGGACCAATGATGATCTGCCTTCTCTGGGCGCAGAAACCCCGTTGGAAACTTGTTTGGCAGAAGGGCGTCAGGCAGGATTTGCGGGTTTTGAACTCGGGAATAAATTTCCCCGTCAGTCACATATACTAGGGCCAATTCTGGCTTCCCATGATTTGCAATTGGTGTCTGGCTGGTATTCAGGGAATTTATTGACGCGCAGTGTTGCAGAAGAAATTATGGCTGTTCAGCCACATTTAACCTTGTTACGTGAACTGGGTGCAAAGGTGATGGTCTTTGCAGAAGTGACCAATTGTATACATGGCGAACAGGATAAACCGGTGCATTTAAGGCCTCTTTTCCCGGCAGAATGCTGGCAGGAGTATGGCGAAAAGTTGACAGAATTTGCCCATTATTCTCAATCTCAAGGTGTTCAGATTGCCTATCACCATCATATGGGCACAGTGATTGAAAGTGCAGAGGACATTGATAATTTGATGAAAAACACAGGTGAAGAAGTGGGACTATTACTGGATACCGGGCATTTAACCTTTGCCGGAGATGACCCACTAGCCGTAGCAAAACGTTGGAGTAAACGAATCAATCACGTACATTGTAAAGATATACGCCTGGATGTGCTGAAAGATGTCAAAAATCGTAAAACGAGTTTCCTCAATGCAGTATTAAGTGGCGTCTTTACTGTACCTGGTGATGGTTGTGTGAATTACCCGGACATTTTTAATGTATTAAAAGTTAATGACTATCATGGTTGGCTGGTTGTTGAAGCAGAACAGGATCCTGCTGTTGCTCATCCACTGACTTACGCCACACTGGGGTATAACAATTTGTCACGCTTCGCCAGAGAAGCCGGGTTGATTTAAGACGCTGACATTAAAAATGACCTTGAGGTAATCACATGTCTAATTTGCTATCAAAGTATCATAAGCCTGATCAGCACAAGCGGACGCAACATATCACGCCGGAAATAGCGAACTGGGGTTATGTTCATTTTGATGTTTATGAATTGAATGCGGGAGAGTCAATATCATTAGCGGCTTCGGAAAATGAAACTTGTTTAGTATTGGTTGCAGGAAAAGCGACTGTGATTACTGCCCAACAAAGATTCGAGCAGATTGGTGATCGTATGAGTCCATTTGAGCGTAAAAAACCTTATGCTGTTTATGTTGCGCCGCATGAAACAATGGAAATTGTCGCCCAAACTCATCTTGAACTGGCTGTTTGTCAGGCAAAAAGTAAAGGGAATTATTCCACCCGATTGATTACACCACAGGATATCGGTGCTGAACAACGTGGTAACGGTAACAACCGTCGTTATGTTCATAACATCCTACCGGATAATCAGCCTGCTGATAGTTTATTGGTGGTTGAAGTTTATACTGATGAAGGCTGTACTAGCTCTTACCCTAGCCATAAACATGATACTGATAATGAACCACAGGAAACCTATTTAGAAGAAACTTATTATCATCGATTAAATCCACCACAAGGTTTTTGTTTACAGCGTGTCTATACTAATGATCGTTCACTAGATGAAACGATGGCGGTATATGACAAAGATGTTGTTATGGTGCCGGAAGGGTATCACCCGGTAGCGACTATTGCTGGGTATGACAGCTACTATCTGAATGTGATGGCAGGGCCAACTCGTAAATGGTTATTTACTTGGGAAACAGACCATCAGTGGGTTAATGATGAAGCTTATGCCGAAAAGCATGCCAGACGTTAGGGGCTGTGCTCCAATTATTGCTCCCAAACGGGGAGCAATACATCAAGGATTATCATTATGAGAGGCGTTTAAAGGCACATTTAATTAACCAATAAACCACACTTGCCGTCAGTAATGAATTAATTGTTGGTACTCCCCATTCAATAGTTAATCCAATAACACTACCTACAACACTGGCGATTATTGCTGCCCAGCCGATAGTCGGAGTTTCGTCTGGAAGATTACCTTTTTGTTTACTTTCATCTAATACTTTGCGATAAGAGCGCAAGATATAATAATCAACTAACATTACGCCCAATATTGGTGGGAAAACAACACCAAGTACAGTAAGAAAATCTACAAATCGGTCTAAAATGCCGAGAATGGAAAACAAAGTTCCTAATATTCCAATTATGATTGTTGTAGGAGGATAGCGTAATTTTTTACCGGTGATACCTTCGACAGCATTAATAATTCCCAATGATGAAGAGTATAAGTTCAGATCATTAACTCTTAATGTTGAGCATACGACAACGAACAAACCTGCACCACCTGCGACTTGTGACATAATAGTCACGACATCAGCAGTATTTAATGCTTTCGCGATTAAAATTGCCAGACTATTGATGACAAATTCACCAGCAATAATTGTCAGCAAAGTGATCCCAAAAACATGTTTTCCTGATTTGGTATAGCGTGTCAGATCCGGGGTCATCAGACTGGCAACAATCGCACCCCCAACAACTATCGTAATACCTGCACTGATGGACAGAGTTTCATCTGAATGAGGCAGATTTAAAATCTCATACCAATGTTGACCTGAACCGCCTGATAATACGATGGTAGAGATATAAACAACCAGAAGAATAAACATGGGGACAGTAATTCTGGCAGTAAACCGTAATGCCTTAAAACCAAAAGCGACTAATGTCGTCAATAAAGTACCGGATATTGCCGCAGCTAAACCAAATCCGAGTTTATTCCCGGAGGCAAAGTTAAAAGATTTAGCAAAAATAGCATTTTGGATGCCAAACCAGCCTAATAAGCTGACAGCAATAACAAGGCCAATTAACACCGAACCGATTCGACCAAAACCACACCACCGTGCCAGTAAACTGCCAGATAACCCCTCTCGCATACCTGCAAAGCCAAGCCCAAAAGTTACAATACCAAAGATCAGGCTGCCAATAAAAATAACAATAAACGCATTTGTCAGTGTCATGGAGCTGCCGAGGACAGCTCCAAGCATAAACTGATCTAATGCTGTTAACATGCCCATATGAACGATAGCCACGCTCAGCAGAGATAAGCGCTGTTGTTGTGGCATTCGGCTAAGTGGGTAGTCTTCAACGTTAATCATGATATTCAGTTATTCTGCGATATAATTCAGATAAAAAGGATGCCTTTTGTTATCAGGCGTTCAGGGATATAGCTGTCTAGATGTATATGTTTACAAAACTCTTCAAACTGTTGGAGAGAATGGACATTAGCTTTTTGGTAGATGTTGTATATTCGATTTTCTATCGTTTTATGGCTGACATTGTAGATCTTGGCTATCTCCTTATTTGAAAACCTATGCAACATGAAAAAAATGATATCGAGCTCAGCCTTGGTAAAAAGGTTTGTGCTGGTTCCGGTTGTCAGGATGCTGGGTTTTTGTTGGTTAATATATTGTAATGGTGACAATGTATTGAGTGGCTTGGCATTCCAAACTATCCAAATACACTTTTTGTCATCGTTATACACCGGAAATTTTTCACTGATGAAAGGTGTTAAGCAGTCTCTTCCGAACCAATAATGAGTTTCTATAACAGAAACTCTATCTTGTGCTTCTTCCGTTCTTTTATCATGCTCAGTGAGATCCCCTGCTAATTCAGCCCAATCAGCAGGGAATTCGTTATCAGATTTTCCTTCTATATCAAATTGTAGAGGCGTATTAGTATAGAGATAGGCAGCCTTGTTCATATAGACATGGCGTGAACTCAAATCTTTAATACCCCAAGGTTCACTAAGATGTTCCATCATGGCTATTAATCCCTTCAAATAGGAACCATTATCTTTAAAGGATAAATTCATATCTGTGCCACATCGTTAGATGTTTTAAATATTCTTTGCTAAGTAGAAACGGGTATATTGACGAGTATACCCTTCTAATTTTCTATAAGTTTGATAGCCTAATTTTTCATAAAAGCCTTTTGCTCGGAAACAAAAAGTATCAACATAAGCTATATGACAATATCGTTTTGGTGCTTCAGTATTAGCTGTTTGCCCAAACCTTTTTGTCGATACTTTTCACTTACCCAGAAATATTGAATTTTAAGATAGCTCCACCAAGCTTTGAAGACTAATCCTGCAATAATTTTGTTAAATTCATCAGTAATACTTAGAAATAATGGATGAATATCTACAGGTGTGTATTGTTCATTAAATGCCCAGGTATTTTGGATCACATATGCTTCATCTTGTGAGTTTGGAGTATCTGTAATATGGAGTTTTATTTTCGACATATATTTTTCCTCCAGATAATTATTTATTTTATTATTTCTTGGTGAAATTAATGTCCTAACCTAGCCAATATCATTTTTTTAACTTTATTTCAAGAGTGTTTTTCACCCGTTTAATTTTATATAAAAAATGCTTATATTTAACTAAAGGGACAGAAGAGTGCGAAATTCACCGTTCCGTAATATTTTCTGTTCCAATCTATTTGATATTATTAAAAAAATATAGCGACCAGTTAGGGCATTACCAGGGAAATTTACTTACACTTATGTTTTGATATAAAGGAAGTACGCAAGGTTTTTCTAGATATCTAGAAAACTGTTCTCTTCAGCATTTATCTTCAAAATACGTAAGTTTCATAAATATTAACCTTAAAATAATTTCACATATAAATTACATTATTTTTACTTGGATCAATTTTTTTGGTGGTTTTCAGTGTTTTCATTTTGATTGCTTTTGTATGTAGTGAAAAAAATAGAATACTGAAAACCATAAGTTGCTTTCTCTAAGGTATATGATGATATAAAAAAACACCTAAAAAAGAGTAGATGATTTTGGGCCTCTAACCTTATTAAATTACGTTCTGTTATTTAGCAAAAAAAAATCCATCTGTCACCTAGTAAGTATTCTTATTAGAACAGAATAAAATATAGATAGGTTTTTTTATATGAATAGCCGCTCTTTACTTTGAAGAGGTAGCCGCCTAAATGGTAACAAAAATTTATTTTTTATTTTTAGAACTATTTGTTCTTATTTTAATCTTTATTATAATTATTTCTTACCAATTTCTAATCAACATTGATTTCTTTTAATTAATCGCATTGGTTATTTTAACTTTATGTGATTTTTTTAGTTTTCCGTGTGGAAATCAAAATTGATATATATAATAAAAAATATAATATTGTACTAAAAAATGTTATTTATGTATGGTACTGTTAAATATAGAGTAGAGATTATTGTTTTTATAATTCATTACTATGGGTTTTGTTAAATATTTAACTAAACACTCTTTATATAAATTTTTTAATTTGATGAGATGTTAAAAATATAGTTAAAGTTAGTCTAATAATACACAATGATTATTTTTTATTTCATAAATTATATAAAGTTAAATCTCTAATTTTTTATATATCCTGTGGATTTAAAGATTTAATGTGGTAATAAGTGAGTGGATCCTCTGGAGTATGGATGATAATATAGCTTTTGGATGGGCTTCAAATAAAGCTAAAGTTAATAATATGATATATAGACTGACTTTATTGAATTATGATTTTTTTGAAAAGTAAGAGTTAGGTATGTAGTCTTTCTCATAAAACATTATATGAGAATAAAATCTTCCTTTTAAAAAATTAAAGTATTTTTAGATAATCCTTGAAAATTTACATCTAAAGATATAGGGGTTTATGTTCATTCTTAATGAAAATTATGTCAAAGTGATTAGTGTTTTTTGTTTCAAGGTTCTTGAAGAAAAGTGTAATTATTTTTTCAATTAACTCAACCGGATTAATAAATTACGCTAAAGAATTGTATTTGTGTTAATTTACTAGAATTGATAAGAAAATAAAGTATCAGAAAGATAATTTTTTTAAAGGTAATCTTCTTTCTTATGCAAAAATATGGGATATTATTATTGATTGTATTTATGTGATTATTTATTATTTCAAGTAAATTTAAATTCTGTTTATTAGTATATTTTAATCAATAAGTGTTTTTTTATAAAAGTGGTTTTTGTAATGCTTCAAAGAGAAATATTTTTTGTATGCGATATTATGTGAACCGATTAAATACTTTCTAGGCATTGCTATGTATAAAAAACAAAAAATGGAATACCTGAGAAAAAATCTACAATATTTACTTGATTCCAGAGGGGAAAGCAGAGTATCACTTTGTGATCGGACCGGGCTTAATCGTACAACTATCTACAATATCTTAGATGGTCGAGTACAAAGTGTTCACTCTTCAACTATCCAGAAAGTATCCAACTTTTTTGGTGTTTCGTATAGTGAAATAGAGACAACTGATATAGCAGAAAAAGAACGTATTGATGCGATTGTTTCTTATGAAGGTAATATGAATCCCAGCGCTGTGCCGTTGTTTAGGCAATCTGAATGTGTCACTGCCGAATTCTTTGAAAGTAAAATTGGTTCCCTGATCGTTGGAAGAGAGCTGACTTATTATTTTGGTTTTGGCCCTAATATCGTCGCCATTTTACTTGAGAATGATTTTTCAGGTAAATATAATGCTGGTGATTTATTAATAGTTAGGAGAGGTAATTATCAAAGCGATAATCCTAAGTTATGTTTCGAACCAAAACAGAAAAAGTTTCATATCAGCGAGTTTTATATTGAAAATGCAGATGATTTGATAGTGATTGGGGATATAATGGAAGAGCGGTTTGGGTATGGGAAAAAAATATAAATTACTAGGATTCAACAGTCAGAATAATACAGCGAATGTATTGATTTCATCAACCGGAAAAGTTTTAAGGATTAATATAAAGGAGCTAGAAAAGAGTGAAATAGCGGATGATTTTGATAATCACGAAACAAAATCACTCTACAGGAAGATATACTCCAGCTTTCCAAATTCTCCCTCAATCTATGAAATTGAAGAACGAAATGAAAAGTCTTGGGTTGTTTATTCACTTCTCGCCTTATTGCTGGCAATTTTCTATACTTTCAGTAACATAGCAGCAGCCAAGCCTGTTTATATCGAATATTTTGATATCATCGTTACTCCGGGTACTTTCATTTACCCTTTTTCTTTTTTAGTCATTGATTTACTCAGTGAATTTTATGGGTTCAGATTAGCAAGAAAAGCAATATATATGTCGCTGGCTTCTAACCTGATCATAGTCTCATTATTGAGTATATCGACGAGCTTACCAGCTATTCCAAATTGGAGTTTGAATGATCAATACAATGATTTGATGAACCATATCCTATCAGCGATTTTTGCTTCCTCGTTGTCATTTTTAGTATCTGAACTAGTCAATTCATATGTCTTGTGTAAGTTAAAAGCCATGACAAATTCCCGATTCTTAGCACTAAGAGTATTTTTCAGTACTTTCATCGCGTCGATTCTTGATAGTTTTGTTTTCTGTTTTGTTGCGTTCTACGGAAAACTTCCATTAAATCAAATTATTGCAATGATGATTATTCAGATATTAATTAAAATTTTCTTTGCACTATTTAATGTCTTCCCCGCTTACGGTTCGCGTTATTTATTCAATCGTTGGGTTGTTAACACCACACATTAATGAGCAGCATGGAGAGTTTTTCTCCATGCTATTTCCTCGATTGAATCCTATTTTATGTTGTATAACATCTTGCGATGCGAATGAAGCTAGTTGCTGGCTGGTACGTTTTTGAAACCAGATTGTGACTAGAAGGCTGCTACAATTTCCGTACAGTTATACAGTAGTTCTTTTCATATTCACATCATCTATGTAAGAAATTTTATCAGATGCGTTTGTTTTTTTATATTTAATAGTTAGTGCAACGAATTTTTATTTTATTTATTAAAATCAATCAAATATGAGATTTTGTGCTATGTTTTATTTTTTTATGTATCAAATAATGACGCCGAGATTGAGTATAAAAATCAACATTTGAACTTTTATTTGTTGATTTTATCGTGCGTCTGGTGTATTAATTTGTCTGTAAAAATATAAGTTATAATTAAGGTTTTGTCTGAGTATCAGGTAGTGCATCTTCACTGCCTTTTATGTAGACAAATATTTTCATTATTTTGAATAGTTAGTTTTGACTCGCCCAACACCAGGGTAATCTTAGAACACTTTTTGTTCTTATATGGTAATCAGTCTCTTAGTCAGCTCTGCTGGTTAAGAGACTGAATAACCTTAATTTTATGAACAAGTTTAACATCTTAAATCAAGCGGTAAGCCATCGTGCGATAGCATTCTTCATGACCGACAACTTCCCCGAACTCAGCTCTAACTATCATTCCCTCAATAAATGTTATCAACGCTTCTGCTTTGGATTCCGTATCTTTTGAGACTGTTAAGAAAACTGATAATAGCAGTGACTTTAACCATGTTTTGTGTTGTTGAGCTTGTTTAACGATAGCTTCATCGTGTCCTTTGAATTCAGCCAAAGCATGCATAAACAGGCACCCTTGAAAATCTTTTGTAGCAAACCATGAAAAATGCCAATCCAGGATGGCATTGAGTTTGTTTTCGATTCCTTCTGTTGAAGACACAGCAATAGTGAGTTCTTTTTTAAACCTCTGATGGCGTCTGAATAGCATTCCTTCGATCAGCTTATTTTTGGAACCAAAGTAACGGTACATGGAGGTTTTTGATACATTCGCCTGATCTCTTATCAAATCGACGCCAACAACGTTGTAGCCAAATTTATTAAATAGTGACTCGGCAATATCTAGGATGTGTTCTTTTTTACTCATAATATTTTCTTGTTAGTTATTCGATCTAGTTCTATAAAAGATAGCTTTTAGGGTAAATCTAAGGTTGTTTTTGTGTGTACAGATCTGTACATTTATCTGGGTGTACAAGTTTGTACACATGGTATCATACCTATTGGACTTTATTGCAGATTGTTAATCTGAAAGTGAAATAATCTATTTACTGCGGATGACGTAAGAGAGATTGGTGAAGTTATCAATTTCTTTCCATAACATGTTAAATATTTTGGAGAAAGTATGTCTGAATCCTTTGAAAAAAGAATCCCTATTCCACCATTTACTTATGAAACTGCAATGCAGAAAGTCCGTATTGCTGAAGATAGTTGGAATACTCGTGATACAGCTAAAGTTGCTCTGGCATATAGCAAAGATACCAAATGGCGAAATAGAACAGAGTTCGTAAATGGCCGGAATGAAGCAAAAGATTTACTAATCCGAAAATGGAGAAAAGAGCAGGATTATCGTTTGATTAAAGAGCTATGGGCAGTGGAGGGAAACAGAATTGCTGTAAGATATGCTTATGAATGGCATGATGATTCAGGAAATTGGTTTCGTTCATATGGTAACGAGAATTGGGAATTTGATGAAAACGGCATGATGGTCAACCGTTTTGCAAGTATCAATGATATGCCTATTAATGAGGATGAACGTAAATTCCATTGGCCTTTGGGACGTCGTCCAGATAATCACCCTGGACTCAGTGAATTAGGTCTATAAATTGCAGTCGCATAATTGCCAAAGGAAACTGGTGGGCAAGTTTGGAAGAATGCAAGCCAAAATTTATTGCTACTGTAAGTAGTTATGACGAATAAGCGTGACAAATCTCGCCCTTTTAGGGCGAGGTAAAATAGCACAAGCGGGGATTAGCAGATTTGGGTCATGCATTCAACGTGTTGATTGGTTCTAAATATGTATTAGTTCAGACTAGATCTGACACTTCGATTTGAAAAGAAGAGAGTTACCCGCTTTGATTAAAGATGCTGAATCTTAAATCAAAGAAACTAAGAGGTAACTCTCATGCTACATACTAGCAATCCAATTATTAAACACAAAGCGGGTCTTCTCAATCTTGCAGAG
>NZ_NIBS01000010.1:0-22464 GCF_002632465.1 Xenorhabdus budapestensis | reverse complement strand
GACATCTTTTGTCTGATCGCAAAAGCGACACTTCACTTCAACCGTTGCCACTAAAATTCTCCCTCATCAAAAAATGGCTATTATATCTAAAGAACAACGTGTTGAATTCGTGACCAAAATTCCTTGTCAGATTAACTCTGAACTGCACACATCAAATTCAAGAAAAACAAATTTTCGCCCAGCGTGCTAAACCCGTTGTGACAGAACCAAAGTAGTTACCACTGAACCAATGGAACATTTGGCAACACTTGTTCAACTGCCCGTTGCAGAATAGGAGAGCTTGCTGAACCTCCGGTCATAAAAATAACGTCCGGTTTAACTCCTCCCTGAACTACGGCCTCACTAACAAGTCTGGTCATTTTCGTTTTGGTGGATTCGATAGCTGCAATCATCTGTTCACGTTGAATCCCAACTTCAATTACCTCTGATAATAAGTTTAATTTAATGCGATATTCACTGTCTTTTGACAGTGCGATCTTAGCTTCTTCGGCACTGCGTACCAGACTATACCCCAGTGTCTCATGATAAACTTTCAATAACCGCGCTAATTTTTCTGGCTCTTGCGCATCTTTATGCAGAGATTTTAACGTGGTTAAGTTCTGCGGAGAGTAGAATTCTTTTTGTGCCTGTACGTCATTGATAGCAATTGGATTCCAAAACTGGATGAGTGGCATTTCAATACCCGATGTAAATTTGCTGCCTAACCCGAAAGGGTGCATCAATTGCTTAAACGTCAGGTTAATATCCAGATCATTGCCGCCAACACGTTGACCAGTATGTGCCAATAGGCTGTCGTTGCGTTCAGATTTTCCACTCCAGTCTGGCCCCATTTGAATAAGAGAACAGTCTGTTGTTCCGCCACCAATATCAACAACCAGAACAATTTTATTCTCTGTCAGTGTGGCTTCATATTCCAATCCTGCTGCCACAGGCTCAAATTGAAATTCTATGCTACGGAATCCCGCCCGTTTTGCTGCTTGCAGTAGAATTAATTCAGCTTGTTGGTTCGACTTTTCACCACCACGCCCGTGGAAATTGATTGGCCGCCCAATGACTACCTCTTCAACACATTGTTGTGTCTTGGTTTCTACCTGTTGTTTAATGTTTGCCATCATGGCGCAAACCAGATCTTCAAAAGAACTGATTTGCGCCTCTCTCAGTCCCATAGCACCAAGGAAGGATTTCGGTGATTTCACATAGTAAATATCTTGAGGATCTTCTAAATATCGAGTCAATGCAGCTTGCCCGAATACAATATCTTCAGGCAGAAGCTCTATACCTTCCTCACGATTTGTATTAATTGAACTACGGAGCAATTGTTCTCCGGCTGGAGAACTCGGGCTGATTTTTCTGTGACGAAATAGGTGCTCAGAAACTGATTCTCGGGTTGGTGCTGCCAGAGCAGAAGGCATATAGAAGTTGTCATTTTCGATAGCAATCAATTGTGGCGTATTTCCGATCATTTCCGCTACTGCGCAATTTGATGTGCCATAGTCAAAACCGATGAACATATGTTGCCTCGTCTTCAATCGTGGAAAAATCGTCAAAAGGGCGCAGATGCTATCGCAAATCAGATTTAAACGCGAGCAACTTTCAATAACATAATCCGGGGTATTTCTTATATGATTGGTATCCAGTTCATTGAACAATAAATTAAGAGTAATGCTCTGGAAACCAATTCATAATTAGCAAAAAAGTAATTTACAGTTTTTGCTAGTGACATAGGATATTAGTTTAAAAATTACTGCTTTTTAGCATATTCTTGCATTGCTTTTGCATGATAAGCGATATGCTCACCGATAAAACTAGCAATAAAATAGTAGCTATGATCATAATCAGGACGAAAATTTATTGTCACAGGGTAATTTGTTTCATCACAAATATTCTGTAATAAATAGGTACATAATTGGTTATTCAGAAACTCATCATCAGTTCCTTGATCAATAAAAATTGGAAGCTGTTCTGTCGCTTTTGCATTTTTGATCAATTCTACTGTGTCATACTGTTTCCATAGCGACCTGTCTTCTCCCAGATAGGCGGAAAATGCCTTTTCCCCCCAAGGAACCTGACTTGGTGCCACAATAGGAGAAAACGCTGATACACTGCAATAACATTGCGGGTTTCTCAGCGCAATGACTATCGCACCATGTCCACCCATAGAGTGCCCACTGATTGCCCGCACACCAGTGACAGCAAAGTATGCCTCAACCAATTCAGGCAGCTCTGAAACCACATAATCGTACATGCGGTAATGTGGCTCCCAGGGTTGTTTTAATGCATTGAGATAAAACCCTGCCCCTTTTCCAATATTATATGAAGGGGCATCAGCGATATCATGCCCTCTAGGGCTGGTATCCGGAGCGACAATGACAACACCATGTTCAGTTGCGTAGCGTTGAGCTCCGGCTTTTGTAATGAAATTCTGCTCAGTACAGGTTAAGCCAGAGAGCCAGTACAATACAGGTAATTTCTTTTCTTTAATCTGAGGTGGCAGAAAAATTGAAAATTTCATCTGACAATTCAGGGAATTGGATTCATGTTGATAGATATCCTGCCATCCGCCAAAACAGGCACGATGTTCAATTCTTTCCATGGCTTTTCTCTCTAAAATTGTAGGTTCAGGTTCTTCAACTATATGGTTTATATCTTTTATGGTTTATATCTGGTTGTTCCTGTAACAGTTATTCAATTAATAATGAATCACTGTCCGAATAGATTTACCTTCGTGCATCAGATCAAAGGCTTCATTAATGCTTTCCAATGGCATTTTATGGGTTACGAAAGGTTCAAGTTCAATTTTCCCTTTCATTACATCTTTCACCATTCCCGGTAATTGACTACGGCCTTTAACTCCGCCGAAAGCCGTTCCTTTCCATGTTCGCCCGGTAACAAGCTGGAATGGACGAGTAGAAATTTCTTGTCCGGCGCCAGCAACACCGATAATGACTGATTGTCCCCAACCACGATGGGCACTTTCGAGAGCTGCGCGCATCACATTGACGTTACCAATACATTCGAAAGAGTGGTCAACTCCCCACTTTGTCATATCCAGAATAACCTGTTGAATCGGTTTGTCGTGATCATTGGGATTAATGCAGTCAGTGGCACCGAATTGCTTGGCTAGCTCGAACTTAGCTGGATTGGTATCAATAGCAATAATACGTCCGGCCTTAGCCTGACGAGCTCCTTGGATCACGGCAAGCCCAATTCCACCCAGACCGAAAACTGCTACAGAGTCTCCCGGTTGAACTTTGGCAGTATTATGTACAGCTCCGATCCCCGTCGTGACGCCACAACCTAACAGGCAAACATGTTCATGATTGGCTTCTGGATTGATTTTTGCCAGTGAGACTTCAGCAACTACCGTGTATTCACTGAATGTAGAACATCCCATGTAGTGATAAACAGGTTGTCCATTGTAAGAAAAACGCGTTGTACCATCGGGCATCAGGCCTTTTCCTTGTGTGTCGCGAACGGCAATACAAAGGTTAGTTTTACTGGATTGGCAAAATTCACATTTGCCACATTCAGCCGTATATAACGGGATGGCATGATCACCGGGTTTTACGCTGGTTACACCTTCACCGACCTCAATCACTACACCAGCTCCTTCATGCCCGAGAACAACAGGGAATATCCCTTCAGGGTCATCACCTGAAAGAGTGAAAGCATCAGTATGGCAAACACCTGTGTGGCTGATTTTTATCATTACTTCACCGGCCTTCGGTGGTGCTACGTCAATTTCAACAAGTTCGAGAGGTCTGTTTGGGCCAAAAGCAACGGCAGCACGCGATTTCATAGAATTCCTCTTTTTTCTGACATAAAAGTGAATTTGAATTGTCCGGCATATGGCGAACATGGAAAGAATACGCATTCACGCATTATAGTTGTATCGTAAATTTGATCATCAATTGATTGTACTTAATGGTAACGGTGATCGGTATAATTTAGTCCAGAAGATAACAGGTGAAGATACAGGCTATAATCAGAGGCAGTGATTATATTGTCACGAATATCCAGATAATAAATAAGATAGGTAATATGTATATAAAAAATAATTGAATTATATTTTTTGTTACCCTCGCTTTTAACTTGATAATATTTTCTTGAAGAAGAAGGTTACTGTTTGTGAAGAGATGTTTTGCATAAATAACATGTTTGATAATTATCTAATTTTAATTAAATAAAAAGTTATTATCACTATGATGATAAATTTTTTTGGTTACTATAAAAATATAGACATGTAACAAAATAACTTTGCTAAAAAGTCATTTCATTTAGTTATTATGGATTTGAGAAACGGTTAACTGAAATCATTAAAATAAACTAATGAAACCATGTTTAGTGAATCAAAATAACTCTCTATTTATTAAGTGATCAGTGATAGTGTTAACCATACTTTCTATCAATTAAAAATATAGAACTGTAATTAATTAGGTGTGTAAATGATAAATACGGAAATATTTGATGTATTCCCCTCTGTAGATATTGTTGATGGAATAGCGATGACATCAAATTCTGCAATTCGCTTAACTCGTGGTGAAAGCTCAACATTACGGAGACCTTTAGGCACTCCGGCAGAAGTTGCGTTAGCTTGGCAAAATGCCGGAGCGAAATGGATACATGTTGTTGACCTTGATGCCGCATCGGGGCGAGGTTCAAACAACCATCTTATTGCAGATGTTATTGCCGCAGTTGATATTAATGTACAAGTCTGCGGTGGTATCAGGAATGAAGAGATTTTGAGCCAGGTATTAGCAACCGGATGCCAACGAGTGAATTTAGGAACCGCAGTATTGGAAAATCCAGATTGGTGTGCCAGAGCTATTGCTGAATATGGTGATAAGATCGCCATTGCGCTGGGCGGTATGATGAGTTCTCCGAATTTTACGTTATTGCGTGAAGTTTGTACAAAAACCTCATCACCAGTAATTGCTGGCGGTGGAGTATCAAGTATAGATGACCTCCGTGTTTTAGCTGGAATGTCCAATTTGGGAGTTGAAGGCGCTATTCTTGGTCAGGCATTACATATCGGCAAAGTTCCTCTCGAAAATGCTCTTGCGGCAATACAATCCCTAGAGTGATGAAGATGTCTGAGTTTTTTTCACCTGCTTTAGATCTTCGTGCTATTGGATTATTGGGCGAATTACGTGGCATACCTGAAACAAGCTATTTGACAAAAGAAGTCATGGCGATTCCGGGTTTAGTTACAAAGAATGAGAGATTTATCAGCTCTCGTGGAACGGCTTATTACGAACCCAAAACCTGTAGTGAGTTGTTGGCAACAGTGCAACATTATGCGGATCTTATTGTTAAACTTCAGTGTGCAGATAAACAATGTTCAGCGCCTTCAAAATACATATTAGCTGATCATAGTCTGGTGAAACTGCTGCGGATTATCGATAACTTATTAAATGTTCCACAGGTTGTTAATGAAGATATTGTGCCCTTTATTGATGGGGTAAAAGCATGTGCTGAAGTCATCAACTCAACATTGATGAGGAAAAAATTCAATTTTTCAACTTTTTTATTCCATAATTTGAAACTACCGGCATCGACAAAACATCAAGTCCCCAGAACATTTATTGAGGGAGACAATCATCTGCTAGCGTTAGCAGCGGCACAAATTGACAAATGTCCAAATTCTTCAGTTGTCGGAATCATGCTAGGGGGAGCAGCAGCAGCAATAACTGCTGTAGCATGGGATAGTGAACTCAATTTAGTAAAAGTTTCACGTTATGACGATGCACCCTGTAATAACAATAATATTTGGGGACGTAATATTTCATTTGGGAAATCTATTACAGTTATTGATGATAATTGTGGAACAGGGGACACTTTACGTCAGGTAAGTAACTTGGTTATGGATTAGACAGGAGTACGACCAAAGGTAAGAGTCATTGAGTTACACTGGGAGAAACTATTACGTACCCAAGTGTATGGATATCCTGATCGTGTATTCAGCCCCGAAATGTTAGATGTATTGACACTTTGGTGTTTCAGACATCATAAAGTACTGAATCAATTAGCTAATCAGTACTTAAGTAATGGTAAATATGCTCATACAACTACTGCGGATTGGGTTAGCTATTCATACAGTTTACTGTCTGTTCTGCATGACACCTTAACAGATTCAACATGGGCACCAGAATTATTGGGTTTTTTATCGAGTCTCATGCCACAAAAAATGGTGAATTGTGGGCAACCTATTGACGCATTTAAAGATATAGCACATCAATGTCCTGAATGTTCAGATCATGCCAGTTAGTTTTGGAATAAGTCAGTTTGGAATATGGGAGTTAATTAATTATGGCGACAGCACATATTATTTGGGACTGGAATGGCACATTACTGAATGATGTCAGTGTTTCAGTGAAAGCAACAAATTTAGCACTTGCAGAGATTGGTATTGAGCCGCTGACTTTGGAACAATATCGTGAATATTATTGTGTTCCGGTGCAGGTTTTCTATAAGCAAATAATTGGGCGTGAACCATCATCTTCTGAATGGTCAATAATAGGAAAAACGTTTAATGCCCATTATCGTCCTGGTATTCAAAAAGCAGATTTAGCAGAAGGGGTAAGTGAGTTATTGGCTATCCGTTATCAATCCGGTGCAACACAATCATTATGCTCACTCATGCAGCATGAAGAATTAGTGCCTATGATTGATAACCACGGTATTGCAAAATTCTTTACCCATATAGATGGCAGAAATACACTGTTATTGACAACCGGAAAATCGGAACAATTAGCGAACCATATTAAAAAACTCCATATCTCTCCTGAAAAAAGCGTGGTAATCGGTGATGCAACTGATGATGCTATTGCAGCATTAGCAGCGGGTACTCATGCCATTCTTTATACAGGTGGAACTCATAGCCGTGTAAGCCTTGAAACAGCAGGTGTTCCTGTTGTTGATACCTTAAGTGAGGCTTTATCAATGGCAGATTATTTAGTGAGTAAATTATTTAGTGAGTAAATAACAAAAAACACTTCACCAAAATAAATGATTTTTAATCATCATCCTTTTAAAAGGCATATTCTTATTATGACTTTAAAAGGAGGGGGTTATATTGTGAAATATATGGGTGTTTAATATGAGAATTAAATCACTCAAGTAATTATTTAAAAATAAAATATCATTTTAAATGAATCCGTAATTAGAAGAGATTTATCTATGCTAATATCCGTAGTTGGACTTCAATTTGGAGATGAAGGAAAGGGTAAATTTGTTGACTATTTATCTGGTAATGTAAATAACATTACTCGATTTAATGGAGGGGCAAATGCAGGTCATTGTGTGCAACATGGCAATGTAAGAGGCTCATTCTCACAATTACCTGCATCACTTAGTAAAAAAAATCTTTATATCTGTCAGGGAGCCTTGATTAGTCTTCCTGTACTTGTTAAAGAGATTGATTTTATAAAAAGAGAAAATATTCACTCTACTATTTCTATTGATCCACGTTGCCATATTGTATTACCACTACATGCTGAGCTAAATAAAGCATCGGAGAAATATAAAGGTAAAAATAAGATAGGATCGGTAGGAGTGGGTGTAGGTGCTTGTGTTGAAGATAAATCTAACCGGCATGGTATCAGGCTTATTGATACTCTGGATAAAGAAAAGCTGAGGAGTAAATTAGAATTTCTTTGGAATATTAGAGAAAAACAAATTAACCATGTTTTTAATGAAAGTGCTGCATTAGATTTTGAAGAAATGCTGGAACTGATTCATCAATATGAAAAAGAAATCGAGCCTTATTTCACATTTACTAATGAAGCAATCGGTGACTTACTCAATATTGGAGAAGATGTTTTACTTGAAACCTCACAAGCGACTTTCTTAGATAACAGCTTTGGTACTTATCCTTATACCGTAGCGTATCAAACATTAGTTCAAACCTGTTTTGCTATGATAGGCATACCAGCGCAGAAAATGCACATTGTTGGTGTAATGAAAGCCTATATGATCCGTGTAGGTAACGGCCCATTCCCGACTGAACTGCTGACAGAACAAGCTGATTACATTCGTGGGCGTGGAAATGAATATGGTACTGTTTCCAAAAGGCCGAGGCGGTGTGGTTGGTTGGATTTGTGTTTAATTAAACATGCAGTAAAACTTAACGGGGTAACAGAACTGGCAATAACCAATGTTGATGTTTTAGCTGGTTTGCATGAAATAAAAGTTGCTATTGCATATGAAATTGGGGGTAAACCTGTTTGTTGTGATGAAGCATTATTACAGCTCGATAAAGTGAAACCGATTTATAAGACATTTAAATGTTGGGGAGAACTTAACTCATCATATACACACTTAACAGAGCTGCCTGCTGAATTGATTGATTTTCTCACATTTATCCGGAATTACGCTGGTGTTCCGATTAAATATATTTCACATGAGCCAGACAGAGATCAAACTTTAATAGTTCAGTAATGAAATGAGGAAGATAATGATTCATTATGTAACCGGATTTATGTTTTCTAAAGATAAGAAACACGTTGCCCTTATCTCAAAGTTACAACCCAGTTGGCAAGCAGGGAAACTTAATGGAATTGGTGGGAAAGTAGAAACAGGCGAAACTTCTCAACAGGCGATGGCAAGAGAATTTGCTGAAGAAGCAGGAATTGAGACAAACCCTGATAAGTGGAAGTTATTTACTATTTTAACTCGTCCTGATGTTTATCAGGTTAATTTTCTCTATACGCATGATGACAGAATTTATTCTGCCAAATCTATTGAAAAAGAAGTTGTTGATATATATGAAACAGATGCATTACCGGGTAGTGTTATCTACAATTTACGTTGGTTAATCCCGCTGGCGCTTGATGAACATTTACGGTTTGACAAGCAAATAGAAATTAGAGAAACTAGGGAAGGTTTCTAATCTATTTTGGGTTACGGTGGGCCTTGTGGCCCGCTCTTTTAATGAACCTAATGCCACCTGACCTTTTTATTATGAATTTCATCTTGTATCGCCATATCTGCTAATTTCCTCTGATACTTATTTTCTCTGAAAGTGACGTTGTTCTAGACCCTGTTTCTAAATTTGTGTAATTGCCTGTTTTTGGTATGTTTAATTTATCAACTAAAACAGGTGACAAGATGGACGAGAAACAGTTACACGCCTTGGCTACTGAGCTGACTAAAAACCTCAAAACCCCGGAAGATTTAAGCCAGCTCTCCCGTTTCCTCAAAAAACTGACCGTTGAAACCGCGCTTAACGCTGAGTTGGCCGCTCATCTGGGCCATGAAAAGCACCCGCCAAAATTGGGCTCCAATACCCGTAATGGCTATTCCTCTAAAACGTTGCTGACTGAAGAAGGTGAGCTACCTCTGCAAATTCCCCGTGATCGTGAAAGCATCTTTGAACCTCAAATTGTCAGAAAAAATCAAACGCGGATTACCGGTATGGACAGCCAGATACTGGCCTTGTACGCCAGAGGGATGACCACCCGAGATATCGCGGGTGCTTTCAAAGTACTCTATGATGCAGATGTTTCACCGTCACTGATAGCCAAGGTCACTGATGCAGTCAAAGAGCAGGTCATTGAGTGGCAGAATCGCCCCTTAGATAGCCTATATCCGATTGTTTATCTGGACTGCTTGGTGGTCAAAGTACGTCAGGATAACCGAATTATCAATAAATCGGTCTTCATCGCGTTAGGCATTAATACCGAAGGTCACAAGGAATTGCTGGGCTTATGGCTGGCCGAAAATGAAGGAGCGAAGTTCTGGCTTGTCGTGCTGACAAACCTTCACAACCTATCGCTAAAGTGATGGCCATTACCAAAGCGATGACCAGTGATGACGCAACCCCTTTTCTGAATACGGAACGCTTCTCTATCATCATCCGCCTTACCTGCGCTCACGATTTGGCGCTTCCAGCTGATAAAACCAGGCATCGGTGCTGTCCGGAACCTGTTTTTGCGGATGCATCCTGATGCGCGGGGTGTCCCGCTCAATAATGGTCAGAATGGCATTGTGGGCCAGTTCGCGTTTCAACTACATTTCATTTCTTAACGCATTGATTTCCCGGTCCAGTGCCTCAATCCGCCGTTCCCCTTCCGCCTGCGCTGGGTTCAGACATCCCGGTGATAAGCATCCGCCGCATCAGCAACGCCGTTTCGGTCGTTTCCGCCATCGCCAATTCACCAGCTAAACGCCCCGTAAGGGCAGCCCTGGCCGGGTCTCGCTGCAATGCCTGAATCACGCCTTTGGTTACCGCCAGACTGCCGGTTTTCAGTTTCGCCAGATTGGCCCTCGTCGGTTTTTCCGTGCCACTGACCAGTTTCACCAGCTGTTCCGTATTGGTTTTGGTATGTGCTTCCAGCATCGGGGCAAAACCCGTGCCCGCGACGGTTGGGCCCGGTTGGTGCTTCTCTCCATCACTGATGCATTCTGCCGCCTGAGCACAGGTGCGGATGGCCCGATCGCCCAGTACGCTGACCACCGCTTCGGCCGCTTCATGGGCATTGCTGAATTTACGACAGGCACTGCCCTCCAATTGAGGGTGCTGACCGGTGACTGGCTCAGTACCGGCAGCTGGTTCATCATATTAAAATCGGCACTGGCTAAATCTCGGGTCGGACGAATGGCATTCTGCCTCTTACCCCCCTGCCGTTGCCCTCCAATCCACGGATGCCCACTGGTGCCGGTCGCTTTGCTGCCGGCGTTATTGACACGCACCGCATCGCCATCTCCGCCGTTAACCAGATTCTTATATTCCTGCAAGGCCGCCGACTGAGTCCATTTGGTGTTCTGCGCAAAATCCATCATTTTATTGGCCATGGCCTGACAATGGAACTGGGCTTTATCGAACGCCACATTAGCCTGCAAGACCCCGTTGGTCAGCATGTCATACAATCCCGGATTGGCCCGCTGGATAATCATCGCCGGCAGGCTGGCCACGGCACCGGTGGAGCCCTGAATGACATCACTCATCAGGTTCTTAAACCCGGCCGTGATACCGTTCAACTGGTTGCTGACAGTGGCTTTCAGGTCAAAATTGCCGCATATCAAATCCGAACGCCAGCCCAGCTCCAGCCCGCCGAGTGTGGTGGAGCCACTGCGACTGGCGGGTTCAGAAATCACCGAACCGTCCCCCTGGGTATAGAACAGCGTATCGGAAACCGCACCGCTGGCTTCTGCCCCATAACCCAGTGCGCTCCGGTTCACCTGTGGCAATGTCAGGGACAGACCCGCTACATTGGCCTGTACAGAAGTAATGGTCAGCCCGCTGATTATCAGCAATAACGTGCTTATTTTCGTCATTATCTATCCCTTTTTCAGATATCCGTACTGCTGAGAAAACGTTGCCCCCGCCGCTGGCAGCAACTGTAAGGCTGCCATAAGGCATACGACTGATTGCCATTGCTTGCAGCCGTGTGCTCACCATCCGGAAACACGGCACAGGACTGACTTAACGTCGGTGATAACCGCTGCCATTGGTGATTTTTGGTACCGGTATTTTCGGTGACTGATTCTGGCGGCCAGTAACCGGCGGTGCGTGTACCTTTCAGTGTCTGATAAACATGGGGTTGCCTGGTTCGGGTGATGATATCTGCGATCCGTTGCGCGACCACTGCCGCAGCCTTGTCATCATCGGTTTGATTGACAAACCCTGAGCGCGGATAAATATTGCCCCACATATTGCCGGCCATCTGGCGGCCCAGCTCCCGTTGACCGGGAATGAGGGCTTCCGGATAGAACGATTCCGGAAAACCGGAGCGCCACGCCACGGTATCCAGTGTGCTGAGAAAATAAGGCACCAACGGGGTGGCCGCACTGCGACACGAATAACCGGGGATTTGACCGCCTATCAGGTTGGTTGCGGGATGCCCGATGGCATCGGCATATTTGAAACGTAGGCTGGTACGCCGCTGCCCGGCAATCTGGACATTATGATTACCCCCACAGGCATTCAGGTGAGATAACGCCCCGGTCACTGCATTTTCCAGTCCGCCGGAAAGTTGACTGACCTGCGCCATTTCTGACCACGGATTGCCCCCGGGAACTTGATGGGTGGAGATCACTGCTTCGGGGAGGTAATGAGTCACCTTAACCGATGTTTTCACGGTACAACCGTGCAAGCCACAGAGCAGCCAGTAACAGATGCCGCTGATCCGCCACTGAATGCAGGCGGATGAGAGACTGCTGGCGACAATCTAAGCCGTATTGATTGAGGCCTGTGTAACTGGGGGAAATGCCGCTATCAGGGTAATGAGCGCAGAAAAAGTCACACGTTGAATACTCATGGTTGATGTTGCTCCCTGAGCGCATTCGCTTTCGCCACATCTGCCGTGCCATACACCACGGCCGGATACTTTTGCACGCCTAATTGCCATGCCTGCACCACGGCACGATAAGCCTTGATCAGTTGCTGTTCCTGCTGATGCCATTGGGGTGATTGCAGCATAGCCTGTGCCTGAATAGCCGCTTGCTGCGGATCGGCGGAAAGCAGAGTGAAGATTTGCTTTTGCTGTTGTTCGGCCGCATCCAGCCAGACGACCTGTGTTTCCGGAGAAAGGTTAACGGGCATGTGCTGACGGTCGGTATACACCACCGTGCCCGCACCGACACACCCCATCCCAGCAAAAACGCTACACACTATTTTCTCATCCTTTTTGTCCCGGTTGCACACAATCAGACCAGCGTGAAGAAAGCCACGGTAAAAGTCAGCCCGTAATTGATTTTCTGAAAATGAAAAATAAACGTACCGGCCCGTTAAAACATATCCAACATGCCGATGTAATAACAGCCCGGATTAGCCGGCTGACAAAATTTGTAATGAACTTAATGAAAAATATGCCGATAAAACAGTCAGCACATCATCATAATGAGCAAAAAGGACATGCATGAAGAACGGGCTTTGCCTGCGCCTTTCCTACCCGGCTATCGGGTGACATAAGTCAGGGGAAACTGGGAGGAAAACAGCAGAAATCCCATGAAAATAAGGAAAATGACACCATGTCAATGAAAAAACTTCTGACGAAGTTGCAGTAGGGGCACTCCCTGCTGGAAAAAGGCAGGCAGGCGGCAGCGCCGACTGATACACTCTGACCACAATTATCAATTTTGAAAAGGAAGACAATACATGATAAATCCAACGCAAAACGAAATAACCTTTCCAGAAGGCTGGTTTCTTCTTATTAATGGCGAGATCCCTTTTTATTGCGATTATGGATGCACTGTCTCGCTTATGAATCCACTGACATAAAAGGGTGTGAACCGCCACCGGGAATATATGTTCTGACTATCAGAAAATACAATTACACAAACAATTCCAGTCATTTTGGCCGCTGTGTTTACGCGGAAGTGAAACAGACGCAATGCCCGAAAGAATTTAAAAATATTATAACTGATATGTTAAAAATGTCGGAAGAGCAGTCCACTTTTGAAGAAATAAAACGGCCAAAACCGCCGCCTCCAATTCACTGCACTGGTGTTCCCGCATTAACGTCCACCGCTCGGCTTTTTCTTCTTTTTTCGCCATTTCGGTGACTGGTTTTGGTGCCCAGTACCCATAGGAACGATGATCCTTTTAGCGTCTGATAAACATGAGGTTGTCCATCACACCATTACAGTTTATGTCCAGTTTTAGCATAACAATAAGTGAATGAATGATGAAAATGAGCTTCCCTGTTGCCTTTAAGCTATTGTGTTAACTATTCTGTCACCTTTACTTTTACGGAGGACTCAGTAAAACCAACTTTTTCGAGAGCTTCCACAACACGATCGGTAATCCAGCTTTCTAATAACTCACTGGTTATTTTATTAGGTGATACGTCAATTGTTAACCCTTTTAACTCAAGTTTAAGTGCTTCGTCTCTTTTTATTTTGATTGATGTATCCATTATTTCACCTTTTAAACTTTATGGTATAAATGCAAAAATGCCATAGATAACTTTACGTGAGTTGCTCTTGCAAATACTTCTATTAATAAACTAATTTATTTTCTATTCTTATTGCTTGAATATTTTAAGCTTAACAAGCTAGCCAAGCAGTTGTTAATGCTTTTAAATATCTATTTATAAAATTTCGTGAAATTTATTAAATAACCTGATTGAAATTTATTATTAACTCCACACAAGAAATAATTAACCAACGCAATCATTATATTGCGGAAATTAATAACCTTTAAAAATTAGAACAAAAATAAAACATTATCTATGTTATAGAAACAAAAAGCCATATCTACAATGTCGTGACTGTTAAATTTTAGTAGGAAAATCATACAGACTTAAAAACCCCCATATTACATGAGTTTTATTTAATAATGATGTTCTTCATAAACATCATTATTATTTTCGCTACAAAATAGTTAACACTAACATCAATACAATTAATTATATTGACACTAAATTTTATTATTCTTGCTTAACCCTTTTAAAGTTTGAACCGTGTTTTTGATGGCTGTTTCTGTTGGTAACCGTTCTATAGAGCTGGCACCGAAAAAACCGTGACAATCAGGGCAAGAAGCTATAACATAAGCGACATCTTCAGGTTCTGCAATCGGCCCACCGTGGCACAGAATAATGATATCATCACGGACCGTCTTAGCCGCCAAAACGCATTCATTAATCAGCGATACACAAGAATCCAAATCATGTGATGTATGAGCACCAACATCACCGCCAGTAGTTAACCCCATATGCACAACGATAATATCAGCTCCAGCTTCTGCCATCGCCACCGCCTCTTCTGTGTTAAAAACATAAGGCGTGGTCAGCATTCCCTTTTTATGTGCCAGACGGATCAATTCGACTTCCAGTTCATAACCCATACCGGTTTCTTCCAGATTTTGTCTGAACTTTCCATCAATAAGCCCGACTGTTGGAAAATTTTGAACTCCAGCAAATCCCTGAGCTTTCAGTTCATCCAGAAAAAGGGAAATATTACAGAACGGATCAGTGCCACAAACTCCTGCCAATACCGGGGTTTTTTTAACTATCGGCAGTACTTCATTTCCCATTTCTCTGACGATTTGGTTTGCATTACCATATGGCATTAATCCGGCTAATGATCCTCTACCAGCCATTCTGTAACGACCTGAGTTATATACAATAATGAGGTCTACCCCTCCCATTTCTTCACAACGGGCTGAGAGTCCAGTGCCTGCACCTGCGCCAATAATGGGTTCGTTACGCTCAACTTTTTGTTTAATTATTCTAATTATCTGATCATATTGCTTCATAAAAAATTCCCTGGTGTTACATAATTTCTTCAAGCTGTTGTTTAGCAAGAGAACAAAACTGAGGTGAATTAATATGGAAAGGTGTTTTTATAATTTTCCTTTGTTCTGTCTGAACCATCGTTTTTTCCAGTCCATCACAAAAAGCCTGCGTTGCCGTCGGTAAGTAGAAAGGTTTTCCTGGGCAGTCCAGTGCAGAAAACCCACCTTCAGGAATAATGAAACGAATGGAACCGTGACACTTGTTCAGCTTGTTTCCTATCCAAACACCAAGCTGATAGTTTTCTTTAGGTGTGGTTCTCATTAACGTGACCTGAGCATTGTGTTCGACAAATAATCTATCTCTATAGCGTTCAGGGATCGTCTCTTTTGAACCAAAATTAACCATGTCTAAAGCACCAGCACTACCCACCCAAGGAATGTTCTTTTCAGCAATAACATCCAGACGAGTACCAGGACAGCTCAGCACGCCTCCAAATAACAGATCAGCAATTTCTGTTAATGTAATGTCAAGAAAACCTGATAGTTCTCCATTATTAGCTAATTTTTCCATGCTTGCTCCACCGTTACCGGTTGCATGAAAAGTCAAACAGTCATATTGGGTATCTAATTTAGCTATGAGCTGGTTAACGCAAGGCGTTGTGACACCAAACATGGTCAACCCTAAAGCCGGTTTATTTGTTCTGACTTGTGGCACTGTATAACTGACAGAACCTGCCATCATATTTGCAGCATTCGTTAATATTGAGCGGGAAACGCGGTTCAATCCACAGAGATCGGTGACGGTATAGAGCATAGCAATATCACTGGCACCCACGTAACCTGAAACGTTTCCTGATGCCATCGTTGATACCATTATTTTAGGTAATCCGATTGATAGATCCTGCATAGCGGGGGTGATCAGTGCTGTACCACCTGAACCACCAATACCAATTATGCCTGCTATATCATCAATTGAATTACGTAGAAAATTCGTAAGCGCAATAGACATTGCAGTGATCGCTTTGCCCCTCTCACCACAGAAAACGAAATCAACACCTTCTGGGTGATATTCTGCGACTTGTAACGGAGATATATCTATCTCCTCGTTCTGTTTATTTTCTACAGCTAGTGATGTCGATACATCAATAATCGTTGAATCAACGCCTGCGTGATGTAAACAAGATTTCAGCCAGACAAGCTCTTCTAATTTTGTATCTGCTGTTCCTATTATCCCTACAAACCGACTCATATCGCTGACTCCGTGGACATGAAAAAAGATTTTATAAAAACTGAATATAAAGTTATGCTAATATTTTATACCATGCAAGATATTTTTTATCTCATGTGATATTTTTAATCGCTAAAAATATTTGTTAATTTTGGACCATCACCAGCCAACCCTTTTAAGGTATTTGAATGATATTATTTGATGAAAAGAATCTATCACCAATCCGACGCCGTACTCTTGAGAGGATGACTAAAGCCGCCCTAAAGTTATATGATAAAAAAACGTTTCCGTCTCCCAAAGAAATTGCTGAAGAGGCCGAATATGCCAAAATAACTTTACGTAGTTACTTTCAAACTCATAATGAATTTGTGGAGTATGTTGTTAAGCAGGTTATTGGGTCTTTTGTAGCGCCCAAAACGGGATCTGATGCAGAAGAGAATGTCGAAAGGTTATTCAAATGGGGTTATGGTCAAATAGAAAAAAATGAAGCATTAATGAGAGATGCTCTGCGTATTTCTCAATTGCGTTGGCAAGAAGCAGTATCCGATGAAAAGAATGGTGGTCAGTCTTCTATTTTAAAGAAAAGTAACCGTAAGGAATCACTTACACTTGCCTTAGAGCCGCTCAAAAATCAGCTTAACGATGATACAATACACAAAATTATTATGTTACTTTCAGTATTATACGGTACAGAAGCCATGGTTGTGCTGAAAGATAGTTTTTGCTTAGAAAATGATGAAATTGTCAATTTAATGACTTGGGCGGCAAAATTAATTATTAGACAAGCAATTATTGAAAATTTAGATAATGAGTAATCTATTTGGGTAAACTTACTTCATTCAGTTCTGAGTTAATCTATTTCATCAGTAACAGCAGGTCTAGGAAATGCCAACCTAGCAGAAGTTAAGTTGGCATTTTTGGTGATTTAAATATCCAAATGTAGTCCTAGATAAATATATGGTATGTGCGGTTACCTTTTTGAGTGCCCACTTCAACTTCCGATAACACTCAACAATGAAATGTATTAATAAATTAAAGAACTCAATATTGCTATTCCTGCCGTTTTATTTTGTGATTATTATCACGGTTATTATGATTTTTTTCTCTTTGTATTATTTCAATATAATACTTTAGAGTTATCCAGCATAAAATATTGAATAACGATCAATACAGCCAGCAGATACCTATTTTTTTACTTAATATAAACATGTAATTCAATAAGATACATGAGATAAGTACAATTTATATTGGTGTGGGGAGAGAATAGAATCGTAAAAACATTTTTTGAATCCTTACTCGTACTATGGCTTATGGTCAGGAGACTGGGTGCTTTAATCGCAACTTTCGGTGAAAAAACCCCGTGCAACGTCCATCCTTCTTGCCACCCAAACAGCCGCCTCCAGTTCACTGCACTTGTGCTCCCGCATTAACGTCCATCGCTCATCCTTTTCTTCTTTTTCCGTCATACCCAGTGCCAGATAGAAGCTTGACGGCACGACCCGAAACAAGGCTTCGATTTTTTTCGCCAACACCACGCCTTCGGTATAACAACGAGGGAGTTTACTGGCAAAGAGCAATACGGCTTTCTGCTCTTCGGTCAGTTTTTTGAACCGGGAAATTTGCTCCACTTCATCCGGTGGCATCGTGAGACACAGCCACCATTCCGCCATATTCAGCATCTTTCAGCCGTATCCGGGTAGTCGGAGAGGTTTTGGGTTGCGAGCCACAACCAGGCCCCCAGTTTACGCCACATCTTGACGACTTTGGTCATATAGGGAGAGAGCAGCGGGTTGGTGGTGGTGATATGCCCTTCGTCTATCACCAATTGCAGTTCTCTGTCCTGATATTGGTCACGTTCCGCCAAATTATTCACGGTGTTAATCAGTGACACCATTGCCAGTGCCATCTGTGCCGAGTAGTTTTCTCGCGCCAGCGTGCCCAAATCAATCAGAGCGACATCCACTTCCGGCCACGGTGTGCCGGGTCGGTTAAACAGTTCCCCTTCAAAGCTTTGCGTGAACATCGACATGGCGCCGGCCATTTCATCCGCCCGTGCCCGACGGTGGGCGGTTATCAAAGGTTGGCCGTGCTCATCCTGCCGATGATTGCGGGCGATGGTATAGAGGGCATTCTGTAAGTCTGAGGCCACCATCTGACACCCTGCCTCATAGCTGGTGTGTGCTGCTATCATAATGGCTTCACGGATCACCCCCTCGGTCGGAACGGGTCAGGCGTTCTTCCTCTTTTTTCTCACCACCCGTGATCATCAGTCGGGCGGCAATTTCCATCTCACCCAGAATATTACTCTGTTCATCCCCTTCATCCTGAGATTCATCGGTATCCGGAATATCAGCTTCATTAATGCACAGTTGTTTCGGGCTGAGTTGCAGCAGTTGATACGCATCCGCAAACAGTGCCAGACTGACGCCACAGCCCAGTTTGATGCCGATTTTATTAACTGTCAGCCCCAGGCTGGCGTAATAATCGGCCAGTAAACCAAAACTGTTTCCCGCTTCCACAATAAACAGGCGCGGGCGGTGGATGGCCATCAGTTGCACGAAGGAAGCACACAGGGTGGCGGATTTGCCTGCTCCAGTCGGGCCAAACAGCAATAAATGGGCATTCTGGGTACGATCCTGTTTGTTCATCGGATCAAAGGTCAGCGGCGCCCCGCCCCGGTAAAAAAAGCTGGACCCCGGCTGCCCGGTGCCTGTCGAACGGCTGGTCATCGGCAAGAGTCCCGCCAGATGTTGCACCCAGCTCAGACGGGTAAGCCAGTGTTTTTTGTCCTTCTGCGGGTTAAAGCCCATCGGCAGGGCACGCAAATAGGCATTCAGCACAGACTGTAATCCTGCCACCAGTAACGTTGAGGATAACTGATGTACCCGATGATTCAGATTGTCTAAACCCTTACCGCGCACCAGAAAGGTCAGTGCACTGCGATACAGTTTATGGCGTCGCCCCAGTAATTCCTTTACTTCCTGCACATTCTACCGGACACGTACTGATTCGGTATTTTCTCCCACGGCGTTTCTCGCCAACCGGGTAAAACTCTCTTCAAGCCGGTCCTGCGCCACGATGGTCAGCGTTACCACGGTGCCTTCCGGCATCATATCCATTAGCTCGTTGATATTATCCCTCCATTTCACGTCCCCTGTCAGGGTGCCCGGTTCAAGTGGGCGGCGCAGACGCTCAACTGGAACCGCTTTATGCGGCAGACCGTCAATCCACCAGACACCCTTCTCGGGATCCGACACCGGCGGAGTAAACCACAGGCTTTCGGCAAAATCATTATTCACCGGGAGATCGGACTGTGTCGGGGATTCATAACGTACCGCCCGGTAAAAATCGGCTTTTGCCATGCCCCAGTCCGGTGCCGGATTAAAATGGCGCAGTAACCAGCGGTGAATTTGTTCGCCATCTTGTCGGGTCGCCATAATACCGGCCGATGCCAGTGAGGAGACCAGTCGTTCACAGATCTGATTGAGCGCTGCGACAGATGACAGTAAAAGATTGTCAATACGGGATTTGTTGTTGGAGGGCTGCCATCGGTAGACTACCATGCGGGTCTGGCGCTGCTGCCCCCGCCACGGCTGCCCAGTAATAAGAGAATCCTGAAATATCCCGTCAGGCCGGGCGATGCTGTTCAGATGACGTTCCGATTCTGCCAAAAAGGCATCAGTAAAGGCCGTGCCCTGTGCCCACGGTTTCACATAATCCCGCAAGGTATTGAGATAACCGGAAGGGTCATCCTCATCCTGACAAAAAAACTGCACCACCCACGGTGAAATATCGTCCTCGTCCAGACTGTCCTGAATGGCATCTTCCAGTTGATCCCGGATTTCAAGCAACCGCTCAGCAGGGCGTCCTTCGGTGGAGATGGGTTCAATGCAATCTGGTAAGGTTCCTTGTATCTTGAAACCCGTATAGAATAAATAATGACTGGGTTTAGCAAGGTTCATGTAGTCCGATGGATCCCTGGGCTTTGAAGCCCGCACTGGAGCAAATGACGCATGAACTGAGCTGCTCATCTGAAACCCGAACAGTTGCCTGATAACATTTCGTATATGCAAGGGTGGGTCAATATGAGTTTGCTGGATCCGCTGTGTGTTGGTATTGATGTATCTAAATCTTCTCTGGATGTTTCTGCTGGAACAGTAACATCGTTTACGGTCAGTAACGATACTGACGGTTTTGATGTCATCCTGGCAAAACTCCGGGAACAACAAACTATCTCCCTGATCCTTATGGAGGCGACCGGAGGGTTGGAGAGTGCTGTAGCGTGCTTTCTCCAGTCTGAAGGTTTTGACATCGCCGTCATTAATCCCAGGCAGGCTCGTGATTTTGCCCGGTCTATGGGTTATCTGGCTAAGACAGACAGCATTGACGCCAGAATGCTGGCCCAGATGGGCGAAGTTATTAATCGCCATCCAGACAGAGAACGATTTATTCGCTCCCTGCCTGACATTGAACGGCAAGTTCTCGCGGCAATGGTTGTGCGCAGACGCCAGTTGATTTCTATGCTGGTTGCAGAACGTAACCGATTGTATCCTTCTCATCCACAGAGTCGTAAGAGCATTAAGGCAATCATTGATGCGCTGGAAAAAGAATTGGCTCTTATTGACCGGAATATGGATAAACACGTCAGAGAACATTTCAAGGTGTTGTCTGATTTGTTCAGCAGTGTAAAGGGGATTGGCGCGGCTACCATTGCGACTTTGCTGGCTGAGGTTCCTGAACTGGGTAAACTTTCGCGTCGCGAAATCAGCGCGCTTATTGGTGTCGCCCCGATTAATCGCGACTCGGGGAAAATGCGCGGACGACGCACAATCTTTGGTGGAAGAGCCAGCGTTCGTGCAACGCTGTATATGGCCACACTTGTGGCAACTCGGTTATCAGGCATTTTTACACCCGTCTGGTAGCAGCAGGTAAGCCCAAAAAAGTGGCTCTGGTTGCCTGTATGCGTAAGCTTCTGACCATCATTAACGCAATGGTTAGAAATAGCCAGATATGGGATGAGTCTTACCATCAGTTGACTTCTTAAAAAATACGGTTGAAGATAGATACTGTGTTTCCTGTCAAACACAATGTAAACTTTGATCAAAGCTTTTCTCTGTTTTAAGAACCCCAAATGCCACGTGGATGAGCTGGCGCATCATTGCGCCGATGATTAACTTTGGCGCCTTTCCGGCGGCGGTAAGACGGGAATAAAAATGCTTTCCCCACGCCGTTCTAAAAAGTGTTGTCATTGCTGGCATATAAAGGGATTTGCGTAAAAAAGCATGCCCCGTTTTGGATAATCGTGGTCGCCCCTTCACACAGCTGCCAGATTCATTCAATCGGGGATCAACACCCGCATAAGCAGCTGCCTGCCGCGCATTGACAAAACGACCAGGATCAATACCAAAAGACAACAATACAGCCGCAGTTTGCACACCCAGCCCCGGGATGCTTTCCAGTAGTTTTTTCTTCTGTTTCATCTCTGCATTTCCGTTAATCAGGAGCAGAATGTCGCCCTGCAATATCTCGATTTCATGATTAAGCCAGGCGATATGGTCTGTAATGCTTTTAGTCACATTCTCTTTCGCTACATGGAGACGGTTGCTCTCCGGCGTTCGCATCTTTCGCAAAGATTCCAGTCTTAATACCAGAGCCCGTAGTCCCTGTTCCGAAGCAGAAGGCGCCAGCCATACTGCCGGTTTTCGTTCGAAACAAAAATCACTGATCACTCTGGCATCTCCCCGATCGATTTTGCTTCTGATCAGTAAGGACATGCTGAACGCTTTGATTTGCGCAGGATTGATAACGCTGACGGTCAAACCTTTATCGACCAGATATTCAGCAAACGCTTCCCAGTCAATCCCCGTCGCCTCCATACAAATATGGACATGATTGAAACCATGATGAGCCAGCCAGTTGATAAACGTGCTAAATCCTTCAGATTCGTTTTTGAATACTTTAACGCGATGCTCGACTTTTATGATGAGTTGAAATGACATAGCCGCTCCTTTATAACTTTAAGTCGTCAAAAATAGAGAAATAAAGGAACAAAAGGCTA
>NZ_NIBS01000001.1:493668-573214 GCF_002632465.1 Xenorhabdus budapestensis | reverse complement strand
GATCATGCAGGAAGCCCAGAAGGCTATGCAGGAAGCTCAACAGGCTCTGAAAGCCGCGGACAGCAAAGTGCCTCTGACCCGCCGTGTCAATGATAAAGAGCTGGTCAATGACATTACCCTGACTGCCGCCAATGTCGGCGCCTACAGCAAGGACGAAACCGATAGCCGGATCAAAGACGGTGATGCGCAAGTCATGCAGGAAACCCAGAAGGCTATACATGAAGCCCAGCGGGCCCTGAATGAAGCCCAACAGGCCCTGAAAGCCGCGGACAGCAAAGTGCCGTTAACCCGCCGTGTCAATGATAAAGAGCTGGTCAATGACATTAAACTGGTGGCGGCTGATGTTGGTGCCTACAGCAAGAGCGAAACCGATGCACGGATTAAAGACGGTGATGCACCGATCATGAAAGTGGCAGAAAGCAAAGTGCCGTTAACCCGCCGCATCAACAATAAAGAGTTGGTGAATGACATTAAACTGGTGGCGGCTGATGTCGATGCCTACAACAAAGAAGAAACCAGCCAGCTTATTGATAATATTCATGAGCTAGTAAACTCTGCCAATAACAATGCTGATAGCAAAGTGCCAATGACTCGTACAGTGAATCATAAAGCGCTGTTAACAGACATTACACTTACTGCATCTGATATAGATACCTATACCAGAGGAGAAATCGATCAACAAATCCATACAGTCAGGAAGTTAGCAAATGATGCCAATAATAATGTAAACGGCAAAGTTCCATTAACTCGTACAGTGAATAGTAAGGCATTGTTAACAGACATTGTACTTACTGCATCCGATGTAGGCGCCTATAGCAAAAACGAAGTAGATTCTCGTATAGCGAAAGTAAACACAAACGCCAATAGTCGGCTGGCAAAAAATGAGAACGGAGCTGATATTCCAGACAAAAATGCTTTTGTAAGAAATCTTGGTTTAGCTAATCTGGTTGGGTTAAATATTGAATCTCGTTTAATCGGACAAGAAGCCACTGTCATCAGACTTGGTGATATCATCCAGATAAACGGGGTTGCCGTAGCCAGTGACCCAATTCAAGCAGTTAATATGTCAGTTATCGGTGGAATAACGTATTACACCAATTACTACAAAGTACAACTGCCAATCAGCTTGTCAAATGGCATCATTTCATGTCATGCCAGTATTGTCGGAGATAATTTCGATGGTCAAAACCCTAGCTACCCGGCTGATGTTAAAACACAACGCAATAATCCGGATGGAATGGGAATATCGAAAGACACCTTAACTATATCGGTTATCACTCCACAATTAGGCTGGACTCCACAATTCTATTATGAAGTTATGGGGTATTAACAGAAACAGGAAATGAAAAACCCATCTGTTATTTGATCTATAAGTTGATAGTGGTGTAACACCACTATCAACTCACTATCAATTTTTTCACAAACAGGTGAACGTTAAAACGCTCACCTGTTTATTTTATCAATTATGATAAGTTCAACTATTTACTCAGCTTATTTAGCAGCTTTTTTCTTACTTCACTATTATCATTATTCTCAAGCCAGTTTTTAATGGATTTCTTGACTTTTTGCTGTAATTCATCACGCAATATCGGTTCAACATTCAAGGTATATTGCAGATTATCCCAATTACCATAAACCCGCAGTGGTACTTTTAGTTTTTCTAAACGACTAACTAATTCGTTTTCTTGCCCCCACCCACTGATTAACTGAACCGCCAACGCAACATCGACACTCTGTTTCAGTAAATTTGCCTCACCCTGCCCTTCAATTCTCGAAATACCAGATGTTGCAGAAAGGTTATTAATTTTAATATCACCTTTATTCAGTTGAGCTTTTACTGACAGATTTTGTGCATCAGTAAAGTTCTGAATATTCGTCGGCTGTTGAACCAAATCAGTCATTCTTGAAAAAGATTGCTGAATAAGCAAAGGGATATTCAACCCGTCTAAACGCTTATTTTTCACGCCAATACTCAGATCTCCCTGCCAGTAATGGGTAACTGCATATTCATCGTAGCCATCTCCCAAAAGATCTCCATCCAACGCAAATTGTCCACTAAACACCGATGGTAAAGCCAAAGCTTTCAATAGTGGTTGTAAGTCAATGTCTTGCAACAGAGGTTTCGCATGTAATTTAGCCGGATTAACTGTTGCATCAATTGTGGCAGGAAGTGCAAAACGACCACCAAATACGTTACCACTTAATCTCAAAATCTCCGTTATTCCCTCATCATTGACGGCTTTAAAGACAAAGTTATCGATATTCATACCCTGATAAATAAATTTATTCGCCATGAATAACAGATGAGCATTAAATTCTTTCAGAAAACTGAGATCATAATTTGATAAAGGAGAAACTGACTTTGCAATCACAGGTTTTGCCGAATTATTTTCAGCACGATAATCAAGTTTTGCCTGTAAACTATACTGTGATAACTTATCCCATCCTAACAAATTATCTAAATCTAATTTTGGTGAAGACAGATTGATGGAATAGTGCGGTTTATCTTTCAGGTTAATCGCAACATTGCCTGCCAATTCACTATCATTCATCGTCAGTGCTATTTTCTGCAACGAAATAGATGAGGAGAAAGCATCATATTTTACAGCTGCACTACCCGATCCAGCTATGCCTTCAGGCGGGAGACCAACACCCTGTAACTGATATTTAAACGAACTGATATCACCAGTTAAATTATTTGGATAATCAGAAATATCGAAAGAAGCGTTAACCTCAAAGGCAAATTCTTGCTGATTCTTATTAATATTACTATTGAGTTCGAGATTAACGTGATTCTGATCCTGGCGTTTCATCAGCAAATCAATATCCCGCATATTTAGCTGCGAATGGGTATCGGTTTGCCAAATCAATAAACTATTCTCTACTTTGATTTTATCGATATCCAAATTCCAGCTATGAGCATCATCCACTACGGGATAATGAAAATCACCTTCAGGTGCAATGGGAGCTTCTGGTTTTTTTTGTGGCTGACTATCCGGTGTAAACCGCAAAACAGCCCCTTTAAGCATCACTTCTTTGACAGAAAGTTGATGAGATAACAATGGCAGCAACTCAATATCCAGGCGCATATTTTCTGCCATAACAGCAGGCATTTTCGCATTGGGAGCAGTCAGTGATACCTGTCCGGTCAAAATACTCAATTTTGGCCAGACATGCCAACGGAGGTCATCCTGCAACACAAGCTGATAGCCACTCTTTTTTTGTACTTGTTTAACTATGTAGCCACGAAAATCGTTTGGATTAATCAGCACGACTAATGCTGTTAGCCCCGTAACAACTACCACTAACAAAATAACGAGTGTCGTCAACAATCTTTTCATGACTTCCTCAGTCTCATGTCCACAAGATGACTATTTTCACCAAATGACTACTTTACCAGAAATTTTCACCAGGAAAGATTAGTCTTCGCTGATTCGACTCCCCACTGCTCCTTTCTGATTTTTATATTTAGCATCCTGACGTCGGTTATAAGGACGGTCAGCAGCGCCTGAAAGCGGCTCAAAACTCAAAGCCCCAATGACCATACCCGGACGCAAAGCTAACGGTAATTTTCCTGAATTATAGAATTCCAGAACAATTTGACCATGCCAACCCGGGTCAATCCTGTGAGCAGTGACATGGACCATCAAACCAAGACGAGCCAGAGATGAACGACCATCCAACCAACCAACAAGATTAGCAGGCAATGTGACAGATTCCAGTGTCACTGCCAGTGCCAGTTCGCCGGGATGCAGAAAAAAAGCCTCCCCATCCGGCAAACTAATTTCATCACTCATGACGCGATCAAGTGCCGCATTGACTTCAGCCTTAGGACCACTCAAGTCAATATAAGCAGCAGTATGACCACGAAAAACGCGAAACTGATTCCCAAGGCGAACATCAGCAGTTGCCCCATTAATACGTTCGACAGGAGGACGTGGGGTAATTTCCAGTTTACCTTCATCAAGCCATTTAATAATGTCACGGTCACAGAGTCGCATTACTTCCTCTCAAAATACGATGATACTTATGAATTCCTGAACATCAGGTTATTCGCAAAATTGACCAATCTTGGCTTTCAGTATGTCGATAGCCACACGGTTTTTACCACCACGGGGAACAATAATGTCCGCATATTGTTTTGATGGCTCTATGAATTGCAGGAACATCGGACGAACTGTTTTTTTATACTGCTCTATTACAGAATCCAGTGAACGCCCACGCTCATTCACATCGCGCTTGATGCGACGCATCAGACAGATATCCAATGGTGTATCAACAAAAATAGAAAAATCCAGTTCCTGACGCAAACGCTTATCCGTTAATAATAGGATACCTTCAAGGATAATAACTCGCTTCGGTTCAAAATGAATGGATTCTGGTTTGCGGGTATGAGCAACGTAGTCATATTGGGGCAATTCAACGGACTTCCCGGCTTTCAGTGCCTGAATATGCTCGAATAGTAAATTGTGATCCATTGAACTTGGGTGGTCATAATTGACTTTATAGCGTTCTTCCAGTGGAGTATCAGTTTGGTCTTTGTAATAGCAATCTTCTGGAATAACTCCGATATTGTGATCACCAACCTGAGCGCGTAATTCTCTATAAAGTGTGCTGGCAATAAGACTTTTGCCCGAAGCAGAGGCGCCTGAAATACCTACGATTGTACACTTATGTGCTTCATCAGCCATACTAGAAATAACCTGGTTAAAAAGAAAAAATAAAGTGGGAAAATAGCATTCTGTCACGCTATGTTTGGCGGATTATAAGGAGTTAGTAGCTTCTATGCCAGCGCAAACAAGATAAGCCTCGCTTTTTTCAATACGCTTCGCAGAAAAATTCCGCAACCACAGGTCTGCAAATGGAAAAATGACTTAAAAATAATGTTCAAAAACCAGTACCAAAGCGATTCACAAAACTAATCTCAAGATTATGTCCGAAATAATTCCTTGAAAATATCCCGTTAAATTTCAGATGATAGCTATAGTAGATGAAATAGAAATCACCAAGTGTAGAACAATCGCTCTGTAACAGATGATCCTGTAACAATAGAGCCATTGTTCTACGTTTTTGATATAACAATCCCTATACCATAAACCACAACTAAATGACGACAATATCAATGGAATAATCATCAATCTAATCTATTAAATCTCTCAATAAAGCCGTTATATTCTTTTATCAGTTTACCGACAGAACCGTGTATCATCCATTCAGAACGATGTACCTCAAACAGAGTATAATTGTGCACTCTTCATTTGATCACTTAAATCAAACTTCACGGAAAGAAATTTCAGTCGGTATTTTATCTCCTCGCCAGTACATCTGGGCAGAAATATTCGCAGCAATTTCATGATAAATGTCCGCAAATTCACTATCAGGCTGGCTGGTAACCGTTGGTTCTCCGCGATCAAGGTCTTCACGCAGTGAAATATGCAGAGGGATCTTGCCCAATAATTGGCATTCGTATTTTTCCGCCAGTTTTTCTGCGCCTCCCTCACCAAAAATCGGCTCATGTTGGCCACAGTGACTACAGATATGCGTGTTCATGTTCTCAATAATCCCTAGCACTGGTACGTTGACTTTCTGGAACATGACAATACCTTTCATAGCATCAATCAGGGCAATATCCTGCGGTGTTGTAACAACCAATGCACCAGTCACCGGAATATTCTGGGATAACGTTAACTGGATATCCCCAGTTCCCGGTGGCATATCGATTACCAGATAGTCCAGATCCGGCCACAATGTATCTTGTAGCATCTGCATAAGTGCTTTACTTGCCATCGGGCCACGCCACACCATTGCGTTATCATCGGTGACAAGATAACCAATGGAATTTGTCGCCATGCCATGTACCATAATTGGGGCCATGTGCTGACCATCAGGTGAAGTCGGGCGCTCTTTGGCTGTCCCAAGCATATTAGGAACCGATGGACCGTAGATATCTGCATCCAGAATACCTACTTTTGCCCCTTCCTGAGCCAAAGCCAGTGCCAGATTCACGGCCGTGCTGGATTTACCCACGCCACCTTTTCCTGAGCTGACTGCCAGAATATTACGTACGCCATTAACACCCGGTAAGTTGTTAGCTCGGCGTAAGGTACAGATATCATGGGAAAGCCGCCATTCAACACCTTTTGCATCTGTAACAGCTTGTAAGAAATGAGTTGTTTCTTCCTTCAATGTTTCAAAAGCTCGTTTCCAAACGAAGGGCATCATTAATTCAATATGTAGTATCCCATCCAGAACAGTACAGCGATGCAATGCTTTCAGAGTCACTAAATCTTGTTCTAATGTCGGATGTTTGAATGCTGCCAATATTTTCGCAACGCTTTCTCTCAGCAGGTCAGGATTGGTCTGCTCGGGGGATCGTGAGTTCATCCCGGCTCCTTTTGATTTATCTTTTTCAAGCTAAAACTGTCCGTACATCATAGCAGAAGCAGACAGCTTACGATAAGAACAAAACAAAAGAGATGAAGTTCTCGCATTACCCTAGCGACAATGCTCCTTATCAGGTAACATCAAAAACCCTTTTCAATTTATGGAAGTCAGATCCTAACTATGTCTCAAGTCGCGAAAAAATTACTGGTGACCTGTGCGTTACCCTATGCTAACGGTCCAATTCATCTCGGTCACATCTTAGAACACATTCAGGCTGATATTTGGGTTCGTTATCATCGAATGCGCGGCAAAGAGGTTCACTTTGTCTGTGCTGACGATGCTCACGGTACACCAATCATGCTGAAAGCCCAGCAGGCTGGGATTTCGCCAGAAGAGATGATCGACAAAGTGCACCTGGAGCATCAGCAGGATTTTGCTGGTTTTGCTATCAGTTACGATAACTACCATTCTACGCACAGCGAAGAAAACAGAGCACTTGCGTCAGAAATTTATCTGAAACTGAAAAAAAACGGTTACATCAAGAATCGAACCATTTCTCAACTGTTCGATCCAGAAAAAAGCATGTTCCTGCCTGATCGTTTCGTCAAAGGCTCCTGTCCGAAATGTAAGGCGGAAGATCAGTACGGCGATAACTGTGAAGTGTGTGGAACAACCTATTCTCCAACAGAATTGATCAACCCTCGTTCAGTAGTATCTGGCGCAACACCAGAAATGCGTAGCACAGAGCATTTCTTCTTCGACCTGCCAGTATTCAGCGATATGCTTCAACAATGGACTCGCTCTGGCACCTTGCAAGAGCAGGTAGCAAACAAAATGCAGGAGTGGTTCGAAGCAGGGCTGCAACAATGGGATATCACCCGTGATGCGCCTTATTTCGGTTTTGAGATCCCTGATGAACCAAGTAAATATTTCTATGTCTGGCTGGATGCACCAATCGGCTATATGGGTTCATTCCAGAACCTGTGTGATAAACGTGGTGACCTGAACTTCGATGAATTCTGGGCGAAAGATTCCAAAGCAGATCTTTACCACTTCATTGGTAAAGATATCGTCTATTTCCATAGCCTGTTCTGGCCAGCGATGTTAGAAGGCAGCAATTACCGCAAGCCAACCAACGTGTTTGTTCATGGTTACATTACTGTCAACGGCACTAAGATGTCTAAGTCTCGCGGAACTTTCATCAAAGCAGAGACTTATCTGAAGCATCTGGATGCAGACTGCCTGCGTTATTACTACGCAGCGAAACTCTCTTCCCGCATTGATGATATCGACCTGAATCTGGAAGACTTCGTTCAGCGCGTCAACAGTGACATCGTTAATAAAGTCGTTAACCTGGCTTCACGTAACGCTGGTTTCATCAATAAGCGTTTTGCCGGTAAACTGGCAGATCAGCTCGCTGATCCCACGCTGTACCAGAAATTTGTTGATGCCGCACAGGGAATTGCAGAAGATTTCACTAATCGTGAATTTGGTAAGGCTGTTCGTGAAATCACGGCATTGGCAGATCTCGCTAACCGTTATGTTGATGAACAAGCACCGTGGGTTGTGGCGAAAGAAGAAGGCCGGGATGCAGATCTTCAAACTATCTGCTCAATGGGCATCAACCTGTTCCGCGTGCTGATGACTTACCTGAAGCCTATTCTTCCGGGTCTCGCTGTCCGTGCAGAAGCATTCCTGAATACCGAACTGACTTGGGATGGTATCCAGCAACCTCTGCTGAATCATGATGTTTCACCATTTAAGGCACTGTTTAACCGTATGGATATGGCTAAAGTTGAAGCAATGGTAGATGACTCCAAGGAGAACATTGAGCCACAAAAAACCCTGATAGGCCCTCTGGCAGATGATCCAATTCAAGACACCATCACATTTGATGATTTTGCTAAAATTGATCTACGTATTGCATTGATTAAGCAGGCTGATTTTGTTGAAGGCTCAGATAAACTGCTGAAATTGATCCTTGATCTTGGTGGTGAAACTCGTCAAGTCTTCTCCGGCATCCGCGCTGCTTATCCGGATCCAAAAGCATTAGAAAACCGCCTGACCGTTATGGTGGCTAATCTTGCTCCACGTAAAATGCGTTTTGGTATTTCAGAAGGCATGGTGATGGCAGCAGGCCCTGGAGGAAAAGAAATTTTCCTGTTAAGCCCGGACAGCGGGGCTCAGCCTGGTATGCAGGTTAAGTAATCACCTGATACTCTGAGACTGATGTTCCGAAAATAGTAAGGCGGGTTTTCTAAACCCGCTTTTTAATGTGACCTATAGCACACTAACAATATTAATCGTATGATAACCCTCTTTACATTGAGGAATTATACGTTATGTCTTTCCAAAACGTACTCATGGCAGGTTGGCAATACCTGCGTGCATTTGTGCTGCTCTACTTATGCCTCATTGTAGGGAATCTCATTTCAGCACATCTCCCCTGCTCTCTCCCCGGTAGTATTATTGGCTTGCTTCTTCTGTTCTGTTTGCTAGCGCTTCAGATTATTCCCGCTCATTGGGTAAAACCGGGCTGTAGCTTATTGATGAAAAACATGACATTGCTCTTTTTACCCATCGGGGTCGGTGTCATGGAATATTATCCACAGCTCAGCCAACAGATACTCCCGATTGCCCTTTCCTGTATCATCAGTACTGTCATCGTCATGATTACCGTTGCTTACAGCTCTCATTATGTCCACCGCGAACGCACCATTATCGGCACCAATCACAAAAAACAATTACCAGAACAGAAATCATCACAACAGGAGAGAAAATAAAAATGCTAAACCATATCTGGTGGTCATTGCCATTAACCTTGGCTGTCTTCTATCTTGCCAAAAAACTATCTGTCCGATTCAGGTTTCCTATTTTAAACCCCTTATTGATATCAATGGCAGTCATTATTCCTCTGCTGCTGCTGACTCATACCCCTTATGAACATTATTTTGCCGGTAGCCGGATATTGAATGATTTGTTACAACCTGCTGTTGTTGCTCTAGCCTTTCCGCTGTACGAACAGCTCCATCAAATCCGTGCTCAATGGAAATCTATTATCAGTATCTGCTTCATCGGCTGTGTTACTGCAATGGTAACAGGTACAGCTATTGCTTTATGGGCAGGCGCTACCCCTGAAATCGCAGCTTCTGTATTACCAAAATCAGTTACAACTCCTATCGCCATGGCAGTCGCTCATTCTATTGGGGGTATCCCAGCCATCAGTGCCGCCTGTGTCATTGCTGTTGGTATCTTAGGTGCGATTTTTGGCCATAATCTGTTTAATTTCTTAAAAATTAAAACCCAGGCCTCCAGAGGGCTTGCGATGGGTACAGCTTCTCATGCCGTAGGAACTGCACGATGTGCTGAAATAGATCATGTCGAGGGTGCATATAGTTCACTGGCACTGATGACTTGCGGCGTTATTACTTCATTGATCGCGCCTTTCTTATTTCCTGTGTTACTGCATCTTTTTGGTTAGTTACCAAAAAGTGAAAAAATCATTCAAATAGTAAAAAATTTGACGTAAGTTGTTAAAATAATATCTTTGTTACATAAATTTCATTAATTATATGGAATACATCACATTATAAACCTAACTAATCATCCTAGAATAACCTTCAATTAACTTGGAGATTATTCTATGCAAGCTCGTTTTCACGCTATCTGGTCAGAAATCACGCCTAAATTGCAAAAGGCTCTATTGCCCTACATTGGTAATGATGATTTTCCAGCTATGCTGACAGCAGAGCAGGTGGAGTCAATTAAACAGAGCTGCGGCTTTGATGATCATGCGTTGGCACTTGCCCTGTTGCCACTCGCTGCGGCCTGTTCTATTGCTCCCATCTCGCACTTTCATGTCGGTGCTATCGCACAAGGAGACAGCGGAAACTTCTATTTTGGTGCCAACATGGAATTTGTGGGCGTTCCGTTACAGCAAACTGTCCATGCCGAACAATCAGCCATTACCCATGCTTGGTTACGTGGTGAGAAAAAACTGCTATCCGTCACTGTTAATTGTTCTCCTTGCGGCCATTGCCGCCAATTTATGAACGAATTAAACAGTGGAGCACAATTGGAAATCTGTTTACCTGATCACCCACGATTAACTCTGGCTGACTATCTACCAGAGGCATTCGGCCCACGTGATTTAGGAGATACTCCCTTGTTGCTGGATAGCATTCATCATGGCTACCAGTTGGATACCAATGACGAACTCGTACTGGCTGCACTGGATGCTGCGAATCAGAGTCATTCGCCTTATAGCCAATCCCACTCAGGTATTGCTCTGATGGATGAGCAAAATCGTATTTATACCGGCCGCTATGCAGAAAATGCTGCATTCAATCCGAGCTTACCCCCTTTACAGGCAGCTCTAATATTGATGAACATGTCAGGCAGTGATTGCCGAACCATCAAACGGGCGATATTAGTAGAAGGACAAAACAATTATCTATCACAATGGAATGCGACTGAATCTACCTTAGTTTCCCTCGGCTGTAAGCAAACGGAGTGTCATACGTTCTGACAGTTCCATTGCTAAAAAATGACCATCCTGGAAGAATTTTGGGCAAAAGCGAGAAATTAAATAACATTTAATTAGCGAATTCCGCATGTTATCTCTCATTTTTGCTCATGATAGACATATTTAAGTAACATTTACTGTACTTATTTTTTTATCTTCTTAGGATCTATAGCTGATTTGCCGATTTTGTTATTGATTAGTCTAAAGAGTAAGCATCATGGAACTGGAACACGAAAGTAAACGTCCTCTCTATATTCCCTACGCTGGCCCCATCTTGTTGGAATTTCCCCTGCTGAATAAAGGCAGCGCTTTTACGGAAGAAGAACGCAGCAACTTCAATCTGCATGGCTTATTACCTCAGACCGTTGAAACAATTGAAGAACAGGCCGAACGCGCTTATCGCCAATATTGCGATTTCAAAAATGACGCGGATAAACATATTTATCTGAGGAATATTCAGGACACCAACGAAACTCTTTTCTACCGGCTCCTTGACGCCCATCTCAGCGAAATGATGCCTATTATTTACACACCAACCGTCGGTGAAGCGTGTGAACATTTCTCTGACATTTACCGCCGTGCCCGTGGTTTATTCATCTCTTACCCGAACCGGGCTTATATTGATGACATGCTGCAAAACGCCACCAAACAGAATGTTAAAGTTATCGTTGTCACCGATGGTGAACGTATTCTGGGTCTTGGCGATCAGGGGATTGGTGGTATGGGGATCCCTATCGGTAAATTATCTTTATATACCTCCTGTGGTGGGATCAGCCCGGCTTACACCCTGCCTGTCGTATTGGATGTGGGGACTAATAACCCACAACGCTTGAACGATCCGCTGTACATGGGCTGGCGCCATCCTCGCATTACAGGCAAAGAATACGATGACTTCGTAGATGAATTCATTCAGGCTGTAAAACGCCGCTGGCCGAATGTACTGCTGCAATTCGAAGATTTTGCCCAGCAAAATGCGATGCCATTACTGACTCGCTATCGCAATGATCTCTGCTGCTTCAATGACGATATTCAAGGTACAGCCGCTGTTGCTCTTGGTAGCCTGATTGCCGCCAGCCGTGCCGCAGGCCGTCAATTGAAAGACCAAACGGTTACCTTCCTCGGTGCGGGCTCCGCTGGTTGTGGTATTGCTGAACAAATCATCGCCCAAATGAAATCAGAAGGTTTAAGTGATGAACAGGCCCGTGCCCGTGTATTCATGGTTGATCGCTTTGGGCTGCTCACTGACAAGCAACCAAATCTGCTGGATTTTCAAAGTGCACTGGTTCAGAAAAGTAGTACTCTGCGATCCTGGGATGTTAACAATGATAGCCTGTCACTAATGGATGTTGTCCGCAATGCCAAACCTACTGTTCTGATTGGTGTTTCTGGTCAGTCCGGTCTGTTCACGGAAGAAATTATTCGTGAAATGCATAAACATTGTGAACGTCCAATTGTAATGCCGTTGTCCAACCCGACATCACGCGTCGAAGCGCGTCCTGAAGATATTATTAACTGGACAGAAGGTAAGGCACTGGTCGCAACTGGTAGTCCATTCTCACCAGTACAATATGAAGGTCAAAAGTTCTCAATTGCACAATGTAATAACTCTTATATCTTCCCTGGTATCGGGTTAGGTGTTATTGCTGCCGGTGCCAAACGCGTGACAGATGATATGTTGATGGCTGCCAGCCGCGCATTAGCAGATTGTTCTCCACTGGCACAAACTGGTTCTGGCCCGTTATTGCCATTGATCGATGATATTCAGAACGTTTCCCGTAAGATCGCTAAAGAAGTAGCGAAAAAAGCCCAGATTCAGGGGGTAGCAATGGTTACTTCTGAAGATGCACTTGAAGAAGCTATTGAGCGTAACTTCTGGAAATCAGAATACCGCGTCTATAAACGCACATCATTCTGATATATTACCAACTGGCCTGCCGATAACATTTGACAGGCCTTTTAATAAAAGCCTTTAGTAATAAGTACAGCCAATCTCTAAATCCAATAAACATACGAACAATAAAAAGTATTCTATCTGGTATGTTCATCCAATACTTGCTTCGATATATCAAGTAAAGTAGCCTTTGCTCACTTGTTTATAATTATATAAAAGGCAAAAAACAATGTGGAAGCGCCTGATTACCAGCCTGATTCTCATAATAGCTGTTTTTATGCTATCAGCCATTATGCTCGATCGCTGGATCAGCTGGAAAACCGCTCCCTATGTTTTTGACGATCTTAGACAGTTACCTGAACGGGAAGTTGGTATGGTATTAGGTACGTCCAAATATTATAAAACTGGCGCGTATAACCAATATTATTTTTATCGAATTCAAGGTGCTGTTAACGCTTATAACAGTGGGAAAGTAAAATACCTGCTGCTGAGCGGAGATAATGCCCAACACAGCTATAATGAACCAAATACAATGCGAAAAGACCTGATCAAGGCAGGGATACCAGCCCCAAAAATTGTGATGGATTTTGCTGGCTTTCGTACATTAGATTCGATTGTCAGAACCCGCAAGGTATTTGATACCAATGACTTTACTATCATCACTCAGCGCTTCCATTGTGAACGCGCCCTGTTCATTGCAATGCACATGGGAATAGAAGCACAATGTTATGCGGTGTCTTCCCCCAAAAATATGATGACCATACGTATGCGGGAAGTGTTTGCCCGCCTCGGCGCTTTGGCTGACCTTTATATTTTGAAGCGTGAGCCGCGTTTTCTAGGCCCTCTGACACCAATTCCTATCCAGCAGGTCGCTCCTACCGGAATTGGAGGCTACCCTGCCGTATCACCAAAAGAGTTACAGGAACTGGAGAAAAAACAGCCCAGCAGATAAGAGCCTATTTTTCAAGCAATAGGCTCTGCACAGTTTAAAATCTTTCTACCAATTTTCCAGATAAACCCCGCCAAAGTGTTTCAACAGGCCCTTTTTGATGATATTTCAACCACCAGCAGGCGAACCCGATATTACACCCCCAGACGAAAGGAACAAATATTAACAATTCCAAACGGGTGAACTGATTAAATAGCTCCCAATGATAAAAAAGCGTGGTACAAATTAAAGTTTGCATTAAATAACAGGTTAACGGCATTCTGCCAACCTGCTGGAACCAGAAAATAACTCGACAACGGGAAATAACCGGCCAGAATCCATAAATCAAAGCCACATAAGCCAACGCCAGAAATGGTGTCGCCAATTCAGCGATAGTATGACGCACTGTCAAAGCAGTAAAATAACTGTACGGGTATAAATACTGAACTAACAGAGCAACAGAGTGGATCACCAGACCAACGACAAACAGCAACAACGCCACCCGACGATAATGGTAACTACTGTATGCTCCTTTCAACCATCCATTACGTACTAACATTGCTCCACAAAGCATTGTCCCAACCATTTGCCAGCCATACTGTACCACGGTCACTATCATTGCCCCACTGACCTGACGCATACGATGCTCTATCGCCAATAGCCCACCATGGGTTTTCCAGTAAACTTCATGAAAAATATCCTGTTCTAATGGACGCCAGAAAGTACTATTTTCTTCCACTGGGAATAATCCCAACAGATAAAACATCATCAAACCAAACAGGTAAAAAACAATCCCCTGACCAAACAGATTGTGACGGGTATTAATCAAATGCAACGCAAAAATGCCAGCCACACCATATGACAGCAAGATATCGCCATCCCACAGTAAGATCCCGTGCAATAAACCAATAACAGCCAGGATCAACAGCCTGCAAAGATTCCAGTTATGCTCCCTTTGCCTCAATAACTCAAGTGACGCACCAAACAGCAGTGTTAAAATAAACAAAAATTTTCCTTGAGTAAAAGTACTCAAGGCAGACCATGTTAATACATCAGAAAATGAGACATTCTCTTTGTAAAAGAGATTCATATAAGCAGCATATGGCAACGCAAAACTAGAGATATTCAGTAATAATATGCCCAAAATGGCGAAACCACGCACACTATCAAGAGCCACAATCCTATGGCCCGTCACTCCACTATTTAACTCACTACTTGTCATGGTAATAAAGAGGCATCACGATAAGTGTAAGTGGCGAACGGCTCGCAAAAATTCTTGTCGTGTATTCTGACTGGACTTAAATAAACCGCCAAGAGAAGTCGTTGTTGTGGTACTGGTTGCATCACGAATACCACGGGCTTTCACACAGTAATGAACAGCATCAATAGAGATGGCAACATTATTTGTCCCAAGCAAAGTTTGTAGCGCAATTAAAATTTGCTGTGTCAAACGTTCCTGTACTTGAGGGCGTTGCGCAAAAAATTGCACAATACGGTTAATTTTTGATAATCCAATAACTTTATCCTTAGGAATATAAGCTACGGTGGCCTTTCCATCGATAGTTACAAAATGGTGCTCACAGGTACTGGTCAGCGTGATATCTCTCACTGTCACCATCTCATCAACTTTCATTTTATTTTCTATCAAAGTGATTTTCGGAAAATTTCTGTAGTCCAAACCCGAAAATATTTCATCTACATACATTTTCGCAATACGACCCGGCGTATCAGCCAAACTGTCATCACTCAAATCAAGGTTTAACAGTTTCATAATTTCTGTCATGTGTTCCTCAATGCGTGCTTTACGCACTTCAGGCTCTAAAATCTGTTCACGCAGTGGGGTTTCAAGACCATGAGCAACCAGTGCCGAATGCACCAGCGCGGCTTCTGTACTTAAGGATGACATTGATTTCTCCAAGAGTAATACTTCCGTTATGTGATGGGTATCTGCTTACATGATATCTATTGATGGGACATCTGTTCACATTTTTACTGTGCATAACTGCTTCGGATATAGCTACGTCAAATATAGCTATACCCGTCACCCGTCGTCTTTCAAACCGCATTTTTGTCAGCACATATTGAAATCCATTGAGTTAGGTTCATAACTATACCGTCACTACATCAATGCACCAAATCAGGATTATTCCCGACAAATTCTGTTGCGATTAAACACCAACAATCCGGCAATAACCAAGCCAATAAATGCGATATATAAAGCAGGTTCTAGTTTACCGGTCAGCCATGTTGAAATAGCAGACAACATCGGCCCGACCAATTGCCCCACAGCATAACCTGTGGTCAATAATCCCGCCATATAATGCGTATGATTGGGTGCTAATTCACGCCCATACAGCAAAGTCAGTTGCACCACACACATAAAACCACCACCAACCAACAATGCCCCAATGACAAGGCCGCTAATCCCCGGCATTACTTCGGCTATCAATATTCCGAGAGCCTGAAGCCAGAGTGTGATCGCTAAACGAACTTGAGCAGTCGATACATGACTTAACAGAATCCCCAGTACAATACCGATGACAGAAGCGCCCCCAAATATCGGCCAGACAAATTGCGCAAACAGGCTGCCGGGAAAACGTTCAGAGGCCATTTGAGAAAGGAATGTAGCAGGCAGAATATAGCCAAATCCCGCCAGACTGTAACTCCATAGCAACCGTTTAATTTCTGGAGTCAACGTCAGTTTCTGGATCGCCGCTTGTGGGCGATGTAATTCTCCACGACGCGGCAAATGACGACTAGCATAAATACTGCACAACAAGGCCAGAATGCCATAAATAAACCATGCCTGAGCAGCATTCATTCCCCACAACTGAATCCCTACCGCCAATGCGCCACTAATCAAAATTCCAATTCCAGTGCCTGCAAAGACAGCCGCACTTAGCCCCGGACGATTCAGTTTTGCCAGTGCATCATTCGCCCATGCTGCCACCAATACTAATGTCCAACCACTCGCCCAGCCGATAAAAAATCGGGCAATACTGTGTAATATTGGGCCATCCAGCAAGGCTGACAGAAGTGTAATAATTACCGCTCCCCATAATCCGCCCCATAGACGATACTCTACAAACTGCCGTGCCCGCATTGCATCATAAGAGCCAGCAAAATAGCCAAGGTAATTAAATGCAGCAACAATTCCTGCTTCTGTCAGAGTGAATTGTGATTCTGCGATCATCAATGGAACTTGTGGAGTAAAAGTAAAACGTCCTATTCCCATTGCAACAACTAAAGCGAGAAAACCGCTCAATGCAATCTGAATAGCCTGATAGTTACGGCTGCCTGGTGCGATGATTTGATTGCTCATAGTGATTAAATCTTTATTTAATTAATTGTTTTAACTGTCATTATTTAGTTATAACAAATCATGAATGTAATATACATCTTTTCTTAGTCACTAATCATACCCATCATTACTGTAAACGATACTCTAGTTGAGCAGCATACCTATATTTTCAACATAATATGGAAACATACGATGTAGTTTTTATCTAACCGCAAACAACTGAAGCCATCAAACAGGGGCCCTCTGCCAGCCCTGCCAAAATATCGACACCATAAGCATCAAACCAGAGGATAGAATTGCCAGAGGCCGGAAGTCTCTTTCTGAGCTATTGCAAGGCATTGATGAAGCAGAAATACGGGCTTTCAACGAAGCAACAACCGACGATCTAAATTCTCCTCCTGTTGGTAATGAGGTGATTTAATGGTGCATAGAAGGAACGTCCCAAGCAAGGGTGAAATCTGGCACACTAGTAGCAATTCCGTTAGTGGCAGAGAGTTTAAAGGGGCGCATTACTATCTGGTTATCTCTGAATTTGCACTGAATCAAAAGTTAGGTACTGCACTTTGCGTTCCAATTACCAGTGGAGGAGGGATAGCACGTTCTGAAGCTGTCACCGTATATCTAGATGGCTCAAGTACCGATACTGGCAAAATTACCGGTGTTGTGCTTTGTTACCAGATCCGTTCACTTGATTTGAATGAACGCAAAGCTACCTATTCGGCACAGGCTGAACCTAGTGTTGTTGATGAAGTATTAGCTAAAGTAATAGATATTTTAGACCCTCAATTAAATTGATTGCGAAAGGCTCAGAAACCACTAGTAGAAATCCCTTCCTGAGTCACGAAGTACAAAGATGGGGAAGATGGGGAAAATGTCAATCTGTACCAGCCATTCCCCATTAAAAGGATATTTGCCATAATGCAGGCATGCCATTTGCCGCACATTGGGAGCTTTCCATGGATCATTGTTACACTTCAGGTTTAATTTCACTTGAACAGGCGCTGGAAAAACTACTGACACAAACCGCTCCTCTTACTGAAACAGAAGCAATTAACCTGACACAATCAGCAGGCCGTATTACTGCTACAAATATTATCTCACCAATTAACGTTCCCCCGTTTGATAACTCAGCAATGGATGGCTATGCTATTCGCCTTACTGACCTGAACCATACTCAAATTTTACCTGTAGCAGGAAAAGTACTGGCTGGTATACCATTTCAAGGGGAATGGCCTGTAGGCACTTGCATTCGTATTATGACAGGAGCCCCGATCCCCGCAGGTACTGATGCTGTCGTTATGCAAGAGCAAGCAGAAGTTACTGAATCAGGCGTTCGGTTTACGTACCCTGTCCATCAGGGACAAAACATTCGTACCATAGGCGAAGATATCGCCCAAAATACAGCAGTCCTGCCACAGGGTATTAAACTCTCTACCGCACAATTACCTCTGCTTGCTTCTTTGGGGATTGCGCAAGTGAATGTGATCCGCAAATTAAAAGTTGCAATCTTTTCTACCGGTGATGAACTACAAACAATTGGTGAACCATTGCAGGCAGGGCAAATTTATGACACCAACCGTTTTGCGGTTCGTCTGATGCTGGAAAAACTAGACTGTGACGTTATTGATCTCGGTGTCATTCCTGATGATCCTGACGCTCTGCGTCACGCTTTTGTACAAACCAATGAACTCGCAGATTTAGTTATCAGTAGTGGCGGGGTTTCCGTTGGTGAAGCTGATTACACTAAACAGATTTTGGATGAAATGGGTGAAATTAGCTTCTGGAAATTGGCGATTAAACCCGGTAAACCTTTTGCTTTTGGTAAACTGAAAAATGCGTGGTTCTGTGGTTTACCAGGTAATCCGGTATCCGCTGTGCTGACTTTCTACCAATTAGTCCAACCTTTGATTACACACTTATCGGGTTTTACCGCATGGCAACCACCAATGAGACTCAGTGCCAAAGTCATAACACCTTTGAAAAAATCCCCCGGCAGGTTGGATTTCCAGCGTGGGATCGCTGCACTCAATAAGCAAGGTGAGTTAGAAGTTCGAAGCACCGGGCATCAAGGTTCACATATTTTCAGTTCATATAGCCTCGGCAATTGCTTTATCGTACTGGAGCGGGAACGAGGTTCCGTTGTGACCGGAGAAACCGTACAGATCGAATTTTTCAACCATTTGCTGAAAAATCAATAAATAAATGAAAACCAGTGACTCACTGAAAAAATGACTATTGAACTCACAGATGAAGAGATCCTGCGTTATAACCGGCAGATTGTTCTACGTCACTTTGATTTTGACGGACAAGAAAAATTGAAATCATCCAAGGTGCTGATAGTAGGTTTGGGCGGCCTTGGTTGTGCAGCCGCCCAATATTTAACGGCAGCGGGTGTCGGAGCAATCAGTTTATTGGATTTTGATACTGTTTCCCTCTCTAATTTACAACGTCAGATCCTTCACCGTGATGAACGTATTGGTATGGCTAAAGTGCATTCAGCAGCACTAACACTATGGGAAATTAACCCTCACACTACTATCTATCCCATTGAAGGATTATTGAATGCCCCTGCCTTAGACCAGCTAATTAGTCAGCATGATATTGTGCTGGATTGCACAGATAATGTTGCAATTCGTGAGCAACTCAACCGATTATGCTACGGGCATAAAACAGCTTTGGTTTCTGGTGCAGCTATTCGCATGGAAGGGCAATTATCGGTTTTTACTTATCAAACAGGAGAACCTTGCTACCGCTGCCTGAGCCGATTATTCGGTGAAAATAACCTGACTTGTGTTGAAGCAGGTGTAATGGCACCACTCGTAGGCACTATTGGTTCGTTACAGGCAATGGAAGCAATTAAATTGCTGACTCAATACGGAGAAATTGCCAGAGGCAAAGTAATATTGTTCGATGCGATGACGATGCAGTTTCGTGAGATAAAATTGCCTAAAGATCCGCGGTGTGAGGTATGTCAGAACGGCTAATAACTGGCCCCGTTGTTAATCTACGGGGCCTGAAAAAACGGGAGGTTACTCAGCAATCCCCTGGCTTCTCAGATACTCATCATAAGTACCTTTAAAATCAATAACTTTATCAGCTTTAATTTCCAGGATACGGCTGGCCAATGAGCTGACAAATGCGCGGTCATGGGACACAAAAATCAACGTGCCTTGATAGAGTTCTAACGCAAGATTTAGTGATTCGATAGATTCCATATCCAAATGGTTGGTTGGCTCATCCATTATCAGAATATTTGGTTTATGCATCATTAGCTTGCCAAACAACATCCGGCCTTTTTCACCACCAGACAATACGCCGACTTTTTTCCTGATATCATCCTGAGTGAACAATAAACGTCCCAGCACACTTCGTACCGCCTGTTCATCATCGCCTTCACGCTTCCACTGGCTCATCCATTCAAATACAGTCAGATCACAATTAAAGTCACTGGCGTGATCCTGTGCATAATAACCAATAGTGCTATTTTCAGACCATTTAATCGTACCGCTGTTTGGTTCAGTTTCACCGATCAAAATTTTCAACAATGTTGTTTTACCGATACCGTTCTCACCAATCACCGCCATTTTTTCGCCAACTTCCAGCAGCAGATTCAGATTTTTAAACAATGGCCCATTGTCATAACCTTTAGTCAGACCTTCTAACTCCAGTGCATTACGGAACAGTTTTTTCTCCTGCTCAAAGCGGATATATGGATTCTGGCGACTGGAAGCTTTTACTTCTTCTAACTGAATTTTATCAATCTGACGGGCACGTGAAGTTGCCTGCTTAGATTTAGAAGCGTTAGCACTAAAACGACTGACAAATGCCTGTAATTCAGCAATATGGGCTTTCTTTTTGGCATTATCTGCCAGCAGACGTTCACGTGCCTGAGTTGCCGCCACCATATATTCATCGTAATTGCCGGAGAACAGACGCAATTGACCATAATCAAGATCAGCCATATGAGTACATACTGTGTTCAGGAAATGGCGGTCATGGGAAATGATAATCATCGTACTGTCGCGCTCGTTCAGTACTTGTTCCAACCAACGGATAGTATCGATATCCAGGTTGTTGGTTGGTTCATCAAGCAACAGAACATCAGGATTAGAAAATAGCGCCTGTGCCAGTAAAACACGTAATTTCCAACCCGGAGCAACTGCACTCATCAAACCATAATGCTGTTCTACCGGAATACCAACGCCAAGCAATAACTCTCCGGCGCGAGCTTCCGCACTGTAGCCATCCATTTCACCATAAGCGACTTCCAGATCAGCAACACGATAACCATCTTCTTCGCTCATTTCTGCCATGGCGTAAATACGGTCACGTTCCTGCTTCACTTGCCACAATTCCGTGTGCCCCATGATGACTGTATCCAATACAGTGTACTCTTCAAAGGCAAACTGATCCTGACGCAATTTACCTAAGCGTTCATTCGGATCAAGACTAACATTGCCGGAGGTCGGTGTTAAATCTCCCCCCAAGATTTTCATAAAAGTCGATTTACCCGCTCCGTTGGCACCAATCAGTCCATAGCGGTTACCGTTACCAAATTTGACAGAAATGTTTTCAAACAGAGGCTTACTGCCAAACTGCATAGTAATGTTGTTTGTACTTAACACAACGTTTGCTCTTATAGTGAATAAAAAAAAGAATTTAGAAAAATCGATAGTTATCTATTATGCCACAACAAGCAAAAAGTATCGCCAATATGCTTCCATAGCTACTTCAAACAGTCATTTCAAAAAGTCTATCATTTCAAATGTTATACGTCTCAAAAGTCACACCATCAATGCCCTCTCCCTGAAATCAGGAAAATAAATTTTTCTAATGTAAAACGGACGGAGAGCATAGAACAAAACAAGGAGGTATTATAGACTGGAAAGGAATTTTACGGCTTAACAATTTGATATACCGGAAAAATAAAATGCAAAAAATCAGATGGGGTATTATTGGTTGTGGTAATGTAACAGAGGTAAAAAGTGGCCCTGCTTTTTATAAATTGGAAAATTCAGAATTAATTGCCGTTATGCGACGCAATGCAGATTTAGCTAAAGATTTCGCCAAAAGACATAATGTCCCCAAATGGTATTCTGATGCCAAATTGCTGGTTAACGATCCTGATATTGATGCAGTATACATTGCAACTCCCCCTTCTACTCATAAAGAATATACTTTATTAGCTGCTGAGGCTGGCAAAATAGTTTATGTAGAAAAACCAATGGCTCTGACATTTTCAGAATGTAATGAAATGATTGCTGCCTGCCAGTCCCATAATGTTCCATTATTTGTGGCTTATTATCGCAGAACATTGCCGAGATTTACCAAAATAAAATCGCTGATCGATTCCGGTGCGATTGGCACTCCACGTATTGTGGTCTGTCAGTTATTCAGAGAGATGGAGTCCCGTTATCTGGATCCTGATAATCTCCCCTGGTTTGTAAAACCAGAAATATCCGGTGGTGGATTATTTGTTGATTTAGCTTGCCACACACTGGATATATTGGATTTTCTTCTAGGAAAAATTATTTCAGTCAAAGGGCACTCTAATTCACAGGCAAAAGCCTATCCGGCAGAAGATTGTGTTTCAATGTCATTTATGTTTGAAAATCAGGTTCAGGGAGTGGGTATCTGGAATTTTGTTGCCAGCTCTCGTGAAGATAAAGTTGAAATCGTTGGTACAAAAGGCAAAATAACCTTTGCAACATTCGGTGATTCCCCAATTTCATATTACGATGAAAACAATACACTGCATCAGTTCCATTTTGAAAATCCCACACACATTCAAATGCCATTAATCCAGACAATTGTGCACCAATTACAGGGAAAAGATATTTGCCCTTCTAATGGCATATCCGCTTCACGAACCAGTTGGGTGATTGATGAAGTTCTGAAAGAATATAGGGCTGAGTTACACTCTAAAACTAAATAAGCATTCATAACCTAATCTAATTAAATTACGGAGTCATCAATATGAAAATATTAGTGATAGGAGCAACAGGAAATATAGGAAAGCACATTATCAGTAATATTAAAAAATATCATCCATTGCTGATTGATAACCCTACAGATCTTGAAATTCTTCAAGCCAGCCGTAATTCATCTGAATACCCACTTGATGTTTTCGATACTCAACAATTAGATAGTTTTTTATCTAAAAATAAAATGTTTGAAGCCATTGTCTGCGCATTCGGCAAAACCAACTGGACGAAGCCAGAAAAGCTGAGTGACTATGAGGAAAGTATCAAGAATAAAGCACTGGGTCAGATCAACGTTGCACTCCGTGCCTTGCAATACGTTAAACCTGGTGGCTCAATCACTTTAACATCCGGTATTGTCGGCAAAATAATGTCGCCCAATGGTTCACAAACTGCTGTAACCAATGGCGCTATTGATGCTTTTGTCCGCTCGGCAGCAACTGAAATCACCAATATCCGAATTAACGTAGTTAGCCCAAGATTACTGGATGAATCATTTACCAGTTATGCCCGGTTCTTCCCCGGGCAGGAAACTTGCACAGGAGAACAAATAGCGAAAGGCTATATACGCAGTATTTATGGTAAGGAGACAGGAATGGTTATTGAAATTTAAACTCTCTGTCTGTGTCGTCTTTAAAATTGCAGTTTTGTTTGCTGCATCTTGAAATTCATCAGGTATATTATTAGCGGCTATACAAACCGCTAATAATTACCCTGTTTGATACTATTTAGCATCAAGCTTTTCATTTTTTCCAATTACTATCCCCAAGATCCCTTGTATCGCCAGAATAATGAAAAGCATCCACATAACGATACTCCATGAGGAAGTTAAATCATGAATATAACCAGAAACAACCGGGCCACAAAACGCAATCAAATAGCCAATTGACTGTATCATCGAGTTTGCTCTTGTAACATTGGCGGTATGATTGAAACGCAACAACGGCAGTAAAAATGCAACGCCTGTACAGATACCAGCACCGATTCCCATGATCATAACTGCAACAGGAATTAAACTCTTCTGACCATAAACGAATAGTACAATCCCCAACATACCAATAATTGGGTTAATGATGAACATAATTTCCTGTCTTTTTATCTTATAGATATAAAATGCCGTTAATGTTGCAAAAGGTATCGCAATCAATGAGAACAAAGCCGCATAGGATGCCGCTTCAGTCTGGCCTAAACCATAAGAACTGATAATTTCGGGGAACCAGGCAGTTATGATATAAAAATTAAGTGATAAAATAGAAAAATAAACAGCCATAACCCAACATGGAATACTTACCCACGGGTTAATGACTTTATCGGGTTTATCATCATAATTACCGGGAGAATGTGGGCTACTGTCTGAGGCCCGGGATTTTTTATCAGAAAACAACAAAATCAAGAGTAACGAAAATATCGGGATCAAGATCCAAATCCAGGATACTCCGTTCCAGGAAAACCCGAAAATATGCTTAACAGGTAAAGTAAGGCCCGTTGCCATTGCTGGCCCCAAATACAGAGAAGCCGTATAACATGATGATAAAAGAGCGACCCTGCTACTCCCCAAACTTTTAAAGAATGAAGGTAATGCAATATTTCCCAGTCCGATGGCAAACCCAAACATTACTGTAGAAGTCAACAGTAATATCAGAGAGCTATTCAACCTTAAAAAATAAGCAACAATAGCAACGATAAATGTCATCAATAAGGTTTTATATAAACCTATTTTACTTTCAAAATAAGGAGTTAAGGGAGAGAATAGAAAAAAACACAAGGGTGACAGCGATGTTAACAAACCGAACGTAGAATGGCTTATTTTTAAATCGTCGATGATTTCCTGTGACATAGGTGGGATATAAGATATCGGTACTCTCAATCCCAAACCGGCAATCATAATAAACAATAGTAATTTAAGAATAAAACTATTACTAAAGTGTTTCCCTATTTTCATTATTTCACCACAGAAGTTTGGAGGTTTATCATATTTTTATTTAACGAGATTGAGGATACACCAAATAAACTTACTGCCATATTTATTTTAAATTCTGGCAGACAAATATTCTTTTAGCAAGCTCCAGAATTATTAATTTACCTATAACATCCGTTAACAACGTTAATCATATGGGAAATATTTTCTCCCTTTGATGAGTAGCTAAACTTATTTTTTTACAATGAGTTACGCTAACATTTCCTCATACTCATCAAAACAACCCACTTTAGTAAAGCCAAAATGCTGGTAGAATTTACGGTGTCGCTCACTCATTTCATCATAACAAACAGATATTTTGTGGCAATCTGTTTGTTGTTTCATTTCATTCAGCAATAATTGCATAGAAAAACTACCGATTCTTATTTTGATACGATTTATCGATCATCACTTGCATCTGCTCTCCCTGAATCACAATGTAATAGCCATTAATTTGCTAATTTCTTTATAACCTTCCCTTTCATAAAATTTCGTCGCTGCAACATTTTCTGATAAAACATTTAGTTCCAAATGGATGTAATTATTTTCCTTCGCCCACTTTTTCATTTCTGTTAATAATTGCTGACCAATACCCTGACCTCTGACATCCTGACTGACAACTAAATCAATAATATAGCCATAATTTCTCGGTATCAGGCAGTTAAATGGCAGTGTTTTATTTTCTTGTGCAATGCAGAAGCCTTTAATATCACCATTATCATCTTCTGAAACTAATAAATATAATTTATCATCATTTATGCTGGAAATAATAAATTCTTTATCCTGTTCCACATCTCTCAATCGGTCTGGCTGCAATGCAGCCATTTCACTGAATAATATATTGTAGAGTGATGAAATAGCATCAAGATCCTGCATAGAGGCTGTTCTTATTATCATGCCTGTGCTCCTAATATCAGTATTAATTGTAAGTTTTTATTGAAGGCACTACATAATGTTCAAAACGGTCAAGTAATACGGTAGGATTTTTCTCAATAATCGCCATATTACGATATTTTTCCTGCAAAAACCGCTCGTCCGCCATTTTATTAATCATAGAGATCAGAGGTTCATAGAAGTTATTAATATTCAGGATGCCACATGGTTTGCTGTTAAGGCCAATCATACTCCATGTAAAGACTTCACTAAATTCTTCCAATGTGCCAAAACCACCGGGCAATGCAACAAAACCATCAGCAAGTTCAATCATTTTATTTTTACGCTGATGCATGGTTTCCACAATATGAAGTTCAGATAAATTCTTATGAGAAATTTCGCGTTCTTCCAGCAATGCCGGAATTACACCGATAACTTTACCTCCTTCGTGTAATACTGTATCTGCAACTGTTCCCATAATTCCTACACTGGCACCACCATACACTAAAGTAATACCACGTTTAACAAGCTCTTTTGCAAAAATAATGGCATTCTTTTTGTAAATTTCAGATGCTCCCAAGCTTGAACCACAATAAACCGCAATGCTCTTTATTGCCTCATTTTTTTCTGATGAACTCATCACAACAGTCTCTTTCATGTCTAAACTCCACATTATTATTTTTTTAATTTCTGATTATACGTTAGCTTAATGATCATACAACATATAATACAGTTGAGTTCTGATTATTTCGCTGCGAAGATGACACTCCTAAATAACATGTTGTAATTGAGGTTTTCTGCAAATGTCTCTTTCCAAACATCGGGCGGCATCTTTTCCTCTACTTCCTATCGTTTTATTATTACTTTCAATGACATCAATTCAAGCTGGTGCATCATTAGCCAAAACAGTATTTCATGTCATTGGTGCTCCTGGTGTAACAGCTCTGAGACTTGCACTGGGGACAATGATTTTATTCCTGATCTTTAAGCCCTGGCGTCTGAAATTTCAGCGGTCATCAATCATCCCTCTCCTTGCCTACGGCATTTCACTCGGTGGAATGAATTATCTGTTTTACATGGCACTTTCCAAAATTCCTCTTGGCATCGCCGTTGCACTTGAATTTACCGGCCCTCTTGCTGTTGCGATGTTTTCCTCACGTCGTCCACAGGATTTTCTCTGGATCGCTTTGGTCATTGCCGGATTAGGTTTTCTGTTACCTATCGGGGATGACGTCAGCACACTTGATCCTATCGGTATTTTGTATGCATTAGGAGCAGGTTTTTTTTGGGCGCTCTATATTATCTTCGGTCAACGTGCCGGTGCAGGCTATGGTGCTGCAACGGTTTCGATCGGTTCATTAATTGCTGCTTTGATTTTCTTTCCAGTGGGGTTAATCCAAACCGGCCCGGAACTCCTGTCTGATGTCTCATTGTTGCCCGTTGCTTTGGGGATTGCCATTTTGTCGACTGCATTTCCCTATACACTGGAAATGATTGCGCTTACCCGCTTACCTGCCAAAACATTTGGTACTTTAATGAGTCTGGAACCTGCATTAGGTGCCTTGTCAGGTATCATTTTCCTGAATGAGCACTTAACTACGACGCAATGGCTCGCCCTTTTCTGCATTATCTGTGCCTCAATTGGTTCTACTTCCACCGTGAAACAGAAGACCAAAATCGAAAAGGTTGAATAAACTATTTTAATAATATTGCATAATTCCTCAAGGCCGGGCGAACTTAGTATTATCCGGTTTTGATTAATGATATTTTTATCAACTATCAATTTGATAGAATAAAGCAATATGACTTCTGATAAATGATCAGCTACTTTTAATGTATCCAATAAGATAATTCGTTATACCTTTTGGATTTCAAGATACAGCCAGAGGAGCTGAGACCTGAAAGACTATGGGTATAATTTAAATTAAGGGAGCATTACGATGAGTACAGCAAAATTTATCAGAAAAAATCCCTCTAAGTTGATTTACACCCGTAATAATATTGATGAGGGTATTAAGCAAAGTTCTATTTCCACCCTGAACCATATGGTGATCCAATTTATTGATTTGTCTTTGATGACCAAACAAGCCCACTGGAATATACGCGGCAGAAACTTTATTGCCATTCATCAAATGCTGGATGATTTCCGTACCACACTTGTTGAGCATCTCGATACTTTTGCAGAACGTGTAGTGCAATTAGGGGGAATTGCACTGGGGACGACTCAGGATGTTCATAAAGGGACTCGGCTAGAAAGTTATCCAACAGATATTCATGATGTGCAAGATCACTTAAAAGCACTGGCAGATCGCTATGCTATCGTTGCCAATGATATCCATCAGGCTATTGTTGATGCAAAGGATGAAGACACAGCAGATATGTTCACTGCTGCTTCCCGTGATCTCGACAAATTTTTATGGTTTATTGAAGCCAATATTGAGCAATGAGATAGAGAGTATCCTTTCATAATGTTAAGGCCGTTATCACGGCCTTTTTTGTTATTAAAAATATCCAAAAATAGAAGTTATAGCGTAAAAAATCATACTAACCTTTAAAAAATTACTTTTCTCTTTATAATACTGTCTGTTCTAAAAACAAACATGAGGATTATATACGATGGATATCGAAGTCAAAGATACTAACGGTGCACTGCTGAATGATGGTGATTCAGTCCAGGTCATCAAAGATCTGAAGGTCAAAGGAACCTCTAACACATTGAAACGCGGTACATTAATTAAGAATATTCGTCTTACCAATCGGGAAGATGAAATTGAATGTAATGCCGATAAGATCAAAGGATTAGTATTAAAAACCTGCTTCCTGAAAAAAGTAGGATAAATAGCTGTTATCCATAAAATTCTGTTTAAAGGATAAATAATATTAACTCTTTTATTATTTATCCTTTTTCATCCGCACCAATTCTTCTTCCGAGGGTATTTTGGGCTGTTCAATCGGAAATACAGGTAACGCATTCAACAATCGGGAACCATAACGCTTGGTTAATAACCGTTTGTCATAAATCACTACATCCCCATAACATTCATGGCTGCGTATCAATCTCCCCACTTGTTGGATCAGACTGAAAGAAGCACTCGGCAGACTTTGCACTTCAAACGGATAACGCTTCAAAGATTTCAGCCATTCACTTTCAGTGATAATGACGGGATTTGTAACGGGTGGAAAAGCAATTTTATGGATATGCACTTGTGAAAGGTAATCGCCTTTCAGATCCAACCCTTCTGCAAAGGATTGTAACCCAACCAGAACACTCGCCTGCCCTTCATCAATACGCCTGCAATGGGTTTCCACCAGTCGATATCGCGGCTGATCTCCTTGTACCAATAACATTAGTCGTAAATCTTTTACGAAAGTGAGAAAACCGTCCATTGCTCGTTGGCTGCTAAATAACACCAACATCCCCTGATGTTTGCCCAGCAAAACTTGTGCACGAAAATAACGAGCCATCTCCTCAAGATGTTTCACTTCATTATGAATTGTGGGTTCTTCTGTCATCTTAGGAATAATCAGATGCCCTTGCCGCACATGCTCAAAAGGAGATGATAACGTAATAAAACGATCATCATGATTTTCATGTAACCCCGTCAGCTCCTGAATACGGGAAAAACTATTCAGGGAGCATAATGTTGCCGATGTCACCACAACATGAGGAATATTTCGCCATAATAATTGAGTTAATTGTTCACTTACCCGAATGCCTGCGCAATGAAAGTAGAGATGAGACTGATTCTTCTCATAACGGCGTGTTAACCATTTTGATATCGGGGCGTGGGAAGATTCCTCCTGTGCAGCCAATCGCCACAGTTTCGTCATATTTTCGAAATAACCTAATGTCCGGCTAGTCTGCAAGATAGCACGGTGCAATCTGACAATATCCTGTTTGGCTGTTTGCTCGGTAAGATCACTTAAAATCGCTTCAGATAAGCTGCGTAATCCATCAGTAAGTTTGAATAGTTGCTGGCAACACAACAGCAAGTTATCCGGCAGTTTTCCCAATTCAAACAGATATTCTTCCACTTCACTGTTTTCAGGCAACAACACCTGTGTGATATCCGACAGTTCTTTAAAACATTCACAGATTTTTTCACAGTGTGCCTGCAAACGGGTAATATTGGCTAAAGTGGGTGGTTTTGCAGGGCGAAACTGAAGCAAATACTGTTCTACATGACGAACAAACGAATCCAGTTGCCCATTTAACTGAAATAGTGTGATTTCCCCTTCAACTTCCAGTGAGTCCCTTGCAACATCGGGAACATGATGGCCTTCATCCAAAACCAGCAGCAGATTCTTAGCTTCCGGTAAGACAGATTCACTTTCCAGTGCTGCCATAACCAAAGCATGATTGGCAACCACGACATCGGCATCTTCGATCTCCCTTCTGGCAAGAAAGAATGGGCAGCGATGGTAAAACTGACAATTTCTCGCCAGACAGTTCATTTTATCCGTGCTGATCTTTGACCACAGCGAATCCGACAATGCCAGTTTATGGTGATCACGTAAACCATCCCAGACAGAAGTTGTATAATCATTACGTAAACTGCGGCACAACTCCCGTTCCTCACTATTGGCAATCGTTGTCTGATCTTCCACCAGAAACATCAAATCAATTTGCTCTCCATCAGCAGCACAAATAGCTTCCAGATTACGAGGACAAACATAACGCGCACGACCAAAAGCCCCGGTAAATTTCAAATCGGGAATAATCTTTCGCAATAACGGTAGGTCTTTACTATAAATCTGATCTTGTAAAGCGACATTGGCTGTACTTACCACCAATGGCTTTTGTTCCGCCCGACTGACAGCAATACCAGGGATAAGATAAGACAGCGTTTTTCCCACACCGGTTGGTGCTTCTATCACTAAATGCCGCCCTTCTTCATCTGCCAATGTTTTTGCTACTTCTGCAATCATCTGGCGCTGTGGAGCTCTTGGAACGAAGCCATTGATATGGATGGATAGTGCCTTATACCATTGGCTGATTTGAGTTTTTATTGAATTGGAAAGTGCCATGAGTTTTGCTGCATAAAAATTGGAACGCTATTCTCCCACAGAGTTGCTATCAGATCAGCCTGATATCGTAATTATTGGAAACGGCTTTCCAGCTTTTCCATTATAAAAACAAGAAAACTGCTTATATCCAATAGATTTCCTGTTGCATCTTGAAAAGTGAAGGGTATATCGCTTGTCTGGAATGCAGAAGCCTATATACTGCTGGCTTTCTATGTGACAAAAACCTTATAACTAAGAACGTTATTGAGAACAAAGATGAAAAAAATCCTGCTTATTATTATCGTATTATCCACTCTTGGCTCCATTGGCGGCATTATTTTAGCAGGAATGAATATGTATAACCGTTCAACAGCGTCAACAGCGTCAACAGCGTCAACAGCGTCAACAGAAGAACCTCAACAAGCACAGCAAGAGCAAATACAGCAGGAAGCAGTACAACAGCACACTACACCAACGGAACAACAATAGTAATCAATACATCTTCAAGTTTATTACAATCCCAAACTTATCAGTATCTGAACTGAACAACATAATGCATACAATATCCGACATTGCACATCAGATGAGGAAGCTTATGAACAATGAATATTTTGTGACTCCACAGTGGTTAAGTGAACATCTCAATGATGAGAATGTCGTTATTATTGATGCCAGTGCTCCCATGCCAACCCAAACTATCGATTATCATCAGAAGTGGTTGGAGAACCATATCCCAGGCGCCCAGTTTTTTGATCTTGATAAAATAGCTAATCTCCAGACCGAATTACCCCATATGCTACCGGAGCCAGAAACTTTCCGACAGGCTGTCAGTGCAATGGGGATCAGTGAAAATCATTTGGTAGTAATTTACGATCAGGGGAATATGTTTTCTGCCCCTCGAGCATGGTGGACGTTTAAAATTTTTGGTGCTCAGCATATCCGTATTCTGGAAGGTGGCTTACAAGGCTGGCAACAGGCGGATTATCCAACGGAATCAGGAGAGGTCAGCCATCAGCCTCAGAAATTCAATATTCAATTTACGCCTGAATATGTTTTTTCCCAACAACAGATCCTGGATGCCCTGCAAAGCAATACGCCGACACAATTTATTGATGCCAGAGCAGAAGATCGTTTTCAGGCCAAAGTACCAGAGCCGCGTCCCGGTTTAAGAATGGGTCATATTCCTGGCTCTAAAAATGTCCCGTGGACAGCATTAATTGAGGATGGTCGCTATAAATCACCAGATGAAATCGAGCAAATATTTAAACATCAAAGCGTCGATTTAAATCGACCAATTATTACCAGTTGTGGCTCTGGTATGACAGCAGCCGTTTTAGTATTAGGGCTTGATATAATCGGCTATAAAACAGCAGGACTATATGATGGTTCCTGGGCTGAATGGGGAGCAGATAATAGTCTTCCATTAGAAAGGTAGAGAGCTGTTTAATAAATTATAAGCACACCGAAATAAGAAAGGGCATTAAAGTATCATGCCCTTTTTTTAACCCCTTTTTTCTATCGAACATATGATATCAACCATATGAAACCTATTACTTTTGCCAATCGATTAGTTAGAAACTTTATGGTATATAAATAGAACGATTAATGCGCCAATAACTGCAATAGAGAAACTTCCCAGGTTAAAACCATCTACTTTTCCCATACCAAAGAAAGTGCTGATATAGCCGCCAATAACCGCACCAACGATCCCAAGAATCACTGTCATAATGATACCACTGCTATTATCTCCCGGCATGATCCACTTCGCTATAATTCCGGCAATTAAACCAAAGATAATCCATGACAAGATACCCATTTTCAACCTCCTGAATTTATTAGTTAATTAAGAGTTAATATTAGTTAAGAGCTAAAAATAGCTATGGGGTGATCTTACTGAAAGTTTCTTAATTCTACGTCCTAATTTAAGACACTAATTAAAAGAATTTCAAATAGTAAAAGATAAGATAATTGTAAGTAATTAGTGATATTTATAGAATTGACTGACATTAAAAATCGGCACTAATTAATTTAATATCAGTATTAATTTTGCCAGATTAAACATTATTATAAATTAGTCAATCCTAATTTTTGCAAATAATAAGACTTGTAGATCGACAAAAATCATCATAAATAACATTCATAAAAAACCAGAATAAGATAAAAAATCAAAAAATGGATTAATTAATATAAATAATCTTATTTATCATCAAAATCTACATATTTTCATAGCAGTATAAAAGCCTATCCAATTTAGGCTTTTATTCAAATAATATTGAAAATTATTTTGCTGTATCCAGTGCTTGTGCAAGATCAGCAATAATGTCATCGATATGTTCGATTCCGATAGATAAGCGGATCAGATCACGTGACACTCCAGCTTTTACCAATTCTTCATCATTCAGTTGGCGGTGAGTTGTGGATGCCGGATGACAAGCCAATGATTTTGCATCACCAATATTGACCAAACGTATAACCAATTGCAGAGCATCGATAAAGTGTATCGCTGCTTTTTCCCCTCCTTTGATACCAAAAGATAGAATAGCAGAAGACTTACCATCCATATAATGAACAGCCAAATCATATTCAGGGTGTGTCGGCAATCCTGCGTATTTAACCCAGGAAACCTGAGGATGTTGTTCCAGATACTGAGCAACTTTCAGAGCATTTTCAGTATGGCGTTCCATACGAAGAGCCAATGTTTCAAGACCTTGTAAGATCAAGAAGGCATTAAAAGGGGAAAGTGCCGCACCAGTGCTACGCAGTTGCCCGACACGGCAGCGAGCGATAAATGCCGCGGAACCAAAATGTTCTATATAGTTTATTCCGTGATAGGAAGGATCCGGCGTATTTAAAACCGCAAAACGATCTTGATGCTCTGCCCAAGAAAATTTGCCTGAATCAACAATTATTCCACCAATAGAAGTTCCATGACCGCCGATATATTTGGTCAGGGAATGAATGATAATATCTGCGCCATGTTCAAATGGGCGGCACAAATAAGGTGTTGCGACAGTATTATCGACAATAAGAGGAATGCCGTGTCGATGGGCAATATCAGCTAATGCCTGAATATCAATAATATTCCCGCTTGGATTGGTGATGGTTTCGCAAAAGACGGCTTTGGTTTTTTCGTCAATCATCGCTTCAAGGGTAGTAAGATCGTTATGATCAACGAAACGAACTTCAATCCCAATATTCGGGAAATTGTGTGCCAGTAAGTTATAAGTTCCGCCATACAATTTTGCTACGGAGACAATATTATCTCCCAAGCCAGTAATCGTCTGGATGGCGTAAGTGATTGCCGCCATACCAGAAGCAACTGCAAGCGCCCCAATTCCTCCTTCTAAAGCGGCGATACGTTTTTCCAATACATCATTGGTTGGGTTCATGATGCGGGTGTAAATGTTGCCTTCAACTTTTAAATCAAATAAATCAGCACCATGCTGAGAATCATCAAAAGAGTAGGACGTTGTTTGATAGATCGGGACTGCAACGGCTTTGGTTGTAGGGTCAGGTGAGTAACCGGCATGGATGGACAGTGTTTCTAATTTCATTATCATTTCCTTCAGTGAATTATAGAGTAAGGTCATGTATTCAACATACAGATTGACCTTACACATAAGGTACTCTTTCGATAAAAATACCAATGACTTTATCATGTATTTTCGGTGATTCTGAATAACCTCGGTATATTAAAATTCAACCGATTAATTCGTTTACCATAGAGTCAGATTTTCACGTCCAATACACAGAGTGAAGAAAGATGTATAACAAAAATATACTGTCACTTTATTATTTATGCGTACACATTACTCTCTACGGCTAAAGAAATAACTTCAGATATAGCAGATGAAGTTTTTAATGCTCTGATTTGCATAAATAATTCATCAGCTTCACCATATTCTTTACGTAAATAACCAAGCCATTGCTTGATACGTGTGACATGATATGAACCTGTATCTCCCTGCTTTTCCAACCAGATATATTTTTGCAGGAGCTGGAGCACCCCATGCCATGCCATTTTCGTTGCATTATATTTAATAACACAGCTTAGATTCGGCACATGCAGCGCACCACGTCCAATCATTACCGAATCACATCCGGTAACTTTGATACACTCCTGTGAACTCTGCCAATCCCATATTTCACCATTAGCGATCACCGGAATAGTAAGGCGTCGGCGGATCTCTCCAATCGCCTGCCAATTTATGCATTCTGCTTTATAGCCATCTTCCTTAGTACGCCCATGCACAACCAATTCCGTTGCACCAGCCTGCTGGACAGCATCCGCAATTTCAAACTGACGGGCATCAGAATCCCACCCCAGACGTATTTTGACTGTAACCGGCAATTCTGCCGGTACAGCTTCCCGCATGGCTTTAGCACCACGGTAGAGATGTTCAGGATCTTTCAGTAATGTGGCCCCTCCTCCACTACCATTAACTGTTTTGGAAGGACAACCACAATTTAAATCAACTCCCCACGATCCCAATTCCACCGCCCTGACCGCATTTTCAGCCAACCATTCAGGATATTGCCCCAAAAGCTGTATCCTGACCGGCGTACCCGATGGAGTCCTGCTCTGATGATGCAATTCAGGACATAAACGGTAAAAAGATTTCACTGGCAGCAAGCTGTCCACTACACGCAAAAATTCGGTAATGCAAAGGTCATACTCATTGACCTCACTCAACAACTCCCTAACCAATGAATCCAAAACCCCTTCCATCGGAGCCAGCAAAACACGCATGGAATTTACTCTCCTGCTGCCGCTTTGACCGACCTGCGATAACGGCGCTGCTGTGATGGTGAACCTTTGCCACGTGGGCTGCGACTATGATGTTGCTGGTCATCCTGTTTGTTACTGCTTCGCTGATCCTGACCACGGGATTGATTACTGCGCCCGTTGCGTCCATTCTGGATAGGCTCCGCTTTGATGGAAGGATCGGGTTCATAGCCAGGGAGCGCGATACGTGGAATTTCCCGTTTCAGCAAGCGTTCAATATCTTTTAATAGTTTATGCTCATCAACACACACCAGTGATATTGCCTGCCCTGTTGCTTCTGCACGACCAGTGCGGCCAATACGATGTACGTAATCCTCTGCAACATTAGGTAATTCATAGTTAACAACGTGAGGTAATTGGTCGATATCCAATCCACGAGCAGCAATATCCGTTGCGACCAACGCACGTATCCGGCCTGTTTTAAAATCGGCCAATGCACGAGTTCTGGCTCCTTGACTCTTATTACCATGAATCGCCGCCGCAGTAACACCATCCTTATTAAGTTGTTCTGCCAGACGGTTCGCACCATGTTTAGTGCGGGTAAACACCAATACCTGCTGCCAGTTTTGGCTGCCAATCATGTAAGAAAGCAATTCTCCCTTGCGTTTCTTATCCACAAAATGGACAGACTGGTCGATCTGTTCAGAAGCCGAGTTACGGCGAGCGACTTCAACACTAACCGGATCACGCAGCAATTTATTAGCAAGATTTTTGATTTCGTCAGAGAATGTAGCTGAAAACAGTAAGTTCTGACGTTTAGCGGGTAGTTTATTCAGTACCCGACGGATATCATGAATAAATCCCATATCTAACATGCGATCAGCTTCATCCAAAATCAAAATTTCCACACGGGATAAGTCCACGGCATTCTGATGTTCCAGATCCAGCAAACGACCCGGTGTGGCGACCAAAATATCTATTCCACCACGTAATTTCATCATTTGTGGATTGATGCTAACACCACCAAATACTACAAATGAACGCAATCGGAGGTATTTGCTGTAATTACGCACATTTTCACCGACTTGTGCGGCCAATTCACGGGTTGGTGTCAGAATTAATGCCCTGACCGGGCGGCGGCTCTTGGATTGAATGGGAGATTCGCTCAATAACTGCAAGACAGGTAAAGTAAAGCCCGCCGTTTTCCCCGTTCCTGTCTGGGCACTGGCCAGGAGATCTTTACCAGATAGCACAACAGGAATTGCCTGTTGCTGAATAGGGGTAGGTTCTGCATAGCCTTGTTCTTGAACGGCACGCAAAATATCAGCCTTCAAGCCGAGTGACTCAAAATTCATAAATAAGAAATACTCCAGACTTCACCATTCCTGATATCAATTCAGGGGCAGTTTTATGGGAAGAAAAAATAGACGCGATAAATCGCAAAAGAAATTACACAAACTGCAATGCACCATAAGCGTGGCATTATAACAGATATGTTTTTTCAAACAGCATGAGCACACAAGTAAATTTACATCAGCCTGTTTTATACTCTTTGTCGTGCAAATTAAGCTTTGTTGACTGCATCTTGAAATCCAGTGGTTATAGCTTTAAAGTTAATCATACGATTGATATATTTATAACCATTTCAGCAATTTTTATCACAGGATATTTCTTAACATGGCAGCAAAAACGGCTCAGACTTCACGAGGTGAACATGCTAAACAGCAACTTATTGAATCTGCATTAGAAATTTTCGGTAAATCAGGCCTGGAAGGTGCGACCACTCGTAATATTGCCCAACACGCAAAACAGAATATCGCTGCTATCGCTTATTATTTTGGTTCCAAAGAAGGGTTATACCTTGCTGTCGCACACCATATTGCAGATAGACTAAAAACCGAATTCTCTCTGCTGATTAAAACCATTGACCAATTTTTTATCACCACCCCCCAACCTTACTCACAAGACCAAATACTGGCATTTATTCATCAAGGCTTGATTAGCTATAACCGTCTTATTTTCGATAAAAGCAGTCTGAATCTCAGTCGCATTATGTCACATGAGCAATTGACACCGACAGAAGCTTATAGCGTCATCCATGAACAAGGGCTGGCCCCAATTTACTCTCGCCTGAATAAGTTGATCGCCTATTATATCGGTGCTGATGAAGGAAAAATTTCAACACAAATCCATACTCATGCCTTACTAGGCGAGATCCTTTCTTTCCGGTTGGCACGAGAAGCACTATTACGCCAAACCGGTTGGGATAATATTGGCAGCAAAGAATACGAATTAATTAACCAAGTTTTGACTCAACACATTAATGTTTTGCTTAATGGGTTGCGAAAAAAATAACCAACAAACAGCGTAACTTTAAAATTTAATAACGCATAAGGGATAGTAGTATGAACACTAAAAAGTTTGCTCTTGTCCTATTGGCGATCGTCATGATTATCGGTGTTATTAGCATTTATTATTATCAGGAGAAAAATGACAAAGAGTTAACCCTATATGGCAATGTTGATGTCAGAACTGTCAACCTTGGCTTTCGGGTCAGTGGTAAATTAGAAAACCTGCTGGTGGATGAAGGAGAGACCATCACCGCAGGGCAACTCCTTGGTCAACTCGATAACTCCCCTTTTAATAATGCATTGAATCAAGCCAAAGCAAATCGCGATACAGCTAGGGCAAATCTTACCAAAACAGAAACTGGTTATCGCTCTGAAGAAATCGCTCAGGTACGCGCCGAAGTTGCTCAAAAAGAGTCAGCATTCCGCTTTACCGATAGTTTTCTGAAACGTCAACAGGAATTATGGCAACGTCAAATGATCTCAGCCAATGATCTGGAAAATGCCAGAACAGGGCAACGCCAGGCATTGGCCGCTTATCAAGCCGCAAAAGATAAATTACTTCAGTTTGAAACGGGATATCGCAAAGAAGAAATCGCCGCCACTAAAGCACAACTCGCACAGGCCGAAGCAACTGTCGCACAAGCTGAACTCAATTTACAAGATACCCACCTCATTTCACCATCCGCCGGAATTATTCTTACCAGAGCCATTGAGCCAGGGACAATTCTGGCTGCCGGAAATACAGTATTTACGCTATCACTGACTAATCCGGTCTGGATCAGAGCATACATTAATGAGCCTAATCTCAATCAGGCAGTGGCAGGACGCGATATCCTGATTTATACCGATGGACGGAAAAACCAACCCTATCACGGCAAAATTGGCTTTGTTTCTCCGACCGCTGAATTTACCCCGAAAAATGTTGAAACCCCGGATTTAAGAACCGATCTGGTCTATCGATTGCGCATTATTGTCAGCGATCCCGATGAGGGATTGAAACAAGGAATGCCTGTCACCTTACGTTTTACTGAGCCACACAAGTAAGGCTGAATATGACCAGTTCAGCATATACGATAAAACTGAACGGTGTGGAGAAAACTTTTTCAGGGTTAGAAAAACCCGCTGTATCCCATCTGAATGCAGAAATCTTCGGGGGTTCTGTCACAGGACTTGTCGGCCCGGATGGTGCAGGAAAAACCACACTGATAAGAATGTTAGCAGGGTTATTGAAACCTGATAATGGCAATATTGAAATCATGGGGCTTGATCCCATTAAGGACAGTGTTGAAGTACGTTCTGAACTTGGTTATATGCCGCAAAAGTTCGGTCTATATGAAGATTTAACCGTATTAGAAAATCTCAATTTGTATGCTGATCTACGTGGTGTACTCGGAGAAGAACGAAAAGCCATCTTCCAAAAGTTACTGACCTTCACTGACTTAACACATTTTACTGGCAGGCTGGCAGGTAAACTCTCCGGCGGAATGAAACAAAAGTTGGGGCTTGCCTGTACATTGGTCGGCAGCCCAAAGGTATTATTGCTTGATGAGCCCGGTGTCGGCGTAGATCCCATTGCCCGGCGGGAATTATGGCAGATGGTGCATGAACTCGCTTCCGATGGAATGTTGATTTTATGGAGCACCTCTTATTTAGATGAGGCTGAGTTATGCCCTGATGTTTTGTTATTGAATCAGGGGGAATTACTCTATCGCGGCCAACCACAGAAATTAACCCAAAGTATTGTCGGACGCTCTTTTCTGCTTGATATCAAACCAGACTCCCGCCGAAAAACGCTGCAACACGCACTCACCTTGCCACAAGTGACTGATGGAGTGATCCAGGGCAGATATCTCCGCTTAATTTTAAAAGCTGATGCAGATAAAGATGAGTTACTTCAGCAAATAGGTTTACCCGATGTAGAGATTCTGGATGCCGAGCCACGTTTTGAAGATGCCTTTATCGACCTCTTAGGTGGTGGTCCTTCCCACCGCTCAGAGCTGGCAGAAATCATGCCTCAAATCCCACCGAATCCGACAGAAATCGTAATAGAAGCCCGTAACCTGACGAAAAAATTCGGGGATTTTGCTGCAACAGATCATGTGAATTTTCAGGTGAAACGTGGGGAGATTTTCGGCTTACTGGGGCCAAACGGAGCCGGAAAATCGACGACATTCAAAATGATGTGCGGATTAATGCTCCCTACTCACGGCAATGCGCTGGTACTGAATATGGATTTAAAAACCAGTTCAGGTAAAGCTCGCCAGCGTCTTGGTTATATGGCACAAAAATTTTCACTCTATGGTGACTTAACAGTAGAACAAAACCTGAAATTCTTTTCCGGTGTTTATGGCTTGAGTGGCCGCCATCAACAGAAAAAAATGACAGATATGATCAGTGCTTTTAGTCTGAGACCAATTCTGCACCAAACTACCGACAGTCTGCCACTCGGCTTTAAACAGCGCCTCGCCCTCGCCTGCGCTCTGATGCATGAACCGGATATTCTGTTTTTGGATGAACCAACTTCGGGTGTTGATCCATTGACTCGTCGTGAATTCTGGCTACATATCAACGGTATGGTGGATAAAGGTGTGACTGTGATGGTAACGACACATTTCATGGATGAAGCAGAGTATTGTGACCGTATCGGGTTAGTTTTTCGGGGAAAATTAATTGCAGCAGGTACGCCCGATGAGCTGAAGCAGCAAATATCGACCACTGACCGCTCTAACCCTTCAATGGAAGATGTTTTTATCGATCTCGTGGTGAATTATGATAAGGAGCCGCAATGAGTGGCATTGAACAGAATCATCCTGCCCCTACTCCCTCTACTCAAAAAGCCGTCAGTTTTTCATGGCGGCGATTAAAAGCACTTTGTATTAAAGAGAGCAAACAGATTATCCGCGATCCCAGCAGTACCTTAATTGCTGTGGTTATTCCACTCATATTGCTGTTTATTTTTGGTTATGGAATTAACCTTGATTCCAGCAAACTTCGCCTCGGAATTTTGATGGAGCAACAAAGCGAAGATGCCCGCGAGTTGGTGCACGCATTTATAGGGTCGCCTTATATTGATGCTACAATCAGCAATGATCGTCAACTTTTAATCAATAAAATACAGGCGAATGAGATCCGCGGCATTATTGTTATTCCAGTTAATTTCGATGCCCGACTTGCCCGTGTTGGCGATCATGCTCCGATTCAGGTAATCACAGATGGTAGTGAACCGAATACAGCCAATTTTGTGCAAAGCTACGCTAAAGGTATCTGGCAAATCTGGTTACAGCAACAAGGGCAAGATCGTGGGAGCTCAACGACGCCATTGATTGAGATGCAAATTCGCTATTGGTTTAATCCTGCCACTATCAGCCAACATTTCCTAATTCCCGGTGCTGTTTCAATTATCATGACAGTCGTTGGCGCAATCCTTACTTCTCTGGTTGTCGCTCGTGAATGGGAACGAGGTACAATGGAAGCCCTTTTATCCACCCAGGTTACCCGAACCGAATTGTTGCTTTCTAAGTTATTGCCTTATCAGATTCTGGGCTCTTTCGTTATGGTGCTTTGCATGGTATTTGCCGTATTTATTATGGATATTCCTTATCATGGTTCCCTTTGGATACTCGCTTTGATTTCCAGTCTGTATCTTGCTACAGCTTTGGGAATGGGATTATTAATTTCAACGGTAACACGCAATCAGTTTAATGCTGCGATGATTTCCCTGAATACCGCCTTTTTGCCAGCGGTTATGCTATCCGGCTTTGTGTTCGAAATTAACAGCATGCCGGCTTTGATTCAGGTATTCACTTATATCGTTCCTGCCCGTTATTTTGTCAGCAGCTTACAAACGTTATTTTTAGCAGGTAATGTCGTCACCGTTTTAATCACAAACTTGCTGTTTCTGATTGCCAGTGCCATCGTGTTTATCGGCCTGACTGCATGGAAAACCCGCCGGCATCTGGATTAAAAAGGAAAGAATATGTTTCATCGTCTATATACACTCGTCATGAAAGAATTGCAGTCTCTCCTGAGAGATCCTAAAACACGAGCCACTCTGATCTTACCTGTACTCTTCCAGATGAGCCTGTTTCCGTGGGCTGCTACGCTGGAAGTAAAAAACGCTACCATTGCGATTTATGACGAAGATAAAGGACGGGCTTCCATTGAACTAACCCAGCGGCTGGCTAAATCGAAAGCCTTTCCTGATGTTATTATGTTGAACAGTTCACAGGAAATTCGGCCAACATTGGATAACCGTGACGCCCTGCTACTGGTTCGTTTCCCACAAAATTTTAGTGCCCATCTCGCCAGCCATATCCCTACTTCAATTCAAGTTCTGTTGGATGGACGTAATTCAAACAGCGCACAAATTGCCGCTAATTACCTTCAACAAATTGTAATGGATTACCAGAAAGAACTACTGGGTAATGCACCGAGTCTCAATAACAGTGAGTTGATCATTCGTAACTGGTATAACACCAATCTGGATTATAAATGGTTTGTTGTTCCATCTCTGGTTGCCATGATAACAACCATTGGCGTTTTGATCGTTACTGCCCTTTCCGTTGCCCGTGAAAGAGAACAGGGAACATTGGATCAATTATTGGTTTCCCCGCTGACTACTTGGCAGATTTTTATTGGCAAAGCCATTCCGGCGTTAGTCGTAGCAACGATTCAGGCAAGTATCGTTTTGTTGATTGGAACATTGTGTTACCAGATCCCTTTTTCCGGTTCATTGCTATTATTTTATGGTTGTATTCTGGTTTATGGATTATCGCTGGTTGGATTTGGCCTCCTTATCTCCGCCATCTGTTCAACTCAACAGCAGGCTTTTATCGGTGTATTTGTGTTTATAATGCCAGCTATTTTACTCTCTGGTTATATCTCTCCCGTCGAGAATATGCCAGCCTGGCTGCAAAACATAACGTGGATAAACCCAATCCGGCATTTTACAGATATAACCAAGCAGATTTATTTAAAAGGTGCTGACTTTTCGGTTATCTGGCATAGTTTATGGCCGTTATTGTTGATTATTGTCACTACAAATGGAATTGCTTACCGATTATTTCGGAGTAAGATTGCGTAATGTTTTAGTTTACGATACTTAAATAAATCCAAACAGGATAATTTATAAATAGAATTTTATTATATAAAATATTTTCCTCTATTTAACCCATTCAACTTTCTGGCTGATGTATTACAAGACTATATTATGACATAAATAAATATTATTTATGTCATAAGTTACTTTTATACTGTTGTAATAACAAATGACCATATAAGTGAATTAACTATTTTTTTCATTTAAATGAATTAACGCATATCTTATTCTATAGAGTGACACTAATTATTATTTTTTATAAATACCTAATAACTTTTCAATATCTCTTTTTCTCTTTAGAAAAATTGAATTGTTATAAGTAATCCCTCTCCTAATAACATTAGATTCAATGAATTCGTTTTTACCAGGAATATTAAGTTTAACAGGTATACTTTCACTAGTGAGTGTACGTTCATGCCTTCGAAGTAAGGTCTCATTCAACTTATTCACTTTATAGGTATTCTTATTAAGGTTACCAAATATCCCTCTATCCAGCTCTGTTGAAAGATATTCCTTTACTCTCCTTGTTGACTGACAATGCTTCATTAATGAAGGAAGTAAGTATTTATCTGTATCCGATTGTTTAACAACAGATTTAAGTGTTTCCTCAACTTCAAAATCGTCATTTAGATTCTTTTCATGTAATGACAATAGTTTTTCTCGTTCTTTAAAAAGCATTTTTGCTAGAGCTAAGCTATATATCATACATTCTGTGCCACTGTTCTGCTGTCTAGTGGATAATATATGTAAAGAAACTTTATTATGTACATTATTAAAGTTAAGCTTTTCACAACGTTTCGCCATTTCCAAAGGGAAATCAGATAATCTTGAATTTCCAGACTCTATACCTAAAATAGATATACCTCTATTTTTAAAATGATAACAATCAAAAACTACAGCATGTGATAAAAAAAATACTCTATCATTGACAAACACAATAAATCTTGCAGAGTTCTCTTTATTATCTATCATATTTTCAATGTAAACAGGGAATTGAGAAACATCATTAACTACTTTTATATTTACTCCTTTATTTTCTTTATTAATCCTATCAACCATGTATAAGATATGGGATTTATCATGTAATTCTAAAATATCACTCTGGCTTATTTGCTCCCTTTTTTCTAATGATTTATTTATTTTAGATAAATATTCTGAAATTTCAGTTTTACCATAAGAATTTAACATATCTATACTCCTAATAAAACATGAAGTGAATTCTATAATGAAATTCATTTTTAGATATCAAAATACTACGTTTGATATCTTATAGGTATATTTATACTTATCGCTTCTCAAGTTGCAGCTTTGTTGACCATATTTTGAGGTATATAAGATAACTATTTGTATGTCAATTCTTCTATAAAAATAAGCCTCATTATTTTAAATAATGAGGCTTAGGGGCTTATTCACAATATGACTCTGTATCAAACAGGGTCTTTTTCATCAAAAATCGCAAGCCGTCAGCAATTAACGGCGATCACCCAGAATGCGCAGCAGCATCAGGAACAGGTTGATGAAATCCAGATACAGCGTTAGTGCACCAGTGATGGAGTATCTGCGCAGGTTCTCTTTATCGTTGACATCCAGCTCAGCACCCATTTCTTTCAGTTTCTGGGTATCGTAAGCAGTCAGGCCGGCAAAGATCAGAACCCCAATATAGGTAATTGCCCACATCAGAGCCGGGCTTTTCAGCCAGATATTGACCAAAGAAGCCAGTACAATACCGATTAGCCCCATAAACAGGAAACTGCCTAAACCGCTCAGGCTACGCTTCGTGGTATAACCATAAACACTCAGCGCACCAAACATCGCTGCCGAAATAACAAAAGTACTGGCAATAGAGCTACTGGTGTAAACCACAAAAATACTGGATAACGTCAGCCCGGTTAGCATGGAATAGAGCATAAACAGCCCTGTCGCCAGAGCACCACTCATTTTATGCACCAGACCAGACAGCACAAACACCAATGCAAGTTGCGCAATGATCAAACCATAAAATACGATAGAGTTACTGAAAATGGCATATAAAATTTCCGGCGTATTTGCCACATACCATGCAACAAATGCTGTTAATAACAAACCACAAGTCATCCAACCGTAGACTTGTGCCATATAAGTTTGTATACCTGAACCAGCTTGCTGGACAATCGAACCACTAGGACGTTGATATCGGTCCATGACGATTACCTTTTATGACAATGTTTAAGGGTATAGACTGTTAAAAATAAACAATCTATTTCAAATACTATACACTAGCATAGAACATGAACAAAACCATCTGCCAATTAATGACAATTTTAGTGATATATTATTTCTTTACCCAGTTTTAGAGATAGTTCGCAAAATACTCCGCTAATATATTTTTTCTGATTTTATATCATTGAGTTAACCAGCGACTAGCAGCTTCCCGATCGCTTTCCTTTGTTTCCACCCAACGTTCTCCATCATTAAGGAATTCTTTTTTCCAAAAAGGAGCCTGGGTCTTCAAGTAATCCATCAGAAATTCAGCCGCAGCAAAAGCCATGCTGCGATGGGCGCTTGTTACGCCGACAAATACAATTTCATCCCCCGGATATAACTTTCCAATACGATGAATAATGTTGATACGTTGTAATGGCCAACGCTGGCGAGCTTCATCAGCAATCTTCTGCAACATGTTTTCCGTCATGCCCGGATAGTGTTCCAGTGTTAACGCTCGGACATTATCGCCAAGATTGTGGTTACGTACCTTGCCTGTAAAGGTCACAACCGCACCATCTTCATCACACTGTGCCAGCCATTGGTATTCTGCACCAACATTAAATACCTCTTTCTGGATACAAATCCGTGTATTTTCCATACTTACCCTCCTGTAACAGGCGAAAAAAACGCCACTTCATCACCATCACACAGAGGATGTTCAGCATGGACAAAGGATTGATTCACAGCCACCAGCAATTTGCCTTCTTCCAACGCCAATTTCCAGCGTTTACCTTTTTCAAGTAGTGCCTGACGAAGATGGGCTACCGTTGGATATTCACTGGGCACTTCAAGATAATCGGTTCCCACCAACTCACGGACTTGAGCGAAAAACAGAACTTTTATCATTTTTCCACCTTAAAATTTCCCGATTTTCCACCACTTTTTTCCAGCAAACGTACAGGCCCGATAACCATATCTTTTTGTACTGCCTTGCACATGTCGTAAATTGTCAGTGCTGCTACGGAAACGGCTGTCAAGGCTTCCATTTCCACCCCGGTTTTGCCTGCCAAACGACAACAGGATTCAATTCTGACGCGGTTATGTTCTGTTTGTGCCTCTAATTGAACCTCAACTTTACTGAGTAACAAAGGATGACACAAAGGAATTAATTCCCAAGTCCGCTTCGCGGCCTGAATGCCTGCAATGCGGGCCGTTGCAAAAACATCCCCTTTGTGATGATCGCCGGCAATAATCATAGCCAGCGTTTCGGCCTGCATTTCAACAAAGGTTTCCGCTCTGGCCTCACGCACAGTTTCTGCTTTGGCAGAAATATCCACCATATGAGCTTCACCCGCAGTATTGATATGAGTTAATTGGGACATTCTTGCTCCTGAAAATAAATTAAGCCGTTAAATTAACCGCCAATAAAAGAAAGATTAGGGGTAATGCCACTATTTCCCTGGTGTAGAAAATGCGTTTCACGTTTATGACGCAACCCGCCCTGAATACGTAATTTCAAATCATTAAGTGATGTGTCATCGGATAATAAATCACGCAACGGTATCCCCTGTTCACCAAACAAGCACAGGTGAAGATTGCCAATGGCTGAAACACGCAGGCGATTACAACTTTGGCAGAAGTCTTTTTCATACGGCATGATCAAACCGATTTCTCCCTGATAGTCTGTATGCCTGAACACCTGAGCCGGCCCGTCACTACGTGCTCGCTGCTGCTGCTGCCAACCTTGTTGGAGTAAATGACGACGGATCACATCGCCGGAAAGATGATGACGCTGGAAAGTTGCACTACCTTCTCCGGTTTCCATCAATTCGATAAAGCGCAATTGAATTGAACGATGCTTTATCCAATCAAGAAAAGCTGGCAGGCTGGTATCATTGATATTCTTCATCAACACCGAATTAACTTTTACTGTGCTGAATCCTGCTTCAAAGGCCGCATCAATGCCACGCATAATCTGAAAAAACTTATCCTGCCCGGTAATAGCGTAAAATTGGCGGGGATCGAGACTATCCACACTCACATTGATTGCTGTAAGGCCAGCTTCTTTCCAGCGAGCAACATCACGCTCCATACGGTAGCCATTAGTCGTGACAGCAATTTTTTTAATCTGCGGATTTTCATGCACCGTCGCAATAATATCGCAAAAATCACGGCGCATAGTGGGTTCTCCTCCGGTCAGACGGATCTTTTCTGTGCCAAGCTCGGCAAATGCACGGCTGACACGACGGATCTCCGGCAGGGCCAGAAATGATTTGTGTTCCTTGGAGAGAGAGCTGTTGGGTTGATAGCCGTTGGGCAGACAATAGGTGCAACGAAAGTTACAGACATCAGTAACCGATAGCCTCAAGTAGTAAAACTTGCGGGAAAATATATCTATAAGTTGTTCCACTATAACACCTTCCAATCATGGGGGATGCAGGCATTTCTGCCTTGCACCCTGGTGACTCAAGAGCCACGGCCAAAGCATCATATCAATGTGGTATCCTTTGATAGAACTAATTAGTAGTAAAAAATTACACAGCAAAGACTTAGATGCAGAGGCTAGGGGTTAATTTCAAACTTAGTTATCATGTAAACTATTGTGTGAATAACCAAGTCTTAGTGTGGATTCTAACGCTTAAATCAATAAAAAGCTAACTTCTACATCGATATATATATTTATATACAACGAGTTACGAAATATCATCAGCATCAACCTGTTGTCGTCTATTCATTCTATTTGAGTAGAAAAATAACTGATAAAAATCGCATAAAATCATGACAATTGCTCAAAACGTCATACTTTATGATAGATTACATAAAATTTATTCAATGGCATTTATTCAGTAACAGGAACCCTATGCGAAACCGAACATTAGCCGATTTGGATCGTGTTGTTACCCTCGGAGGTGGTCACGGACTCGGACGCGTCATGTCTTCCCTCTCATCTCTCAGTACCCGCCTGACTGGTATTGTCACTACAACAGATAATGGTGGCTCAACCGGAAGAATAAGACGTTCCGAAGGTGGTATCGCTTGGGGAGATACCCGCAATTGCCTTAATCAGTTGATTACGGAACCCACTATTGCTTCAGCCATGTTTGAGTATCGATTTGGTGGTAATGGCGAGCTAGCCGGACATAATCTGGGTAATTTGATGTTGAAAGCTTTGGATCATTTAAGTGTCCGACCTCTTGAGGCGATTAATCTGATCCGCAATCTACTGAAAGTGAATGCTCATCTGATCCCTATGTCTGAACAATCTGTTGATTTAATGGCCGTAGATGATCAGGGAAATACGGTATATGGCGAAGTAAATATCGACCAACTGAATTGTGTCCCGCGAGAATTAATGCTTTACCCCCATGTCAACGGCACTAAAGAAGCGCTGGAAGCAATTGAACAGGCGGATTTGATTCTAATCGGCCCCGGTAGTTTTTTCACCAGCTTAATGCCGGTATTACTGTTAGAAGATTTAACTCAATCCTTGCGTCGCAGTAATGCCAATATGATTTATATCGGTAATTTAGGGAAAGAACTCAGTCATGCTGCCGCTGATCTCTCATTGAAAGATAAACTCGATATGATAGAGAATACGATTGGTCGCAAGATGATTAATGCAATCATTGTTGGCCCATGCACAGATACCAGCAATTTGAATGACAGGATTATCACACAACAAGTTTTGGAAGCTCAGGATATTCCTTATCGTCATGATCGCGAATTATTACGGCAAGCGATAGAAGATACGCTGCAAAAATTGGGATAATTCATTCATTAGTGGCTTATATCAACAGATTACACAGCTAAATTACCGATGGAGAGTGATTATTTCACTCTCCATTTCAATTTAAGAATTGACAATAAACTGTGTTCTTAATGCCTGAACCTGATCACGCACGTTAGCCGCTTGCTCAAATTCAAGATCCCGAGCATATTGGTACATCTTTTCTTCCAACTCACGGATTTTACTCTCCAATTCTTTCATTGATAGTTTCTGGTAATTATCCATCCCCAAATCTGCTTTACCTTTGCCTTTGGTCTTAGTTCTCCCTTTACCATTAACAGGTTGGCCAAATTGCAGAATATCGCCGATTTTTTTATTTAGCCCTTTTGGTGTAATACCGTGCTTTTCATTAAACGCCTGTTGTTTAGCACGACGACGTTCTGTTTCACTAATTGCTTTCGCCATGGAATCAGTAATTTTATCACCGTACAGAATCGCTTTACCATGCAGGTTACGCGCTGCACGCCCAATCGTCTGGATCAAAGAACGTTCTGACCGAAGGAAACCTTCTTTATCAGCATCTAAGATTGCAACTAAAGAGACTTCCGGCATATCCAAACCTTCACGTAACAAGTTGATCCCAACCAGTACATCAAATTCTCCCAGGCGTAAATCACGGATGATTTCCACCCGCTCAACGGTATCAATATCAGAATGAAGATAACGCACCCGCTCGCCATGCTCTTCCAGATATTCTGTCAAATCCTCCGCCATACGCTTGGTCAGAGTGGTTACCAGTACACGTTCATTTTTTACTGCACAGGCACGGATTTCAGACAATAAGTCATCAACCTGAGTCGCAACTGGACGAACTTCAACCTCTGGGTCGATAAGGCCCGTTGGACGCACCACCTGTTCAACCACTTCATTGCCGGATTTCTCCAGTTCATAGCGGCTGGGTGTTGCCGATACATAAATGGTTTGTGGTGCCAGTGCTTCGAATTCTTCAAAGCGCATTGGACGGTTATCTAACGCTGATGGCAATCGGAAGCCATATTCCACCAACGTCTCCTTACGGGAACGATCTCCCCGATACATGCCACCCAATTGTGGGATAGTGACGTGGGATTCATCCACGATCAATAAACCATCCGCTGGCAGGTAGTCGAATAAAGTCGGAGGCGGTTCTCCCGGAGCACGGCCGGACAGATAGCGGGAGTAGTTTTCAATCCCGGAGCAATAACCCAGTTCATTCATCATTTCCAGATCAAATTGTGTTCTCTGAGTTATACGCTGTTCCTCCAACAGTTTATCTGAAGCCAGAAGAACTTTACGTCTCTCATCCAGCTCAACTTTAATATATTCTATCGCCTGAAGGATACGCTCACGTGGTGTTACATAGTGAGTTTTGGGATAAACAGTATAGCGGGGAACATTATATTGCACCTGCCCTGTCAGTGGATCAAACAAAGAAAGCCGTTCCACTTCATCGTCAAACAATTCAACACGCAACGCATGTTCATCTGATTCAGCAGGGAAAATATCAATTACTTCACCACGTACACGGAAAGTTCCTCGCTGAAATGCCTGATCATTACGCGTATATTGCAGCTCTGCCAGACGACGCAGAATAGAGCGCTGGTCTATCAACATCCCGTTAGTCAGGTGCAGCATCATTTTCAGATAACTATCGGGATCACCCAAACCATAAATTGCGGAAACAGAAGCAACCACAACAACATCCCTTCGCTCCAACAAGGCTTTTGTTGCAGACAAACGCATCTGTTCAATATGTTCGTTCACAGACGCATCTTTTTCGATAAAAGTATCAGAGCTGGGCACATAAGCTTCTGGTTGATAATAGTCATAGTAAGAAACGAAATACTCTATTGCATTCTCAGGGAAGAACTCCTTCATTTCACTATAGAGCTGAGCCGCCAACGTTTTATTCGGAGCCAAAATCATCGTTGGTCGATTCATGTTTGCAATAACATTAGCTATCGTGAACGTTTTGCCTGATCCCGTAACCCCCAATAATGTCTGATGGGCAAGACCATCCTCCAGCCCATCCTGTAATTTCCGGATAGCTTCTGGCTGATCTCCGCCAGGCTCGAAATCAGAACGTAACTTGAATACCTTGCTCGTTTCTTTACTCATCTTCCACCCGATATCATTTCATGCCTATACACTCATCTTTCAAGTTACAGCTTGGCTGACTGCACGTTGAAATTCATAGCGTATATATGCTAGCCAAAACACTCTTATAATACTGGATAAAAAACCAGCTTCAAGTAGATTAGCAAAATAATATTATCTCTAATTCAAAAGTTATATCTGATAGACGTTAACCAAGGGCAGAAACAACCATAAGGTGCATTAACATTAGTTGAGATTACTTTTATCCCCAGATAGCCATTTTGCTTTTTTCTATTTTCATTTTAGCTACTGAAATGATAAAGCAGGGAATAGTAAAGAGGCATCGAAAAGGATTGATTTTATATAACCAACTAATTTTAAATAAAAAAAACCAAAAGGAGAGAATAACAGCAAATCTTGCGCAAGCCGCGTATCATCTTGTGTCAGACTACTTTTCTAAACCTAATACACAAGGTTATCCACAGGAATAGTGGATAACTCAACAAATCCTATTAGGTATGGGAGGTTGCAGAGTTATCCTCTTCTGTGGATTTCTTCAATAATGAAATGTTTTCATACTATTTTGAAATAGTTTTACGCTATTTTTTGTTCAAAAATAGCGCAATAATTGTTAAAATGAAGCATATTTTATGCCAACACCTCAATTTGAACCCATTTATTCAGGGGTCTACTTTAACTAATGGAGAATAAATAATTAGTTAACCAATAAATCAATATTTATATATTCTCCAATATTATTTTTTTTATCTGAGTCACTTAAATGGGGTATAACACCAAGTAACGGCGCAGAAATCATCCGTTTTAATGTTGCTAAATACTCATCCTGACGCTTGCCAGCAGGTTCAATTTCATTAGCAATCCAACCCACTAATTCCAAACCTGCATCTCGAATAACTTTTGCTGTTAAGACTGCATGGTTAATACAGCCCAATTTGATCCCTACTGTCAAGATCACAGGCAGTTTTTCCTGAACCACCCAATCTGCAAAAGTGGTATTTTCAGATAACGGCGTATACCAACCACCAGCCCCTTCAACTAACACCCAATTCGCTTTTGCCGCCAATTTTTCCAGACCTTGTGACATCACAGTAAACTCGATCGGCTGATTGAGTTCAGCACTGACAATATGGGGAGAAGTAGGTTCAACAAATACTAATGGATTAACTTCCTGATAAGACAGAGATACTGAACTGTTATACTGCAAAACCAAAGCATCGCCATTACGTAACCCTTCCGAAGTCACTTCACTGCCTGATGCCACTGGTTTATAACCCGCAGTTTGATAGCCTTTTTTATTCGCCGCTTGTAATAAGGCGCAACTGACAACCGTTTTACCCACTTCGGTATCAGTCCCAGTAAGAAAGTATTTATTTGTCACAGTAAATGACTCCGAAAGCAATTTGATAGCTTAATGGATAATTCCCATTATTTCTCGGATACACTTCTGAAAGAGCATTCAGGCGTTTTCTCGTCATCAAGCCCTGTTGACGGCCACGATGAAGGTGTGTAGCTCCGATACCTTTCAAGGAATTCAATAAAGGCAGCAACTGTGGAAAATACTGACTATATTGCTTGTGTATGAATTGATGCCGATACGGTTGACACGCATCAGCAATTGCCTGCAAGGACAGAAATTGATTGATGTGTCGATAAGAATCAATGCGCTCCCATGCTGCTTCCAGTTCACACAGTGAACCCTGTGCAAGAGTGGAGAATAAAATAAAACCTCCGGGACGGGTTACGCGATGGAATTCCTGCAATGCACATGGCAGATCATTACACCACTGTACAGCCAAGTTACTGAAACAGATATCCACACTACTATCTGCCAGCCCTAAATGCTCAATATCGCCTTGCAGATAATAGTCAGCAACTTGCTGACTTTGAGCATGGTTTAACATGCCGGCAGCCAGATCCAATGCAATAACCTGTTTACCCCATTGTTTCCAGCGTTCACTAAAAAAACCTGTGCCACAACCGGCATCCAATACCCGCATACCAGTATCTTCTGCCCGTGCCAATTCCATCAGGTATTCCCCGGTTTGTTGTTGCAGCTTCGCAGCAGTGTCATAGTAAGAGGCAGCCCGGCCAAAAGCCCCCGCAATCGCCTGTTTATCAACATATTTAACAGCCAGATCCACGCAATGCCTCCAGTAATACATCAATATTTTGTCGGGTATGATTTGCTGTCAGTGTGACACGCAAGCGGGCACTATCCGGTGGTACTGTCGGTGGAAGAATCGCTTTCACCCATACTTTTTGTTGCATAAGCAAGTGGGATAAGGCGATACAACGTTCATTATCACCAATGATCACAGGTTGAATAGCAATTTCAGAATCCATCAGGGAAAAAGGTAAGTTTTGCGCCTTACGGCGAAAATAACGGATATTATTTTGCAGACGATAGCGTAATTCGTCTCCAGCCCGGATTTGCCGCACAGCTTCAGAAAGAGCTACAGCCTGAGCAGGCGGCATAGACGTGCTGTAAATCAAGTGTCGGGAATATTGAATCAGGTACTCTGCGGTCTTTTCATCACACAACACAGCCGCACCACTCAAACCAAATGCTTTACCAAATGTGACGATTAAAAGCTCTGGTTTCACATCCTGTAACCAACAACTGCCCCGTCCTTCATCCCCACGAATACCGATACCGTGAGCATCATCAACCATTAACCAACTGCCCGTAGATTGTGCTTGTTGTGCAATCACATCAAGTGGTGCGCTATCTCCATCCATACTGAAAATGCCCTCAGTGACCACTAATGTTTTACCTGCACACTCTTTTGCCAGATGCTGTTTCAGAGAATCAGGATTATTGTGCAGAAAGCGCCGCAGTTGAGCTGGAGATTGCATAGCTGCTTCCATCAATGAAGCATGGCTCAGGCGATCAGCAATGATACGATCCTCTTTTTCCATCAATGCGGCTATCACTCCTTGATTAGCGGCATAGCCAGAAATGAACAGTAAAGCCCGGGAATAACCAAGCCACTCTGCCAGTTGTTGCTCCAACATATAGTGAGCTGCGGTATAACCTGTAACATGCCCCGAACCACCGCTGCCTACACCATACTGCTCCGCCCCTTGTTGCCAGGCGGCAATAATTTGCGGATGTTGGCTCAATCCGAGGTAGTCGTTACTGGAAAAGTTCAGGTACTGACCATCAGAAGTGTCTAAGAGTTGCCCATCTGAACCCAAATGGACCTGCCTGCTACGCCATAAAGATGTGCCCCGGCGTTCAGCCAAACGCCGGGAGATAGAATCTGACCAATTCATCATATTGCCGCATTATAGAATTGTTCATTATCAGTATTGTTTATAAGTGCTTCTGTCAGGTATTGCTGCTGCTGATTGTCACCGAATGCTGTTTTTGTCTGTTGAGGATTGATGCCCAATCTGCGGAACAGTTGCAGGTCTTTGTCTTCCTCAGGATTCGGGGTCGTCAGCAATTTACAACCATAAAAAATAGAGTTGGCTCCGGCCATAAAACACATAGCCTGAGTCTGTTCATTCATCTGTTCACGCCCTGCGGATAAGCGGACATGAGATTTCGGCATCATGATCCGAGCCACCGCAATGGTGCGGATAAAGTCAAATGGATCGACGTCTTCGTTACTTTCCAACGGTGTTCCTTTCACTTTTACCAGCATGTTGATTGGCACACTTTCAGGCGGTTTCGGCAGGTTTGCCAGTTGTACCAACAATGCTGCCCGGTCACGAATTTCCTCCCCCAAACCCACAATACCTCCAGAGCACACCTTAATGCCTACATCCCTGACATTTTCCAGTGTATCCAGCCTGTCCTGATAACTGCGTGTGGTAATGATATTGCCGTAAAATTCCGGTGAGGTGTCCAGATTATGGTTATAGTAGTCCAGACCCGCCTCTGCCAGACGCTGTGCCTGAGATTGGTTCAACATTCCCAGTGTCATACAGGTTTCCATGCCCAATGCCTTAACTTCTTCAACCATCTTCTCCAGATAAGGCATATCCCGTTCGTGTGGGTTTTTCCATGCTGCCCCCATACAAAAACGGGTTGAACCCGCACTTTTTGCTTTGCGTGCAGATTCAATGACTTTTTCCACTTCCATCAGGCGTTCTTTTTCCAGACCAGTTTTATAACGGGAACTTTGTGGACAATACTTACAGTCTTCTGGACAGGCTCCAGTTTTTATTGAAAGAAGTGTACTGACCTGTACTTGCTGTGGATCAAAATGTTCGCGGTGTATCTGCTGTGCCTGAAACAATAATTCAAAAAAAGGTTTATCAAACAGCACCTGCGCCTGTTTGATGGTCCATTGTTGACGCTCACTCACAGTAATTTCTCCAGTGTGAAAAAACGTTGTCAGTTTAAATAACGCCGCTATCATGTCAACTAAAATAGACCACAAAAGGTTTACAATAAATTTGTCATGAATCTTTCAGATATTGAATTCGACCTGCGCCATATCTGGCATCCGTATACATCAATGAGCAATCCCCTGCCGACTTATCCTGTTGTTTCAGCCAGTGGCGTTGAACTGGTATTGTCAGATGGTCGTAAGTTAATTGATGGTATGTCTTCATGGTGGGCCGCTATCCACGGCTACAATCATTCTATGCTTAATGAAGCGGCAATGTCGCAAATTGACAAGATGTCTCATGTCATGTTTGGCGGTATTATCCATCCACCTGCTATTGAGCTGTGTAAACAGCTAGTAGCAATGACCCCTGCACCATTAGAGTGTGTTTTTCTGGCCGATTCTGGATCTGTTGCCGTGGAAGTTGCCATGAAAATGGCGCTGCAATATTGGCAAGCCAAAGGGAAAAAACAGAAAAAAAGACGCCAGAAATTTCTGACACTACGTCATGGTTATCATGGCGACACTTTCGGCGCAATGTCGGTCTGCGATCCTGATAATTCAATGCATAGCCTTTATAAAGGCTATCTCCCCAATCATCTGTTTGCGGATGCCCCTCAATCCCGTTTTGATGGTGAATGGCAACCAGAAGATATCGCTTCTTTCCGGCAATTAATGCAACAGCATCATGATGAAATCGCCGCTGTTATTCTGGAACCGATTGTTCAGGGAGCAGGTGGAATGCGAATTTATCACCCTGAGTATTTGCGTCAGGTTCGTCAGCTTTGTCATGAATACCAAATTTTGCTGATTGCGGATGAAATCGCTACTGGATTTGGCCGCACAGGCAAGTTATTTGCCTGTGAACATGCTGATATCGAACCAGATATTTTATGCTTAGGTAAGGCACTGACAGGTGGTTATATGACGTTATCCGCAACGTTAACAACCCGCCATGTAGCAGAAATCATCAGCCAGAGTGAGGCTGGCTGTTTTATGCATGGCCCAACTTTTATGGGCAATCCACTGGCTTGTGCCGTTGCCAGCGCCAGTCTGAAACTACTGACTGGAAGCCAGTGGCAACAGCGTATTCAATCAATTGAATCCCAGTTAAAAAGAGAGTTGCTATCTCTGAAATCACATAAAACTGTTAAAGATGTGCGGGTATTAGGTGCAATTGGCGTTGTAGAAATGAAACAGCCTGTTGATATGGCCTCTCTACAGCATCATTTCGTACAACAGGGGGTTTGGATAAGACCATTTGGACGCTTAATTTATTTAATGCCTCCTTATATTATTCAGCCTGGACAGTTGTCGAAACTGACAAATGCTATTACTGATGCAATAATTTAACAATTAAGGTCAGCATTAATAATGATGCTGGCTTTATTTCTTCCTCAAAATTTAATTCTCTCTTCTATTTTTCTACTTACTTATTTATCGATTTATGTCATTAAACTCGCCATATAATTACCCTGTTTAACCTCGAAAATCAGTCATTGATAAATATTAGTAACTAATTGGCTATATTCTTCATCATTTAAAAATAAATTTTCTGATATATTGCGTACACTGTCATATTTATTCTAACTAGAGAGGGATATATCATGAATCAAGAAAATTTAGTTGTACCTTCTAAAGAAGAGCTGGAAGCTATATTTACACAGTCTAACGACATGTATGAGCAAGAACAATCACATTATGAGGCAATAGCAAAAGAGAAACCTGAGCTGGCTCATTTATTTGGGAAAAACCCTGGGGCAAATGCATTACCTCATCCAGGCTTAAATATAACAGAATATGTCAGTGGATATTTTAATATTAACACATACCTCCAGTATGGAAGTTATCCGTTTATTCAAGTATCATCTTATCCTGTTTTAATTGGAACTGCTCCGAATACAAGAAGGAGTGCTAATTTCAATGGGTATATTTATGGTGGATATAATATGCCACAATTGAATTTTAACCATCTCTATCTTGGCGGTGTGATACACCATACCAATACAATTATAAACACTCCACTTAATTTCCAACTTTTCATTTACCCTCAAAAAATCTATCTGCGTTTATTTAAAGGACATGTTTATTTGGGAGATTTAATTTCTGTATATCAACATCATATACTGGTTACATATCCTATTGTTTTCTCAGGGGTTGGCACCTTTAACCTTGCCTAAAAGACAACGGATATCAGTATAATTCTTCAGAAGAAGAATCAAATGCCGCGCTAAAAATTTGCGCGGCTTCTAATTACAATGCCAATACTGTTACCCACATAGGGCTTTTACCAACCGGATAACGTGCCAGTTGGGTCAGTTTTCCGGTGTATTTATCAATGCTGGATACTGAAATATGATCGGATTTCTGCCCTGAAGAGATTAAAAAGTTACCACTGTAATCTATGGCAAAACCACGAGGCTGACTTTCTGTCAGGGAATGTCCTGCTAATGTCAGATGATAGCCATCTTCTGAAACACGGAAGTGACTAATCACACTTTCAGAACGCTCACTAGTATAGAGATGGCGGCCATCCGGCGTGATATGAATATCCGCAGACCAACGGACACTAGAAAAATCAGCAGGCAATGAATCAACAGATTGTACTATGCGGTACTTTTCCCATTTACGCAGCACATTCACGGTTGAATCGAGTTCATTTATACAATAAATTGCCTCTTTTTCTGGATGAAAAGCCATATGGCGTGGACCTGCACCCGCTTCTGTTGTGATTTCGTCAGCACGGCTTTCTGCCAGATATCCCTGCTCATTCAAATCAAAAATACGAATATGATCTTCTTTCAAACATGGAACCAATAACTGGCGATTCTCCCGATCAATATTGGCCGAATGTGGCGCTTTCAACCCTTCTACAATTTGGGTCGGCGCATTAACCACACCATTTTTGTCAATAGGGTGAATACTTAAATTATTGAAGCTATAGGAAACAGAAAATAAAAAACGCCCTGCTTTGTCCGTTGAAATATGGGTCGGGCTACCCGGTAATGGGGCAATGGCTTGCTGCTGCAATCGCCCATCAGAACCAATTTTATAAGTGACGATGTTGAATTGAGGTCGTATCCCTACATATAAGTGTTTACCATCAGGATTAACCACCATCGGTTGTACTTCACCCGGTACATTTACCGTTTGGAGTAACGAAAGTTCTCCAACAATATTCAGAGACCAGACATGAATCTGACGACTATTCGGACTGGCTGTATAAACCACTTGTTTCATTTTCTCTCCTTAAAGCTCCATCACTATTTTATTGATCTGTAATGATTCTTGGAAAAATTTGTTTGTTAAACCAGGTGTATATCGGTTTAACTGTTTTTAATTAACATATAATATTTGATTAAATCATCAACAACCTAGAGGCTAACTCATGTCATACCGCGTTATCGCGCTGGATCTGGATGGAACATTACTTGATCCACAAAAAAATATTCTGCCAGAGTCAATAACAGCCCTAAATGAAGCTTGCCAGGCGGGTATTAAAGTCTTGATTGTCACTGGGCGTCATCATGTTGCCATTCACCCTTTCTATCAAGCACTCCAACTCGATACTCCGGCTATTTGCTGTAACGGGGCTTATTCATACGATTACCACGCTAAAAAGGTTCTGGCTGCCAATCCTCTCTCTATTCAAGAAGCCTCTCAAGCACTTTCTTATTTGCAAGATACGGAAGTTGAGCATCTGATGTACGTTGATGATGCTATTTTATATGAATTTCCACACACAGTTACCCGTACCCTTGCGTGGTCAAATTCTCTGCCTGAACACCAACGCCCTATTCTCCAGCACATCAAGAATTTTCAGGAAGCTCTGCACAATGTGAATTTCATCTGGAAGTTAGCCACCAGCTCCCCCGATTTAGAGAAACTGCGTGAGGTCAGCGAGCAGATTGAGAAAAATGTGGGCCTGGAATGTGAATGGTCATGGTTTGACCAAATCGATATCACTAAAAAAGGCAATAGCAAAGGAATGCGTTTACAACAATGGGTAGAGTCACAAGGGATGAGCATGAAAGATGTCATTGCCTTTGGCGATAACTTTAATGATCTCAGTATGCTGGAAACCGCAGGCTTGGGTGTTGCTATGGGAAATGCTGTTGATGATGTCAAAACACGGGCAGATCTTGTCACGAAGAACAATACTCAGCCCGGTATTGCGGAAGTAATTCGAAAATATGTGCTTTAGTTTTTCACTTAATTAGCCGGATTCAAGGGGAAGTGAAAAACAGTTTTACTCCCCGTACCACCGACTCTGTTCTTTTTTCTCAGTAATTTTCTTTCGTGAATAGTTGTTTTTACAAGTGACGATTCAGTGAAATACTCTTTATCTGAGCATATAACCATTGCCCTGTGCGTAAGTTAAGCTCTTCCCGCGCCCATAGTGTGATCCTTGCCCATAGAAATTGATCGCTTAACGACAATTTGACATCAACCTGACCAGCCTCTTCAAAGATCTCGATGACCTTCACCAGTAAGGTATTACGGATACTGCTGCCTCTTGGTGGTTCTAATATTAAAGAGACATCCGATGCATCAATTCGGATATGCAAATCAGTTCCTGCAACTGTATCAATTTTCGGCAGCCAAAGGGCTTTATCTCCCACCGCTACCGCCGTCATCTGATGACGTTGGTGGTGATCCATCACAGTCACAGGTAATATGCTGCTAAGACTCTCTTTTTGTAACCACGGACGCAGTATGCTGTTTGACCATACTTCTTCCAGTGAACCTGTGGCTCTGATTTTTCCCTTATCCATAACAACAACGTTATCTGCTAAACGGATAACTTCATCCAAACTATGACTGACATACAGGATTGGGATCTTGACGTCGTAAGACAATTTTTCCAGATAAGGCAACAATTCACGTTTACGCGGCAGATCCAGTGAAGCCATTGGTTCATCCATCAACAGTAATTCAGGCCCGGTCAGTAATGCACGCCCAATTGCAACTCGCTGTTTTTCACCTCCTGATAAAGTCATCGGGAAGCGGGACAGTAAATGTTCAAGACCGAGTAAATCTACAATTTTATCAAATTGCAGTTGCATATCGGGTGACATGCCATATTGCAAATTCCCTTTGACCCGATAATGAGGAAAAAGACGGGCATCCTGAAACACATATCCAATTCGGCGCTTTTCTGGTGGCAGAAGAATTTTTTGTTCTGTATCAACCAAGATACGTTCATTCAAGGCAATTCTGCCTTTTTGCGGTCGGGTTAAACCAGCGATGACATTGATTAACGAAGTTTTACCTGCCCCTGAAAGCCCAAATATGGCAGTAATGCTTTCTGTTGGCAAAGTGGTATCAATCTGCATATGCAGATCACCCAAACGCTGTTTAAAACTTAGCTCTAACATGCCGCCCCCAACCGCTTTCTTCCCCAACGAGTTAACCACTCAGAGATCAACAATGAAACCAAGGCGAGTACTACAGCAATGACACATAAACGAGCGGCTGCCGTTTCTGCACCAGGCATTTCAATCAATGTGTACATAGCCAGAGGGATGGTGCGTGTTTCTCCGGGGATATTCGATACAAAAGTGATTGTTGCACCAAATTCCCCCAGTGAACGGGCAAACGCCAGCACAGAGCCAACAATTATTCCCGGTAATGAAAGCGGTAAAGTAATGGTAAAAAAGACTTTAAGTGAACTTGCTCCTAATGTGCGTGCGGCCTGCTCCAGACGAAGGTCTATGGCCTCCAATGCCAACCGGATAGCCCTGACCATTAGCGGAAAAGATACAACTGCCGAAGCCAGCGCCGCTCCTGTCCAGTTAAACGCAAAGCTAATGCCAAACCAATTATAAAGAAATTCCCCAAGCACACCTCGACGTCCCATGCTGATTAACAACAGATAACCAACAACAACCGGAGGTAATACCAGCGGCAGATGGATAAGGCTATCAAGCAGAGACTTTCCAAAAAACTGACAGCGCGCCAAAACCCATGCCATCAAGATCCCTAATGGCAAACTGAATAACACCGCAATACCTGAGACTTTCAGGCTCAGTAAAATTGCCTGCCATTCATATTCACTTAACATCTCCAAAAGAATAGTTCCTACAGTGGACTAAAACCGTAACGTTTGAAAATGTTAACGGCTTCAGGGGTTTTGAGATGATCATAAAAATCACGTACCGCCTGATTTTCATGACCTTTAATAATTGCAATGGGATATTCCACTGGTTTATGACTTTCTTGCGGGAATATACCAACCACTTTCACTTTCTTGCTGGCAACGGCATCAGAACCATAGACAATTCCCAATGGTACTTCTTCCCGTTCCACCAAAGCCATACCACTGCGTACATTATTGGTACGAGCCAACAATGGGTTAACCAAGTTCCATGCTCCCAGATACTGAAGGGATTCTTTGGCATAAATACCAACAGGAACATGATCAGGGTCACCAACCGCTAAACGTCCTCCAGACAATAAAGACTGCCATTTTGTTTCTCGATTGATATCGACTTTATTCAGTTTACTCTCTTTGGGAGCAATCAAGACCAGTTGATTCCCCAGCAAAGTATGACGAGTATTTTCAACAATGAGTTTCTTATCAGAAACATAATCCATCCATTGTTGATCAGCAGAAACAAAGATATCTGCGGGCGCTCCCTGCTCTATCTGGCGAGCTAATGTTGAAGACGATGCGTAAGAAGCGACAATATCTCCCCGATTTTCTTTTTTATACTGCTCAGCAATATCATTAAGTGCATTCGTTAATGATGCAGCAGCGAAAACAGTCACTCTCTCCGCAGCCCAACTATTTCCGACAAGTGCAAAAGAAACTACGGTTCCTGTCAGTAACTGATAAAAATTCTTTGCGATGCGCTTTTTCATGTTGTATTCCACTTATGATAACCAAGACCGTGCGCTGTATATAACAAGATACAACGTTAAATGAAAATACTATTCTGAGATTAATCGGCAAGTTGTGAGCCAATTTTAGTTTTTGTGTTCACTCAGGGCAGGTGTTGCAATCTAGATGTGGAGAATTTTTATTTGTAAGCTGGCAGTTGATGAAAAAAAAGCGTAAAGCAAAAAAATTACCCGGAAAAACCGGGTAAGATAAACTCTGATAATCAATCAACTGAAATCAAAGCTTCCGTTCAAGATTTTTCGTTTCATTTTTGGAAATAATGTTAAACAGCTCGCCAAGTCCATAAATCAATCCCAGAATTACTACCATGACAACAGGAACCATGACCAGCGAAAACGCCATACTTTTAATCAACTCAAACATGTAAACCTCATATCATGAGTGACTATCATCTAGTCCAAAATAAACTGTACCGTATTTAACTCTCTTTTCCCCTATCAGAGCAAGAGCAACGTACTGCACAGACGACAATCTCGCTATTCTAGACAATAAAAAGGTAACAGTAACCGACGAAACGTGCGATTCTTACAGTTATTCTGTAAAAACTTTCAAATAGTTGCCTGAATAAATCACTATGCAAGCAGAAATATTGTTAACACTCAAATTGCAGCATCGGGTTTTCGCCGATCCCCGACGAATCGAGTTACTAAAACAGATTAAAATCACGGGTTCCATCAGTCAGGGAGCCAAGCAAGCTGGTATCAGCTATAAAAGTGCCTGGGATGCTATCAATGAAATGAACCATCTCGCAGATGAGTTAATGGTTGATCGTGCAACTGGTGGTAAAGGTGGTGGAGGTGCCCAACTTACACGTTATGGTGAACGTCTGATACAGCTCTACGATCTGCTGGAAAAAATTCAGCAAAAAGCATTTGATGTTCTCAATCAGGATTCATTGCCTTTGGATGGCCTGTTGGCAGCCATATCCCGCTTTTCCCTGCAAACAAGTGCCAGAAATCAATTTTTCGGAACAATTGTCGAGCGTGATTATGAGAACATTCAGCAAAATATCCGTATCCTGCTGGCTGATGACAAAACATCAATCTGTGTTGCGGTAACAGAGCAAAGCGCTAACCGATTAAATCTGGTAAAAGGCAAAGAAGTGATCGCCTTAATTAAGGCTCCGTGGATTACCTTAAGCAAAGGCACTGTAGCTGCAACTTCCTCCAACAATATCTCTTTTGAGAATAGGTTATCTGGTCAAATCAGCCAGATTGAAACAGGAAAACAATGCAGTGAAATTATCCTGACCCTTGATGGCGGTGAATCGCTCTGTGTCACGTTATCCAATCAGGAAATAGAAGATTTGGCTCTTCAACTGCATGATCCCGTGACTGCGCTTTTTAATGCAGATAAGGTGATTATTGCAGCACTATATTAATTAGCGATATGTTATTGATGCTTGCCCCCCTGATACTTACTGTCAGGGGCATCTGTACTGTTGTTGTGACGATTGTTGTAACGATTTCTGTAACAATTTTTGTACCTCCCTTCCTAAAATATCAACCCATAACGAATAACAGACGGTTACTCATTGACATTGAACATTATTACGCTTATTTCTGTGATCCTTTAGTTGATGTTGCTTAAAAAGGAATAGAAATGTCTGAATTGCAAGTAAAGCAAGGTAGTTTCCGTTTAAGTGACACCCGTATTCTGCGGCTACCGTCACTAAAAATTATTTCCGGGGAAAGCTGGGCATTTGTCGGCGCGAATGGCAGTGGAAAGTCTTCTCTGGCTCGTGTTTTATCAAATGAATTAACTCAACTGACAGGTGAAACACATTGCTCTTTTCATACTCCGATACGACTCTCTTTCGAGCAGCTTCAGCAGCTGATCGATGAAGAATGGCAACGCAACAATACAGATTTGCTCAGAGAAGAAGAAGATACGGGACGTACTGCCGCAGAAGTGATCCAAATGTATCACAAAGACAATGAATTGTGCCTTGAACTGACAAAATACTTTGGCATTAAAGACTTGCTTTCACGCCGTTTTAAATATCTTTCTACTGGAGAAGTACGCAAAGTATTGCTTTGCCAGGCATTAATGGCCGATCCAGACCTTTTAATCCTTGATGAGCCTTTTGACGGGTTAGATGCTTATGCCAGAAATCAGTTATCTCAGTTATTAGAGACTCTGACCACAAAAGGCATCACTCTGGTTTTAATCTTAAACCGATTTAACCAGATCCCTGATTTTGTCGAACAAATTGGTGTATTGGCCGATTGTCATTTGACGTTAGCCGGAGAAAAAAAGCGTATTTTGGCTGAATCTCTTGTCGCACAGTTAGCACACAGTGAAGCTCTAAAAAATATTCAACTACCAGAGCCAGATGAATATCGGATTGATAAGCAACTCCCCGCAGATCAACCTTTAGTATCAATGCACAATATGGTTGTTAAATACAACGATAAACCAATATTACATGGCCTGAACTGGCAGATTATCCCTGGTGAACACTGGCAAATCATCGGTGAAAATGGTGCTGGAAAATCCACTCTTCTCAGTCTGATCACTGGCGAGCATCCTCAAGGTTATAGCAATCACCTGGTTTTATTTGGCCGCCAACGAGGAAGTGGTGAGACTATCTGGGATATAAAACGTCATATTGGTTATGTCAGCAATAGTATTCATCTCGAATACCGTGTCAGTACCAGCGTCCGCAATGTTATCCTCTCCGGTTTCTTCGACTCTATCGGGCTTTATCAGGCAGTTTCAGATCGCCAGCAACAATTAGCTGATGAATGGCTAATACTGTTAGGTTTATCCGGCGCAACTGCAAACAGTCCATTTCATAGCTTGTCGTGGGGACAGCAGCGGTTGGTATTGATTGCCCGCGCTTTAGTGAAACATCCGGCATTATTAATTCTGGATGAGCCATTACAAGGGCTTGACCCACTTAATCGTCAATTAGTCCTGCGCTTCATTGATATCATGATTAGAAGTGGTGATACTCAACTTTTGTTTGTTTCTCACCACCAGGAAGATGCGCCTGAGTGTATTACTCATCGGCTGAAATTCATTCCTGATGGTGATGTCTACCGATATGAAACAGAGCTGACTTCTCGCTCACTTTCGTGATGACTTAATAATACCCCCTCTCAAATGAAACTAAGAGAGGGTAAGTCTACACACTGCACCGTCTCTCGAATGAAGAAGATTGTGCGCCAGTTCACAGAATGGTACGGAACACTTTTTTGGTATTTTTTATTATTTTTTTTGAATTTTTCTTCTCTTGCTATAAAATCCCAGTCTATTTTTAGACTATTTACCTATTTTTTCAAAAATAACCGAGAGTTGTATGGGCTGGACTTTACTTGCTGCTTCGTTGGCACTGCTAGATATTCGCCAAAAAATCGCTTTTTTCATTGCACTTTTAGCGATTGTTGTTGGGATCAGCACTCACGTGCTGGCCTATCCCGCGATTATCTCACTATTAATGATAAGTGTGTTGGGTGTAACACATATCTATTTCAATACCAAAAAACATGCTATCGGTAAAAACATTACCGAATTGCTATTGGTTATCGTGAGTATTTTGTTATTTATACATTACATCCCCGGTTTTCATAACCTGAAATATCTGAATAAAGTACAAGTTGGGCCACTCAGCGCCCCTTTTTCCATGTATTTTAATTTTGATAAAGCTTTGATCCCCTTTATTTTATTATGCTGCATGCCGAGTTTATTCCGCCGTAATCCGGTGGTTAATGCTCCTACACATGGTTGGGCACTATTAATCACAACTATACCTGCGTTATTAGGACTCGCGACTGTTCTCGGTGGATTATCCGTTGAACTCCATCTCCCTAACTGGTTTCCTGTATTTGTTGCTGCCAATATCTTCTTCGTTTCATTGGCAGAAGAAGCCTTGTTCCGTGGTTATATTCAACAAAAACTCAGCCAGTGGATGAGCCCTTATTTTGCACTTATCATAACTTCGCTACTATTTGGTGTTGCCCATCTTGCTGGTGGTGCCCTGCTGATGGCTTTCGCAACACTGGCGGGTCTGATTTATGGTATAGCATGGATGTGGAGTGGACGTTTATGGGTAGCTGTCGGCTTCCACTTTACGCTCAATGTATTACATCTGCTGTTTTACACTTATCCGATAAAAGCAGTAATCAGCTAAACGGAATCTGATTCCAACCAAATCTCCAGTTGCAGCCATACTCAATAAATTTCAAGATACGGTTCAACGGCAAGGGAACAAACTCCGGGGAACATAGATCTATATAACAGATACTAGGTAACCAAGATGAGTGAACATCGCCAATAAAGCTACAATTTGAAAAATGGCAGGAATAATCAGGCTGCAACTGTCTCCAGATGTGCCCAAATATGATTTAAAACAGGTGATTCGAGACTATTATTTGCCGTTTCAGTCTATCGCACCATATAATGCCACCAGCAAACATTTCATTTTGTATTAAAAAGTAATGATAGGAGTTTAAGCTATGGCTGTAACTAAGCTGGTCCTTGTAAGGCATGGTGAAAGTGAGTGGAACAAAGAAAACCGCTTTACCGGTTGGACTGATATTGAACTGTCTGATAAAGGCCGCACTGAAGCACAACAAGCTGGTCAATTGCTAAAACAAGAAGGTTTTACTTTTGATTTTGCCTACACTTCTGTTTTAAAACGTGCCATTCATACTTTGTGGAATATTCTGGACCAAGTCGATCAGCAATGGCTGCCAGTTGAAAAAAGCTGGAAACTGAATGAACGCCATTATGGTGCACTGCAAGGTCTGGACAAGGCTGAAACAGCGGCTAAATACGGTGATGATCAAGTTAAATTGTGGCGTCGTGGGTTCGCAATCACGCCTCCAGACCTGACTAAAGATGATGAACGTTATCCTAGTCATGATCCTCGCTATGCAAACCTGAAACCAGAAGAACTTCCTGTCACAGAAAGTCTGGCAACCACTATCGAGCGTGTTGTCCCTTATTGGGAAGAAATTATCAGACCTCGTGTTGCAAACGGTGAAAAAGTCATTATTGCTGCTCATGGCAACTCTCTGCGTGCGCTGGTGAAATATCTGGACAACATGGGCGAAGATGAAATTCTTGAATTGAATATCCCAACTGCTGTGCCATTGGTTTATGAATTTGACGAAAACATGAAACCAATCAAACACTATTATCTGGGTAATGCTGATGAGATAGCTGCAAAAGCAGCCGCAGTAGCAAACCAAGGTAAAGCGAAGTAATTCAAACTATCTCTTGAATATAATAAGCAAAAGCCGGAAACCACTCCGGCTTTTTTCATACTACTTTAACCCCGGCGAGCTCTGACAGCCTGAGATAATTGCCGCAATAAAGTCTCTGTATCATCCCAACCAATGCAGGCATCTGTCACACTTTGGCCATAAACCAGAGGTTCGTCACCATCCAAGCTTTGGTTGCCTTCAACCAGATTGCTTTCAACCATCACACCAATAATCGCAGTTTCTCCTGCGGAAATCTGACCACAAACATCAGTGCCAACATCCATTTGCCTTTTGAATTGCTTCGCGCTGTTTGCGTGGCTAAAATCAATCATTACCCGTGGCGCCAATCCTGCTTTTATTAACCCTTCTTTAACAGCACCGACATGTTCAGCACTATAATTAGGTTCCTTACCACCACGCAGAATAATATGACAATCCTGATTACCTGTGGTGTTAACAATTGCAGAGTGGCCCCATTTAGTCACTGACAGAAAACAGTGTGGTGAGCTGGCTGCATTAATAGCATCAATCGCCACTTTTATTGTACCGTCAGTACCATTTTTAAAACCAACCGGGCAAGAAAGACCAGATGCCAACTCACGATGAACCTGGGACTCTGTTGTACGCGCTCCTATTGCTCCCCAGCTCATGAGATCTGCAAGATATTGAGGTGTGATCATATCAAGGTATTCACCTGCTGCTGGTAATCCCATATCGTTAATATCGATCAGAAGTTTACGTGCTACACGTAATCCATCGTTAATATCAAAACTACAATCCATTTTCGGGTCATTAATTAACCCTTTCCAACCGATTGTAGTACGAGGTTTTTCAAAATAAACCCGCATCACGATTTCCAAATCTGCCTTCAATTCCTTACGTAATTTGTTCAGGCGCTCTGCATATTCCAATGCAGCCTCTGGATCATGAATTGAGCACGGGCCAATTACTACCAATAGCCGATCATCTTCACCCGCTAAAACGTTATGAATAGCTTCACGAGCTTCACGGACAGTAATAGCAGTATCTTTTGTTGCAGGAAATTTTTCGAGCAATGCAACTGGTGGTAATAATTCTGTTATTTTCCTTATTTTTATATCGTCATTCTGGTAATTCATCGACCTTCCACCTAATGTGTTTACAGTTATTTGAAATAATTTTGTGATCTCAATCTAACTGTTAGGCGCTATGCTGTAAATAATCTTTGTAGGTAAGAAAAGAACTTTTTTCATAGAAGAATAAGAATATACATAAAAATTATGTAGATTCAGATGATTAAATTAATAAAGCAGGAACTTGCAAGATGGAGCAAATAAACGAAATATCAATAACAGGCTATAAGCCAATTAATGACTTATAGCCTGCGCTAACTGTTAGTTTGCGTTTTTAATAGATTACACTTTATTCATTATTTTTAGCTGCTTTGATCCACAAACGAGCACCATTCAGAGCGATCCCCGTCAGGATAATGTACTGCAACGACATAGCCAGAACACCTTGATAGAAATAAATCACTACACTAATAACATTAATGATCACCCATATCAGCCAATTTTCCACATGCTTACGGGTCATTAAAATCATTGCCACTATTGATAGCACTGTCATCACTGAATCCCAGAATGGGAATGCATCTGGCTGTAAATTCGGCATGGTAATATTAGATCCTATACCCTGTAAGGCAAGAACCACAATTTTTGCCATATAACCAAAGATCTGATTAATATTGAATGTCATGATCAGGATGAAAACGATAGAAACTACCGCCACACTGAGCATTTGTTTAGGGTTTAGCCAACGGATCTTTAATTCTATCTGTTTCTGTTCGTTGACCCGACTCCAGGCATACCAGCCATAAATATTAGCGGCGAAGAAAAAGATTTGTAGAATAAGACTGGCATAGAGTTGAATTTGGAAAAATATCACAGCAAATAATGACACATTAATCACACCAAACAGGTAATTAATAATTTTTTCCTGACTGGCGAGCCAAATACATAATAAGCCCGCAATTGTACCAACAGCTTCTACGTATGAAAGGTTATAACCGTCTGCTCCTAGCGGAATATGTACCAATATGTTATGAATGTTGAAAAAATCCATGCTTTCTTATCCTTAACCATAAATGATGTTTAGTATATTAATACAGAAAACGTAAAGTTAAGATGAAAATCGACTATTTTGCCCTATATTGTTTTACATACTAAACAAGATAGCCAATCTGTAAGCGAATGTCTTCAAATATTTTAAAGTTTTTAATATGATATAGAGGAGTTAATTTCGGCTCGAACCTGCAACCCATTAAGTAAAGATAAACCGCTCTACCGACTGAGCTAACGATCCATCTGGGGAGTGTCTGATTGGAAACTTAGATGGTGGGTCGTGCAGGATTCGAACCTGCGACCAATTGATTAAAAGTCAACTGCTCTACCGACTGAGCTAACGACCCATCTAAATCTTGTCTGGCATTGCTTTTCTTATTGCTTGCCAACGGCGGCATATATTACTGATTTCTCTGCGAGGCGCAACGTTTATTTTATCAAACCCCGTTTAAACGCCTATTAATCGGCCAATTATCCCCAAAAAGACCGATAAATAACCTCTTGGGGATAATTATTACATTCCTGCAATCTTTTTTTCGGCCATTTTAGCCGCACTAGTACCAGGGTATTGCTTAACCACCTGTTGATAAACTGCCTTCGCCTTATCCTTTTGCCCTTTTTCCTGCATGATCAAACCAACTTTATACAGAGAATCACTGCTTTTCTGTGATTTAGGATAATTTTTCACTACGGTCGCGAAATAATAAGCCGCATCATCTTTCTTACCTTTGTTGTAATTCAACTGGCCTAGCCAATAGCTGGCATTCGGTAAGTATTTCGACTTAGGATAAACTTTGACAAAATTCTGGAATGCTACGATAGCTTTATCATATTCCTTAGTATTGATAGCCAAAGCGACAGCGGCATCATAATCTCCCTTTTCACTTCCTGTGCTAGTGGCGGCAGCGGGCTGATTATCAGCCCGCTTTTCCACTGGAGTAGCTGCATTATCGTTTTCTGCACCTGAAGGGTTAGTGATTTTATCCAACTGCTGATAAATATCTTTCTGGCGCTCAATGATCTGATTTAATTGATACTGATTTTCCTGAATCTGGCCTCGGAGTGTATCAATATCACGCTGAGAATCAGCAAGCTGTTGCTGGAGTTGAGTTAATAACTGACTATGAGCGTCGGAAATACGCTCTAATTGGGAAAGACGCTCATCTGTGGAGCCTGAGCCGACATTACTGATTGGCGCTCGGGCGGTAGCGGCCCAAGGAGCCGCTACGCCAACCAATAACGACAGACCCAATACAAAACGTCTGAAGTTACTGTTCATGCCTTACTCTTAGTATACAATTACAGCGCGACGATTTTTAGCGTATGCTGCTTCGTCATGACCAAGTACAGCTGGGTTTTCTTTACCATAAGAAACGATAGCAAGCTGGTCAGCTGAAACACCTTTGCCTTGCAGATACATTTTAACTGCATTTGCACGACGCTCACCCAGAGCGATATTGTATTCAGGAGTACCGCGCTCATCCGCATGGCCTTCGATAGTTACTTTAACAGATGGATTGCTACGCAGGAATGCAGCATGTGCATCCAACATCTGAGCAAATTCGCTGTTAATGTCGTATTTATCGAAACCGAAGTATACGATGTTATTGTTTTGCAGCTCTTGCATCTGCTGACGTGCTAATTCTTCAGCAGACAAACCTGCTTTAGAAGAATTATCAACAGTGCCTACACCAGACTGATCATTGTTGCCATTTTTGTTAGTGTTAGTACACGCTGCTACGGCCATGATTGGTAAAGCTAACATCAGCCCTTTTAGCACTTTGTTCAGTTGCATCTCTTTGATCCTTTTATAGTTTGCCATACATACTTATTATGCATCACAGATACGGCGACCAGGCAGGAAATTTAACCTGTCCATCGGTAGCCGGAAGACGCGCTTTGAAACGCCCGTCAGTCGAAACTAGCTGCAATACAGTCCCCAACCCTTGAGTGGAGCTATAAATAACCATAGTGCCGTTAGGTGCGATACTCGGCGTTTCATCTAGAAACGTATCTGTCAAAATCTGGACAGATCCCGTTACCAGATCCTGTTTGGCGATGTGCTGACTGCCACTCGCTGTACTAACCATAACGATAAAAATACCGTCTGGACTCACATCAGCATCTTGGTTTTGTGAACCTTCCCAAGTCAGTCGTTGTGGAGCACCGCCATTAATATCGATTTTATACAATTGTGGACGACCACCCTGATCAGAGGTATAGACCAGTGTCTGGCTATCCGGCATCCAGCTCGGCTCAGTATTGTTACTGCGGCCATCAGTTATTTGACGAATCTGCCCTGAAGCCAAATCCATCACATACAAATTCAAACTACCTGTTTTAGATAGCGCAAAAGCGAGCTTAGCCCCATCAGGGGAGAATGCTGGCGCTCCATTGTGGCGAGGAAATGAAGCTACATGACGAATTGCTCCTGTTGCCAATGTTTGGATAACCAGAGAAGAACGGCCACCTTCAAATGTCACATATGCCAGTTGAGAATTGTCTGGTGACCATGCCGGTGACATTAAAGGTTCTGCTGAACTGCGTACCGGAGTTTCGTTATAACCGTCATAATCAGAAACACGCAATTCATACGAATACTTATTCGTAACAGCCCTCTTAACCACATAAGCTATACGAGTAGTGAATGCGCCTTTAATACCTGTCAGCTTTTCAAATACTTCATTGCTGGCTGTATGCGCAGCATAGCGTAGCCATTTTTTCTCAACTGGAAATTGATTCTGCGCCAATACTGAACCCGGTGTCCCAGCTACATCAACCAACTGATAGGAAACCAAAAATTTACCATCAGCGGCAGGTTGAATTTGCCCCACAACTACAGAATCTATTCCAAGCGCAGACCATACCGCAGGTGTTACTTCAGACGCTGTAGTAGGTTGTTGCGGCATACGATCCGGAGTAATGGGATTAAATTTCCCACTGTTCCTCAAATCAGCAGCAACAATTGAACCGATTTCTTCTGGCGGATTACCTGCACCAGTCCATTTAAATGGAACAACGCCAATAGGACGGGCAGAGTCAACACCTTCTGTAATTTCAATACGAACTTCTGCATGAGCAAACGTTGCCCATAGCATCAGAAAACCCAATAATGCTTTAAACGTCAGTTTAAAAGTTTGCTTCATCATCTCTCCCTTATCGCGATCGATATGCCAGCAATAATCCGCCGGATTCTAACAAACGCCAACAAACAAAACCAGATACATAAATAAAATCTAATAATTTTATTTATGTAAATAAATTATCCGAAGTTTCATCTAATAAATAACACATTTCCACCAAATATTTACCTTACTGTGGTTTAAAGTCTAGTGAGAAACTCTTGAAATGTTCATAAACCTCTTTACTTGGTGGACGTGGCATTTTGGTTTGATTCGCCGCGGCAATTGCAGCCCTACATAATGCGGGGTCGCCACCATTAGCCTGAACACTAATCAACATACCATCTGATGCCAATTTTATGCTCAAATCACAAGTACGCCCTAAGTACAAACTCGGATCACGAAAATTCTTCTGGATAGCGGCCCGAATTTGCCCTTTATAATTATTGATATCCGATTCAGAAACGCCACTTTTCTTACTACCGCCTTTACCCGCAGCGGAGGCTCCACCTTGCTGTTTGGGTGCATTAGACGTTAATCCCCCAAGCAGATCATCGACTGCCTGAGCCTCTTTTTGGGCTTCAGCCTTAGATTTGGCTTTTGCTTTAGCAGCGGCTTCAGCTTTAGCTTTCTCTTCAGCAGCAGCTTTAGCTTTTGCCGCTGCTTCCGCTTTTGCCTTCGCTTCGGTTTCAGCTTTTCGTTTCGCTGCTTCTTCTGCTTCTTCTGCTTCTTTCTTAGCTTGGGCTTCTGCCTTTCTCTGAGCTTCTGCCTGCTCTTTCAGAATTCTTTCTTGCTCCGCTTTCGCTTTAGCAGCAGCCTCTTCGGCAATCTTTTGCTCTTCACGGGCCTTAGCCGCCGCAGTATCAGCCAGCTTTTTCTGTTCTTCCGCGGCTTGCTGTGCTTTTATCCGCTCTTCTTCTGCGGCTTTTAGCCGCTCCTGCTCTTCTGCCTGTTTAGCACGCAATTCGGCTGCCTGCTGTTCAGCTTTTTTCTTCCGCTGCTGCTCAGCCAGCTTTGCATTAGCCTGCTGTTGCTGCTGCTGGTTATATTGCTGAACTACCGCATTCGGATCGACCATAACGGCATCAATCACCGTACCACTATTTCCACCGCCTCCCATTTCTGTTTTTTGCTTCAAAGACCCCCAAATCAGGAATCCGAACAGAATAATGTGCAAAATAATCGAAATGATAATGGCACGATTTAGCCTACTGTTTTGCTTGCTTGTCTTTCCCACGCTCGACATCCAGAAACTTTAAGTAAAAGCCGCCATCAGGCACCAATAGGCTGAGTCATTAAACCAACCGATTTCACACCCGCTTGACGAAGCATATTCAGTGCTTTGATGATTTCATCATAAGGGACTTCCTTTGAACCCCCAATCAAGAAAATTGTTTTTGGGTTAGCTTTCATCAAGGTTTGAGCTTCAGCAATAATTTGCTGCTCAGGTAATAATTCTAAACGCTCCTGATTAACAACCATGTTGTACTGCCCTACCCCGGAAACTTCTACAATAACAGGTGGATTATCAGAACTGGAGACGGTTTTGGAATCCACCGAATCAGGTAAATCAACTTCTACGCTTTGTGTGATAATCGGGGCGGTTGCCATAAAAATCAGCAGCAAAACCAACAACACGTCCAGCAAGGGAACGATATTGATCTCGGATTTTAGCTCACGTCTGCGACTACGAGTGCGCGCCATTCGCTTTTTCCCCTTACGATGAATTACGACTTATTGGAATTGGAAACAAAAGCCTGACGATGCAAAATCGCCAGAAATTCTTCCATAAAATTGTCGTAACTTTGTTCCAGTTTATTGACACGCTGGTTCAGACGGTTATAAGCCATCACCGCCGGAATTGCAGCAAACAAACCAATTGCTGTTGCAATCAAAGCTTCCGCAATACCAGGGGCAACCATTTGCAATGTTGCCTGTTTCACTGCTCCCAGAGCAATAAAAGCGTGCATAATCCCCCAAACTGTGCCGAACAAACCGATATAGGGGCTAATAGAACCGACAGTACCCAGAAATGGGATATGATTTTCCAATGTTTCTAATTCACGGTTCATTGAAATTCTCATAGCGCGGGAAGCTCCCGTAATGACAGCCTCTGGTGCATGGTTATTCGCCTGATGTAAGCGAGCGAATTCTTTAAAACCAGAATAAAAAATCTGTTCAGTACCACTTAAAGAATCACGGCGTGACTGGCTTTCTTTATAAAGACGGGATAACTCAACCCCAGACCAAAATTTATCTTCAAATGCTTCCGCTTCCCGAGTAGCAGCATTCAGAATTCTTGTTCGTTGAATAATAACTGCCCAAGAAACTACAGAGAAGCCAATCAGGATTAACATGATCAGCTGCACTAAAAAGCCTGCCTTCAGGAATAAATCTAGGATGTTCATGTCAGTCACTGCTTAAACTCCGCGACAATAGACTTTGGAAGCGCAATAGGCTTCATTTGAGATGAATTTACGCAGACGATCAGACATTCTGCGTTACTGATAACTACATCATTACCATCAACAATTCGTTGAATAAATGTCAGTGAAGCACCACGGATGTTCGTTATCTCGCTTTCCACAACCAACTGATCATCCAGCCTCGCTGGTTTCCGGTAGTCAACAGTCATGCGGCTGACAGCAAAACCGACTTGTTCATCCAACATATACTTTTGGTGGAAGCCCTTATCACGCAACATCTCTGTACGCGCTCTTTCATAAAAAGCCAAATATTGAGCGTGATAGACTATACCACTAGCATCTGTGTCTTCGTAATAAACACGGATAGGCCAACGGAACAACATATTACTCACATATAATCCTAATCAGGCGAATTGACGCTGTCACTATACTCAAGACAATAGCGCTTTGGAATGACTTGTTATTAAAGAAATCAAAAAAATTTATAAGCCAACGTCCTATAAAATCATAAATAGTTTACTTAAGGAAATGATATAAGCCAAAAATCAGAATCAAAAATGCAGGTAATGGATGAAAAAAAAGACGCCAGATAAAATGTTTAGGGTTAAATCCAATGCCAAAAATGACCCCAGAACACACCGCCCAGATCAGTAAAATGCCTTGCCATACAGGCAATGAACTTGTGTTCGCAGCAAAACGTGTTGGATCCCACAATACACATCCAGCAAGTACCAAAGCCATTATGAGGATAAGGGCCCTCAGCAGGCCCTTATTCATCAGTTGGTAAAACTTTTCAACCAACATTATCTTTCGTCACTCTCAGTTACTTTTTCTGATTCACTATGCTCAAGTGCCAAAGCTGCAATAACTGCAAAACTACAAGCTAAGAGCGTTCCCAGAATCCAAGCAAAATACCACATGCTCTATGCTCCTTTAGTACAATGAGTGTTTGTTGTTTTCAATGTAGCTCTTATCCAAACGCCCAAAGGTTTTGTAGTAACACCAAATGGTGTATGACAGAATGATAGGAACGAAGATAAGCGCAACAATGAACATAACTTGCAACGTCCACTGACTGGATGTCGCATCCCACATAGTCAAACTGACATTCGGATTAAGGCTTGATGGCATCACAAACGGGAACATGGATATTCCTGCGGTCAGAATAATACAAGCAACCGTCAATGATGAGAACAGGAACGCCCAGGCACCTTTATCCAATCGGGTCGCCAGCATAGTCAACAAAGGAAGAATAACACCCAATGCAGGTATCGCCCACAATACTGGCCGATTATCGAAGTTAATAAGCCATGCCCCTGCTTGTTGAGCAACTTGTTTATGCAATGGATTAGATACTCCATTCACATCCAGACCACCAGTCACAACATAACCATCAATGCCATAAACCAGCCACACTCCCGCCAGTAAGAAAGCCACAGCGGTTATCAATGCACAAACGTGTGTCGCAGCACGGGAACGCAAATGCAATTCACCCGTAGTACGCATTTGCAGGTAGGTTGCCCCTTGTGTCGTAATCATCATCAAACTGATGATACCTGCCAGCAACCCATAAGGGTTCAACAGCTCAAAGAATGACCCTTCATAGGAAACCCTCTGGTCTACATCTATCATCAGTGGTACACCTTGCAGCAGGTTACCGAATGCAACTCCAATGACCAATGGAGGTACAAAACTGCCAACAAACAGCCCCCAGTCCCACATGTTACGCCATTTTCTGTTTTCCAGTTTTGAACGATAGTCAAACCCTACAGGGCGGAAGAACAACGCAGCCAACACCAAAATCATCGCTACATAGAAACCGGAGAAAGCGGCAGCATATATCGCTGGCCAGGCAGCAAACAATGCACCACCCGCGGTGATTAACCATACCTGATTACCATCCCAGTGAGGTGCAACCGAGTTAATCATGACACGACGTTCAGTGTCGTCTTTGCCGATAATCCGCAGCAGGATACCAACACCCATGTCAAAACCATCGGTCACTGCAAACCCGATTAGCAATACACCAATCAACAGCCACCATATAAATCGTAACACTTCATAATCAAGCATAAGTGGACTCCTGCTTACTCAATATTATTCGCTGAAGAATTATTGGTTGAAGAAATGGTTTTCTGTTCAAAATGGTAACGTCCGGTCTTAAGGCTACTTGGGCCAAGGCGCGCAAATTTGAACATCAAAAACATTTCAGCGATCAGGAACAAGGTATACAGACCACAAATCAGTGTCATTGAGAAAATCAGATCACCAATACTGCGTGTCGAAGCAGCCACTGCGGTTGGCAATACTTCACCAATTGCCCAAGGCTGACGGCCATACTCTGCAACAAACCAACCAGCTTCAACCGCAATCCACGGTAATGGAATACTGAACAATGCCGCACGCAACAACCACTTCTGTTGACCAATGCGATTACGGATCACGCTGAAGAATGCCAGGCCGATAACCAGTAACATGATGAAGCCACAGGCAACCATGATACGAAATGCAAAATAAAGTGGTGCCACAAGTGGAATAGAATCTTTCGCAGCGGCTTTAATTTGCTCTTCTGTCGCGTTTGCCACCTCTGGGGTGTAACGTTTTACGAGCATGCCGTAACCAAGGTCTTTTTTGCTTTCATTGAATGCTTTACGTACTGCCGGATCAGTGTTACCTGCACGCAGCTCTTCCAGCAATTCATATGCTTTAAGACCGTTACGGATACGTTGTTCATGCTGATTCATCAAGTCACGCAGGCCAACAACCGGAGTATCAGTGGAGCGTGTAGCGATAAGACCTAATATGTAAGGAATTTGAATGGAATATTTGTTTTCCATCTTATCCTGATCAGGAATACTAATCAGCGTGAATGCAGCCGGAGGAGTTTGAGTTTCCCACTCTGCTTCAATGGCAGCCAGTTTGGTTTTCTGCACATCCCCCATTTCGTATCCAGATTCATCCCCCAGTACAATGACAGACAGAACTGCTGCAATACCGAAACTTGATGCAATGGCAAATGAACGTTTAGCAAACGGAATATCCCGCCCTTTAAGTAAATAATAAGAGCTGATCCCCAAGACGAAAATTGCGCCTGTCACATAACCAGCAGCTACAGTATGAACAAACTTCACTTGGGCAACAGGATTCAGAACCAGTTCACTAAAGCTCACCATCTCCATGCGCATGGTTTCAAAATTGAAATCAGATGCAATCGGATTTTGCATCCAGCCATTCGCAATTAGGATCCATAAAGCAGAAAAGTTAGAACCTAATGCAACCAACCAAGTCACAACCAAATGCTGTTTCTTGCTCAGACGATCCCAACCGAAAAAGAACAAACCAACAAATGTGGATTCAAGGAAGAACGCCATTAAACCTTCAATGGCCAGTGGTGCACCAAAAATATCACCAACGTAATGTGAGAAATATGACCAGTTTGTTCCGAACTGGAACTCCATAGTCAAACCTGTTGCGACACCCAAGGCAAAGTTAATACCAAATAGCTTACCCCAGAATTTCGTCATATCTTTGTAGATTTGTTTACCAGACAGAACATATACCGTTTCCATAATCGCAAGCAAAAACGCCATACCGAGTGTTAATGGTACGAATAAGAAATGGTACATAGCAGTTAAGGCAAACTGTAATCGTGACAGTTCGACAATATCAAACATCTTGACTCCTTGCTCCTAGCAGGAAGACACCGACTTGCGGCAACCCGACTTTCGTTTTACGAAAGTCTCGTAACTACCAGCAATAAATGCCTCAAACACAACAACAAATTATTAAGTAAATTAAAATTTAGTAGATGCCTCAATAATATTACGCCTATATTCACACACAATAAATAGCTTTTGCGTGACTAAGATTAGAATTCTCTATATAGGCCAATAGTACCGAGGTAATATCTGTTTATTTTAGAAAAATAAAATCAAGTTTAGCGAACACATTCCACAGTAATAAATTGATTTTAGTCAATTTTCTCTGTTTTCTGTTAATCATTGCAGCTATTATTTCATTACAGTTGATTTAGTGTTAATAATTTGTTTCCCACAATGCCTATTAATTTATTTTTTGCTGTAAAAAGCATTATAAAATTAACTTTCCATTTTCATTATGAGAAAAATATATTTTTCTAACATTTCTAATTAAATTAAACGATTAAATAGAGTTTTCTAAAATAAGTTCAATTAAATTTTAAAATATCCATCAGTATAAAAAGACTAACCTACTGTTTATATTATAAATAAAAGTAAAAATCCGCCTTCATAGAAGGCGGCTTTGACGCGGCCCCCTAAAAGGGGGCTTAAACACTATTCTTCCAGCCCCAGCTGTATTTGTCTTTCTGC
>NZ_NIBS01000001.1:384580-493568 GCF_002632465.1 Xenorhabdus budapestensis | reverse complement strand
CTGGTAACAAACTGAGGAAGTATTTAGCATGAGCGTCCTACGGGCAAAGCCCCACAGGAACGATCACCACCTCCATAGGAGGTGGTTTAAGAGTGACAATAAAAAGGCTGCTTCAAAGCAGCCTTTTTCTATAAAAATAACTTATTTAGTGACTATTTGCTGGCCAATAAACCCTTAACTGCATCGCCTATGTCAGCAAGGCTGCGGACAGTCTTCACTCCCGCGGATTCCAATGCTGCGAATTTTTCATCCGCCGTACCTTTACCACCTGCAATAATCGCCCCTGCATGCCCCATTCGCTTACCTTTAGGTGCTGTTACACCAGCGATGTAAGCCACAACAGGTTTAGTAACATGCTCTTTGATATACGCAGCCGCTTCTTCTTCTGCTGTACCACCAATTTCACCAATCATGACAATAGCTTCAGTCTGTGGATCTTCCTGGAACAGTTTCAGAATATCAATAAAATTTGAACCCGGGATTGGATCACCGCCGATACCAACACAAGTGGATTGACCTAATCCTGCGTCAGTTGTCTGCTTCACAGCCTCGTAAGTCAAAGTCCCTGAACGAGACACAATACCCACTTTACCTGCCTTATGAATATGACCGGGCATAATACCGATCTTACATTCATCCGGAGTAATAACACCCGGACAGTTAGGGCCGATCATACGAACGCCAGCCTGATCCAGTTTTACCTTAACTGCCAGCATATCCAGCGTTGGGATGCCTTCAGTAATGGTAATGATCAGTTTAATACCTGCATCAATAGCCTCCAGAATAGAGTCTTTACAGAATGGCGCTGGCACATAAATAACAGAAGCTGTCGCTCCTGTTGTTTCAACTGCTTCGCGGACGGTATTAAAAACAGGCAGACCAAGATGTTGCGTGCCACCTTTACCTGGCGTCACACCGCCAACCATTTGAGTACCGTAAGCGATCGCTTGTTCTGAATGAAAAGTACCCTGACTGCCAGTGAAACCCTGACAAATCACTTTGGTGTTTTTATCAATTAAAATAGACATTATTTGTTCCCCGCTGCTGCGACTGCCTGTTTAGCTGCGTCTGTTAAACTGGTTGCTGCAATAATATTCAAACCACTATCAGCCAGTTTCTTCGCACCCAGTTCAGCATTATTCCCTTCCAAACGAACGACTACAGGTACGTGAACACCCACTTCTTCCACCGCACCAATAATACCGTCAGCAATCAGGTCACAACGGACGATCCCACCAAAGATATTTACCAAGACAGCTTTCACATTTTCATCCGACAGGATAATTTTGAACGCTTCAGTAACACGCTCTTTTGTCGCACCACCGCCCACATCAAGGAAGTTAGCTGGTGCGCCACCATGCAGCTTGACAATGTCCATAGTTCCCATCGCCAAACCAGCACCATTTACCATACAACCAATGTTGCCATCCAACGCAACATAATTCAGTTCCCATTGTGCAGCCTGAGCTTCACGTGGATCTTCCTGTGAAGGGTCGTGCATTTCACGTAGTTCAGCTTGACGGAACATAGCATTACCGTCCGCACCTAACTTCCCATCCAGACAGACAAGATCACCTTGAGTTGTAATAACCAACGGATTAATTTCGACTAGAGCCAGGTCACGTTCAAGGAAAAGGTTTGCCAATCCCAGGAAAATTTTAGTGAATTGGTTGACTTGTTTACCAGTCAGACCCAGCTTGAACGCCAGTTCACGGCCTTGGTAGGACATAGGGCCAGCCAGTGGATCGATGATTGCTTTATGAATCAGTTCGGGCGTTTCTTCCGCCACTTTTTCTATTTCGACGCCACCTTCGGTAGAGGCCATGAACACTACACGACGTGTACCACGGTCAACAACGGCACCAAGATACAGCTCCTTGGCAATATCGGTAGCCCCTTCTACCAGGATTTGATGGACAGGTTGCCCCTGTACATCTGTCTGGTAAGTTACCAGTCGTTTACCCAGCCACTGTTCAGCAAAAGCACGGATATCCTCCTTGCTATTGACGACTTTCACGCCCCCGGCTTTACCGCGACCGCCAGCATGAACCTGACATTTAACGACCCAAGGGCCTGCACCAATCTTGGATGCTGCTTCTTCTGCTTCGCGCGGTGTAGTGCAGGCATAACCAGCAGGCGCTGGTAAGCCATACCGTGCAAAAAGTTGTTTTGCCTGATACTCGTGTAAATTCATGATGTTCTATCCATAATTTAATCTAAGAAAGGTAAACTATCTTCTATTTTGTTGCTCTGGATATGACCAGCCCGAAGGCTGGCCGCATAATTTATTACATCAGCACTTTTTACATCAACATCGTTTTACTTCAGACTGGGCGGAATTTAACACCCTCCACCCTGATGGTGATGCTATACATCCAGCAACAAACGTGTTGGATCTTCCAGCATTTCTTTGATAGTCACCAGGAAACCTACAGACTCACGTCCGTCAATCAGGCGATGGTCATAAGACAGAGCCAGATACATCATCGGAAGGATCTCAACCTGACCATTTACTGCCATTGGGCGATCTTTAATAGCATGCATGCCAAGGATCGCACTTTGTGGTGGGTTAATTATCGGAGTAGACATCAAGGAGCCAAAAACACCACCATTGGTAATAGTGAAATTACCGCCAGTGAGTTCTTCAACGGTCAATTTGCCGTCACGGCCTTTAATAGCCAGCTCTTTGATGTTTTTCTCAATATCAGCCATGCCTAATGCATCTGCATCACGCAGTACTGGCGTCACCAAACCACGAGGTGTGGATACCGCAATGCTGATATCAAAATAGTTGTGGTAAACCACGTCTGTGCCATCAATAGAAGCATTAACTTCTGGATAACGTTTCAATGCTTCAACAACGGCTTTCACATAGAAAGACATAAAACCCAGACGGACACCGTGACGTTTTTCAAACTCATCACCGTATTGCTTACGCAATTCCTGAATTGGCTTCATATTGACTTCGTTAAAAGTCGTCAGCATTGCAGTGTTGTTTTTCGCTTCGAGCAGACGTTCTGCAATACGCTTACGCAACCGAGTCATTGGTACGCGTTTTTCACTGCGGTGTGGTAGCTGAGATGGTTGAGCCGCTGGAGCAGATTTAGCACTCTCTTTTTTATTCGCAGCAATATATTTTTCTACATCTTCGCGCACAATACGGCCACCTACACCACTGCCTTTAATTGCAGTAGGATCTAAATCATGCTCTGCAATCAAACGACGAACTGCCGGGCTCAGTGCATCATTGCTTTCTTCTTCCAAAGAAGCTGTCTGGCGTTGTGCTGGTGTTGCTTCTGTTTGTTCTTTCATCACAGCAGGCATACCAGTACTGTCACTCAGGCTAATGCGGCCAAGCAGTTGCTTAGACAGTACAGTGGCTCCTTCTTCTTCCAGAATAGATTCCAGAACACCCGCTTCACTTGCTGGTACTTCTAAAATCACTTTGTCTGTTTCGATTTCAACCAGAATGTCATCACGCTCTACGGTATCACCTGGTTTTTTATGCCATGTCGCAACAGTGGCATCCGCAACAGATTCAGGAAGGTCTGGAACCAGAATTTCTACGCTACTCATTTTCTATCCTTTATTTATTCAACGTTCAGTGCGTCATTAACCAGAGCTTGCTGTTGCTGCTGGTGAACAGATGTATAGCCCACAGCCGAGGAAGCAGAAGCCGGACGCCCTGCATAACGTAAAGAAGCCCCAAATGGGATCGCTTCACGGAAATTATGTTGACTGCAATACCAAGCCCCTTGGTTCAATGGCTCTTCCTGACACCAGACAAAATCATGAACATGTGCATACTGCTCAAGTAAAGTCTGCATGTCCTGACGCGGGAATGGATACAGTTGTTCAATACGCACAATGGCGACGTCGGTCTGCTCGTTCTTACGACGTTGTTCCAGCAGATCGTAATAAACTTTACCGGAGCAAAGTACAACGCGTTTCACACCTTTTGGATCCAACGCATCAACTTCACCAATCACTGTTTCAAATTTACCATTAGCCAGTTCATCTAGGCTGGATACTGCCAATGGATGACGCAGCAACGACTTAGGTGACATGACTATCAGGGGACGACGCATACCACGCAGTGCCTGACGACGCAGCATGTGGTAAACCTGAGCCGGAGTTGATGGCACACAAACCTGCATGTTCTGTTCTGCACACAATTGCAGGTAACGTTCCAGACGTGCTGATGAGTGCTCAGGGCCTTGTCCTTCGTAGCCATGTGGCAACAACATGACCAGGCCACACATACGACCCCATTTTTGCTCACCAGAACTGATGAACTGATCAATCACAACCTGCGCTACGTTGGCAAAATCACCAAACTGGGCTTCCCAGATAGTTAATGTACGAGGCTCTGTCGTTGCATAACCATATTCAAATGCCAGTACAGCTTCTTCTGACAGGACTGAATCCCATACGTTAAATATACCCTGACCGTTGTGAACATTTGCCAGAGGGACATAAACAGAAGCATTAGCCTGATTGTGGACAACAGCATGGCGGTGGAAGAATGTGCCACGGCCAGCGTCTTCACCAGACAAACGAACTGGAATACCTTCATCAACCAAGGTTGCATAAGCCAGTGTTTCCGCTCCACCCCAGTCAAACATTTTGTTGCCGTTGACCATGTCTGCACGATCAGCGTAGATTTTTGCAACACGAGAGTGCATTTCCACTTCGGCAGGAATGGTACTAATGCGTTTACCAAGATCTTGCAGACGCTTCATATCCATTTTATGTGGATACTCTTCATCCCATTCGTGATTCAGGTAAGGTTCCCATGTAAACGAATGCAATCCCATTGGGCGCCATTCATCTACAACACATTCACCATGATCCAGTACATCACGATATAAGTTAACCATTTCAGTCACATCGTTAGGCGACAACAGACCTTCTGCGATGAGTTTGTCCGCATAGATCTTACGTGGAGTCGGATGCTTCTTGATTTTCTGATACATCAGTGGCTGAGTTGCACTTGGCTCATCAGCTTCGTTATGACCGTGACGACGGTAACAAACCAGATCAATCATCACGTCACGTTTAAAGGTATTACGGAAATCCAGAGCCAGGCGGGTAACAAAGGCAACAGCTTCCGGGTCATCAGCATTAACGTGGAAAATCGGTGCCTGAACCATTTTCACAACATCAGTACAATATTGTGTTGAACGGGCATCTTTCGGGTTGGAAGTAGTAAAACCAATCTGGTTGTTAACCACAATGCGAACAGTGCCACCAACTTCATAACCGCGAGCCTGAGACATGTTCAGTGTTTCCTGAACAATCCCCTGCCCTGTTACTGCTGCGTCACCATGAATGGTTACCGGCAACACCATGTTGCTCTGGCCTTCATCAAGACGGTCACGGCGAGCACGTACTGAACCAATAACTACAGGACTGACAATTTCAAGGTGAGATGGGTTGAATGCCAACGCTAAATGTACTAAACCACCTTCGGTTTCGAAATCAGAGGAAAAACCCTGATGATACTTCACATCACCTGTTCCGAGATGTTCTTTATGTTTCCCGGCAAATTCATCAAACAGATCGGCAGGTTTTTTACCTAAGATATTAATAAGAACATTGAGGCGACCACGGTGAGCCATGCCAAGTACAACTTCGCGTGTATCTTGCTTACCTGCATGACGGATCAAGTCCTTCAGCATTGGAACCAGTGCATCACCGCCTTCCAGAGAAAAACGTTTCGCCCCTGGAAATTTAGCCCCCAGATAACGCTCCAGACCTTCTGCCGCAGTTAACTCCGCCAGAAAGCGACGTTTTTCATCTGCACTGAATTGTGAACTGACAGAGACAGATTCCAGGCGCTGCTGGATCCAGCGCTTTTCTTCTGTATTGGTGATATGCATATATTCCGCACCAATAGAGCCGCAATAAATGCGCTTCAGTACGTCATACAAATCCGCCAATTTCATTGTCTCTTTGCCGCTAGCAAATGAGCCTACATTAAACGTTTCTTCAAAATCTGCTTTTGTTAAATTATGGAAAGCAGGATCAAGATCCGGTACAGGTTCCTGTTTCCATAATCCCAATGGATCAAGATTCGCATGTTGATGACCGCGGAAGCGGAATGCGTTGATAAGCTGCAAAACCTTAACTTGTTTTGCATCCATTGCTGGATCGCTGACTGAAGTGTGGTAACGAGTGGCATCCTTTGCCAGACGACGGAAGTAATCACGTGTCTGTGAGTGAAGTTGTTCCCCGTGAAGTCCTGCATCCGGTAATTGTTGGAAAATTTCTCTCCAACCTGCATCAACAGAATTAGGATCGGTTATATAGTCTTCATAGATTTGCTCTATGTAAGACTGGTTTGCACCAGCCAGAAAGCTTGAATCCAGCCAGTCCTTCATTGCACCGTTCTGCATTGTGATCCCTTAAGCTTTAAAAGCTTTAGTTTTCGCCGTGGTTAACAAATACCGCTTTATTAATAAGCGGTGTTGATAAAAGGTTCATTTGGACGTGCTTAATGCATGTTCTTTATTTAGGTTATTCTACCCTTCAAGGAACCTTTAAAAACTGAGAGGCAGTTTTTAAAGGTTCCTTATTCCAATAACATGCGCCGTCATTAGCAGCAGGCAATTTATCATCTTTCATTCTTTATGCCCTCCACTGGCTTGATATTTATTTCAAAATTGTGGAGGGCAACCTTATATGCATTATTTACACACAATTTATGTGTTATTTATGCACTATCTATACATTGTCGGTATATTTAATTAGGTAATATTTTAATTAAGCACTATGTCTTAACAACATCGACTTAATATGCCCAATCGCCTTTGTCGGGTTAAGGCCTTTAGGACACACACTGACGCAGTTCATGATCCCATGACAACGAAAGACACTGAAAGCATCATTCAATCCATCCAATCGGGATGAAGTTTCAGTATCACGGCTATCAATCAGAAAACGATATGCGGCTAAAAGACCTGCTGGCCCAATAAATTTATCCGGGTTCCACCAGAATGACGGGCATGACGTCGAACAACAGGCACACAGGATACATTCATAAAGACCATCCAATTTTGCGCGCTGTTCTGGTGATTGCAGATGTTCACGCGCAGGTGGATTTTTACCGTCATTAAGCAAATAAGGACGGATTTTCTCATATTGCGCGTAAAACTGCCCCATATCAACAACCAGGTCACGAATAACGGGTAAACCAGGCAGCGGACGAATAACAATCTTCTTGTTACCACGGCATAATGCTGAAACAGGAGTAATACAAGCCAGCCCGTTTCTACCATTCATATTCAGACCGTCAGAACCACATACACCTTCACGGCACGAACGGCGGAATGACAACGTTGGATCTTGTTCTTTCAACTGGATAAGTGCATCCAGCAGCATCATGTCACGCCCTTCTTCAGCTTCCAGCATGTAATCCTGCATACGGGGTGCGTTGTCTACATCCGGATTATAACGATAAATTGAGAATTCAAGTTTCATAATCTATTTCTCCGCAACTGGAACATCAGCAACGCAACTAGTAAGAACGCACTTTCGGCGGGAAGGCTTCACGCAATTTTGGCTGCATGTTAACTTCACGACGGGTCATGCTCTCAGTCTGCGGTAAATACAAGCTATGGCACAGCCAATTTGCATCATCACGCTCTGGATAATCGAAACGGCTATGCGCTCCACGACTTTCTGTACGGAAATTTGCAGCCACAGCAGTCGAATAAGCGGTTTCCATCAGGTTATCCAATTCCAGACATTCAATACGCTGGGTATTGAACTCTGATGATGTATCATCCAAACGGGCATTTTGTAGGCGCTCACGGATGACTTTCAATTCATCTAATCCTCTCGCCATCGCATCACCTTCACGGAATACAGAGAAGTTGTGCTGCATACAAGCCTGCAATGCTTTACGGATTTCAACCGGATCTTCGCCTGAACGGGTATTGTTCCAACGGTTCAGACGTTGCAGTGCTGCATCAACATCAGACTCGCTGGCATCACGGCTGGTTCCTTGTTCCATCAAACACTCTTTCAAGTGCAAACCAGCAGAACGGCCAAAGACCACCAAATCCAGTAATGAATTACCACCTAAACGGTTCGCACCATGAACAGATACACAAGCGATTTCACCCACAGCAAATAAGCCCGGAATGATAACATCTTCGCCTTTCTCATTAATAGTCAGTGCCTGACCAGTAATTTTAGTTGGAATTCCACCCATCATATAGTGGCAGGTTGGGATCACCGGAATCGGTTCTTTTACAGGGTCTACGTGGGCAAAAGTACGGGATAGTTCAAGGATACCCGGCAGGCGGGATTCTAGAACCTCTTTACCCAAATGATCCAGCTTCAATTTCACGTGAGGTCCCCATGGGCCTTCACAACCGCGACCTTCACGAATTTCGATCATCATAGACCGTGCAACCACATCGCGACCAGCCAGATCTTTAGCATTTGGTGCATAACGCTCCATAAAGCGTTCACCATCTTTATTCAGCAGATAACCACCTTCACCACGGCAGCCTTCTGTCACCAATACACCAGCACCCGCAATTCCTGTCGGATGGAATTGCCACATTTCCATATCCTGAACAGGAACACCAGCACGCAACGCCATACCAACACCATCACCAGTATTGATATGCGCATTAGTTGTAGATTGAAAAATACGGCCTGCACCGCCTGTTGCGAGAATAGTTGCCTTGGCTTTGAAATAGACGACTTCACCTGTTTCAATACAGATGGCTGTACAGCCAACAGTAGCACCATCTTGGTTTTTTACCAGATCCAGAGAATACCACTCAGAGAAAATGGTCGTGTGGTTCTTCAGGTTTTGCTGATACAGGGTATGAAGTAATGCGTGACCAGTACGGTCAGCAGCAGCAGCTGTGCGGGCAGCTTGCTCACCGCCAAAATTTCTGGATTGCCCACCAAATGGACGCTGATAGATACTTCCATCATCCAGGCGTGAGAATGGCAACCCCATGTGTTCCAGTTCCAAAATCGCTTCAGGGCCAGTTTTACACATATATTCGATGGCATCCTGGTCACCGATATAGTCGGAACCTTTCACGGTGTCATACATATGCCATTCCCAGTTATCATCATGAGAGTTGCCCAGAGCAACGGTAATGCCACCCTGTGCTGAAACTGTATGGGAGCGGGTCGGGAAAACCTTAGAAATCAGGGCACAAGATAAGCCCATTTGTGAAATTTGCAGTGCAGCACGCATACCTGCGCCACCAGCACCAATAACAACAGCGTCAAACTCTCTTACTGGCAGTTTCATTTATGCACCCCACACAACAATTGTTCCGTAAATCAAATAAGCCAGCAGCGCAACAATAATCACCAGTTGCAACACCAGACGCAGTGCCAGTGGCTTCACATAATCTGTCAGCACCTGCCACATTCCGATCCATGCGTGGACCAGAATAGAAATCAGTGCCAATATGGTGAACACTTTAGTGAGAGATGAAGAAAAAAAACCGCTCCAGACTTCATAAGTGATGTCTGACGTTGTTGCTACAAAACCAACAAGATAAAGAACATATAAAACAATAACGATTGCAGATGCACGTAACAACAGCCAGTCCTGAATACCCGTGCGCCCCAATGCGGATGCGTTGCTTACCATATTAATACCCCAGCCAGAATAGACAGAATAACTGCGATCACTATTGCCAATTTGGCAGAAGTTTTACCAGTAGCAAGGCTCTCTTCCAAAAAGCCAAAATCCATCAAAACATGGCGGATCCCACCACAGATGTGGTAACCCAATGCCGTTAATATCCCCCACAGGATAAATTTGGCGAAAAAGCCAGTCATAATTTCAGATGCATGCTGGAAGCCCTCTTGCGAAGACAGTGACATACCCAGCAACCACAACAGAATGCCGACTGCTATAAAGGTGATGACGCCTGAGATACGGTGCAAGATCGAAGCTATCGCGGACACGGGTTGATTTATCGTCCGCAAATCGAGGTTGACAGGTCTTTGTTTTTTCACAATTTTGCCCACACAGCTTTTTTTATTTTCCATCCTCCGGCCCTGGGTGGGAATCAGACAGCGTTAAGAGGATACAAAGACACAACATAATTAATTTAACAATCCTTACTGTTCATCAAACGTTGTGATTTGATTACGCTGGGTGCTCCTACATCAGGTATCCGGAGACCTTAACGCAGTATAAGTACTTCACATTGTTATTACAATTCCCACACAATATGATTATTAACATTTAGCTTGAACAGTGAGTAAGATCACACTTCAAACATTTATCATAAAAACCATTATCTTGTTTGACAAAGATTAAACATTTATCTTACATATATGGCGGTGCATATTATTCACCGTCGTTTTGCGATGAAAAAGTAAACTTCACGAAAAACACGAGCTTTGTAAAAGTATCGTTATGACACAAAATGGTAACATTTTATGTTAAGAATACTTTAGATATGACATCCAGAAACTTTTTAACAACCTGAAAACGATTGTCGTCCGTAAATGAGATTTCAGCATTAAATGTATACAGCCTGATTTTTAATTCTCTCCGGTAGCACAATGCCGTCGGCACAGTAAAAAATTGCGCCTATCTGAAGGTTGTTAGGGGTTATAAAAAATAAGCGCTAAGGAGATGTAAATGGCTGATAAAAAGGCTACGTTGACCATAAATGGTTCAGCTGCTATCGAACTAGACGTACTAACGCCAACCCTAGGTTCTGAAGTGATTGACGTTCGTACCCTCGGCTCAAAAGGCTTCTATACCTACGATCCCGGTTTCACTTCCACTGCCTCTTGTGAGTCGAAAATCACCTATATTGATGGCAACGAAGGCATTTTGCTGCACCGTGGTTTTCCCATCGATCAGCTCGCAACGAAATCAAACTATCTGGAAGTTTGTTATATTCTGCTGTACGGGGAACCACCAACACCCGAAGAATACGAAAAATTCAAAAAAACTGTGACTCGTCATACGATGATCCACGAGCAGATTACCCGCCTGTTTCACGGTTTCCGTCGTGATTCTCATCCTATGGCTGTACTTTGTGGTGTGACTGGCGCTCTTGCGGCTTTCTATCACGATGCAGTGGATGTTCATAATCCTCAACACCGCGAAATCACTGCATATCGTCTGCTATCCAAAATGCCAACTGTGGCAGCAATGTGTTACAAATACTCCATTGGTCAACCTTTCGTTTATCCTCGTAATGATCTTTCTTATGCCGGTAACTTCCTGTATATGATGTTCTCAACGCCTTGTGAGGAATATAAGGTCAATCCGGTGTTGGAAAAAGCAATGGATCGCATTTTTATTCTACATGCGGATCATGAACAGAATGCTTCGACTTCAACAGTACGTACCGCGGGTTCTTCTGGTGCGAATCCATTCGTCTGCATCGCTGCGGGAATTGCATCATTGTGGGGACCTGCACATGGTGGCGCAAATGAAGCTTGTCTGCGTATGCTGGAAGAGATCCAGACTGTCGATCACATTCCTGAATTTGTCGCCCGCGCCAAAGATAAAAATGACTCTTTCCGCCTGATGGGCTTTGGTCATCGCATCTATAAAAACTATGATCCACGTGCTACTGTGATGCGTGAAACCTGTCATGAAGTACTGGATGAACTTGGTCTGAATGACAGTTTGTTGGAAGTTGCCATGGAGCTGGAACGTATTGCCCTGAGCGATCCGTACTTTATTGAGAAAAAACTGTATCCGAATGTCGATTTCTATTCTGGTATTATTCTGAAAGCAATGGGGATTCCATCCTCCATGTTTACCGTAATCTTTGCCATTGCCCGTACAATTGGCTGGATTGCACACTGGAATGAAATGCATGACGATGGTTTGAAGATCGCTCGTCCTCGCCAGCTTTACACTGGTCATACTAAGCGCGACTTCACGAGTAAGATTAAAAAATAATCTAACAAACTTACTGACACACTTCATATTCTGAAGCGTGTATATACTGCACCTTACCTGCCAATCCACCACAATTGGCTTGCCATCTGATAGTAGGGTGCAGTATCCGCTACGTGATACCCATTATTATTTCAATAAAAGGGACTGCTTATGATCCTTCCTAAAAAGCTTTCTATTGGTGAAACTATTGGTTTTTTCTCCTCTTCATCCCCTGCAACTGCTTTTGCCCCTTAGCCTGCCATATACTCACGTGGCGGCTTTCCGATGATTTTGCGAAAGAACGTGACAAAAGCACTGTCATTGGCAAACCCCAACTCCTGAGCCACATAAGATATCGTCTTACCCTGTGCCAATAATTCAATTGACTTAATCAACCGCCATTGTTGCCGCCATTGTTGATAACTCATTCCCGTTTCACGCTGAAATATGCGGGTAATCGTTTTTTCACTGGCACCAATATAAGTAGCCATTTCCTGTAGTGGAGGAGGTAATTGCTCAAACAACAAACGAGCCAAACGACGATCAAGAGGCAAAGGCAATAACGTTGGCTCTCGGTGTGCCGCACACATTTCATCAAAAAGCACTGCCAATAAATGTGCGTCTTTTCCCTGATTCCAGTCAGTATCAAAAGGCGATATTGCAATACGTTCCAAAACTGCCTGTAGCAATGGTGTAGCTTCCAGTACTTCACTCCTGTCAGGTATCCAATCCACCTCAGAAACATCAAGATAGATAGAACGATATCCAACAGAACCACGCATTTCCGCCCGATGTAATGTTCTTGGCGGGATCCATGCCACTCTGGTCGGAGGTAAAACAGAAATCTGATTAGCCAAAGTGATCTTGATACAACCCCGCTGAGTAAACAATAGCTGACCCATAACATGTTGATGAAAACCAGAGTCGTGCTGTCCCATCTCTGCCGCAATGCCTACTACAGGTACATTCAAACTGTCAGGATCAAAATGATCACTTTGCCTCAACCATGCCATATTAGCTCCCGTTAAATTAATGTCTGATTATATAAATTTATTGTCTTTATTATCATAACTAGACAGCTATCAGAATGCTAACCTTCTGGTCATCACTCATTAACGATCAGAAGAAAAATACCATGCAAGTTAAACCATCACTTTGGCTCGCTATTGCTTTAATGATGTTTCCTCAAATTGTGGAAACTATCTATAGCCCTGCCCTAACCAATATTGCCAATAGCTTTGCCGTCAATGCAGAACAAGCCTCGCAAACCTTGTCACTCTACTTTTTCGCCTTTGCTATTGGTTTCGTCGTATGGGGTCGCATGTGTGATGTTATTGGCAGACGTCCTACCATTATTGCCGGGTTATTACTCTATGGTCTGGCTTGTGTTATAGCTCTATTAACAGAGCACTTCTGGTTACTACTGTGCGCCAGAATGTTATCCGCTTTCGGAGCAGCGGTCGGCTCAATCGGGACACAAACTATCATGCGCGATAGTTACCGTGGTGAAGAACTGACACGTGTTTTCTCCATTATGGGCATTGCTTTGGCGGCCAGTCCTGCCATTGGTATGATCAGCGGCTCTGCACTGAATCATTTTGGCGGTTATCAGGCCGTATTCGCAGGATTGACTATTTTGGCTGCTATTTTGACCAGTTGGTCTGTTATTCGCTTACCAGAAACACACCCGGTAACTGTAACAAAAGTTGCGCTATCTGATACCGCCAGCGTGATGTTGAAAGATATTGCCATTTGGCGAAGTGTATTTCTCATCGCTTTATTCAATGTTTGTCTATTCAGCTACTATCAACTGGCTCCTTTCCGTTTTGCACAATTCGGATTATCACCAGAGCTTTTCGGTTATACCGGACTACTCTTCACACTCGGTGCTGGGGTGGGTTCAGTATTTAATAAACAATTTTTAAAAAAGAAATGGACAACTAAAAAAATCATATCCCTTGCGGCATGGCTTGTCTTATTAAGTGGGATTGGTGTTTATCTGCTTGAAAATAGTTGGCTGTTTATTTTCCCTATGTTGGGTATTGTGATTGCTTACGGCCTTGCAATTCCCAATATTTTAGCCTCTGCCTTAAATCGCTATACAGATAGATTGGGCACAGCAGGCGCCTTGTTAGGGTTATTTTACTATTTGCTGTTAGGGGCTGGCCTAGCTCTTGCTGGTTGGAGTCAAGCGTTAGGTAATATTCTAATTTATTGTGGATTAATCACAGTGTTTCTATCCTTGCCGGGTATTACACCCAACAAGAACAATAACCTTAAAGGTTAGTGCAAGTATTCAACTATCTGCTAAATATGGAAAATTTTTCCATTACCAGTTGGGAGTTCTACAGTTAAGCTCAACTTACCTCCCATCGCTTCAACATAACGTTTTAGTGTAACTAACTTTATATCATTACCCCGTTGTTCTATTTGAGTAATGGCTGGTTGGCTGATACCTAAACTGTTAGCCAATTTTTGCTGAGAAATATTTAACTCTTCCCTCAACAGTTGTAATCCAGTTTCTAAAACTAGCTCATCAGCCATTTGTTTTATCTCTGCTTGATCTTCTTCCAAAAATTCTTGAATTTTCTCTTTGAGAGTTTTCATTTCTTACCCTCCAAATTAGCTAAATGTGCTTCATATTCCGCATCAGCAATCGCGATCATTTCTTTGTAAAAACGTTTATCATTTGTGGCTTTATCACCTGCACACAGGGCAATAGCCTGCCTTAAAGGATCAAAAGCAAAAAGCGCTCTGATAGGTCTTCCTTTACATTGGATCCTTAATTCTTTCATATACAATCCACACGATAACCTCATAAGCCATAACTTATAATAGCATTATATAAGTCATGACTTATATATCAATGGTTATGCATTGTAAGACATCAAGCCGGATTAGGAATATCAATAAAAGTGACATTCAACCCATGATGATTCGCCAGCCATTCACCAAGCGTTTTGATGCCATAGCGCTCGGTGGCATGGTGCCCTGCCGAATAAAAATGTAACCCCATTTCACGGGCAACATGAATGGTCTTTTCGGATACCTCACCAGTAACAAAAGCATCAACACCAAATTCAGCAGCTTGCTCAATAAAACTTTGTCCGCCACCTGTACACCATGCGATAGTGCGGATCTCTTCCCGTGCGTTATCACCACAATGCAGTACCTTGCGCTCCAGTCTTTTTTCAAGGCGTTCGGTCAATTCTACCGGAGTAATAGGTTGATCAAATGCACCATGAGGAAGTAAGGGATCAATCGTTCCTATGATTTTCACACCCATCTGACGTGCTAACTGAACATTATTGCCTAATGTAGGATGAGCATCCAGCGGGAGATGGTAACCGTACAGGTTAATGTCATTACAGAGTAAAGTTTGTAAACGACGGCGTTTCATGCCTCGGATAACAGGCGATTCATTCTTCCAAAAATATCCATGATGTACGATGACAGCATCAGCTTCCAGACGAACAGCTTCATCCAGTAGAGCCTGACATGCTGTCACGCCCGTTATAACCCGTTGAATATGACGGCGTCCTTCCACCTGCAATCCATTAGGGGCATAATCCTGAAACTCACGAACATTCAGTTCCATATTGAGTACATGCTCTAATTCAACATTATTCATTACACACCCCTTATTATTTAGTTTTTTCACCATAGAAAACGTACCTATTCTTCGCTTACCCAAAGTGATATATATATGTATTAAGTAACGACATCAGTAGTAATAAGTAAGAAGAGCAAAACACCCTGCCAGCATAAGTTGGCAAGGTGTCAGAATACTACATTTAATACTATATTCAGAAGGCTATATTAGTCAGAAAACATTATGCAGAAAAAACGAAGAACAGCCAGTCACCGAGTAGAAGATTCAGGGAATTAACGTGTCAGAGGCAATTTCTGCACGTTCTAACCATACGGGTTTATCACTTGTTTTTACCCATACTTTGTGCAAGTAGCTGTAAAAACGGGCACGGTTTCGGCTAAATAACATAACAGGAAGCGCAGTGACGCCTAATGCGACAGCGCCAACACGCCGCAAGAGAACCTGATGCCGGGAATATTCACGATATGTAGACATAAAGACCCTCCTTAAATGGGCAATACCTGTAAGACATATTAAATTTTACTTGATGAAATGAAATTTTACTACTGATCAGACCACTTTTTTAGTGCTTAAAATCACTATTTTTTTGTCGGTACGTAATTTAATTACAAAAAAAACTTAAACAGAAACAAAACCAACATTTTAAAAACATAAAATTAACTCATTGGAATTTGCTAAACTAAACTTATTCTTTATAACGACGAATCAATCAAATTTATTTATATTTTAATTTTACAGGCTCTCTTTATTTAATCACTTCTTTGTATGGTCACTTTTATTCTCAACCGTCTGTTGTTATTAAGAAGTAAACAAGGAGATAAGCAGTGAATAAATTACTCATTATCGTTGGCGCTATCCTGCTAGTGCTATTACTGTTCTATTTGATTTATGCGTTATTAAATGCGGAGGATTTCTAAATGGAAGCCTCTCCTTTTCTGCTGATAGCCACTTTCTTATTATTTCTATTTATATTAAGTAAACCTCTTGGAAATTTTATCGCTAACCTAATTGAAGGAGAATTATCTCACTGGATTACAAATACAGAAATAATCTTATGGCGCTGTTGTGGTTTACAAAAACCCGGTAATAGCTTCAAAGAAATGAACTGGTGGCAATATACATTTGCCATTATTATATTCAACGTTGCAGGCCTGTTGTTATTATTTATCCTGCTGATAAGTCAAAAATATCTGCCACTCAATCCACAACATTTTGCGGGAATGAAATGGGATTTGGCACTCAATACAGCAATTAGCTTTATCACTAATACTAACTGGCAAGCCTACAGTGGCGAAAACACCCTCAGTTATCTGAGCCAGATGGCAGGATTAACCGTGCAAAACTTCTTGTCAGCTGCGACAGGTATTGCCATTGCGTTTACCTTAATACGAGCATTTTCCCGTCAGGGTATAAAAACTCTAGGGAATGCGTGGGTTGATATCACCCGTATTACTCTATATTTACTGCTACCTCTGGCGATCATTTTTGCTCTTATCTTTGCCAGCCAAGGTGTGATTCAAAATTTCTCTCCCTATGTTGCAGTCCATACCCTTGAAGGACAGCAACAATTACTCCCTATGGGGCCGGTAGCTTCTCAGGAAGCTATCAAATTACTGGGAACAAATGGCGGAGGTGTATTTGGAGCAAATTCAGCTCATCCTTTTGAAAACCCAAATGCCATCAGTAACTTTGTACAAATGCTTGCAATTTTTCTGATCCCCAGTGCCTTGTGTTTCGCATTTGGTCTGGTTGTTGGAGATAATCGCCAGGGGTATGCCTTACTCTGGGCAATGAGCATTATTTTCATCATTTCTGTATCTGTTGTGATGTACGCTGAAACTGTGGGTAATCCCCACTTCATGCAATTAGGAGTCAGCAGCAATATCAATATGGAAGGAAAGGAAAACCGCTTTGGTATTCTTGTTTCCTCCCTTTACAGCATAATCACGACAGCGGCCTCTTGTGGAGCAGTCAATGCAATGCATGATTCTTTCACGGCATTAGGGGGCATGATACCACTCTGGTTAATGCAAATTGGCGAAGTCGTATTTGGTGGTGTAGGCGCCGGGCTCTATGGCATGTTGCTATTTGTTCTGTTAGCCGTTTTTATTGCGGGCTTGATGATAGGTCGTGCTCCTGAATATTTGGGCAAGAAAATTGATGTTCATGAAATGAAAATGGTCGCTCTTGCAATTCTGGTTACCCCCTCTCTTATCTTGCTAGGAACTGCGCTGTCAGTTTCGTTTGATGCGGGACGAGCTGCCGTAACCAATCCCGGAGCGCACGGTTTCACAGAAATACTTTATGCTGTCACATCTGCGGCAAATAATAACGGTAGTGCTTTTGCTGGCCTGGAAGCCAATAACCTGTTTTACAATCTGCTCTTAGGAATAGTGATGTTTCTTGGGCGTTTTGGTGTCATTCTGCCTGTACTATCCATCGCTGGTTCCATGAGTAGTAAAAAACGCCAGCCGATCAGTAACGGTACGCTACCGACGCATAGTGCCTTATTCATTGGTTTACTAATTTTGGTCATCTTATTGGTTGGAGCACTCACTTTCATTCCCGCATTGGCTCTTGGCCCTATTGCTGAGCATTTACAACTTTGGCAACTATCACGTTAGGTGAAGTTGTGAGATAAATTGTGAGATAAGTAATGAGAAATAAAAAACAGGCATTGTTTGAATCCGATCTCATTCGCCAAGCGATTATCGATTCAATAAAAAAATGTCATCCGGCCATTCAGTGGCACAATCCGGTCATGTTTGTCGTTTATCTTGGTAGCTGCCTGACTACCTTGTTATGGCTCGGTATATTAATCGGTCAGACAGAAGGCAATGCACTTTTTACTGGATCAATTGCTTTATGGTTATGGTTCACTGTACTGTTTGCCAATTTTGCTGAAGCGCTGGCAGAAGGACGCAGTCAGGCTCAGGCTTCCAGCCTGAAAGGTGTAAAACAAACGACCTGGGCCACCAGACTTTCCACGCCCAGTCGCAACGCTACAAAAGAGAAAGTCACTTCAGATAGTTTACGCAAAGGAGATATTGTACTGATAGAAGCGGGTGAAATTATCCCCTGTGATGGAGAAGTCATTGAAGGCGGTGCTTCTGTTAATGAAAGTGCTATTACAGGGGAATCAGCCCCGGTGATCCGGGAATCAGGAGGAGATTTTGCTTCCGTAACGGGAGGAACCCAAGTGTTATCAGATTGGCTAATCATAGAATGTTCTGTCAATCCGGGAGAAACCTTCCTTGACAGGATGATCTCAATGGTTGAAGGAGCCAAACGGCGAAAAACACCGAACGAAATTGCTCTCTCGATTCTACTTACTGCTCTCACCATAATTTTCCTGCTAACCTGTGCCAGTTTACTCCCTTTTTCCTTATTCAGTGTTGAAGCCAACCATTCCGGTGCCCCCATTACAATCACAGTGGTGATCGCGCTGTTAGTTTGTTTAATTCCCACCACCATTGGCGGATTGCTTTCTGCTATCGGTGTTGCAGGTATGAGTCGCATGTTGGAAGCTAATGTCATTGCTACCAGCGGGCGTGCCATTGAAGCCGCAGGCGATGTAGATGTTCTGTTGCTGGATAAAACCGGCACAATCACATTAGGCAACCGTCAGGCATCTCAGTTTTTGCCTGCTCCCGGTGTGACGGAACAACAACTGGCTGATGCTGCACAACTTTCCTCACTTGCCGATGAAACACCTGAAGGACGCAGCATCGTGATTCTGGCAAAACAGCGTTTTAATATGCGTGAACGTGACCTGCGTGCCTTAAACGCTACGTTTATTCCTTTTTCTGCCATGACCCGCATGAGTGGGGTCAACATTAACGACCGCATGATCCGCAAGGGAGCAGTTGATGCTATCCGCCGCCATATTGAAGCTAACCGTAGTCAATTTCCTGAAGCTATTAATCTACTGGTACAGCAAGTAGCAAGCAAAGGTGGTACGCCACTGGTTGTTGCCGAAAATCAGCGGGTTTTGGGAGTCGTTGCCCTAAAAGATATTATCAAAGGGGGTATTAAAGAGCGTTTCAATGAAATGCGTAGGATGGGGATCAAGACTGTCATGATCACCGGCGATAATCATCTGACCGCTGCCGCCATCGCCGCAGAAGCGGGAGTTGATGATTTTCTCGCAGAAGCTACTCCCGAAGCAAAACTGACGTTGATCCGCCAATATCAATCTGAAGGGCGTTTGGTTGCAATGACCGGTGATGGTACAAACGATGCTCCCGCTCTGGCTCAGGCTGATGTTGCCGTTGCCATGAATTCAGGTACTCAGGCTGCAAAAGAGGCTGGCAATATGGTGGACTTGGATTCTAATCCCACCAAATTAATTGAAGTGGTACGTATCGGTAAACAAATGCTGATGACCCGAGGTTCTTTGACCACATTTAGTATCGCCAATGACATTGCCAAATATTTTGCCATTATTCCTGCCGCATTTTCCGTCACTTATCCGCAGCTTAATACTCTGAACATCATGCACCTCCATTCACCCCAATCGGCAGTACTGTCGGCGGTGATTTTCAATGCGATCATCATTATCTTTTTACTGCCATTGGCTCTGAAAGGTGTCAGCTATCGTCCGATGAATGCACTGTCGCTCCTGCGACGCAATTTATGGCTATATGGTCTTGGTGGTTTGCTTATGCCTTTTGCGGGTATCAAACTTATCGACATGCTAGTCACTGCACTCGGTTTTAAATAACACGAATTCTGAATAGAACAATTTCCAGATAATACAGATTTCAAATCATTAGGTTCTAGAATTTAACTATCAAGTAAGGTGACAAAAATGATTTGGTTACGTTCTTCCATTGTTTTGTTGATATTTCTTACCCTGATCACCGGTATAGCTTATCCGCTACTGATCACCGGGATTTCAGCAACATTATTTCACCATAAGGCTACCGGCTCATTGATTGAACAGAATGGAAAATTTATCGGTTCTGAATTAATCGGACAGGAATTCACTAAAGCCGCCTATTTTCATGGGCGTCCTTCCATGACCGCTCTACAGCCCTATAATGCGCTATCATCCGGGGGAAGCAATCTGTCACCAACTAACCCAATTTTATTTCATAAAATACAACAACAGATTATTAAAATTCGTTTATTTAACTACCCGGAAAACCAACCAATTCCGGTCGATTTAGTGACAGCATCCGGCAGTGGACTTGATCCTCATATCTCACCCGAAGCAGCCGAATTCCAGGCACAGCGCATCGCCACGGCCCGCCACATACCAATAAATGTAATTAATAAACTGATTCAGGAAAATACAACTTCTCCACTGCCGAACTACCTTGGTCAACCTGTAGTCAATGTTCTGAAACTTAATCTGGCATTAGATAACTTGCGAGCACAAGGCCAATAACTTATGGATCAGACCGAACCACAACGTCCCGACCCAGACAATCTGCTAACATTGGCGAATGAGAAACCGCGTGGCAAGCTGAAAATATTTTTTGGTGCTTGTGCCGGGGTAGGAAAAACCTATGCCATGTTACAGGAAGCCCAACGTTTACTGGCTCAGGGATTAGATGTCATTGTTGGTGTCGTCGAAACACACGAGCGGCAGGAAACCGCAGCACTATTGAAGGGATTGCCTCAACTGCCGCCAAAACATATCCACCATGCTAAACGCAGAATAGCAGCATTCGATATTGATGCGGCTATCGCCCGCCGCCCGGCCATCATTTTGATGGATGAATTAGCATTCAGTAATCCTCAAGGTTGCCGTCATCCCAAACGTTGGCAGGACGTGGAAGAGCTTCTGGAAGCAGGCATTGATGTCCTGACCACCATTAACGTACAACATCTTGAAAGCCTGAACGATGTTGTCGGTGGCATTACCGGTATCCGGGTTCGGGAAACCATTCCCGATCATATATTTGATAGTGCGGATGATGTTGTTTTAGTCGATCTTCCACCTGACGATCTACGTCAGCGGCTTCACGAAGGTAAAGTCTATATATCAGGACAGGCTGAACGGGCTATCGAACATTTTTTCCGTAAAGGAAACCTGATCGCCTTACGTGAACTTGCATTACGTCGCACAGCAGATCGTGTGGATGAGCAGATGCGTGCTTTCCGCGATCCACGGGGAAAAGAGCCAGTCTGGCATACACGGGATAACTTACTGTTGTGCATTGGTGATAATGAAGGAAATGAAAAACTGATCCGCAAAGCTGCCCGGCTTGCCGCAAAACTGGATTGTATCTGGCATGCTGTTTACGTTGAAACCCCTAAACTGCACCGACTGCCAGAAGTCAAACGACGTACTATCTTAAAAGCATTAAGGCTGGCACAAGAGCTGGGAGCAGAAACTGCCACACTTTCTGAACCTCACAGAGAAAGAGCTATTCTCCGTTACGCAAGAGAAAACAACCTCGGTAAAATCATAGTGGGGCGCTACCATAGTTTGTATGCAAAATTCTTTAACCGTAGATGGCGCTCTGATTTCGTCGAACGTTTAGGCAAACTTGGCCCCGATCTGGATATCATTATTATTGCTCTGGAAGACAAAAGACATTGGCATAATCATAGTAAAGAACATCCCGATCACCGCTCATTTAATGAAAAGTGGCTCAGTCAGATCCAAGGCTGCGTGATGGCGATTATACTGTGCGCCTTAATCACCTTATTTTCCCGTGCTGTTTTACTGCCTCTTGATAAAGCTAATCTGGTGACACTTTACCTGCTCGGCGTTGTTGTCATCTCTCTGTTTTATGGGCGTTGGCCTTCAGTCTTTGCTGCTTTTATTAATGTTGTCAGTTTCGATCTCTTTTTCGTTCAGCCACATTGGTCACTGGCAGTTAAAGATATGCAGTACCTGCTCGCCTTTATCGTCATGTTGATCGTAGGGATTGTCGTGGGAAACCTGACCGCTGGTATACGTTATCAAGCCAGAGTTGCACGCCATCGTGAACAGAGAACACGGCACTTATATGAAATTACCCGTGAACTCAGCCGAGCCTTGAATGAAGAAGATGTTGCCCGGATCAGCTACCACTTTTTATCAAATAGCTTTCAGGCCAAAACGGGGCTGTTACTGCCGGATGGCAACAACCGTCTATATCAGGTGAAATCCTACAATGGTGGGCAAATGCTGGTTGATGAAGCCATCGCCAAATGGTGTTTTGAGAAAAAACAACCTGCCGGAGCCGGTACGGATACCCTGCCGGGTGTACCTTATCAGTTAATTCCCATAGCTACTCCGTCGCAAGTATTTGCTGTTCTTGCGATTGAGTCACCTAACCTTCGTCAATTACTAGTACCGGAGCAACAGCGGTTACTACATATTTTTACTGGAATTATTGCTAACGCATTAGAACGATTACATTTGGCCCATGGTGCAGAAACAGCCAAATTAGACAACAAATGGCAACAATTACGCAACGCATTTCTGACTGCACTGTCCCACGATTTACTTACTCCACTGACAACCCTCACTGAACAAACAGAAGCACTGAGATTAGATGTATCCATTGAAAATTCTCATCATGCCAAGCAATTTCAGCAAATTCACCAACAAATTCTCAATACCTCACATCTGGTGAATAACGTTCTGGATATAGTACGTATTCAATCAGGTAGTCTTCAGCCTAATTTGGGCTGTTATTCGTTGGAAAAAATTGTTGGCACAGCTCTGCATTCATTAAACTATGCACTCAGCCATTATCCTGTAGAACTTTCCCTGCCCTCCGATTTAACGCTACAGTGTGACGCTTCCTTATTAGAGCGTGTATTTATCAATCTATTGGAGAACGCTATCAAGCACACTAATCAAGACTCAGCATTAGGCATCAAAGCTATTGTTGAAAAAAAACAAGTTAATATCGAAGTTTGGGATACAGGCTCAGGCATTCCAGTAGGGCAAGAACAATCTATCTTTGATAAATTCTCACATAATCACCAAAAATCTGCTGTACCTAATGCCGGATTAGGGTTGACGATCTGTTATAACATCATTGAAATCCATAACGGAAAAATATGGGCAGTGAATAATGAAAAAGGTGGAGCCAGCTTCCATTTTTCTCTACCACTTTGTTCTACTGCTGAGTAATCGTCAGAGCCATAAATAATGAAAGGTTCCCCGGGAGGCAGTCAGCGGGTTTACGGAGGCTTTAACGCGTTGGTCTCTATCCGTATACCTGCCATTTTCTATAGCAAGTCTAAAAATAACGGATATAAAAACCGAAAAGCCGCAGTCACAGCCACGGCTTTTCTTATCATTGCTAAGCGTCAATTACCCCGCAGAGAGCACTTGATTGACAATTTCCTGGGCTTCCTGTTCAATTTTTTCACGGTGTTCAACCCCAAGGAAACTTTCACAATAGATTTTATAAGCTTCTTCTGTGCCAGAAGGGCGAGCAGCAAACCAGCCATTGTCACTCATCACTTTCAACCCACCAATGGAAGCACCATTGCCTGAAGCGGTTGTCAAACGAGCCGTAATCGGATCACCCGCCAATGTATCAGCCTTAACCATTTCCGGTGACAATTTGGACAATTGTGCTTTCTGCTGATGGCTTGCCGATGCCTGAAGGCGGCTATAACTCGGTGTACCAAAACGTGCAGCTAATTTATCATAGCGTTGCTGTGGATTTTCTCCGGTAATCGCCATCATTTCTGCTGCAAGCAGACAAAGAATAATACCATCCTTATCTGTTGACCATGGTGTACCGTCAAAACGCAAGAAAGATGCACCAGCACTTTCTTCGCCACCAAAGCCCAATTTGCCTTTATATAGCCCATCAACAAACCATTTAAAGCCAACAGGAACTTCCACCAATTCACGACCCAGATCTGCCACAACACGATCAATCATGGCACTGGAAACCAATGTTTTACCCACTGCAACTTTTTCAGACCATTGTGGACGGTGCCGGAATAGATAATCCACTGCTGTCGCCAGATAATGATTAGGGTTCATCAAACCTGCTGGAGTAATGATCCCGTGACGGTCATAATCGGGATCATTAGCAAAAGCTAAATCAAACTTATCACGTAACTCCAGTAAACCCGCCATCGCCCAACGTGATGAGCAATCCATTCTGATCACACCATCACGATCCAGTGTCATAAAACGAAATGTCTGGTCAATATTGTCATTCACCAGCGTCAGATCGAGGTTATAGTACTCCCCAATGCGCTGCCAGTAAGCAATACCTGAGCCACCTAGCGGATCAATGCCAATGTTCAAACCCGCCTTTTGAATGGCAGCCATATCCACAACTTCACCCAATGCAGTCACATAAGGTTCAACCAAATCTTGTGGATGCAGATATTCACTTTTCAATACCTGCTCATAAGGCTGACGCTTAACCCCGTCCAGGTTATTTGCCAACAATTCATTAGCACGATTCTCAATAACGGAAGTCAGATCAGTATCAGCGGGGCCACCATTCGGTGGGTTGTATTTAATACCACCATCTTCTGGCGGATTATGGGATGGCGTGATCACAATACCATCCGCTAAATTTTTTCCCTGCCGATTGTAAGACAGAATTGCATGAGAAATGGCCGGTGTTGGTGTAAAACCATTATCTTCCTGTACAACTACATCGACACCATTTGCTGTCAGCACTTCCAGCACTGAAATAAATGCAGCTTCAGAAAGTGCATGAGTATCTTTCCCTACATAACATGGGCCTGTGATGTCGTGTCGCTTACGAACTTCCACAATAGCCTGAGAAATCGCCAGAATATGTGCTTCATTGAAACTATTGCGTCCAGCGCTGCCACGATGACCGGAAGTACCGAACTTAACTTTATGTGCCGGGTCTTCTGGATGTGGTTGTACGGTGTAATACTTTGAAGTGAGAAGTGCAACATTGATTAAATCATGCTGCTGGGCCAGTTGCCCTGCCCTTGGATGAATTGCCACTTTATTTCTCCTGAAAGGCTGCACTGGATCCCCCCCAGTGCAGTATAGAACAGATAAACTGAGCAGTTTAAAGAGCTAAATTAGATAGTGCTACACACCTTTTCAATCAAATTTGCTGGAAAACTCATACTCTGCATAACATATTCAATCATGCTGCGTTTGCGGTCAGTATTGGTATTGGTGATCACCCAAAAAGGTGTGCCGAGGATATGACGTGGTTTGGTCTGCTTACCACTGGTCAGCAACGTATGTTCATCGCCTGCAAAATAAGTACGGGTACGACCGTGCATCTCTTCTGTTGCTTTGGAGAAATTTTCACTGTCCAAATTATACAATGTAGACAACACTAACATGAAACGCTCAACGGATTTTTTCTTTTCAGCATATTCATCGGAAAGCAATAATTCGCGCATAACACGAACAGTATCACGGGAACGTACAGCTGGTGCTTTGTCGACAAGTACAGGCTCACTGGCAGGCTGTGTAGTTTGTACTGGCTGCCCTGCGTCCAATTTCAATATGCGCCGTAAAATATCAGATGCACTTTCACCGATATGCAGGGTTTGGCTTGCAATAAAGCGGTAAAGGTCTTCATCAACTTCTATCGTTTTCATTTCTATCCAGTACTGTTCTTAATGAAAAAATTATTCTCGGATTATAAGATATAATGCAACAAAACAAAACAATTAAACTTTCAATAACTTAAAGTGATTCTTTCCGTAATTGAGAATTGAAAAAAAGTCGCTTTTCCCCTAAAATAAATCAATCAGTTACAGCCATTTTGTTTGTCCATGCTAATGTGTCATGATATTAAACTCTACAATATTAAACATTGCATGAATGGCATTAACTCAGGCAAATTATGAAGTCAAACAATCAATTAAATTATCATTTACACAAACCGGAAAACCCACTGTCCTCCACACCAATTATTCTTATCCATGGGCTTTTTGGTGATTTGAACAATTTGGGAATATTAGGCCGAGATTTACAGCAATATTATCCGGTTATTCAAATTGACGTGCGCAATCACGGTATTTCTCCGCGGTCGGAAAACATGGATTACCGCGATATGGCTCAGGATGTTTTAGCACTTCTTAATAAACTACTTGATGAACTGAATGCACCGAAAGCTATTATCATAGGACATTCTATGGGCGGCAAAATTGCGATGAGCATGACAGCAATTGCCCCGGAACGAATTGAAAAGATTGTAGTCATTGACATAGCACCTGTGGCTTATCAAGTTCGGCAACATGATGGCATTTTCACAGCACTGAACAAAGTCACTGAAGCAGGGGTACAAACCCGACAGGCGGCAACAGATATCATGCGACAAAATATTCAGGAAGATGGTGTGATCCAGTTTTTACTAAAATCCTTCCGCCAGGGAGAGTGGAAATTCAACCTGCCTGTATTGCAAAAAGAATATGAAAAGATTATCGGTTGGGAAACGATCCCGGCATGGCATAAACCAGCCTTGTTCATTCGTGGTGGAAATTCAGATTACATTACCGAGGAATATCGACAGGATATTATCAGACAATTCCCAAAAGCAAACGCATGGGTAATAGCAGGTGCCGGGCACTGGGTTCATGCAGAAAAACCCGAAGCCGTACTCAGGGCAATTCATCGATTTTTAGGAACAGAATAATCATCATATCAACCCACCTGTAAACGTGGGTTGATCGCTGTTGATAGCAACAAGAGATATATTCAATACTATCGCTAATAAGTTATTTTTTAATATTCTGTTCATTAAATCTTTATTTCCATACCTATTAAACTATATAACTAATACAAAAATAATTATATCTAACTTATTATTTATACACTAATGTTCTGTGACGAAATAAATATCAGGAAAAACCACAAAAATAATAAATTTCATTCTTACCAAATAAAAAACATCCTCTTCAATTAATATTAATTAAAGGATAAAAACAATGGATCCTAAAAACGTATATAATCCTATCGCAGATCTATATGAGAGTTTTTCAGACTCTGCTGCCCAAATCAACATCGAAATTCGGACTATCCTCAATCTGGCAGGGGATATACAAGGAAAATCCGTGTTAGATTTAGCCTGTGGATATGGTCTTTTTAGCCGATTGTTCAGAAACCACGGTGCTTCAAAAGTTGTGGGCGTCGATATATCACATAACATGATTGAGATTGCCAAAAGCAAATCGCAACAATACGGTGATAATATCGAATTTCATGTAAGAGATGCCTGCAATATGGAATCATTCGGAAAATTTGATCTGATAATTGCAGCCTGGTTATTCTGTAATACACTATCACTTGAAGACCTTGAAATGATGTTTCGTTCAGTCGCAAAGAATCTAGCCCCTAACGGTAAACTTATCGCTTATACCATTGATCCTGATTATCGGTTAGTAAAAGGAAACTGTATAAATTATCGCGTCAATATTCTTAGTCAAGAACCCTGGAAAGAAGGCGCTTTCGTCAAGGCAGAATTTCTTACCACCCCACCCAGCCCTTTTACAATGTATCAATGGAGTCGTGAACAACATAAAGAGGCGTGCAATAAAGCAGGATTAACACAATTAGAATGGCATAAACCAACGCTGTTACAAAGCGATATTGATAGTTACCCTCCGGGTTTTTGGGATGATTTCCAGAATAACTGTCATGACATAGCATTTGTTTGTCAATTTTAACAGTATCAGATAACTTATCTCTTCATCTTTCAAAATGCACCAATAAAATGATAATTTGAAAGATGAAGGGGATATTAAATTGGAAAAAATAAACTGAGGAATTAATATATTAAAGACTATAATTAAAATAAACAGCCTAAGAGTATAGGCTATTTATTTTCTAAGAAAATTCTGAATAACTTAACCAGTAACAGAATAATTCATTCTCTCCACCACCTGATCAAGTATAATGTCCCGTTAAAAAACATAAGTACATTAAATTAACCATTTGAAGTTAAATAAAAAAATAGCCCACATTTGTGAGCCATTTTTATTAATCAAGTTCAGGGTAAGAAAACCATCAAGCCAGTTTGGATTTCCCGGTTATGGTATCCGACCAGGCCATCATGATGGAAGATTGAGTTTGTCTATCCAGTGAGTCGATAAAACCACTGTCGCCAATCGCTGGCGCAAAGCCACTCATTGCCTGAACCAATGAATCTAGCGCATTGGCAGAGAGTGCAGTATATTCACGCTCGCCGCGTGCATCTTTACTGCTCATTTGCGTGATAATGCCCGCACGGTTGCCATTGAAATAGCCAGTGAACGTCACCGAGCCGATTGCTTCAAACTGTCCTTGTTCAGAAGTATCCTCAATGTTACGGTTAGTCAACATAACCAGATCGTAACCGCTACGCTGGAACCACAAATTTTGCCAGTTAAGGTTGTCGAAAACGATCTTGTCACCACGTTTAATATCCTCAACTACGTTATCAATTACATCTCCATTGACCACATAACTGTTAACCCCTGCTCCACCTTTGAAGTTGTTCTGGTATCCTCCCAACACCAACAGATCGTCACCATCACCGCCGTCAAACTGACTGAATTTGGAAATGACATCTGCGATCAGGTGATCGTCACCAGCTCCGCCATTGATCAGAGCATGGTAACCCATCAGCTTGATAGTATCGTTACCCACTCCAGCATCAATCTGATTATAGTTGCCGAAAACCGTAGCAAAGTCGTGCTCATCGCCCAACTCAACCTGATTGTTGTTACCGATAGCAACTACGTAATCTTGCCCTTCTCCACTCTCGATGCGATTGAAATTACCGGAAGCAACGATATAGTCACGTCCTCTGCCAGTCTCAATCACAGCACCTTCTCCAAAGGCAAAGACTTGATCATCACCATCTCCCATGTAGGCATAGTTGATACGTCCCGCAACTACGGCAACATCATTACCCTTGCCGCCAAACATGAGGTTTTCACGCCCCATCAAAACACCCATATCATTACCTTCACCACCAGTGAAGATATTGGAGGTTCCCAAAGCGTAATAAACATCATCACCGCGACCGCCCCAGAAGTTATTGTTATCTCCCAGATACGCGCCCAGATCTTTTCCGTCTCCACCCCAGTTAAAGTTGTAGTTACCGAGAGAAACATGGATGTCGCCATCACCTTGCAGATGACCACTGTTGCGCAGGAAGTCGAAAGTTTTTTCCTTCATATGCAGCAGATCGTCAGTCAGGTTCTGTTTCAGGTTGGAAACTAACTCTTTCATTTCTCGCTGTTTATCCTGGCTGAACAGAGTTTCAAACAGGTTTGGCAGGTTCAGGGAGTTAAACCCGAATGTACGCTCTGAGTGTGCATCTTCTGCTGTCGGTACAGCACCAACATTTTCAGTTGGCTCCGTCTGCTCAGTTGGCGCTTTTTCTTTTATTCCATGACTCTCAAGGAAAGAGTTCAATCCGTCCGCACCTGCCGACAGGTTTGTCTTCAAACCACTGCGTAGTGTTTCCGGATCAATAAATGCCTCCAATTGACTGCCACTGAATTCACTAATGACTTCCAACATTTCCCGCAGAATAGCGACACCATCCACCGGTTGATTTGAGCGGGAAACAATAGCGCCATCCGATGTGTAATCCACGTTAAAAATATCAGCTAATGTGGTATCTGCATTCACGCTGGCAAGGTTTCTCAACAACTTGTTTTTAAGCTGACGAGGCAGATCCGTCGGACTAAAAGTAAAGGTGGTTTTTGCCATCCCTGTTGAGGTGTATTGCTGAGTCATCAAACCAAACAGTGAACCAAGGTTGATATCCAGAATTGACTGGATATTGTCACCGAACATAAAGTTCCAGTTACCAGTTGTTACTTGAATATCAGCACCTTGTCCGCCAACAGCGAAATTAAAGGATAATTTCTCATTTACCTGTCGGAGTTTATCTGCCCGACTGAGATTACCCGGTTTTGGTTTATTACCCGCGCCACTCAACCATTGGTTGTATTTTTTATTCAGTGTGTTTTCGATATCATTCTTCAGACCACGGCCACTGCGTTTATATTGGGAGTCAATCTCAGTCAGCGACGTATAATCCACGCTGCTGGTCATATCAAGCCCTGACATATCCTGTAGATATTTCTTCACACTTCCTACCGTCCACTGTGCTTCCTGCTCAGACAACCAGTCAGGGGCAGAGAATGTTCCGGCAATATTTTGCAGGCTCCCTGATACGCGGGAAACGCTATCAAATGGATTAAGCATCGGTGGTGTCGGGATGGATTTATCCATCATAACCAGCAGGTCATTACTGCGACCCTGATTGAAACTGATGTTCCGGTTTCCGATAAACAGTTGTGCGCCTTCCAATGCCTGATAACCTGCAATATTGACGCTGTGCTTGCTGTCACCATTCCCCAGATGAACCATGACATTGTTGTCACCAAAGGCCAGTGATTTGAAACCGCCTGTGCCGACTTTAATACCAACGTTGGTGGTTCCCCAGTTAATGGACGTAAATTCGCCGTCTCCTGCCTGTATTTGCACATTACCGGAATAGCTCAGTCGGTTATCGGACGTCATTCCGACAGGGTAATCCTCATACTGATATTTTTCCGGTGCATGGAATACTTCGGTATTGTCTGTAATAGCCCCGCGTGCCCGGTTTTTTCTGCTATCTGTACGCAAACTGCCTACACGCACAAGCGAAACATCGTTTTCAGAGACATTATTGCGTATACGTTCTGAATGACCTTCCAACTCTCCTTGCTCGTTCCAGTTCAAAACGATTTTATTGTCGAAGATCTTATTTTCCAGCGTATTATGTTCTGATTTCGTATATTTACGCCCTGATTTACCGATCACAACTTCAGTGCGACGGGCAGATACCGTGGTACGGATCCCATTTTCATCAAGAGCTGAAATCAAGCGATAAGCAAAGCCATCCCGCTTATCATCACTGAGTAGAGAACACCCTACCAGACTGATATGGTCAAGCTCCCCTCCATACTGGAAGCTATTTTTGAACTGTTTTAACCGCATCGCCAGCTCAGATGCAGTGTAATCACTCAGAGTCGTGTGATTAAATCCATCAATATCATCACCACCGTGCCCAACAACCTGCCAGCGTATTTTGCCGTTCAACAAGCTTGGATCACCGTATATCACCTTATACTGGCCGTTGGTATCAAGCTGGACAAGCACACTCTCTTTCGGGTGCTTACCGGTCAGATAAGAGACAGAATCGGCCACAATAGGATCATCTTCAAGCTGAATAATGACCTGACCATCAAAACGCATTTTTTTGCGTTCCAGTCTCGGAAAAACATCAACAACTTCCCACGCATTGACATCGTGGTTATTCAACGGACGAAGTCTCTCCAGCGCATTTTTCATTGGTGAGCCATCAAAGATTTCCATTGCCAGAATATCTTTCATGGTTTTTATGTCGCCAATTACCGGACGATAAGGTGCCAGTGCCTGACCATCCAGTACAATCACACGCTCGAAAACTCTTTCCCGCCGACCATTTTTGGACATTTTATAGCTTTCTGCCATGTCCAGGTCTGAACGACCGAAGAAACGTGTAACGTATTTACTGAATTTATCCACAGACGAAAACTCCACAATCCCGACATTAGGATCATAGAACCCATACATCCGGTTCTCTCCACTGCCTTTTGACCATGCAGCCATTGCATGACCCAATGTATCCAGCTCCAGCAGAATCGGTTGACCGTCTACGCTGGTGGCAGTGATTTTTTCAATCATACCTTTTACCGTTAGTGCCTTCTCACCGCTCAGTTTCTCTTTCCATATCTTGAAAGTACTGTCTAACATCGGATCTCTGGCATAGAGTGCAGACAATGTACCCAATAATTTACTGGCGTTGGCTTGTTCAACTTCGGAATACAACTCTGGATGGCTGAGTACCGAAGCTGCGGAGTAAAGTTTATTCAACAAGTCATGGCCAACATTTTCCTGACCGTCATTCTCAAGCTGTTTTGCCAGCAGAACCAATTTAGATAGCGGTACACAGCGTCCGCCAAAACCATCATTGGACAAATTCAGTAATAGCAATTGTGGCGCTAAATGTTCACTTGCCTTAGGATCGACTGCGCCAGTGGCAGTGATATCACGGAACAGTTGGCTATATTTCTCCGTTTTTGGTCGAAGAGTAATTTTCAGTGCCCGGTTTTCAATTTCCCATGCCAACGCCCCTTTCTGCTCTGCCGTCCAGTTTCCTTTGACCAACAGATCCACCAGTTGTTTGATGTCCATATCCGAATGGAAGCCATCCACTATACGCTCAGCATGGTTATGTTTGTAACCAGACAGAAAAACCTTTGTCGCACGTATATCGTGCTCTATGCCCACTTCATCAACCTGAGGTTTCAACGCCTGCATATAGCGTCTAAAATCACTCTTGATGCCTTTAAGATAGGTATTCTCCTGTGCTTGCTGATCAGTACCAGACAGGTGAGAAACAATTTTATCGGCATACTGACTCATCAGTTGATAACTGGATTCATGACCATGATACGTTCGTTCCCCGGAAATGTTATAATCGGCTGTCATTAATCTGGTACGGAGTTTTTCACCTTCATTACCTAAACCTTCATTGTCGGTCAGTAACATAATTGGCGTCTGCTTCGAGATCCCCCGTAAATTCTGTTCTACCGAGAATTTACCATTGACCGCTTTTGCCAATATACCCGTAAGACCGGATGGATTCGGTATTTCATGAGCAGTAATTGCCTTGCTCATGCTTGGCATTGGCCTGTCTAACAGTAAGCCGGAAACAGCCATGCCTTGTCTGTCAGCGTAACGAGCAAGGTCTGCCGCAATTGGCGCTCCCATTGAATAACCGTGGATAATGATGTTTTCCGGCTTAATACCACGATCATTAACCAGATAACGGAACATGGTACGTACATCCTGATACATCCCTGATTCCCCCGGATAGCCATCGCTGGTGCCGTAACCCCGCATATTGACCGAGAGCATATCAATACCCTGTTGTTGATAATGGGGTTGAATTTTACTCGTTTGCTCTTCAGCAGACGCACCGGAGCCATGGATAAACAGCACGACTTTATTTGTCATGCTTGTATGTGACGAGCTTTGTGCACGATTGCTTTGTACACGATTGCTTTGTACACGATAGTAATAACCGTCTAAGCGCCCGATTTCACCCCGCAGGGTAACTTTTTGTGCAACACCCTGGTTTACTGCCAAATTGAGCTTATTTTGTACCTCCTGGCTGATCCGGCGACGTTCTTCTTTTACACCATACAGTTCATTATTCATGAAACGAGTCAATGGATTAAGCGGTTCTCTCTCACGCGGCAATGATCCATCGTTTAAGATAGCAACTCTCTCCAGTTCATACTCATTGGTTTCATTATTCAGAATTGCTTCAAATGGCTCTCCATTGAGACGGAGATGTTTTTGTTTAACCCGTTCAATATGAACTGCTTGCTGCAATGAACGGCCGAAGTTAAACAGATCACTCGGTGTCCAGACACCAAAAGCAGGCCGCCAGGCTTTGCCGAGCATTTTCTCTGCGCCTCCCGCTCTGAGAATACGCGCAACGACACTGGAACAATTTTTGGTCAGTAACTGATAACGGGCATCCGGATCACTGCTGATTTTACCCCATTCAGCCTGCATTGCTGCCACATCAAGCCCTTCCAGATTGATGCGGTATACCCGATCAGGTTCAGTTTTGCTGTTTTTGAAATCGGTAATTTCTGCCAGCTCTCTTTCAGCAAATTGATGCATGACATCGGCAATTGCACTCTCCATACGTTTAGGTGTCTGCATTTGTGCCGCCATACGTAAGGTTTCGGCAAAATTCCGGCCAACTTCATGCATATCTATACTGGGATCATCCCACTGCGCAAGAAATGGCCGATAAATATATTCCGGTATTTCAGCGGACTTGAGCAGTTCAGGATTAGCAAGGGCAGCCATCGCAAAAATTTCACTGACATCCTTGAATTTTGCATCCACCCCTTTGGCTATTCTCAGTTTTTCAATAAACTCTCTCAGCTCAGCAGAGCCATCAACCAACCCGAAATCATCATCCTCTTCGGCCTCAACATCGAATGTTAACGTTGGAGCCTGAAAAGCAGGTTGACTAAGGTCATACCAACGAAGCCGCAGATCCGGTTGATCTTGTGTCGAGATATCAAACATCCCGCGTATATCGACAAATTTATTCCCTGCCGGCCACCAACTGACATAATTTATTTCATTCAAATGTTTGGCATCGTCTGCATTGACCAGAACACGCCCCTGACCAATTTGCAACGCTACATGACCAAGGGTGCTGTACTCACTTGGTCGCCAGACATACAGTGTTGCACTGACAGGGGATAAGTGCTGTTCAATCGCCAGATGGATTTTTTTCAGACCAGCTATATCAATGCCCCGGCCATCTTTCGCCAGATCACGGGCTGACAGTTTGGAAAAGACTGCATTTGTGACATCCTGTCCATATTCTTTGGTCACGGCTGCCATAACCTGTTGCAGCCCGGCACCAGCGGTATTTCTGGAGATGTGCAAACTGAACTGACCACGTGTCACAAAATCGCCTTGTGCATCCAGGTAGAGATGTTTGCTATCCTTGAGATTGGCGTTATCCAGCTTGATGTATAATTCGCTGAAATTACCTTGGCCTGAGCTTCTCAATGTCGGCTCTGCCAGTACCAATGATGCAGTCAGGCGTGTGTTGATTTGGGAAAGCAGCAGTTTCATCGCTGGTGCCCGCCCAGATTCTGAGTGCCCAAGCAGATAACCTTCCACCTGTTGGTGTAAATCAGTTAATTTTTCAATGGCATCCAGTGAGTAATCCGGCTTTTCCAGTAAAACTTGTTCATAAGCACGCAGTGCCTCAATCACCTTGCGGTAACTTTCCCCCAGTGGCTTACCTTTAACATAAGCCTTTTTCTGTAACTCATCGCCTGACATCAATTTGATATCCGGCAAATAATACCAGACACCATCCGCTCTTTCCGCGAGAATACGGGTATGACCCTCCTCAAGGGAAATAATATGATTTTCCACCAGCCGCAACTCAGCGGGGAGTTGTTCATAGTTTTGATAATTAGCAAAGATGAAATGTTCGATTGTTTTCATCTGTGCCGGATCTTTCGGATTATCAACTTTTATGGTTTTAAACAGAGCAGATCGGGTTTCCGCCCAAGGAAGAACTTCAAAGCTGTCATGTAAGCCTTCGCGGATCAAAATATTACGTTCAGTTCGTAAACGATAGAATGGAATCGCTTGATTTAACATGCGATCGATAGCACTCAACTTGATATCCAGATCTATCAGTGAATTGGCGTGGTAACCATCAGGATCCTGCTCAAGATAGCTTTTCTTCTCAGCCGCACTCAGTGAATCAAAACGTATTTTTACTCTGACACCGGCATCAGTCAGTCTGCGACCAATGGATTCCAATGGTTTGTCCCGGTAGTGATATACTGGTTTATCCAGCAAGCGAATTTCATTGACCAGACCTTCACGTTGTAATTGACGCAATACCGGCAACTCAACATTCCAGAAGAAATTCTTTAAACGCAAACCTCCCGGCACAATAACATAAATATCGTCACGTGCTCCGGTTGCATAAATAGAACTCCAGAATCCTATATTACTTCGCACAGCTTCATTAATAGCAGAGTGCAGATTTTGTTGTTTGAAGTCATCAGGATCAAGAGAAATATTGCTCCAATCCTTCAATTTCTGATTGAGTTCAAGAGCAAGTACGTTCCCTTTTACATCAATATCGTAAACCACTTTTTTACCGTCTTTCTGCGCAGCATCCAGTACATGGCGGTAGGCACTGAACTCTGGGCCTGACCAGAATGAAACAATACTTTTCTCACCATGAGGAGGTTCAAAGCTATAACCGAAACGTTCCAATTTAGTCATAAATTGAACGCGCTTATCCCAGTCAAAATCAATGGTGGAATCGACAAACAATTTCGCCAGCGGTGCAATTTGGTCGTTAGGAATGGTGTGTCGAATGACACTAAAAAAATTCTCAATAACGTTAGTCAGTTCATATCTGATGTTGTCATTTATCTCAATATCAACACGTTCACCACCCGGTACAGGAATGTAGTTATCTTGTGAAAGCTCTCCGCTCCGGTCATTATTTTTGCTCAGCCAACGGTAGATATCCGCTACTTTCGCAGCCCTTGCAGCAATAAAAGGATATGTCGCTCCACTTCTCAAGGAACTTTGACTGCTATGTAGAACTTGAGAGGTGCTGCTTGAGTGGGGGTCTGTCCTTCCCAACGCTTTCAGCCCACTCAGATCCAGACCGGAAATAGGTTGTTCTTTTCGGTTTTCCGATCCTGATACATTTGTTATCGATTCAAGTACGCCAACAGAGGAAGCGTTACCATTATTTGATTGATGTGATGACTGTGGTGTGTGTAATGACCGTGGTACATAAATGGTGTTCGTATGTCCGGCACGAAGACCTGCATTGATCTGTAGACGTTCGACAGCTTGTTTAGCATCTGCAAGTGCAGACAAATCATTATCTGACTCTTGCAACTTCTGGCTGAAAGCACCAACTCCCTGTATTAAGGAACCAGAGCCAATATGGCTGGCTGTATTACCGGCGCCTTCTGCTTCATAGGCTTTACCTGACCGACCGCTGCCAGCATTAGTAAAGTTCGGTTTATGCGCATTGTCCTTCGCTGCGGTTCCTACCTCAGCCTCAATTTCCTGAAGAGCCTGATAACTATTCCGTGTGGCTTGTTCAGCCTGTTTCTGCTGTGTCAACGCCTCTTCTTTCCGGTATGCGGCCTTAGCCTGAGCATCCACAACATCTTTCTGCGCATTCAGTTGATCTTGTTTAGATTTAGCGACATTGACTTCCGATTTATCCAGTGCGGCTTCTATCTGATCCTGTTGTTTTAGAATAGTGGAAAGTGCATTATCCAATTGTCGGCCTGCCGTTTCTTTTACACTATCCAGTTGTATCTGGAGGTTACCCAGCAATCCACCGGCAAAATCCTGACGCCACTGTGCGCCTGATTCTCCCTGATGGCTTGTGTATGTTTGGTTATTCAGACTTTCAAGTGCTATGACTTTTGCCAGCAGTTCATCCGTCACAGTCTGCTCTTCTTCCTTGATAGCACTAAGCTGTGATAGTCCGTTAGTGTTCAGGGCATAAAGATCAGTCGCCGCCAACTGAGATTGTGTATCTGCAATCGCCGCCAGTTGTTTCTCTTTTTCCTGCTTTAAGCGTTCACGGTCTGCTTCCGCATTGGCTTTATCACTTAACACTCTTCCAGAAACCAAATTCCTGGACGGGGATTCTGCATTACCCCTGCTGTCTGAACGATCTGAAGTCGCCACCACGTTATCCAGAATATAGCCTTTGCTGTCACTGTTACCCGTGCCTTTAAACGCCAGCCGGTTACTGCCTGCCTGTGCAACCAGCACCAGTTGTTTGTGCTGCCAGGTGCTTTCATCACCTGACGACGAAAAGACAACCTGATCATTCCAGAGCACTTCCATACCATTATCATTAGTACTGTCCGACCGCTTGGCAAAATCAAAGTCAAGGGTAATGACTTCACCTGCTTGAAGTTGCCGGAGATCCTGATAAATAGTGGTGTTGACATATGTATCCAGCTCAGTGACATATTTGCCGTGCTCATAGTTACCCAAACCATAAGCTTCGGCTGGATGCAGAGCTTCAATGCCCTCGGTAAATCCCCAACCCAACTCTCTCGCTTCAAAATCACCATTGGCAATCAGATTCGGCTTCCGGGTTTTTGGAGACTGTTCATCAGCATTCATGATGCTTTTCAGTTTGCTGATGTCCGGCGTATTGAGCTGATTCACCGAAGCGCGCAAATCAGTGGCTAAGTCTGACCTGACTTCCGCCATTTCAGTCAGTTCAAAGCCTTTCAGCGCATTGACTTCCGGCAGATTAATGGCACCACGGCCCCGGTAACTGCCGGATGTGTTTGCTTCATCGCCATGTACCAGAAAATTAATGCCCTGACTGCCCATCACCCCCAATAACGTTTGTTTTAATTCACTGAACAGTATTTCCAATTTATGCCTCTCGGTGTTACCGGAGGCCAGAGCGAGATGATAAAAATCACCGTTTCCTACCTGAATGGCAACATTATTGCGGGCATAGGAAGCGTGGATATTCATCCCGTCGCCCACATGGATATTGGCATTGCCTGTCCCTTTCATCACCGAGAGATTCAGGCCGTCACCCACTTTGGTGTTGATATTGAATTTACCCCACGCCACACTGACAGAAACACCGTCACCGACTTTGGTATTCACATTCAAATCACCGTGGGTCACCACGACACTTAAACCATTACCCACGTTGGTAGTGATATTACTCTTACCTTTCGCAGCGGTAACCAGCATACCATCACCAACTTTGGTGACGATATTACTTTGACTCCACAAGGCGTTGAAGCTGTCACCCTGCCCCACCTGTGTCACAATGTTGGCATCACCTTTCGCCAGCGTAACCTGACGCCCCTGACCGACTTTCGTAATAACATTCGCTTTACCCCAGGCACCAGTATAATCATTACCTTTACCGACATGAGTGATGATATTGGCTGTACCCTGCACAATATTGACCGTCTGCCCATCACCGATTTTGGTGACGATATTGGCTTTCCCTTTGGCAAAGTTATAGTGATCGCCTCTCCCCACATGGGTCATGATATTTGCATCCCCCCACGCGGCATTGACAACCAAGCCATCCCCCACTTTGGTCATCAGGTTCAGATTCCCTTTAGCAAATCCCACCGTATTGCCGTCACCCACATGGGTCATGATGTTACCAAATTGAGAAACCAGCAGACCGGCTGTCGTCCCCGTTCCCACTTTAGTCAGAATATTGCCTTTGCCTAACAACAAACCGGCTGTCGTGCCCTGCCCGACATGGGTTATCACATTTGCCTTGGCTGCCGCCACAACGCCGAGAAAATTATGCCCGACTTTCGTCACCACATTGGCTTCGCCCAGTGCCAACACGCCCGTCATTCCCTGGCCGACATGAGTCATGATATTGGCCTGACCAAACATCGCCGCCAGCGTCGTACCATCACCAACTTTTGTCATGATATTAGCCTCGCCGACAAACAGACCAATACTGGTGCCGTTACCCACATGGGTATAAATATTGGCCTTGCCTATCATCAGCGCGGCCGTCAGCTCATGACCAGCTTTGGTCAGGACATTCGCCTCACCCAGCATCGCGGCAAAGGTATTACCATCACCAATATGGGTCATGATATTACCGACCCCTATCATGGCGACGAGGGTTTCACCGTTCCCCACTTTAGTCGCCATATTGCCTTTGGCCACCATCAGTGCAACACTCAGGCCATCCCCGACATGGGTAAAAACGTTGCCCAGTGCCACCATCAGAGCCAGGGCATGACCGTTACCCACTTTGGTAAAGATATTGCCACCACCCGCCATTATGGCGTACGCATCACCCTGACCAACATGGGTAAAGATATTGCCGACGGCCAGCATGGCAGCGATAGTTTCCCCATTCCCTACTTTGGTAAAGACGTTGCCTGCTGCGCCCATAGCTCCCAGTGTTCTGCCGTTACCGACATGGGTCAGCACATTACCGAGGCCAAACATAATGCCGGTGGTCTCTCCATCCCCCACTTTCGTCAGGATATTGGCACCCCCCATCATCACACTTGTGGTTACACCCTGCCCGATATGGTTCAATACGTTGGCACCGCCGCCCATGACGGCAAAAACCTTGCCATCCCCTTTTCGGGTTAGGATATTGGCACCACCCAGAGCGACAACTTTAGTCTGGCTGCTGTGAGGTTCCTGTAATGCAGTGGCAGGAGACATACTGATATGAGTAATAACGTTGGCAAGACCACCACCGTTGAAATGCAGCTGACCTTTTCTGCCTTTCTTGAAAATAACATTGGCAGCGCCACCGCCATCAAATTCAGTGTCACCGATTTCTGAATTATGCAGAATAACATTGGCAAACCCTGCACCCTTAAAGTAAACATTGCCACGGGCTACATTGGATTTGATCACATTGCCGCCCCCTGCACCTTCGAACCGGACATCACCGTGACTGTCATCCTGTTTCTTGGGTAACAATTCCTGTTCACAGAACTCATGCATATTGGCAATTCGCTCAGAAGTCACGCGGACAGTATTCACACTGTAATGGACATTACTCAGTGTATAACTGCCTTTACCAATAACTTTATAGCCAGAATGAATACCAATAAATTGATCTGCCAAAGCTGCTGTTTGATCGCCGGCCTTATACCATGACGTGGCAATGTATTTCAGCTCACCAGTTTTAGGGTCGTTAGCCAGTTGCACTACCACGACTTTGGTATATCCGCCCAAGACCTGGGCATACAAATAGGTATTTTCCATCCGGTTGGATTTCACGGGCTTGACAGCAACAGTTGAACCATCGGTTGAAACCGCATAACCGCCCATTTGGGCATCTGACAAAGTAATATTTTCTGCGGCGATCTGGACACCACCGCCATACGTTACCCATTCGTTTTCCGGTAGCTCACTTTCCAGCGCATGCACCGTAAATGACTGGTGTTGTTCAACCGTCAGATTTGACAAGGTATAGGCACCATCAACATCAACCACTTGATAACCGCCATAGTCAGAAATATCTTGAGATGCCAGATTCTTGAGATGATTTCCCTTTTTATACCAGGAAGTGGTGTAATATTTCAGCCTGCCGGTTCTAGGATCATTATAAAGATGAATTTTATTAACTTTTGTATATTGCTCATCCGCAAATGCAAACAGATAGGTATTTATATCCCGCGTAGATTTAACACCAATGACTTTCTGTGATTCTTCAATCCAGCTTCCTCCCATCATTGCAGTGGTCAGTACAATTTCTTCTGCTTTAGCGTAAACAATGCCTTCACCACTGAAACAATCAGCTAGCCCCTTACGGGTAATTTGGTTATAACCGCCCCCGCCGATAAAATGAATATTGCCGTGGGTGACATCTGAGTAGAGATGGTTATAACCGCCCAATCCTTTGAAGGTAATATCACCGCTGTTTCCCCGACGATATAAATCGTTATAGGCTGCTATCCCTGAATAGTGCACATTACCAGAATGTCCATTATGTTGAATAGCTGCCCCTCCAGTCGCACCGGAAAAAGTAATTGTTCCCTCCTTTTCTTTATTAATTTCCGCATATCCCGCCGCACCTTTGACGTTCAGATTGCCAGTGGTATCGTTAACTTTCAGATAGGCGGCCCCACCAACGACCGTATCGTGACCGGAACCGGTATAAACCACTGCACCAATAGAGCCTAATGTAATGTGATCATTACCGCCATAAGCCTGTATTTGACCACCAAATCCGATGGCAACGATATTATTATCGCCATCATCTGCGGAATAATTTCCTGTAAAAAAGTACTCAACACTTCTCCAAAATGGTTTTCCCATAAATAAATCCCGGAATAAATACAAAAATTGAAGATAAAAAAACCCAGTTACAAAACGTAACTGAGCATCAGTATTTAAATAGGTTTAAAAAATGAATATCTCAAGAATAAATTGAAATCGATGATATTTAATCTGGTCAATTTATTAGATTGATACATAGAAAAATAAGCTAGCAAGCAGACAAAAATTATCAATTGGAAAGTACCCCGTTTTTACTTTTAAAATCAATATAATTAAATTATAAAGTCTGTTTAACCACCATACTTAGTCCCAATAATCCCACTCAAATGACATAAAAACATTTGACAATATTTTTAATTAGACTACTTATAATAAAAAATATATAGCTCATATCTAATCAACCATCAGATAATAATGACGATGTTATTTTTAAATAAATGGTAAAAAATAATGGCCCACTGATGTGAGCCATTTTTGTTAATCAGATTTAGTTAATAAAACCGTCAGACCAGTTTGGTATTCCCAATTGTGGGTATGTATCTTCTGGTGCACAGACAATTTCAAAGCTGACAATTGTTACCGACGAATAATCACCTCGTTGGAAAGGAAAAACATTTACGCAGCGTATCGAACACGAAAATCTTACCCTACGAAATCGAATTAAGAGGTTGAACCGTAAAACACTCGGTTATTCAAAATCGCCGGAAATGCATGACAAAGTCATCGGGACTTTTATCGAAAGAGAATATTATATTTAGAGTCAATCAATATGTTGAATACATAACCCTTTTTCTTTGCGGCTAATAAAGCCGGAAGAGACTAATTCTGTACGATTGGTAACATTGGCTTTGGCAAAAATATTTCGCAGGTGAGTTTTCACAGTAGAAAGCGAGACATCAAGCAGTAATGCAATACGTTTATTACTGGCACCTTCTCTGACCAAATGAATAATCTCCTGTTCTTTGGCTGTAAATGCAATCTGTGAGTCAGGAAAAATATCAAAAGTCATTAATTCAGCAATAGGAATAATAGCATTGAGCCTCATCACTTCCTGATCCTGAAACGGACTGTCTCTGAGAACAGAAATACCAGCGATGATTTTGTTCCTACGACAGATAAAAATTTCGACCATATCCGTTAAGTTGTTAGGTAGCATAAAATCTTGATAAAACCGTTGACTACTCGCTTGTATGTTGTCGTTCATGCTGATAAGACGCCGTTCATCGTTTGTGAAATTCTCTGGACGTAGAGGATCTAACTGACAAAAATGCTCTAAATATACCTGATGCATTCGAGGTGTAATGCCGTACAGAATATGGTGTTCAGGCCGCCATTGATCATCAACAAGATAATAAACCGCAGCAGATACAGGAATAATATGAGCGATCGTATTCAGACAGCAATTAATCAGTGTTTGTTGATGATGACTGAATGGAAGTGTATTCATTAGTGTCTCCTATCTGACTCAACTTTGTACTCATCATGGTTGCTCTGACTTTTAATAGAAAATACATATGTTAATAATGTGAACTTGATTACATTAATTAAAACTTCTTTTCTTAGATTTTAGTGGCTTTTAGACTAAATTTTCACCTCTGACACCACAGTTATTAATATATTAATAAATCAATTTATCTTATTGTTTGATATAGCTTATATTATGGTGTTTTTCACCCTTTTCTTTGGTACTTTTCGGCAGAAACAGGTACGTTATACCCCCTTTGGGTATCGTTCTTTAGAATGATAGCGGCGCTTTTCCCCTTATCTTTATAGTTGAATCACAGTCATTTTTTGTTTACAAAAAATTCACAATCGACTGTATTTCAGGGGGAAAAAGGGAAGCAAAATGAATATGTCCTCAAAATTAATATCACACATTGAGAAAGGCAAAATAGGGTTCCCAACGACACTTGCCAGTTCTGTCGGTGTGATTATGGCAAGTCCAGTCATTCTAACAGTAACCAGCGGGTTTGGTATCGGTGGTGACACTTTTGCTTTAGCTGTATTGCTCAGCTTTATCGTGATGCAGGCTCAATTAACGACTTTCTCCGAAGCCGCTGCAATTTTGCCTACTTCTGGATCGGTATATGACTATATTTCTTGTGGTATGGGACGGTTCTGGGCAATAACCGGAGCGCTCTCTGCTTACCTGATCGTTCACGTTTTTGCTGGTACTGCGGAAACCATTCTTTCCGGCATTATGGCATTGGTTAACTTTGAAAGCCTCAATACAGTGATGGAGAGTAATAATACTTCCTGGATGGTCGGAGTAGGACTAGTGCTCACCTTCGGACTGCTTAATGCGTTTGGTATTGAAGCATTCAGTAAGGTGGAGATTGTATTGACGTTTGCTATGTGGAGTACGTTGGTGATCTTTAGCCTGTGCGGCCTGCTAATGCCATTTCATGCGTCAGTAGATGGCTGGTTTGGTCAGGCGCTTAATGTTTCTGATCCGACAATGGTATTAAGCCTGATCGGTATGGCGATGTTTATGTTCATGGGCTGTGAACTGGTTACACCGATGGCACCGGAAATCAAAAATTCTGCCAAAGTGATCCCACGTGCAATGGCAACTGGCCTGTGCGCTGTTGCGCTCTGTATGTTTATGTACGGTGCCGCAATGACTCATCAGGTAGAAAATATCATTGTTGATCCTGCAAATATTGTCAGATTATTGGAAACCCCGATGGCAATTCCGGCTTTTGCAGGGCAGATAATGGGGGATTTCGGTAAATACTGGATTGGTTTCGGCCTATTGCTGGCGGGCGCAGCAACCATTAATACACTGATGGCGGCTGTTCCTCGTATTTTATACGGTATGGCTCTTGATGGCGTTTTACCTCGCATTTTTACTTACCTGCATCCAAGGTTTAAAACGCCAGTGTTTGGTATTTTAGTTGCTGCTCTAATCCCCTGCATACATGCTTTCGCTATTCAGGGAGATCTGAGCCGTATTATTCCGCTGGTCTTGGCTGCGGTATGTTCCTGGGGAACAGCTTACTTGTTGGTAACTATCTCTGTTATCCTGCTGCGTATTCGCCGACCAGACCTGCATCGCGCCTATAAATCCCCCCTTTTTCCACTACCACAGATTATTTCCAGTGTCGGAATTATCTTAGCCCTTATTCACATCACGCCACCAGGCATGAACAAAGCCGATATTTATATTCCGTTCCTAATTATGCTCGGTTTAACAGCGAGCTATGCGTTGATATGGACAATATTTGTGCAAAAAGTCAACCCGTTCAAGCCTGTCGATGTGGAATTAATTCTGTCTAAAACTTTCTCTGAAACTGAATTGAAGGAGATTAAACTTGAGCCATTACGCAACCTCTCCTAAGGTCTCCTTCTGGCAAAAAATCAATAAGCAGCGTCTGCCTGCCACTTATCAGGCGGGACTGACACTCAACAGGCTGGAGAGAGATCTTCAACCCTATCACTATGCGAGAACAAGGCCGGATGAGCTGCTCATCAAACCAGAAGAACAATTGACAATATGTGTAAACGAAAGGGTAAAAACTCTGTTTATGGCATTTATTGTTTACACACAATTTTCTGTTTCAGGAACGATAAATCAGCTTTTGAATGCAGAGATACAAGTGAAAACGGGAGGTAGCCTGCGCAAAAAACAGATACGTTTCTTCTCAAAACAGAAAGATGGCTGCAAATTGATTGAGCAACTAGAGCAATACCCTGTTATCCGGCAGACCTTAGAAGAGCTCGACTTTCGATCATGTAGCCTGCAAATCAGAGAAGGAAAATGGCGTTGCGAAATTGGGCATTTTGCTGCTTCTGAAATCGTCAGCCGTCTCCCGGCGGCTCGTCGTTACCTGCGTTTAACGTCAGAACAGCGTTATTGCTTACTGAGTGTCTTGAATTTGATAAATCAATTAATGCAAAAACAGGTGAATGGTGATTGAGAAAGGATGTTTGCCAGCAGGTAAAAATCCGCCTTCATAGAAGGCGGCTTTGACGCGGCCCCCTAAAAGGGGGCTTAAACACTATTCTTCCAGCCCCAGCTGTATTTGTCTTTCTGCCTCTTCTTTGGCTACTTTGTCCTGGTACCGCACATATCTGCGAATAATTTCTTCATTGGCTCCTACCGAATCCACAAAATATCCTCTTTGCCAGAAGTGGTTACCCCATAATTTTTTCTTTCTCAGATACGGAAATTTTGCGAACAGCCTTATGGCTGTCCGCCCTTTCACAAATCCCATTAGTTCTGAAACACTCAAGCTCGGGGGCGTTCTAACGACTAAGTGCACATGATCTATTTGCACGTTTAGCTCTATAACCGTACATTTCTTCATGCTGCAATAGACATAGATGCTTCGATAAAGCTCTTTACCTAAATTTCCTTTGAGGATTTTGTATCTGTACTTCGGTGTCCAGACAAGGTGATACTGACAACGATAAAATACATGTGAAGCCGATTCATATCTGCTCATGCTATTTACTCCTTTGATTTGCTGGTAACAAACTGAGGAAGTATTTAGCATGAGCGTCCTGCGGGCAAAGCCCCACAGGAACGATCACCACCTCCATAGGAGGTGGTTTAAGAGTGACAACTAAAGCGGCCCACTCTGTTGTGGGCCGCTGCTATTAATTAAAATTGTTATTAGAAATTTTAAACGTCAGAATGCTGTCCGCCATCAGGCCAGTTTAGACTTCCCGTTTGTCGTATCAGTCCAAGCAGTGATGATGGTTGACTTCGTCTGGCTATCAAAAGAGTCAATAAAACCACTGGCACCGATATTCGGGGAGAATCCGCTCATAGCCTGCACCAACGTATCCACAGCATTGTCAGAAAGGGCTTTATATTCGCGTTCGCCTTGTGCATCTTTATCGCCCATCAGGGTAATGATATCCGCACGATTACCATTAAAGTAATTATTGAAGGTCACAGAGCCTATCGTTTCAAACTGTCCCTGTACCGAACTATCCCGGACATTGCGGTTGGTCAACAGAACCAAATCGTAACCACTACGTTGGAACCACAAGCTTTGCCAGTTGATATCGTTGAAAACGATTTTGTCGCCTTGTTTGATATCTTCAACCACGTTATCAATGACATTCCCGCTGACCACAAAACTATTGACACCTGTTCCTCCCTTAAAGCGGTTCTGATATCCACCCAATACCAGCAGATCATCGCCATCACCACCATTAAACTGGCTGAACTTGGAAACCACATCGGCAATCAGATGATCATTACCCGTACCACCATTGATTACCGCGTGATATCCCATCAGTTTGATAGAGTTACTGCCACTGTTGCCATCAATTCGGTTATAGTTACCAAATACGGTCGCAAAGTCGTCACCCTCTCCCAAATCCACCTGATTGTTATTACCAATAGTGACGACATAATCCTGATCTTCACCAGCATCAATATGGTTGAAGTTACCAGACGCCACAATATAGTCGCGTCCTTTGCCACCTTGAATCACACCGTTTTCACCGAAAGCAAAGACCTGATCATTACCATCCCCCATGTAAGCGTAGTTAATGCGTCCGGCCAACACAGCAACGTCATTGCCTATATCACCAAACATCATATTTTCACGCCCCATCAGAACTCCCACGTCATTACCTTCACCGCCCGTGAAAATATTGGAGGTTCCTACAGAGTAGAAGACGTCATCACCACGACCGCCCCAGACGTTGTTGTTATCTCCCAGATATGCACCAAGATCTTTACCGTCACCACTCCAGTTAAAGTTGTAGTTACCGAAAGAGATGTGAATATCACCGTCACCTTGCAGATGACCGCTGTTGCGCAGGAAGTCAAAAGTTTTGTCCTTCATGTTCAACAAATCGGCTGTCAGGTTCTCTTTCAGGTTAGTGACCAGAGATTTCATCTCAGCCTGTTTATTCTGATTGAACAAAGTCGCAAACAGGTTTGGCAGGTTCAGAGCGTTAAACCCAAATGCACGTTCTGGTTGTTCAGCTTCGGTTTGCTCGGTCGGTTTATTACCTTCACTCAGAGATATTTTGCCTTCCTCTGCGTCAGCAGGAGCTTTTGCTTTCAATCCGTGGCTTTCTGCGAAGGATTTAATGCCATCGGCACCAGTATTTAACCCGGCTTTTAAGCTATCAAGTAATTTGTCGGGATCAGTGAATGCTTTCAGTTGATCACCACTGAATTCCCCAATGATCTCCAGCATTTCCCGCAGAATAGCAACGCCATCCACGGGTTGACCGGAACGGGAAATAATGCGTCCATCGGGTGTATAATCGACACCAAAGATATCCGCCAATGTAGTATCAGCTCTGACGCCAGCAAGATTTCCCAGTAGCTTGTTCTTGATCTGACGTGGCAGATCCGTCGGACTGAATGTAAAGGTGGTTTTTGCCATACCTGTTGAGGTGTATTGCTGAGTCATCAAACCAAACAGTGAACCCAGATTGGTATCCAGTATCGATTGAATATTATCACCAAACATGAAGTTCCAGTTGCCAGTTGTCACCTGAATATCAGCACCTTGTCCACCAACGGCAAAGTTGAAAGCCAGTTTCTCATTTGCCTGCCGGAACTTATCTGCCCGGCTGAGGCTTCCCGGTTCAGGCTTATTACCAGCCCCTCCCAACCATTGGTTGTATTTCTTGTTCAGGGTACTTTCGATATCATTTTTCAGGCCGCGACTGCTACGCTCGTTCTCTGTATTGAGTTCAGTCAGGGTTTCATATTTGACACTGCTGGTCAGATCGAGGCCTGACAGATCGCTGACATACTTCTTCGCTCCTTCCAGGGACCATTGTTGATCCTGAACTGTCAGCCAATCCGATGAACCTTGCGAGCTGGCAATATCTTGCAATACGCCGGAAATGCGTGCCGCACCATCAAATGGGTTAACCAATGGCGGTGTCGGAATGGATTTTTCCAACATCACAATCAGGTCATTGCTGCGCCCCAAGTTGAAACTGACGTTACGGTTACCCACAAACAGTTGTGCACCTTCAAATGCCTGATAACCAGCAATATCTACACTATGCTTGCTGTCACCATGACCAATGTGAACCATCACATTGTTATCACCGAAAGCCAGAGATTTAAAGCCGCCTGTTCCCACTTTGATCCCAACATTAGTGGTTCCCCAGTTGATAACAGTAAATTCTCCATCTCCTACTTGTACCTGAATATTGCCGGAATAGCTCAGATGCTGGTTAGAAGATGCTGCATTCGGTGCATTATTATTTTGCAGTACCTTGTCATACTGCTTCGGTGCGTGGAATGTTTCGGTGTTTTCTGCAATTGCTCCCTGCGGTTTGACCTCCACATTGCTGTGCCCCACACGGGACAGAGTAATGTCATTTTCAGAGATGCCGCGGCGGATCCGTTCAGAACGAGTTTCCATCTCCCCCTTGTCATTCCAGCCCAGCACAATTTTGTTGTCCACCAGCTTATGAGTCCATTGCTCCTGAGCATCACGGGTATGTTTGCGACCAATGCTGTCTATCGCAACTTCACTACTGCGTGCCGACACTGTAGTGCGGATCCCTTGCCCATCAAGTGCTGAAATAAAGCGTCGGGCGAAACCGTCACGTTTATCATCGCGGATCAATGAACAGCCCACAAGGCTGATATGTTCGGGTGTACCTGCCTGTTTGAAGTTTATACTGAATTGTTTCAGTTTCAGTGCTAATTCATCAGCGCTGTATCCCGCCATGCGAGTCAGATGCTGAGTTGATTCATCACTCCCGTGTCCGACAATCTGCCAGCGTAATTTGCCAGACAATTTAGCAGGTTCACCGTAAACCACACGATACTCACCATTCGCATCAAGCTGGATAACAACGCTGGTATCAGGATGTTTACCTGCCAAACTCGCAGCCGCTTTGGCGACCGTAGGATCATTTTCTGTCTGAATGATAACCTGACCATCAAAGCGGCTTTCGCTCCCTTCCGCCTGTGGTGTGACGGTAACACGTTCCCATGATGCGACATTTTTATTGTCAACCACACGGTCAACACCTTCAGGCAGATTGTCCTTGAGTGGTGATTTCACCTCGTCGGTGATGCTGATATCTCCCGCAGCGTTGAGCGTTAATTTGCTGGTTTCTGAGTTCGCAACGAGTTTATTGATATTTGATTGTACAAGATTAGCTGCCTGCTTAAAGTTGTTGCTTTCAACGTCAATCTGTACTTTCTGTACTTCTTGGCCCCGTTTCACTACGACTTCCAGCGTTACCGTATCATCACGATAATCAACCACACGTCCAATCACATCTGAACCCAGTTGAAAGGTCTTCCCCTGTTCTTTCAGCGCACGTAATACATATGGTTGTTCACCTTCACGTGCCTGTTGCCAGATTCCGTCATAATCGGTAATGATGCCATCTTCAAACGCAGTGTAGTTAACATAGAAACTTTGGCCTGGTATTTTGCTAGCTTCATAACGATAAGGAAAACCAAATTTATAACCCGTTATTATTCCCTTATAGAAGGAATCCATAAAGGATCTAAAATTCTCATAATTATTGAATGATTTGATACCAAAGTTAGGATCATAGAATGACCAGATGGTTTGAGTTGTCTCTTTATGTACAGTGATTGCCATTGCATGATTTTCAGACATAAAGGACATATAAGTTGTCTTATTTACATTACGCAACTTATCCATCTCAAACTCATAGCCAGAAATATCAGGCTTCAACGCCCAGTCAATTCTTTTTCCTGTCAGTCCATTGTCTTTCAGTTTTCCACCATAAATTTCATTGGCTTTCTGCTCAAGCTCTTGCGAATCGGATAAATATTGAGTTTGGGTATATTGAATCAATAACAAATCTTCAATGGCTGAACCGATATATTGGCGACGATACTGGTTAAGTAAAGAAGCCTCAACTGAATTGATGTCACTCTTTTTATTTGCTGTGTTGTCGTTGTAGGCTTTAACAGCATCCATCAACCACACCATATACTTTTTGCCACCACCCGAACCATGTACTCGTTCTTCCATCATGTAGCGGGCAGACAAAGCAAAGCAAAGACCTTCCAGAAATTCTTTTGACTCAACGTGATTTCCATTAGTCAGACGTACATCGCCAATCTCTGGTATCAGTTTCTTAAGGTTATTGATCAATGATTCTCCCTGATTGAAATGGAGAGAATATTCATCCAACTCTTTTCCGCCTGATTTTGCATCAAAGAGGCTGTAAAGCGCTTTTTCCAGTAAACTGGTTTTTGCGCTTTCATTGTCCTTGAGTGGTGATTTCACCACATCGGTAATTTCAGTTTCTGTACGTGCCTTCATTGGTGTTTCATCAAACACATTCAGATCAAGGATATCCCTCATGCTTACATTGTGGGTTGGTTTATAGGTCGCCAGTACACCGCCATCTATCACCACCACACGGTAAAAAACAGCTTCACCCGCGTCATTTTTCGGCATTTTGTAGCTGTTTTCCATATTCAGACCAGTTTTACCGAAGAAGCGAGTCATGTAATCGCCAAATTTTTCGACTGACGAAAATTCGATAATACCGACATTCGGGTCATAGAAACCATAGACACGATTTTCACCGCTGCCTTTCGCCCACGCACTCATCGCATGACCGGGTACATCCAGTTCAAGCAGAACCGATTTACCATCGGCATTTGCCGCAGTCACTTTATTAATTACGCCATTGACAGTCAGTGCCCGCTCGCCTTCCAGTTTCTCTTCCCATACTTTGATGAATGTCTCGTACATCGGATTACGGGCATGCAGAGCTGCCAAAGATCCCAAGAACTTATTGGCATTAGCAAGTTCAGTGTCTGAATACAGATCTGGATTACTGAGTACGGCGGCTGTGGAGTACATTTTTTCCAGTAGCTTACGGGCAACGCCGTCCTGACCGTCATTTTCAAGCTGTTTCGCCACCAGAACCAGCTTCGATAATGGGTCACAACGCCCACCGTAGCCATCATTGGACAGATTCAGGAACAATGACTGTGGTGCAAGCTGTTCACTCGCCTTAGCATCAGCAATACCCGTAGAAGCAACATCACGGAACAGGAGGTTGAATTTCTCAGCCTTATCCTGAAAAGTGACTTTCACGGCTCTACTTTCAATTTCCCATGTCAAAGCACCTTTTTGTTCTGCGCTCCAGTTTCCTTTAACCAGCAGATCCGCCAATTGCTTGATGCTCATGTCTGAACGGAATCCATCCACGATCTGTTTGGCATGGCCCTGCTTATAACCTGCCAGAAAATCTTCTGTTGTGCGGATATCATGCGTGGTTATGCCTGCTTTGTTTACCTGTGGTTTCAGCACTTCGCCAACGTTTTTCAATTCACCCCAGATGTCTTTAAGTATTTCTGGTTTATCAGGCTGGTGTTGCATATCAAACAGATTAGTCACAATCTGCCGCGCAAATTGCTTAATTAATCTGTTGCTGTCTTCATGCCCATAAAAAGTATGTTCACCCGATACCGAATAGCCCGATAGCTTGAGTTTGGTACGCAGTTTTTCACCTTCAGCCCCCAATCCTTCGTTATCGGTCAACAACATGATTGGTGTCTGTTTCGAGATACCTTGCAGATTTTTTTCAACCGAAAACTGACCATTCACCGCTTTTGCCAGCACCCCAGTTATCCCCGCAGGGTTTGGTACTTCATGGGCTGTAATGGCTTTGGTCATACTCGGCATTGGGCGATCAAGCAACAAGCCGGATACTGGCTGTCCACTGTGTTCTGCATAACGGGCCAGATCTGCCGCAATCGGGCCTCCCATTGAGTAGCCATGAATAATGATATTTTCCGGTTTGATGCCACGATCATTCACCAGATAATGGAACATCGTACGAGCATCCTGATACAGCCCTTTTTCACTCGGATGTCCGTCACTGGAACCATAACCCCGCATATTGACCGCCAGCAAATCAATATCCTGTTTTTGATAGTGATGCTGGATTGCACCGGCTTGTTCTTCCGCTGATGAACCGGAGCCATGAATGAAAAGTACAACTTTTTTCGTTATACATTGTTCTGTAGATGCCTCTGTTTCCTGAGCAGAGAGATGGTAATAGCCTGTCAGGCGTCCGGCACTGCCACGTAATGTAACTTTATCTACTGTACCGTTATTAACCGCGTGATCCAGCAATATCTGGGTATCTTCATTGACATTACGGCGGGCATCTTTGGCACCATAAAGTTCGTTATTCAGAAAGCGTGCTATCGGGTTAAATGGTTCGCGCTCACGTGGTGGCGTACCATCATTATCAATGGCGACATTTTCCAGTACCTTGTTTTTATCTTTGCTTTCGCTGTTACCCGGCTCTGTCAAATTTTCACCGATCAGACGGTTTGGCTTCCTGACTATGTGCTCAACCTGAGCTACCTGCAATGCCTGTGCATAATTGAACAGTTCAGTTGGTGTCCAAACGCCAAAGTGTGGTCGCCATTTATGTCCGATGACCTGATCCGCTCCCCCCGCTTTGAGAACTCTGGCAACAATACTTGAGCAGTTACCTGTCAGTAACTGGTAACGGGCGTCAGGATTCTGGCTAATTTTATGCCATTCCGCCTGCATCGCTGCCGCATCCAAGCCTGCCAGATTAATACGGAAGACACGTCCCTGATCGGGTTCACTGGCCTGAAAGTCCTGAATATTGCTCAGTTCATGCTCTGCAAATTGACGAATAACATCAACAATATCCTCCTCAATCAGTTCAGGTGTCTGTCGTTTCGCGGCTGTTCGTAGTGCTTCCGCAAATCTCTTACCCACTTCAAGCATATCTATGCTGCTATCTTCCCACTGTTGCATAAACGGGCGCGAGATATGCTCCGGTATGCCGGCAGATTTCAACAGATTAGGATTCGCCAAAGCAGCCATAGCAAAACCTTCGCTGATGTCTTTAAATCTTGCATCAATGCCTTTTTGTACTACCTGTAATTCTTCAATAAATTTTTCCCGCTTGCGCGTGTCAAATTTATCATTTTCTTCGGAAGCAATATCCAGCGCCAGCGCGTCATGTTGTGCTGCCGGTTGGCTGAGGTCACGCCAGCGGAGTCTTACGTCCGAATGTTCGCTCGTGGAGACATCAAAAATGCGGCTAATGTTGGTTGATTTGCCACCTTTTGGCCACCAACTGACATAGTTTTTCTCATTAAATTCCCCGGCATTTTCTGCACTGACTTCAATACGTCCATGTCCGATTTGCAGGGCTGCATGTCCTAACCGGCTGTGATCACTTGGCTTCCAGATAAACAGAGTGGCGCTGATCGGAGATAACTGCTGTTCAATGGCCTGATGTATTTTTTTCAAACCAGAGACATCGATTCCTTTGCCATCTTTCGCCAGGTCACGGGTATTCAGATTTGAGAAAACAGCTTCTGTCACTGACTGACCATATTCTCTGGTGACAGATGCCTTGACTTGCTCAATCGCTTTTTCTGCACTTTCTGCTTTCGTGGCAATCTGAATATTGGATTTACCACGGGTAACAAAATCTCCCTGCTCATCAATATAAAGATGTTTCGAATCTTTCAGGTTGGCATTGCCCAGTTTGTTATACAGCTCACTGAAACTACCCTTACCGGAACTTTCCACGGTAGATTCTGCAAGCGTCGTTGACTCATTAATCCGCACATTAATTTGTGACAACAGGTTTTTCAGTGTTGGCGCACGTTCTGAATCCGGATGTCCCAATAGATAGCCTTCCACCTGATGACGCAAAGCAGCCAGTTTTTCAATGGTATGCAGGTCATAATCTTTACTTTCTTGCAGCACATTTTCATAGCTTCTAAGCGCATCCAGTATATTCTGATAACTGTCACCACGGATTTTGCCTTTAACGTAAGCCGCTTCTTGCAATTCACTGACAGACATCAGGTCAGTTCTCGGTTGGTAACGCCAGCTACCTTCCACTTTTTCAGCCAGAATACGGGTACGTCCGTTATCATGAGAAACAATGCGATCATCCACTAGGTGCAACGCATCAGGCAGTTGAGCATAATTGTCATAGTTGGCGAGGATAAAGCGTTCAATAGCTCTAATCTGAGCTGTATCATCCTGATCTTGCACAATAATGGTCTTGAAGCTCTCGTTCTCAGAACCATCATCACGCTTGCCCGGCCACGGACGGACTTCAAAACCTTCCTCATCATCAGATTCATGTACCAGCAAGTTGCGCTCTACACGTAATCCATAGAATGGCAATGCCTGATTTAGCAGATTATCGATGGCGCTGGTTTTGATATTCAGATCAATCAGTGTATCCGGCTTATATCTGTCAGGGTTTAACGCAAGGAGTTTTTCCTGTTCTTTAAGGCTAAGTAAGTCAAAACGCGCTTTTACGGAGACGCCCGCTTCTGTCAGCCTACGGCCAATCTCGTCAGGCGGTACGCCCTGGTACTCTTTGGCTGCTTTATCCAGCAGGCGGATTTCTCCCACTAATCCTTCACGCTGTAATTGACGCAGTACTGGTAATTCAACATTCCAGAAATAGTTGCCCAAACGCAGACCACCTTCAGCAATGACATAGACATCATCACGTGATCCGGTTGCATACACGGAACTCCAAAAACCCGTATTACTCCGCGCAGAGGCATTAATGACTGATTGCAGTGCATTCTGCTGTGCATTATCTGAATCAAGGAAAATGCCACCCCAACGCACCAACGTCTTGTTGAGTTCAATGGCAAAAGAGTTACCTTTTACATCAATATTGTAAACGACCTTTTTACCGTCTGTTTGGGCTGCATCCAGAATGTCGCGATATTGTTTAAAGTTCTTGCCAGACCAGAACGACACAATGCTTTTATCACCATGTGTAGGCTCAAAACTATAGCCATAGTGTTCAAGTCTTGAAATAAACTCGACCCGCTTATCCCAGTCATAGTCGATTGTGGCATCAACGAACAGTTTCGCCAGTGAAGATCTCTGTTCTTCCGGTACGCTGTTTTCAGTCCCATTCAGGTAACCTTCAACAAAATTCACCATTTTTTGCCTGAGATCGTCAGGGATATCCGCATCCACACGTTCAAAGCCCGGTACGGGAATATAGTTTTCGGTCACCATATCGTTATCGCTGTCCAGCCAGCGGTAAACGTCAGCCACTTTCTGTGCTCTGATCGCTGCCCCAGGGTCTGCTGATGTCTCTGCTGGTTCTGGCTGCGTCTGAGTTTCTTCCGCCTGAATTTCTCCCAGTGCTTTCAGCCCGCTGAGGTCCAAACCGGAAATTTTCTGCTCTTTTCTGACAGAACTGACAGGCATATCAGCCATGCTGCTGACTGATGTATCGGTAGATGTCCCGGTAGATGTATTGACAGAAATATTGTCGGAAACTTTGCTATCAGCCGATGGCTGCGCGATTTCCTCACTTTGGGCATTCAGATCAGTATGTCGCTTTCTGATACGCACTCCGGCATTAATCTGTAAACGATCCAACGCTTCTTTTGCATCGTCAAGTTCGTTCAGATCTTCCTCCAGATATTGCAACTCCATACTGAGTCCCTCCTCTGTTTCAACAGAAGAGTCGGAATCAATATGGCTATTGGCTTTCTCGGCGTGATTCTCGACCGTTGTTTCAAACGCGTTTCCAGCATAAGTAGCGGATTGCCCTTTAACTGACAACCCGTTTCCCGTTGCTTGCGTACGGTTCGGCAGGCTATTGCCATCAAGTTTCGCGCCTTTAGCATCAGATTGCACTTGTGCCGTTTTTATCTCCGCCGCAGACACTGCATGTTGACCACGCTGTTCTGCTTTTTGTACTGCGGTTTTTCCATCACGGGAAGCCTGTTCAGCCTGTTTCATGCGAGCTATAGCTTCTTGTTCCCGCAATTCTATGTCGGCACGGGTCTTTTCGATGTCCTGTAGAGACTGCTGATGGTTTTGTTCCCCTTTGAGGACACCTGACTCAGATTTGGTGACTGCGTCTTTCATATCCCCCAGACGTTCTGAAGATGCTTGCTGAGAGCGCTCTAGTTGCTGCTGTGCTGTCTCTTTTGCGCTGTCCAGTTGGGATTGCAGGTTTCCCAACAAACCACCAGCAAACTGATCACGCCACTGACTACCGGATTGTCCATGATGCTCCGCATGATCATTCAGCACTTCTAATCCTTTAGTTTGTGCCATCAACTCTTTGGTAATTGCCTGCGCTTCATCATTAATAGAATCACGCTGCGATTGACCATTAGTCTCCAGTGCATCCAGATCGGTATTTTCCAGTTGCGCTTGAGTACCAGAAACCGCTGTCAGTTGTTTATCTCTTTCCTGCTCCAGGCGTTGACGATCGGCTTCTGCTTTTTCTTTATCCTGTAAGGCATTCCGGGCTGCCTTATTCTGTTTCACGTGCTTAGCAATATCACTGCCTGACAGTTCAGATTGGGCAACAATGTTATCCAAAACGTAACCCAAACCATCACTTTTACCAGTGCCTGCAAATTCGAGTCGGTTAATTCCCTCTTGTGCTTTCAGGGTTAAAGTTTTGTTACTCCATACAGCATCACCTGCGGAAACTGAAAAAACAATTTCGCCATTCCAGAGTACATACATTCCATTGTCAGCGGAAATATTGGTACGCTTTGCGAAATCAAAACTAACTGTGATGGACTCTCCTTCGGTAAGGTCATTGATATCCTGGTAAATACGGGTATTGGTATTGGTATCAAGTTCGCTGACGCGCTCACCGTGCCCCTTTTTATTTAACCCATAAGACTCAGCAGAAAAATCAGCTTCAACCCCATTCGTGGACAGCCATCCCACAGAACCCTGTTCAAAATCACCATTGGTAATTAAATTGCGTACCTGATTCGGATAGACGTGTTTTTCATCGCTCAAAGCATTCTGGATTGCATCAGTGTCTGGCGTACCCACTTCTGACACACTACCTTTCAGGTTGTTATGTAACTCAGAAGTCACTTCATCAATTTCTGTCAGCTTGAAACCATTCAGAGAGGAAATTTCCGGCAAATCAATAGCACCACGCCCTTTATGGGTTCCCGATGTGTTGGCTTCATCACCATTCACCAGATAGTTAATGCCCTGACTGCCAGCGGTGCCCAGTAATGTCTGTTTGATGTTATCAAACAGTGCACCCAGTTTATTGCTCTGAGTATTGCTTTCTGCCACTGCAAGGCTGTAGAAATCGCCGTTACCTATCTGAACTGCTACATTGTTTCGCGCATAAGAAGCATTGATGTTCAGGCCGTCGCCAACACGGATATTGGCATTGCCTGTCCCTTTCATGACGGAGATATTCAGACCATCACCCACACGGGTATTGACGTTGAATTTCCCCCAAGCTACGTTGACAGAGACTCCATCACCGACTTTGGTGTTCACATTCAGGTCGCCATGAGTAGCCGCCACACTCAGACCGTTTCCGACTGTCGTGATGATATTGCCTTTGCCTTTAGCGGCTGTTACCTGTGTACCGTCGCCCACTTTTGTGACCAGATTGCCCTGACTCCACAACGCGTTGAAGCTATCGCCCTCGCCGATCTGGGTGACAATATTGGCATCACCTTTGGCAAACACGACATTACGTCCGTCGCCCACTTTCGTGATCGCATTCGCTTTGCCCCAGGCTCCGGTGTAATCATCTCCATTACCGACATGAGTAACGATATTGGCTTGCCCCTGAACAACAGTAATTTCCTGACCTTCACCTACCTTAGTGATGATATTCGCTTCACCTTTGGCAAAGTTGTAGCGATCTCCATCACCGTAATGAGTCAGAATGTTAGCTTTACCCCAAACTGCGTTGACGCCCGAACCATCACCCACTTTGGTAATGATGTTGGCTTCGCCTTTGGCAAATCCGACTGTGGTTCCGTCACCAACATGAGTCATAATGTTGCCGATTTTAGAAACCAACAGACCGACAGCGGTTCCATCACCGACTTTGGTCAGAACGTTTCCTTTGCCGCTCAACAAAGCGGCCGTTGTTCCTTCTCCAACATGGGTCACCACGTTGGCCTCTGAAGCAGCAACGACGCCCAGAAAATCGTTACCGACTTTTGTCACGATATTGGCTTTACCCAATGCCAGCACACCCGTCAGGCCATCACCGACATGAGTCATGACATTGGCCTTGCCGAACATAGCAGCTAATGTTGTGCCATCACCGACTTTGGTCATGATGTTAGCCGTACCGGCAAACAAACCGATGCTAGTTCCTTCACCAACATGAGTAAAAATGTTGGCCTTGCCCACCATTAATGCCGCCGTCAAACCATTACCGACTTTGGTCAGAACGTTTGCACCGCCAATCATGGCTGCAAAAGTGGAGCCGTGACCAATCTGAGTAAAGATATTGGCTTTGCCGATCATCGCAGCCAGTGCGTCACCATTACCGGCTTTAGTCGCAATGTTACCTTTGGCGATCATCAAAGCAACGCTGGTGCCATCACCAATGTGAGTAAAGACGTTGCCAAATGCCAACATTAACGCCAGCGCATCACCATTACCCACTTTGGTAAAGATATTGCCGCCGCCCGCCATCATTGCGAACGCATTCCCTTCTCCGACATGGGTAAAAATATTGCCGACTGCCAGCATGGCGGCAATAGTGTCACCGTCTCCCACTTTAGTGAAGATATTACCCGCCGCAGCCATCACACCCAATGTTTGTCCATCACCAACATGGGTCAAGGCGTTACCCAGCCCCAACATGATACCGGTTGTATCGCCATTGCCAACTTTGGTCAGAATATTCGCACCACCTAACATGATGCCGGAAGTTGTTCCATCGCCAACATGAGTCAGGACGTTAGCACCACCCCCCATAACAGCCGAGAGGTTACCCTTACCCTTTTTGGTCAGAATATTGGCACCACCCAATGCGATTGCTTTTGTATCAGAAGAAAGTGGATTAGAAGCATCACTATCACTGCTGATATGGGTAATAATGTTGGCACCGCCGAACGAGCCAGCTTCGAGATCACCTTCCCCTATCTTGGTCAGGATATTGGCTCCCCCGGCCAGAATAGAAGAAATATGGCCCTGTCCCATTTTGGTCAGGACATTGGCACCACCAACAGCAGACCAGAACGCATCCCCATGACCAATTTGAGTGTGAGTATTAAAACCCCCTCCCATTGAAACGCGGCTATTGCCGTTACCTTTGTGGATAGAGATATTGCCGATCGCCAGAAGATGAGCAAGATAGCGTCCATCACCAACGCGAATCAGTACGTTTGCCGCCCCGCCAGCATTGACTTCCATATCCCCGTGCTTCCCCTGATGAAGAAGTACGTTGGCAACACCGGCACCATTAAAGCTCAGGTTTCCTTCCTTGCCTTTTTTGATGATGACGTTTGCGCCACCAGCACCATTAAATTCTGTGTTACCGAATTCGGAAGTATGTTCAATAAAATTGGCAATACCGGCACCATTAAAGTAGACATTACCTTTTGTCACGTTAGATTTGATAACGTTACCGCCACCAGCACCCTTAAACTGGATATCTCCCTGCACACCTTTGCGGGTGATACCATTGTATCCAGATATACCAGAGTAATTGATAGCACCATCGTTACCTGTGTGGTTGATTTGCAACCCACCGGCAGCCCCAACAAACTCCACCGTTCCGTTATGTGTTTTATTAATAGTAGCGTATCCCGCACCGCCTTTTACGGTCAGGAAACCACTTGTGTCGTTGATATTCAGGTAACCAGCGCCACCAACAACAGTATCATGTCCCAACGTTGTATTGACTGTAGCCCCAATCGATCCGACGACAATGTAATCATTACCACCGTAAGCATTGATGACGCCACCAACGCCGATGGCGTGTATTGTGTTGCCGTCATTATCATCTTCGTATTTACCGGTAAAGAAGTATTCAGCACTTCGGTTAGATGATTTCCCCATAAATATTCCTGGTGTTGGGCAAAAAAATTAAACAGTAAACCACTGCACCCGCCGGATACAGCGGTCATTTTTAATATCCAGAATGCCCCGGACAGTACAGGCTTTCTGCCCTTTCCACGCTGCAAAAACACGTCGGCGCAGATCGCAGGCAATGTCACGCGCATGTCCGAAAGGAGCTATCATTTCTGGAAAAAAGATATGCTGACCAGAGCGCCAGTCTTCATGCATGATTTCCCGATCACCGGAAAGGATTGCATCCCGACTGCTGTCAGACAAAAAAGCCCAATTACAAAAAGCAACTGGGCGTTGGTATTGATCTTCGTAATAGCAAAACTGATTGAGCTGAAATGACGGTAAAATACGTTGTTGCCATTCTGCAACTAAATAGCGTCGATGCAGGGGAGAATGCTGACAAAGTAACATCACCCCACCAATTAATGCTTGTATTTCAGTCTGACTCAGTGTTGCTGGTTGATGTGTGATCATCATAATCGAGCAACTATCTGGTAGGATTTTACTGATTTTATTTTGATTTTTTCGTGTTACGTGCTGCCGGTTTTACAGACTGTTCAGCTTCAACAGGTGCTGCATTTTCGTTCACCTCTGTTATCGGCAAAAATCCGGCAGCAATCAGCTTATTGATTTCAGCTTCCATACGCGGATCTTCGAGCATACTTTTCACCATAGAAACCATATACATAAAACCTGATATCGGCATATGGATAACTTGTTTTAACTCCAATTCCTTATCATTTTCCGCCAGTACACCATTTGCCATTCGATGAGGATCTTGACCAACAAAATAAAGAGAAAATACACCTTTATTGTAATTAACGCTTGAAATTGTTTGAACGAATTTTTCAGACATACCATTATCCATTAAATAAATATTAATCAAATGTTAAAAATACATTAAAACAAAAAGGATTTAATGATAAATGAAATCCTAACCAGATAGGGTTAATTTATCATTTAATCTCTTTTTACAGCAATCTAATAGATTAAGTAGCACCAAGGCACTGTTACAACATGAATTAATTAATGAGTGTTGAAGGTTGCAAACAGACATACACTTCAACATAAATTGCAAAATGGCAAGTAAAACAAGGGAGAAAAAAACCAAGTAATCCATCGGCTATTTTGATCGAAAATATATCTGCTTGCTTTTTAAAATCAACATATAAATATTAAAATGTCTATTTAACCACTGCACTTTGTCCCAATTACCCACGTTAATATCCCCATTAATAGCAGATAATATTCATTATTAAATTTATTAAGATTGTTTTATCGAAAAATACCACTTTATCTCTCTGGTTGCTTATTTAATTTGAGTTTTGTCTTTTTTTACAAATAGATATCCATGCATGAATGAAATAGAAAAAACGACATTATCATTAATTAAGTTAATAATAATGATATCTAATGACGAGCACTCGATTATATCTGATGGAAACATAAGCAATGATGATGATTATCATACTTCTTTGAATAAATTAAAGAAAAAACACCATATATCCATTAAAAATAAGCGCTCAATAAATAAGAAAATTAATACATTATCTTTGCCAGCTATTCTGTTCGATAATAACGGAAATCCTTCTATTCTGGCAAAATCCGATGAACATCGTGTGTTAATTCAAAAACCTCATCAAGAAAAACCAGAAATATTAGATAAGGTAGACTTTATCAATTCATGGAGTGGCCGTTGGATAAAAATAAAACAAAACAGTAGCCAATTTAATATCCAATGGTTCATTCCAGAATTTGTCAGACAGAAGAAAAATCTGTCTGAGATATTGCTGTTTTCTTTCGTCTTGCAGATCTTAGCCCTGATTTCTCCTTTATTCCTTCAGGTTGTCATGGATAAGGTATTAGTACATCAGGCGCTTTCTACATTGGATGTCTTAGTATTTGGTTTAGTGGTCGCCGGACTGATTGAAGTTATCCTGAGAGGATTGCGCGAATACCAGTATGCTCACACAGCTAACCGGATTGATATTAAACTGGGGCTGAAGCTGGTCAAGCACCTATTTGGCCTGCCTTTGCTATATTTCAAATCCCGCCAGGTGGGGGCAATTGTCACGCGGGTACGGGAACTAGAAACTATCCGGGAATTTTTGACAGGTTCGATGTTTACATTATGTATTGATGTCCTGTTCATGTTCGTTTTCATCTACGTTATGAGTCTGATTTCCGGGACATTAACCCTGATCTTTTTGCTCACTATACCGTTCTATGCCTTACTTGCCTGGTGGGTTACGCCCAAGATCGAAAAAGCAGTAGAGAAACAATTCACTCATGCTGCACTCAATACCTCTTTTTTGACTGAAACCGTTGCAGGAGCCGAAACGCTGAAAAGCCTTGCTGCTGAGCCACGTTTTACGCACCGCTGGGATAACCAGACCGAAAATATGGTCAGTACCAGTTATGAAGTTCAGCAATGGGACAACCGTTCCAGCCATCTGGTGATGCTGCTACAAAAAGTAACCAGCGCAATTATTATCTGGCTTGGTGCATCAGAAGTTCTTTCCCTGCACATGACTATCGGTCAATTGATTGCTTTCAATATGATGGTAAATCATACCGAACAACCATTGACCAAACTGGTACAACTTTGGGGACAATTTATCCGCTCACGCATTGCTATCGATAAATTAGGGGATATGCTGAACTTACCAACAGAGCAGCAATCTGGTAAAGAGCAGGTAACATTACAGGGTGCAATTTCGTTCTCCGATATCGTCTTCCGTTACCAACCTGATCTTTCTCCTACCATTAACCATTTCACGCTGAATATCAGGGCAGGAGAAACCCTTGGCATTGTTGGTACATCCGGTTCAGGAAAAAGCACCCTTGCCCGCTTGCTCTTGCGTCTCTATACCCCGGAACACGGAAAAATCACATTAGATGGTATCCCGCTGCAACAGATTGATATTGCCTCATTAAGGCAGCAAATAGGTATCGTGCTACAAGAAAACTTTCTGTTCAATAAAACCGTACAGGAAAATATTGCGCAATCGCGGCCGGATGCCGCATTGTCCGATGTCATTGAAGCTGCAAAACTGGCCGGTGCTCACGATTTCATTCTCAAACTACCGCTGGGGTATGACACCGTTATCGCAGAAGGGGGACAATCTCTGTCAGGCGGACAGAGACAACGTCTGGCGATTGCCAGAACCCTGCTCTCTGATCCCAAAATTTTGATCCTTGATGAAGCCACCAGCGCATTGGATGATGAATCACAGGCTATCATCCAATCCAATATGGCAAATATTGCACAAGGTAGAACCGTCATCACCATCGCACACCGATTGTCCACTGTACGTCAGTGCAACCGGATAATTGTGCTGCATCAAGGCCAGATCACCGAACAAGGAAGTCATGAGCAACTTTTGCAGCATGGCAAACACTATCGAAAACTCTGGCAGCTACAACAAGAACTACAACAGGAACTGAAACAGGAGGGACCCACCCATGTTTAAAGCCATCTTGCGTAAGGGGCTAAAACACTTGCGTGCTCCTTCAATACATTATGATTTTCTGCCAACCCATTTGGCATTGTCACAACGTCCACCTTCTCCGTTTGCTCGTTATACGGCGATTATACTCAGTATTGGTGTAATGGTAGCTCTCCTGTGGGCATATCTGGGAAAATTAGATGTACAGGCAACAGCAACCGGGCGCCTGATCGTCTCTGGTCGTTCGCAAATGATCCAGGCTTATGAACAGAGTCGTCTGATCACGATCCATGTTACCAACGGGCAACATGTTGAAAAGGGAGCAGAGCTACTGACATTAAATACACTCGGTGTGAATCAGGATATTGCACGTCTGCTTGAGCAGTGCGAATATTTTACTGAAGATAAGATCCGCTATCAGGCATTGCTGGACAAGCATGACCCTAAATTTTCGCCTCTTTTCCAACAGCAGCCGACATCTATACAGCAGAAAATCCTGACACATTACTATCATGATAAGCAGGAATTCGACGCTATTATTACCAATACCTATGCTGAAATGAATGTCAATCTCTCTTCCCAAAAAGCCAAAGAGAGCGATATTAAGGCGCTGACTAACCTGCGCCAGAATATCACTCAACGCTTACAAGCAAGGAAAACACTGAGTCAGCAGCAAGTTATAAGCCGAATGGAATATCTGGAACAGGAAAAGGAATTACTGGAAACAGAACGGCTGCTAACTCAACAAAGATCAGAGCTTAATGTCCTGATGACTCAATACAAGAGTTTTGAAGAGCGCCTGAAAAGTCTCAAAGCACAAAAAGAACGGGATTGGTTTGAAAAAAGAAAGCAGGCCGAAATACAACTGGCTGTACTGAAACAAGAGCTATCAAAAATGAAGGAGCGGGAAGAACTTTCTGTTGTACGTTCTCCTGTTACAGGTACTGTTCAGCAATTGAGTGTTCATACTTTTGGCGCAGTGCTGCAACCCGCGCAAAATCTTATGGTGATCGTTCCAGATGATCATGTACAGCTCTCCGAAATCCAGATCCTGAATAAAGATATCGGTTTTGTTCGTCCCGGTCAGTCGGTAACAGTGAAAGTCGATGCTTTCCCTTATACACGCTACGGCACTATTGAAGGAAAATTACTAAGTATTTCCCGTGACTCCACTATCGATGAACGATTGGGACTGGTTTTTCCGGCTCAAATCAGCCTTAAGCAGAACAATATCATGGTTGATGGCAAACCCGTCGAGCTTACGGCAGGGATGTCGATTGTTGCAGACATCAAGACCGACCAACGGCGAGTGATTGATTACCTGCTCAGTCCGATTCAGGAATATCAGTCTGAAGCGCTGAGGGAAAAATAATATGGCAGAAACTTTTTCCTTTACAAATAGTATTGGTGAAAACATTACCCATACAAATAGTACTGATACGGAAAATCACGTTAATAATCGTGCACTGGAATGTATCACTTATCTGGGAAAACAATTTCACAAAGCTGCTGATGCCAGACAATTGCACCATGCACTGGGATTAGATTCCCTGCAACTGACAGACTGGCAACTGCGGGAAGCTTCTGATGCTATCGGGCTACACAGTAAATTTGATTTTCTGACATCAGAGACGGCTACAACTTTACCTCTGCCGGCACTGGTTGAACTGGAGCAGTGCTGGTGGATACTGTTGGATGCCAACGCTGATCAATTTACAGTGCTCAATCCTATTACGGGAAAACAAAAAATTCAGGATTTGCATGACCAATATAAGATTTTGCTTGTCGCTGAAAAAAATCTAACTAAAAAACAGGTCAAATTTGGCTTAAGCTGGTTTTATCCATCCATTTTCAGACAAAAAAAACAGTTACAGGATATTTTCTTACTGGCCATTGTGCTGCAACTTTTTGCATTGGCATCACCTCTGTTGTTTGAAAATATCATCGACAAGGTATTGGTGGGACGTAGCCTTTCCAGTCTGCATGTTCTCGGTCTGGCGATGCTGGCACTCGCCATTGCAGAACCTTTGTACGGCTTTTTACGCAATACTGTGTTTGGACATATGGCAAGCCAAATCAACGCAGAACTTTCTGGCAGACTTTACCGCCATCTGGTAGGTTTGCCTCTGCCCTATTTCAAACAACGTCAAACAGGGCAAATCATCGCTCGTGTCAGAGAAATGGCTCAAATTCGCCAGTTTCTGACAGGTTCTACCCTGATGTTATTGCTCGATCTGATCTTTATCATCCTATTTCTTGGTGTCATGTTCCATTACTCCAGCCTGCTGTCATGGATAGTGATCGGCTCGCTGGTACTCTATTTCCTGCTCTGGATCACCGTAGGGCCAATCATCCGGCATAAAGTAGAAGCCGAATATGAAGCTGATGCCAATGCTACCAGTTTCTTAACGGAAGCCGTGACGGGTATCGAAACGATCAAAACCACAGCAACGGAAAAACGCTTCCTGCACCAATGGCAAAAAGTATTGAGCCGACAGTTAATCCAGCGTTTTGCCGCCCAGAAAAGCGGGCTTGCCGCAGGACAGGGGATCACTTTGATCCAAAAAATTGTCGCAGCTCTATTGCTATGGTGGGGAGTCAAAAGCGTACTTGTAGGAGAGTTGTCTCCCGGAGAGCTGATTGCTTTCAATATGCTGGCAGGGCATGTCACACAACCGATCCTGCGATTGGCACAAGTATGGCAGGATTTCCAGCATACTCTGATCGCTCTGAGACGTGTCGGCGATATTCTTGATGAACCCATGGAGAACAGTAAACAAGGATTAGCTTCTTCCCCTGAGCTGGCTGGTCAGATTGAATTCAAAAATATCCGCTTCCGTTATCATGAAGATACTCCCGAAGTGTTGGCAAATCTGTCACTGTCGATCAAGGCAGGAGAATTTATCGGTATCACAGGGCCATCCGGCTCAGGCAAAAGCACCCTGACCCGATTACTGCAACGTTTGTATATACCACAACATGGCCAGGTTTTAGTGGATGGCATGGATTTGGCCATTGCCGATCCGGTATCGCTGCGACGTAATATGAGCGTGGTATTACAAGAAAGCATTCTGTTTTCTGGTAGCATTGCCGACAATATCCGTCTGTGTAAACCCAATGCCAGTGATGAAGAACTCTATCAGGCAGCAACTCTGGCTGGGGCTATCAATTTTATCAATCAGTTTCCCCATAAATTCGCCCATCCGGTCGGTGAAAAAGGCAGCAATCTGTCTGGTGGCCAACGGCAACGCATCGCTTTGGCAAGAGCATTACTGAATGAACCCAAGATCCTAATCCTGGATGAAGCAACTTCCGCACTGGATTATGAATCCGAAGCTGCCATTATGAGCAATATGCATGAGATCCGCCGGGATCGGACAATTATCAGCATTGCTCACCGACTGAATACTATTCGCCACGCAGATAAAATCTTCGTTTTAGATCAAGGAAAAATCATCGAATCAGGCTCACATGATGATCTGTTACAACAAAATGGACTCTATGCACAACTTTGGTATCAGCAAACTAGCTGACTATTATCCTGAAAAATTTATTGAAGACAGGAGGCTTGTTTCATCTTAATAACAAAATTAACACAAAATTGTAAGATGCTCTTTAGGAAGAGAATATGGATATGAAACAATTCTCTATCACAGTTCTGGTATTTTCACATACTTCGGTCACATCGGTTACTATGCCGATTGAAATACTGACTATTGCCGCTAATGCTATTGGTGGCCCTATTCCTGATGTTCGTATTGTGTATCCCACTCAGAAAGGAGTGGATGAACCCCATGAACTGTTGATTAAATCCTCCTCAACTTTTCAGGGCAGCCTTTATCATAGTACACAACCCGACCTTATTCTGATCGGTTCACTGGGCTTTCCTGAATGGCAACCACATCATTGTTCACAGGAAATAATCGACTGGCTGAAAGCTATGGATGAAAAACATATTCCTATTGTTTCCATATGTTCCGGCACTTTCATGTTGGCCAATGCGGGCTTACTGAAAACAAGTGCAACTATTCATCCTCATTTCGCTGCTGAATTCAAAGAGCTATTTCCCCATATTCCTCTGTATACCAACAAAAAAATCACTTGTGACAATAATCGGTTCTGCATTTCCAGTGCTTATGAAGATGCCCGTTGCATGATGAATATTGTGGAGCTGATGTATGGACAATACGCCAGAGAACGTTGTGCACATTTCCTGTTTGGAGAAAGTGAGAACCAGGATCCAGTCAGTTTTGTCCCTTATCGCCAACATTCAGATCCGCTCATTCACAAGCTGCAAGATTGGATGCATTCCTCCCCTTCTGAAATTTTATCGGTAGCTGATTTGGCAAATAAAATTCATCTTTGTGAGCGGCAAATGAAACGCAGATTCAAAGTTGCCACAGGACAAACACCGATCCAGTATATCCAACAGATACGTCTGTCACAGGCCAAACACTGGCTAGAAAAATCACAAAAAACTATCGAAGAAATCAGTCATGAAGTGGGTTATGAAGATACCCGTTATTTCAGAGAGTTATTTAAACGCTGTAATGGCCTGACGCCAAAAGAGTATCGACAAAAGTATCACCATAATGGTTGATTTCCTATTGAGTGATATTTTTGTTGCCAAGCCACTTTAGCGCTTGATAATTAACCAACATACTATATTAAACGTTCCTTTCGCGTGAAATAATAAATCATCTGGGGACTGATTCCGGGTAAAATATGGTTAACGTAAAGCATGATTAAAACATGTTGCACGCAAATTTTAGATAGACTAATCTATCTAAAATATAGGCGCTAATTTAAGCGATCATCATCAGTCATTAGTAAGGACAATAAATGGCAAGAAATTTGTTATCTCTTCTTGGCTTTTGTTTTTCTGTGCTCGTTTTCACTACAAATGCCCAGGCATCCCAAGAACAGATGCGTGTCTCAGCAACAACGATGCAGGCAGTTCCCTTTGCTCCCTCAATTAATATATTAGGCTCTATTGTAGCAAGGAATGAAATTGTAATAAGCCCGTCACTGACTCAACATATCATTACTGATGTTCTGGTCGAAGAAGGCGATCATGTTAAACAAGGTGATGTTCTGGCTACGCTAGAAACGCCCATTCAGGATGAAAAAGTCAAGCAAGCCAAAGCTAATCTGGAACAAGCTTTGGCTATGATAAAACAGAATGAGGCCATGAACGATCGGGCACAATCCGACCTGAAACGGGCAAAACCGCTGATCAAAACAGGCGTAATTACTGCCAGTGAATTTGAAAAATATAAAATGGAGGCAAATTCCGCATTAGCAGCCTTAAATGCGTCAAAAGCCGAATACCGACAATTGCAGGCACAATTACAAGAAGAAAAAAGCCAGCGTGCCAAAACAACGATTCTAGCTCCCAAAGCAGGCGTTATCAGTGAACGAGTTGCCACAGTTGGTATGACCACTGATGGTAATTACCTGTTTAAGCTTATCGACAATAACCAGTACGAATTTTCGGCTGAAGCCTATATTGCTGACTTAAAACAGATTCAGGTGGGTTCATCTGCGGCGATTTCTCTTACTGAAGGGGATAAAATAACCGGTAAGGTGAGATATATATCGCCAAAAATTAATCCTATTACCCAAATAGGAATCATCAGGATCACGCTTGATAACGTTCCCACAAATATCAAACTGGGGGATTTCGGTTATGCTCTCTTTCAGCTTAAGCCAGAAAAAATTAATGCCATTCCTTATAGTGCAGTGAATATCACTGCTGGAAACAAAGCAGATGTCTATGTTATTGGTAAAAACAATGCGGTGGAGAAAAAACAGGTCAATATAGGGCGTATTTTTGATAAATGGGTTGAAATAAAGTCCGGATTATCTGCAAACGATAAAGTTGTAGTCTCTGCATCTCCATTCCTACAAGAGATGGATACAGTTTCCATTAAGTCACAGGGAAAATAAGATGAAGTTTCAATTATCAGAATGGGCCATCAGAAAGCCAATTCCTACTATTGTTATTTTCTTGGCTCTCACTATCGCTGGGTTATTTTCCTTTTCTGAGTTACCCATTAATGCCAACCCTGTGATTAATTTTCCGGTTGTGACTGTAACTGTCTCACAAAGTGGTGCTTCACCTTCTGAATTAGAAAATGCAGTGACTCAACCTATTGAGCGGGCAGTTTCTGGCTTACCGGGAATTCGGCATATTAACTCAACCATTACTGATGGTGTCTCTATCACGGTTGTTGAATTTAATTTGAAGGTTGACCCTAATGTCGCCGTAAATGATATTCGTGAGCAAATTACCCAAATTCGAGCAGAATTACCTCAAAATATAGATGAGCCTTTGATAAACCGCATTGATGTCGAAGGCGGGGCTATTCTGAATTATGCCGTTCAGTCAAAGAATAAAAATTTAACCGAATTATCTTGGTTTGTTGATGACAAATTAAGTAAGCATCTATTAACTGTGCCAGGGGTGCAAAAAATAAGCCGATCAGGGGGTACAAACAGAGAAATACTGGTTGAACCCGATCCGGTAAAACTGGCTGCGTTAAAGATCAGTGTTGCAGATATTAACCAGTTATTGCTCCAGAGTAATGTCAACATTCCCGGCGGGAGAATGGTTATAGCGGAGCAAGGTCATTCTATCCGTATTTTAGGGGCCAAAAATCAATTAAATTATCTGCGTAAATTAAAGTTTCCTTTAGAGAATAATAACTGGATTACTTTGGGCGATATTGCCACGATTAAAGACTCTCACTCAGAAACAACCTCTATTTCCCGCCTGAATGGTAAACCTGTTATTGGTTTTGCCGTGTTCCGCACTAAAGGTTCAAGTGATACCGTGGTAGAAAAAGGGGTCACACAGGCATTAGAGCGAATTAAAAAAGAGAACCCTGATGTTAATATCAAACTTGTTTCATCAAATGTGAAATACACAGTGGCCAGTTATAACGCCACCATGCAGACATTAATAGAAGGTGCAATATTAACAGTCATTGTGGTGTTTTTCTTCCTGAGAAGCTGGCGTGCTACTTTAATTGCAGCAATTGCACTACCATTATCTATTTTGCCCACATTTGTTATTCTGCATTTATTTGGCTACACATTAAATAGCATCACATTATTAGCATTAACGCTGGTAATTGGTATTTTAGTTGATGATGCGATAGTCGAAATAGAGAATATAGAAAAATATATTGAAAGAGGAGAAAGACCTTATATTGCTGCGATCAAGGCATCCAATGCCATTGGGTTCGCAATCATCGCAATTACTATTACGATTGTCGCTGTTTTCATGCCAGTCAGCTTTGTTGGCGGTTTCGTGGGTAAATATTTTGTTCCCTTCGGCATTACCGTATCCGCGGCGGTTTTGTCATCCTTACTGGTTGCCAGAATGGTGACTCCTCTGATGTCCGCTTATCTGTTATTACCGAAAAAGGCATCAACGAAAAAAGCATTGTCTGAACAAAACAGTGAAACAGGTAAAGTCGAGACACCGAAATGGATCAAGAAATATGTTGCCATTCTGGATAAAACACTAAAATTTCGCAAAACAGCCTTAGCACTAGCTGTCGTTTTTTTGTTTGGTTCACTAAGTCTGCTTGAGCTATTACCATCTGGCTTTTTACCTAAATCCGATATCAGTATCGCTAGAATAGATATTGAAGCCCCACCCGGAACACAGGTGGCGCAAAGCGATAAACTTTTGCAGCAGATTATTAAACAGTTTAAAGATCGTCCAGAAATTGTAGATATTTTCTCTATTGCAGGTGTTGAAGGAACAGCCGGCGATATTAGCCAAAGTAAAAGCACTATTATCGTTAATTTAGTGCCCATCAATGATCGCAAATTGTCACAAAAAGAATTTGAACAGTCACTGACGCCTATCTTAGAGGCAACACCGGATATTCGCTATACCTTTGGCAGCAGTGATGGAAACCGGGATGTTTCGATTGTTTTAGCCAGTGATTATCCAGAAATTCTGGCTCAGACAACAAGACAGTTGCGTCAGGAAATGATGCAGTTGAATGGATTAAAGAATATCCAAATTTTGCAACCATTACCAAAACGGGAAATTATCATCACCCCGAATATTGCTGAAGCTGCCAGAGCGGGAGTAACAACAGATGCTATTGGTTCAGTAATCAAAACCGCAACCATCGGTGAAATCAACGCTAATGTCGCTAAATTTAATTTACCAGACAGGCAGGTTCCTATCCGCGTCTTATTATCCAAAGAGGACAGAGATAATCTGAATGTGCTAAGTAATATGTACGTTAACAGCACATCCGGGGTTAATGTCCCTATAAAATCGGTCGCTGATATCTCTTTTGGTTCAGGGCCTGACACTATAGAACGCATTTCCAGACAACGTAAAGCCGTGATTGAGGCTGATCTTCATGGTATTGCAATTGGCACCGCTCTGGAGCAGATCAATCAATTACCAATATTGAAAAAATTGCCACCAGAAGTTAAAAGAATCCAATATGGTGATATTGAATACATGAATGAGATGTTTGAACGTTTCTCTACCACTATGATGCTCAGTATCCTGATGGTATTGGCTATTCTGATTATTCTGTTCAAAGATTTCTTACAACCAATGACGATTCTGATTGCCCTGCCATTTGCTATCGGTGGTGCCATTATCGCTTTACTTATCTATAATGCCACGATTGATATGCCCGTTATTATCGGCATATTAATGCTGATGGGCATTGTCACCAAAAACTCAATCTTACTGGTTGAGTTTATTCTCGAAAAATCCCGCTCTGGTATGTCGCGAACTGACGCCATTATTCAGGCAGGAAGAGAGCGTGTCAGGCCAATTATCATGACAACAATTGCCATGGTTGCCGGGATGATCCCTCTGGTAATCACCAGCGGCGCGGATACCAGTTTCCGTGCACCGATGGCGATTGCCGTCATTGGTGGGTTACTCAGTTCAACATTGCTAAGTTTGCTGTTCGTGCCCGTTATTTACAGTTATATGGATGATTTTAAAAACTATATCATTCCATATCTTAGAAAATTGTCATCGGTAACAAAAGACGATCTCAATTATCATTGATAGATGAATCAATTTGATTCTGTATCTAGCCTTTGGAGGAATATAAGGTGAAAAAACAGACCGAAAAACAGCAAGCCAAACGTAAACATATTATTGATGCGGCTATCTCCTGTTTTATCGAGAAGGGATTTCATGCAACATCAACAGCAGAAATCTGCAAAGCAGCAGGTATGAGTCCCGGAAACCTGTTTCATTATTATCCAACCAAGAATGCCATTATTAAAGCGATTGCAGAAGAAGACAGCCACGACTATGACGAAATTTTGGCGGCCTGTCATGATGAAAATTCAATGATTGCCACAATAGAAAAATTGTTGGCAAAGCTGATACAGCTCTACAACGAACCCGGCTATGCACGCCTCAGTATTGAGATTATCGCTGAGGCCAGCCGGAATCCGGCTATTAATAAAATATTCATCGAGAATGAGAAAAAAGTCCGGGAACGTTTAACTCTATTACTCAATAAAGGCATTGAGAACGGGGAAATCGATAAAAAACTTAATGCTGAACAGACTGCTTCCTGGTTGATGATCGCCGTTGACGGCGCTATCGGAAAGCAAATCATGGGGTCTGATTTTGAGTGGCGAGGAAGCCTTGAAGCTTTTACTTATATTATACGAAAAGCCTTTATTCCATAACCCTTACAAACGCTTTCTGATTAAGGCAAATGCCTTAATCAGACCAACACTATTCACTTTTCTCCGTTTTATTTCTCTTTCATACCGTACTTGCTATACACCACTTTCCCTACATTATTAGGTCTGAATTATGACTGAACCCGACAATCCCTCTTATCAACCAACAATCTCCCCCATCAACCAGTAGCGACACGCGTCCAGCTAAGGTATCATTGCCCGCTATATTATTGGTACACGCCCTTTATCAATCGAATTTATGGCAAAAGAACAAACTGATCGCACCACACTGGATTTGTTCGCAGATGAACGCAGGCCAGGGCGACCTAAAACAAATCCGCTGTCCAGAGATGAACAGCTTAGGATCAATAAACGCAACCAGTTGCGCCGGGATAAAGTCAAAGGACTGCGTCGGGTGGAACTAAAACTCAATGAAGATGCTGTTGGTGCTCTCAACCATCTGGCAAAACAGCGCAATATCAGCCGCAGTGAATTAATTGAACAGATGTTGCTGGCTCAACTGGCAACAGATAATCACCTTGCCAATTAACGGCTTTAATTCAACAGAGTGAAGCGGTGTCACCACACAAATCTGACAGACTTGTCACTGATGTTTGGTCAAAATAACGTTTTTCATTTTAATAAAACTGATATTTTTCCTGCTGATTTCAGCGTGACGTGTATGGATTTAATACACTAATAGAACAAGAGGTTAATCTACTTTATGGCAATAATAGGTATATTCTTCGGCAGCGACACTGGCAACACAGAGAACATTGCCAAAATGATCCAAGAAAAACTGGGCGGTGCTGATGTTGCGGAAGTTCACGATATTGCCAAAAGCAGCAAGGAAGATCTTGACGCCTTCGATATCCTGCTGCTAGGCATTCCAACCTGGTACTACGGCGAAGCTCAATGTGACTGGGATGATTTCTTCCCGACTCTGGAAGAGATCAATTTTGAAGGAAAGTTAGTTGCCCTGTTCGGTTGTGGTGATCAGGAAGATTATGCAGAATATTTCTGTGACGCTATGGGCACCATCCGCGATATTATTGAACCTCGTGGTGCAATTATTGTCGGTCACTGGCCAACTGAAGGGTATCACTTTGAAGTATCTAAAGGTATGGCTGATGATAATCACTTCATTGGCCTTGCTATTGATGAAGATCGCCAACCAGAATTAACCGAAGAGCGTGTTGATGCTTGGGTACAGCAGATTAAGGCTGAAATGAGCCTGTCAGAAATCCTCGGCGCATAATAAAAGATCTCCTCTGTGTATGTAAGGAAACAAATGCCTTTTGCACGGGATAATTCTTGAAATATGTGTCATGATAGCGAAGTGGGCATGGTTTTCATTTTCAGTATCCATGCCTATAATCTACAGCATGAAGCTGAATCATGATTCTCTCACGATACCCCAAGTATCACAAGTTCACTAAACTCAAGTTACAGGACTAAATCCGCATGACCGACAACAATAAAGCATTAAAAAATGCTGGACTTAAAGTAACACTTCCTCGCCTGAAAATTCTGGAAGTGCTACAGGTCCCAGAATGCCATCATGTCAGTGCGGAAGATCTCTACAAAAAACTGATTGATATCGGTGAAGAGATTGGCCTCGCCACTGTCTATCGCGTGTTGAACCAGTTCGATGATGCCGGCATTGTCACTCGCCACAATTTTGAAGGCGGTAAATCGGTTTTTGAACTCACTCAGCAACATCACCATGACCATCTGATTTGTCTCGACTGCGGCAAAGTGATCGAGTTCAGCGATGAGTCCATTGAAGAACGTCAGAAGGATATTGCTGCACGTCATGGAATCAAGTTGTCAAATCATAGTCTCTATTTGTATGGTCACTGTACTACAGGTGATTGCCGTAAAGATAGTACGTTACATGATGAGAAAGCATGATAAGAAGGCACGATAAGAAGTGATACATACTGCTCACTTTTGATATCGGCTCTTGTCAAAAGAAGCTGCTGCCGATTAGCCAAAGCTAATCGGCAGGTTGCTTTTTTACAGGCGATTATTTTTGATATACATCTTCAATTCGGCTGAAACGCTTACCATCAGTGCTAACAGAACGGACTTTCACATTACCTTCGACATATGGTCTTTGTCTGTCATCATAAATTTCCCAGGTTTTTCCATCATTCAACGAATACTGAATTGCCAGCCCGGGCAAAGCAATGTTCGCTTCCAATGTCCCTGACACAATCCTTGCGCCCGGTATTGGTAATCGATATGCAACATGTGCCTTATCCAGTTTTGCCATTTCACGTTGCCCCATTAAATTGGCAAAACGACGCCAATCATTATTGAGTTTATCGATTTCAACATACCGTGTGACTCCGCCTTTATATTCCCTGCCCTGCTGGTAATTCTGTTCCCATCCAGCCTGATGCCATGCACGTTCCGCCAGCGGCAGCAAACGCGGATAAATCATATATTCCATTTGCTCATCAGTACGCACCGTTTCGCTCCATGATAGCCCTGACAACCCATACGCCCCCGGCCAACGTTTATTACTGGTGGTATTGAAATAGTTGCCATTGATATCCACCGAAGTCTCGGCATTTTGTGGCATATTATTTGGTGCAAAACTGAAGATTTTAGCTTCATCATTAAAACGAGACGCCCAATAATAGCCCCGCTCCTTCGGATTAACTTCGTACGGCATATCCAGATAAACATAATCAGGGCTGGAAACAACGACACGATAGCCCTTGTTTGCCCAGTCATTAACGGAATCGTAACCTCCCCAATACAGCGTATCCCAAAAGTTCACCGTAACGTACTGAGTAGCAAAGTCTTTCACCGATTTCGCATGTTTCAGACCATCCTGCCATGACTGCATCGCCTTAATACCATGAGCATTGACAATCTTACTAACTTCAATCGCGAAGTAACTGGCCAGCTCATCAACATCTTTGATGGTGCCATTCGCAATCATTTTTTGACAAACCTGAGATTTTGCCCATGGTTTGTCCTCAATTTTTTTATTTATGATCCCTTTACCCGGTTCAATTGGACCATCTTTGTCCTGATAACCCGACCCCAAACGAATATTTTTCGCTTCATCACCGCCAAAATGCCATGTTCTCAGTGATGTTCCGGCTTCTTTGTGCATAGCAACGATTTCACTGATGACTTTGTCAACAAAACGTTTGGAAGAATCCATGCACGGGTTCAAATAGCTATGGCGATCGTAAAACTGTACAGATGTCGTATTTGAGGTATCCGTCGGGTCGAGCAAACGGTACTCATTGGCTTCCTGTACCTTTCCTTCTGCCACCAATTTTTTATAGCGGGCTTCCATAGACACTACCGCTGCACGGGAATGGGCCGGAATATCAATTTCCGGGATCACCTCTATCTGACGAGCCTTAGCATATTTCAAGATATCAATGTAATCCTGACGGCTAAAATAGCCACTGCCCATATTATTACTTGCTGGCCCTGAGCCTAATTGTGGTAACAAACATTGCGTCTCAGTTAAATCATGGCAACGTTTGCTGCCGATTTCTGTTAATTCCGGTAAACCAGGAATTTCCAGACGCCAGCCTTCATCATCACTCAAATGGAAATGGAATTTATTCAGTTTATAAGCCGCCATTTGATCGAGCAGACGCAAAACAGCTTCTTTACTATGGAAATTCCGTCCGACATCAAGAAACATACCTCTATATTCAAATCTGGGGGCATCTTTTGCTGTTAATGTGGCTATTTTCGGTACACCATTGGCCGGAAGCAGGGAAAACAGTGATTGCAGGCCATAAAATACACCGGATTCATCAAAAGCAACAACTTGTGCTCCCTTAGTAGTGATATTCAGGGAATAAGCCCCTTTAACCCGCCAATCACCGGTAAATTTGTTAGCATTAATCTGAGTCGCAATCCGATAACCGCTATCGGTTAACTTAATGTTATAGTCAGCAAAACGCTCTCGAATAATCCGAATTGAAGCGTCACTCAATCCTCCCAGTTCTAACCTCACTCCATGAGATAAATTGACATCCTGTGAATGAATGGACAATTTTCTGGGCGTCGGGATAATTTGCCCACGCAGTTTATCCTCATCAATTAATGACACCTGGCTGTTTTTCTCAAAACGGCTTTCGGGTGTCATCAGGATATTGTTATCCGCTGTAGTTCGTTTCCACTGCTCCCCTTTAAAATCAGATAAAAATGCACTCAGATCCTCAGTATCAGTATTAGTCAGTACCTTGGGAACAGCATCACCTGAAGTGGCATACCAGCGTGGCATAAAATCTGTACTATAAATCTGCCAGTATTCACCAATAATTGGCAGTGAAACCTTTTCTTTAGCCTTGATCCCTCTGAACTTTTCTGTCGGTTCTAATTTATACAAGTCACCTGTGATATGCGTGATTTTGTATTGCTCATTATCAACTTTCAGAATTTGGCGAATGCTATGAAAATAGAGTGCCCAATCCGCAGAATCAATTGCCTGAGCGCCATTGGTCAATGTGATATTAACCCGATTACAAGCGGCCCCATTTGCACCTAAAATGGCACAATCAGTCCCATGTGATCCGGCCTGGTTGTCTACGATGCTGAAATTCACGTTTAACTGACTAAGTGAATCCACTATCTGCTGTGATGTCATTTCCGCATGAATATTTTCCGCATAAGTACCTGCCGTGAACCCTGCCGCCATGATAATTGCTGCTAAAGTGTGTAATTTAATGCTTTTCATTAATGACCTCGTCCGAGTTTCTCATTTTCGCCCAGAACAGAAGGCTGTTTTTGATATCACAAAACGATTTTGTACAACGGTTACAACATAGCATCAATGCGAAATAACCCTATACAAGATGTGACTATAAGGCAATTTTTAATCTTGGCAGGAAGAGTTAATTTTCATTACGAGACTTTTAAGCATAAAAAAAGCGCGATAATAATCACGCTTTTTTCGTGTATTCAATTTACATTATTCTTTGGCGATTTTCGCCCAAGTATCACGCAAACCTACAGTACGGTTAAACACTAAACGTTCAGGACTTGAGAGTTTGCTGTCAGCACAGAAATACCCTTCACGCTCGAACTGATAGGTTTTTTCCGGCGGTGCTTTTGCCAGCCCCGGCTCAACAAAACCTTTACGTACCACTAATGACTCTGAATTAATCGTAGGCAGGAAATCCTCTTCCGCCCCCGGGTTCGGTACACTGAACAGACGGTCATACAGATAGAATTCCGCAGGGACAGCATGTGCAGCATCTACCCAGTGAATAACCCCTTTCACTTTGCGACCATCAGCTGGATCTTTATTCAGGGTCTGCTCATCATAGTGACAATAAATAGTAGTGATATTGCCTGCGTCGTCTTTCTCGACACGTTCAGCTTTAATCACATAAGCATTACGCAGACGAACTTCTTTACCGAGTACCAGACGTTTATATTGACGGTTTGCTTCTTCACGGAAATCAGCGCGATCAATATAAATTTCACGGCTGAAAGGCACTTCACGACTACCCATTTCTGGTTTATTTGGATGGTTAGGCATTGTCAGAATGACTTCACCTTCCGGCATATTTTCAATCACCAGTTTTACCGGATCAAGAACTGCCATAGCACGCGGTGCATTTTCATTCAAATCATCACGAATACAAGATTCCAACGCTGCCATTTCAACGTTGTTATCCTGTTTAGTCACCCCGATACGACGGCAAAATTCACGGATCGCAGCAGAAGTATAGCCACGACGACGCAAGCCAGAAATCGTTGGCATACGTGGGTCATCCCAGCCATCAACGATGTTTTCTGTCACCAGCAGATTCAGTTTACGCTTGGACATCACCGTGTATTCCAGATTCAGGCGAGAAAACTCATACTGACGTGGGTGGCAATCAATCGTGATGTTATCCAATACCCAGTCATACAAACGACGGTTATCCTGAAACTCTAATGTACATATAGAATGGGTGATCCCTTCCAGGGCATCAGAAATACAATGGGTGAAATCGTACATCGGATAGATGCACCACTTATTACCGGATTGGTGATGTTCTGCAAATTTAATGCGATACAGAACCGGATCGCGCATGACGATGAATGGAGAAGCCATGTCAATTTTTGCCCGCAGACAGGCTTTCCCTTCAGTAAATTCACCAGCACGCATTTTTTCGAACAGAGCAAGGTTCTCTTCCACACTGCGATCGCGGTACGGGCTGTTTTTACCCGGCTCTTTTAGCGTGCCACGATATTCGCGGATCTCGTCTGGGCTTAATTCATCGACATACGCCAGACCTTTATTGATCAATTCAAGCGCGTATTCATACAGATTATCGAAATAGTTAGAAGAGTAGCGAATATCACCACTCCACTGGAATCCCAGCCACTGGACATCATTTTTGATCGACTCAACGTACTCAATATCTTCTTTCACTGGGTTTGTATCGTCAAAACGCAGGTTGCATTGCCCCTGGTAGTCTTGTGCTATACCAAAATTCAGGCAGATCGACTTCGCATGGCCAATATGCAGATAGCCATTAGGTTCAGGTGGGAAACGGGTATGTACGGATGTATGTTTACCAGTTGCCAAATCTTCGTCAATTATCTGACGAATAAAGTTTGTCGGGCGAGCATCTGCCTCACTCATCGTTTTATTCCTCAATGCAAAAAGCGCTTTAACATAACCCTCTATAATCTATTAAGCTGAACCGAGAAACAACACTTAGTTAATGGGAAATGGACGAAAAGAGCAAAGTTAGTGCTAAAAAGCGATTTATGTACAATATCGTTAAATTTTCGTTAAAAACAGTGAAGGATACTGACAAGCCATTATTAAAAAATGGCTTGCCGTCTTTCTCATAAAGCGCTCAATAATAGCACCAAGTAAGATCAGCAAATGCGATGATTTTCCAGCACGACGATTAACTGATCCGCACAATAAATAATGTGCTCCTCACTCCAGCTAGCTGGGGTATTTTTATATAATTCGGTGATCGCCGAAACGATCACCGTTAACTTGGAAGGAGAAATGCATTAATCTATTTCATTACCTGAAATAAATTTGATTCTTTAGCAATAACATGACTTTCAGCCATGATACTGACACCTGCATAGTCATCAATATTGCTGATAACAATCGGACTTATCATTGATTTGGCATGAGCGTTTAGGTATTCAAGATCCAATTTCAATAATGGCTCCCCTACTTTTACTCTCACACCTTCTTCAACCAAACGCTCAAAACCCTCACCTTGTAAAGAAACGGTATCAATACCTATGTGGATAATCACTTCAACACCGTTATCTGCCTCAATACACAGTGCATGACTGGTATCGAACACTTTCACCACCGTACCTGAAATCGGTGAAAAAACAGTATTTGAGGTCGGTTTAATTGCAATTCCATCACCTACTAACTTGCTGGAAAATGCTTCATCTGGAACATCCTCTAATTTAACCAATTCACCTGTTACAGGAGCCATTAAGGTTAAAATAGCTTTGTCTTGTGGCTTACGATCTTTTTTTACCTGAGTGTCAGGCTTTGAATTCTGATGTTCCGTATCAGCCGCAATAGGGCCTTTGGTGATAACTTTCTTCATGGCATTAGCAACCAGTTCTGCACGGGTTCCAATAATAATCTGAACGCTCTCTTTATTCAGACGGATAATCCCGGAAGCACCAAGTCGCTTGACCGCCTGTTCATTAATCAAACCTGAGTCTCTTACGGATAAGCGTAAACGGGTAATACAGGAGTCAATGCCCGTTAAATTGCCTGAACCCCCTACTGCTGCGATATATTTATACGCTTCTTCCTGAATATTATCTGAGCCAATAGTTTTTGCAGCCATATCGATATCATAACCATCCGTTTGGCCGGTGGAGGACAATTCACGCCCTAGCGTCAATAGGTTGAATTTTTTGATCGTGAAACGAAATACGACATAGTAGAGACAAAAGAAAACTAAGCCTTGTGGGATAAGCATGTACCAGTGAACGGCTAACGGATTGCGTGAAGAGAGCAAAAGGTCAATAAAGCCAGCACTGAAACCAAAACCGGCAATCCAGTGCATAGTCGCCGCAATATAGACTGAAATCCCCGTCATAATAGCATGCAGGACATAAAGTACAGGTGCAACAAACATGAAAGAGAATTCAAGCGGCTCCGTCACACCAGTAAAGAATGCGGTAAATGCGCCTGCCATCATAATACCACCAACCATGGCTCTGTTTTCAGGCCGGGCACAATGGTAAATCGCTAATGCCGCTCCCGGTAAACCAAACATCATGATGGGAAAGAAACCTGCCTGGTAACGCCCGGTAATGCCCGGAATAGCTGTTCCTTCAGCAATAGATTTTGCTCCTGCCAGGAAATTAGGGGTGTCATTGATGCCTGCAACATCAAACCAGAAGACTGAATTCAAAGCATGATGCAAACCTATCGGTATTAACAGGCGATTAAAGAAAGCATAAAGCCCTGCCCCGGTTGAACCAAAGTTGGTAATACTTTCGCCGAATGCCACCAGCCAGCTATAAATCACAGGCCAGACAAACATCAGGATAAAGGAGAGCAGGATCATCAAGAATGAATTCAATATAGGCACTAAACGACGGCCACTGAAAAATGACAACGCCTGAGGCAATTCAACACTACTGTAGCGGTTATAAAGTTCGGCTGAAATGACTCCCACTAAGATGCCAATAAACTGGTTATTGATCTTACTAAATGCTGCTGGTACTTCAGCAACGGGAATACCTTTAATCATGGCGATTACTGCGGGAGAACATAGTTTGAGGACAACCATAAATCCGACTAATCCCGTCAGTGCGGCAGCACCATCCTTATCTTTTGACATACCATAGGCAATACCAACCGCAAATAATATTGCCATATTTTCGAGAATGGCATTCCCTGATGAAATAAACAATGCTGCCAGAGGATTGTCAGTACCCCAACCAGTTGGGTCTATCCAATACCCTACTCCGACCAATATTGCCGCTGCGGGCAATATCGCCACAGGCACCATCAATGCCCGGCCAATCCGTTGTAAGTAACTTAGAATATTCACTCACGCCCCCTTAAAGCTCCATTAATGGAGTCTTTTATTTAATGAATGATGTAATGACATCACTTATGTATTTATTGTTAAAACATTTTTAGTCTAAAAAAAATATTTTTCATCACAAATTAAATCCTTCTTATATGTGATAAAAATCACCACAATTGATATTTTTTTAATCAAAATATGGCCTTAATCAAAAACTTATTTTATTATAAAAAATAACATTACAACTTTCGACAAGTAGAACCATCACAAAGAATCGATATGATAGACGGCTTTCCTCGACAGCTGTTTGTATAGTTCCATTTTTAATCATGAATAATTTTTAAAGAGGTCATCATGAGGCTGATCCCCCTAACAAATACAAGTGATGTAGGTCGATGGTCTGCGTACTACATTGTTAGTAAAATCAATGAATTCAATCCAACAGCAGAGCGTCCTTTTGTACTCGGCTTGCCCACTGGCAGCACACCATTGACAACCTATAAAGAACTCATCGCGCTATATCAGGCAGGAAAAGTCAGTTTTAAGCATGTCGTCACTTTCAATATGGATGAGTATGTCGGTATTCCTACAAATCACCCCCAGAGTTACCACACTTTCATGCATCAGAACCTCTTTAATCACATTGATATCCCAAAAGAAAACATTAACTTACTCAATGGCAATGCGGAAAATGTTGATGCTGAGTGCTTACGTTATGAAAATAAGATCAAGTCGTATGGAAAAATCCATCTATTTATGGGCGGTGTAGGTAATGACGGTCATATTGCCTTTAACGAACCTGCATCCTCCCTCTCTTCACGTACCCGGATTAAGACATTAACGCTAGAAACGCGAACAGCTAACTCTCGTTTTTTCGATAATAATGTGGACTTAGTTCCCCAATATGCTTTAACCATTGGTGTAGGTACATTAATGGATGCCGAGGAGATCATGATTTTAGCGACCGGGGCCCAAAAAGCATTGGCCCTGCAAGCTGCAATTGAAGGCAACGTTAATCATATGTGGACAGTAAGCTGTCTACAGATACACCCAAAAGCAATCATCGTCTGTGATGAACCTGCAACGATGGAGTTGAGAGTAAAAACAGTGAAATATTTTCACCAGCTAGAGGCGGAAATTCTTAATGAGTTCGCCAGTTAGTATTTATTCAGGCGCTTAGGAGACCAGAATGTACGCTTTAACTAACTGTATTATCTACACTGGGCACGAAAGACTGGACGGACATGCTGTCATCATTGCAGATGGTTTGATTAAGCAAGTCTGTCCAGAAAACGAATTACCGGAAAATATTGAAAAACACGATTTACACGGTGCAAATCTCTCTCCCGGATTCATTGACCTGCAAGTCAATGGCTGCGGAGGTGTCCAATATAATGAACGGCTGGAATATATTACGGAAGAGACGCTGTGTACTATGCAGGAAACTAATCAGCGTCATGGTTGTACCAATTTTTTACCTACACTTATCACCAGCCCTGATGAACTGATGATTAAGGCCATCGAAGTGATGCGTATCTACTTGGCCAATCATCCTAATCAGGCACTTGGGCTACATCTGGAAGGGCCTTACATTAATCCGGTAAAAAAAGGGACTCACAATCCAGCCTACATACGCAGGCCGACACCTGAAATGATCAATTATCTGTGTATTAATGCTGATGTGATCACCAAGATTACTCTCGCTCCTGAGATGATCGAAGCTCAGTATATTCGCCAATTAACTGAAGCGGGTATTATTGTTTCTGCTGGTCACTCCAATGCAACTTATGAAGAAGCCCGGAAAGGGTTCCACAATGGCATTACTTTTTCTACTCACTTATATAATGCCATGCCTGCCATTTCCGGTCGTCAACCCGGGTTAATCAGCGCTATTTACGATACTTCTGAAGTCTATGCCGGCATTATTTGTGATGGCATGCATGTATCATGGCCAAATATCCGTAGCGCCAAAAGATTGAAAAATGAGAAATTAGTTCTTGTGACAGATGCCATCGTTCCTGCCGGTCTTGATTCAGCGACAAATACTCTGGAGCAATTCACCTTTGCCAATAAAACAATATATTATCGTGACGGATTATGTGTTGATGAACATGGCACACTAAGCGGCTCCTCAGTCACAATGATAGAGAGTATCAAGAATAGTGTTGAACATGTTGGTATCGCTTTGGGTGAAACATTGCGGATGGCAACTCTTTATCCAGCCAAAGCCATCGGTGTTGATAAACGCCTCGGTACGATTGAAGTCGGCAAAGTCGCAAACCTGACCGCATTCACACATAATTTCAAAATCTGCAAAACCATAGTTAACGGAAACATAGCCCACGAAAACGTGGTTAACGAAAAAACAGCGAATGAAAACATCGCTAATGGAAATGAAATTGAACTATCGTGAGTATAGGGCCTGATGAGTAACCATAATGCACAAAAGCAAATCGGTAATATTGATCTGGTTAAACAGCTCAATAGTGCGGTGGTCTATCGTTTGATAGACCAACATGGCCCAATATCCCGTATTCAAATTGCAGAAGAAAGCCAGCTTGCTCCTGCCAGTGTCACCAAAATTACACGTCAGTTATTAGAACGTGGCCTGATAAAAGAAATCGACCAACAAGCCTCTACTGGCGGGCGCAGGGCTATTTCTATCGTTACAGAAACCAGCCGCTTTCATACTATTGGCATACGGCTCGGACGCCATGATGCGACAATCGCATTATTTGATATGAGTGCCAAACAATTAGCCGAAGAACACTACCCCGTACAAGAGAGGACACAACAGGAAGTCGAAAAACGGATTATCTCCGCCATTGAGAATTTCATTGCCAAAAATCAGCGGCGGATCCGTGAACTGATCGCAATCTCAATCATTCTTCCCGGCTTGGTGGATCCCGATAACGGCATCATTCGCTACATGCCACATATAAAAGTAAACAATTGGCCATTGGTGCAAAACCTACGGAAACATTTCAATATCTCCTGCTTTACCGGGCATGACATTCGCAGCCTTGCGTTGGCAGAACACTATTTCGGGGCCACCCGCAATTGTGAAGACTCACTTCTGGTACGTGTTCACCGTGGTACAGGAGCGGGAGTTATCGTCAATAATAATATCTTGCTCAACAAACGCGGCAATCTGGGAGAAATAGGACACATCCAAATCGAGCCGCTGGGTGAACGTTGTCATTGCGGTAATTTTGGCTGTCTGGAAACTATTGCATCTAACTCAGCAATAGAGGCTAAAGTACAGCATCAATTACGGCAGGGATTTCCAAGCCAATTAACCTTGAATAGCTGCACTATTCATGACATATGCTTCGCAGCTAATCAGGGAGATCTTCTGGCCGTTGAAGTTATCAGACAGGTAGGACACAATCTTGGTAAAGCTATTGCCATCGCCATTAACTTCTTTAATCCCCAGAAGATAGTTGTTGCTGGCGATATTACGGAAGCTGAGCAAGTTCTACTTACTGCTATCCAACGCTGCATCAACACACAGTCGTTAAAAGCCTTCCGTGAAGATCTCCCCGTTGTTGTTTCCGAACTAAATCACTGTTCTGCAATTGGTGCATTTGCCTTAACAAAGCGCGCAATGCTCAATGGTGTACTGTTACAACATCTTCTTGGAGGATAACTTCACCAATCCCGTTGGTTTTATCATCAACATGATTACAAGCCAAACAAACAAGCGATATTATGCATATTTTTTTAAAAAAGCAGTTGACGCATTTGTCTGATATACGCATAATGCGCCCCGCACCGCCGATGAAGGCAAAGCGAAAAAAGATGGCTACGTAGCTCAGCTGGTTAGAGCACAGCACTCATAATGCTGGGGTCACAGGTTCGATTCCCGTCGTAGCCACCATCTTTGCGGGAGTGGCGAAATTGGTAGACGCACCAGATTTAGGTTCTGGCGCCGCAAGGTGTGCGAGTTCAAGTCTCGCCTCCCGCACCATTTTCTTCGTCGGTTGTACTTAAATCGAGTTGAAATAGCGTTATTTTGGGTTTAAGTTTTAGTATTGTTTTCAGATGGGGTATCGCCAAGCGGTAAGGCACCAGGTTTTGATCCTGGCATGCCCTGGTTCGAATCCAGGTACCCCAGCCATATTCCTGAATATTTTCTAAAATTTACAGTTAATGTAAATGGCTACGTAGCTCAGCTGGTTAGAGCACAGCACTCATAATGCTGGGGTCACAGGTTCGATTCCCGTCGTAGCCACCATTTAAAATTCAGTTGGGGTATCGCCAAGCGGTAAGGCACCGGATTCTGATTCCGGCATTCCCAGGTTCGAATCCTGGTACCCCAGCCAAGTTTTTAAAAATGTTAACTAAATTGACAACCACCGATAGGTGGTTTTTTTGTTTTTCTGCCGCTAAATTTCCCCTATATCTTCATCAAACAGCACTTAATACACATTATTAAAATATGCCAGGTCATAGATTAAACAATAAACACTTGTTTTAGTCCCATTTCGGGACTGCCATGAAGGTTATGAAAATAATATCCGTTGCATCACTGAAAGCACTTTGGGAAAAACACCCAGATGCTGAACAACCACTAAAGGCTTGGTTTGATGAGGCCAAAAAAGCCTCTTGGAAGACGCCAGCTGATATTAAAGCTCAATACCGCAATGCGAGCATCCTGAAAAATAATCGCGTGTTATTTAACATTAAGGGAAACGATTACCGTCTGATAGTTTCCATCTTTTACCCCGCAGGTTGGGTGTATGTTAAATTTATCGGTACGCATAAACAGTACGATACCGTAGATGCCAACAGCGTAGATCTGGAGTGAACAATGAATATTAAACCCATCAGAACAGAGCAGGATTATCAGGGCGCACTAAAAGCGATAGCACTACTATTTGATAACCAACCTGAAATGGGCACACCTGAATTCGATTACATGGAAGTCATGGTGTTATTGATTGAATCCTATGAAAAAGAACATTATCCAATCGACTCACCAGACCCCATTGAAGCCATTAAATTCAGAATGGAGCAATCCGGTTTGACAGTGAAAGATTTAGAACCAGCAATTGGTAAATCTAACCGTGTTTATGAAGTTCTCAATAGAAAGCGTAACCTGACATTACCCATGATCCGAAATTTACACGGCATGTTTGGAATACCTGCCGATGTTTTGATAAAACCAACAAATAAAACCCCGTAAAGGGAATCCACATTTGGGCTAACGGAGCATTTGCAAAAAAATGCTCCTACCCTCAAAAATATTCGATAAAAAACAACAATCACACGCCCAACGCATATTTCAGCGCCAGTTTTTTCATCACATCTGAACGTTGTGCTGCCATCAATGCCAGATTGCGCATGGTTTTTAATCCCGGCAAATCATGGCTGAATGCCGTGTGAAAGAGATCCATTCCCGCCTGCATAACCAAATTATCCGGCATCCTGCGACGTTGATAGCGCTTCAATACTGCCAAAGAGTCCCACTCTTCATGTAACTCTTTAGCATTGATTAATACCTTAAGCAGAGTATCAACATCCCGATAGCCCAAATTAACCCCCTGCCCCGCCAATGGGTTGATAGTATGAGCAGCATCCCCCAGTAAAACCAAACCTTCGCGTACATAATCGCTGGCATGATGGCGAGTCAGAGGAAACGACCCTGCGGCAACCGGCGTTACTTTGCCTAAACGAGCTGGAAATGCCCGAAAAATTTCCGGCTCAAGTTGTGTCATTGACATCGCCTGTAACTGGCGAATACGAGCGGGAGAGTCATACCACACTAATGAAGCCCATTGTTCAAACAATGGCAAAAAGGCTCTAGGGCCGGAAGGAAAAAATTGCTGCCATGTTATATCTTGCTGAGGCTGTTCAGTTTTGACTGTAATCAGCATACACGACTGGCGATATTGCCATCCCCTGCTGCCAATACCAGCCAATTGCCGAACCTGCGAGCGGGCACCATCAGCACCAACAATTAAACGTGTGTTTAATTCCGGGCCATTAGCCAATTCAACCCGCCAGGTTTTATGATCATGTTGCCGATGTATCGATTTCAATGCAGCTGGACAAAAGAGCGTGAGGTTGGGATACCGTTCAAATTCCTGCCACAATGCCAGTTGCAAAATATGGTTTTCTACCATGAACCCCAATTCCGGCAAACCAAGACTTTCTGCATCGAAAATCACGTTGGAGTCATTCTGTTCCCACGTTTCCAGAGTCCGATAGGGTGCACTACGCATCTGTAAAACATTTTTCCATGCCCCCAACTGTTTCAATAAACCCACAGAAGCACAGCTAATCGCTGAGACACGAACATCCGGTTCATGATCTGCATTGTAAGGTTGTGGTGGCTGGTGTTCCAATAATGCAACACGCCAGCCTTCTTGTGCCAGCCCTAATGCCGTTGCTGCACCAATCATACCTGCACCAACGACAACAATATCGAATTTTTGTTGTGGATTATTCATATTCATCACATTATTAACCTCTTGATTAAAAGTGTACCGGAATTTTCCCTTTCCGGCTGTGAATATCCGGTGTTACAGTCTGGTCACTGGTGTCTCAAATGACTACAATAGCCAGCAACATTATGCTAAATACACTGTATTCAATACGCTGGTTCATATACTACGCTTTTCAGTGTTGATGCATTATTTCACTGAAAACACCGGATGCACAAAATGTCGACGATAAAAAAACTGTATATCAAAACTTGGGGCTGTCAGATGAACGAATATGATTCATCCAAGATGGCCGACCTGCTGGAAACCACTCACGGTTATCAGTTAACCGATATCGCCGAAGAAGCAGATATCTTACTCCTGAACACATGTTCAATTCGTGAAAAAGCACAAGAAAAAGTCTTTCACCAACTCGGACGCTGGAAAGGGCTGAAAGACAAAAACTCTGAAGTCATCATTGGTGTCGGTGGTTGCGTCGCTTCTCAGGAAGGAGATTACATCCGCCAGCGTGCACCCAGTGTTGATATTATCTTCGGACCACAAACTCTGCACCGTCTGCCGGAAATGATTAATCATGTAAAAGGCACCCGCAGCCCTGTTGTTGATATCAGTTTCCCCGAAATAGAGAAGTTCGACCATCTGCCAGAACCACGAGCTGAAGGCCCGACTGCATTCGTTTCTATCATGGAAGGCTGTAATAAATACTGCACATTCTGCGTTGTTCCTTACACCCGTGGGGAAGAAGTCAGCCGTCCTTGCGATGATATCCTATTTGAAATTGCCCAACTTGCTGCCCAAGGCGTGCGCGAAGTTAACTTGCTCGGTCAAAATGTTAACGCTTACCGTGGAGCAACATTTGACGGGGATATCTGCACATTTGCGGAATTACTGCGTCTGGTTGCAGCTATTGATGGTATCGACCGTATACGCTTCACCACCAGCCATCCAATCGAATTTACTGACGATATTATCGCTGTTTACGAAGATACACCAGAGTTGGTCAGCTTCCTGCATTTGCCCGTCCAGAGCGGCTCTGATCGTATTCTGACCCTGATGAAACGCGCTCACACCGCGCTGGAATACAAAGGCATTATTCGTCGCCTGCGTAAAGCGCGCTCTGATATTCTCATCAGTTCTGACTTTATCATCGGTTTCCCAGGCGAAACACAAGACGACTTTGAAAAAACGATGAAATTGATTGCTGATGTTAATTTCGACATGAGTTTCAGCTTCATTTATTCAGCACGTCCGGGAACGCCTGCGGCTGATTTGCCAGACGATGTGAGTGAAGAAGAAAAGAAACAGCGCCTGTATCTGCTCCAGCAGCGCATTAACCAACAAGCCATGAGCTATAGCCGCGCCATGCTTGGCAGCACACAACGCATTCTGGTTGAAGGCCCATCCCGCAAAAATATCATGGAGCTTTCTGGCCGTACTGAAAACAACCGTGTGGTTAACTTCGAAGGTACGCCTGATATGATTGGTACATTTGTTGATGTCGAAATTGTTGACGTTTATGCCAACTCTCTGCGTGGTAAGGTGATCCGTACCGAAGATGAAATGGATTTACGTGTCCATGAATCTCCTGAGTCAGTGATTGCCCGTACCCGTAAGGAAGACGAAATCGGCGTTGGCATTTATCAGCCCTAAAAAATAGGTCAACTTTAACAAATTGGCAAGCCTTGACAGGCCCTAATATAGAGATAATCAGTGACACAAATAAACCCACAAGTAGCAACACAAGAGATTTTTCTGGAACCCGCAGACAATCAGCGATTAATGAGCCTGTGTGGCCCACTTGATGACAATCTGAAACAACTTGAACGTCGCCTGGGAGTAGAGATCAACCGCCGCGACAATCGTTTCAAATTGGTGGGAAAACCACTGTGTGTCAGTGCAGTAACAAGCATATTGCGCCACCTTTATGTCGAAACCGCACCTGTACGTGGCGTGATACCGGATCTTGAACCTGAACAGATCCATTTGGCAATCACAGAAAGTCGCGTACTGGAACAGTCAGCAGAAAGCGTGCCTGCCTACGGCAAAGCCTTGAATATCAAAACCAAACGGGGTGTTGTAAAACCCCGTACTCCTAATCAGGTGCAGTACATTGCCAATATCCTTGACCATGATATTACATTTGGGATCGGGCCAGCAGGAACAGGTAAAACCTATCTGGCCGTTGCCGCAGCAGTTGATGCACTGGAGCGGCAAGAAATTCGCCGGATACTTCTTACCCGCCCTGCGGTTGAAGCTGGAGAAAAACTGGGATTTTTGCCGGGTGATCTAAGCCAGAAAGTCGATCCTTACTTACGTCCACTTTACGATGCTTTGTTTGAGATGCTAGGTTTTGAAAAAGTTGAGAAGCTGATCGAAAGAAATGTTATTGAAGTCGCTCCATTGGCCTATATGCGTGGACGAACACTCAATGATGCTTTTATTATTCTTGATGAAAGCCAGAATACCACCATCGAACAGATGAAGATGTTCCTGACTCGTATTGGCTTTAACTCTAAAGCGGTGATTACTGGTGACGTAACCCAGATCGACCTGCCAAGAGGCCAGAAATCGGGTCTGAGCCATGCGATGGAAGTCTTGTCGGAAGTTGACGAGCTGAGCTTTAATTTCCTCCATAGCGAAGATGTGGTTCGCCACCCTGTGGTGGCCAAAGTCGTTATCGCCTATGAAGCATGGGAAGCTACAGAGCAAAAACGTAAACAGGCGCTTAACGAAAAGCGCAGACAGGAAGCGCAATGAGTTCAGTTATATTAGATTTACAAATCGCGTGTGAAAACTCAATAGGACTTCCTCAGGAAGTCCTATTCCAACGATGGTTGGAAGGCGTTTTGCCACAATTTCAAGCTGAAAGTGAAGTGACAATCCGTTTGGTTGATGAAGCAGAAAGCCACGAATTAAACCTCACTTATCGTGGGAAAGACAAACCAACCAATGTGTTATCCTTCCCATTTGAAGCTCCACCCGAAGTGGAACTGCCCTTACTCGGCGATTTGATTATATGCCGCCAGGTTGTTGAGAAAGAAGCGAAAGAACAACAAAAAACTGTTGAAGAACACTGGGCACACATGGTGGTTCACGGCTGTCTTCATCTACTTGGATATGACCATATCGAAGATGAAGAAGCGGAAGAAATGGAATCTCTGGAAACAGAAATCCTGAAAAAAATGGGTTATCCTGATCCTTATCTCGCGGAAAAAGAATAACCCCTAAGAACATTTTTATGTTAAACATTACGAATCGTACCCTATAGATCTCAGGATGTAGCCAACAAAGCTACAACTTGAAAGACGACAGGTATTCAACTTTAATTAATGAGGAATTTTAATTAAAACGCCATGAGCGACGACCATCCTTCTAGTAACGATAACCCTAGTCCTAAGAAAGGCTTTTTTGCACTTCTTAATCAGATTTTTCACGGTGAGCCGAAAAACCGTAACGATTTGGTTGAACTGATCCGTGATTCTGAACAGAATGACCTGATCGACCCTGATACCCGAGAAATGCTTGAAGGGGTGATGGATATTGCTGACCAACGCGTGCGTGACATTATGATCCCGCGCTCACAAATCGTTACCTTAAAACGCAATCAATCTCTGGACGAATGTCTGGATGTAATTATCGATTCAGCCCACTCTCGCTTCCCTGTGATCAGTGAAGATAAAGATCACATTGAAGGCATCTTGATGGCAAAAGATCTTCTGCCATTTATGCGTACGAATACAGAGCCTTTCAGCATTGATAAAGTGCTGCGTCAGGCTGTCGTGGTGCCGGAAAGTAAGCGGGTTGACCGACTGCTGAAAGAATTCCGTTCTCAACGCTATCACATGGCAATTGTTATCGATGAATTCGGCGGTGTTTCCGGCCTTGTCACGATTGAGGATATACTTGAACTGATTGTGGGGGAAATTGAGGACGAATACGATGATGATGAAGATAACGATATTCGTGCCTTGAGTCGCCATACTTATTCAGTGCGGGCATTAACTCAAATCGAAGACTTTAACGATGTTTTCAGTACTAATTTCAGCGATGAAGAAGTTGATACCATTGGCGGGTTGATTATGCAGGCATTTGGACATCTGCCTTCCCGTGGAGAATCCATCAACATCAATGGCTATCACTTCAAAGTAGCAATGGCAGATAGCCGGAAAATCATCCAGGTTCATGTCAAAATACCGGATAATGCTGAAGTTCCTGGCCTTGATAGAGATTAATAGGATCTGGATGAACAAAGCCTCATTAATGAGTTGCCAGCGGCTACGCGCTTTGCTGGCACTTTTCTTCGGAGCCAGTGGAACACTGGCTTTTTCACCTTTTGACTTCTGGCCCGCAGCCCTTGTTTCTCTCTGTAGTCTGCAAATCCTGACACTTAACCGGACTACCCGACAAGCGCTCTTTATTGGCTTCTGCTGGGGCTTTGGCTTGTTTGGTAGTGGTATAAACTGGGTTTATGTCAGTATCGCAAATTTCGGAGGCATGCCCACTGCCGTTAATATCTTTTTGGTGATCCTGCTTTCCGCTTATCTCGCTCTTTATCCCGCCCTGTTTGCTGGGCTGCTTAACCGCTTTTTCCCAACCTCAAATGGGATGAGGTTAATCATCGCCAGCCCTGCATTATGGCAATGCACTGAATTTTTGCGTGGTTGGGTATTAACGGGTTTTCCGTGGCTACAATTTGGCTATAGCCAGATTGATGGCCCATTGAAAGCAGTTGCCCCGATTTTTGGAGTAGAAGGTATCACCTTCCTGCTAATGATGAGCAGTGGTTTGTTAGTTTTTGCGGCCGTTCATAAAAAACGCTCATCTGCCATCACCGCCATTATCTTGTTACTGCTGCCGTGGCCAATGAGACATTATCAGTGGTATACCCTGATGCCAGAAAAATCAACCGAAGTAGCGTTGGTACAAGGCAATATTCCTCAGGAAATAAAATGGGATCCCTCTGTATTGGGAAAAACTCTGGATATTTATCTGGATAATAGCCGGCCTTTTATCGGCAAAATCCCTATTATTATCTGGCCAGAAGCGGCTATACCTGATTATGAATATAATCAGAATAATTTTCTGAGCAAACTGGACATTCTGCTCAGGCAACATAACACTAACCTGATTACAGGTATTCCCGATGCGCGCCCTACACTGGATGGATACAAGTTCTATAACAGTATTATTGTGTTAGGAGAAAAAACTCCTTACCAATATCCGGCGATTAGCCGCTATGACAAACATCACCTTGTTCCATTTGGTGAATTTGTTCCTCTGGCATCATTACTGCGTCCATTGGCTCCCTTCTTTAACCTGCCAATGTCCTCTTTCAGCCAGGGAAATTATATACAACCTCAGCTTTCTGTTGCGGGACATGAAATTACCGCCGCAATCTGCTATGAAATTATTTTGGGCGAGCAAGTCCGTGATAACTTCAAACCCAGTACAGAGTTTCTGCTGACTGTTTCCAATGATGCCTGGTTTGGACGTTCTATTGGGCCGTGGCAACATTTCCAAATGGCGCGTATGCGTTCCCTTGAACTGGGTCGTCCTCTGTTAAGAGGGACAAATAACGGAATTACAGCGGTAATCAAACCAGATGGTTCAATACAAGCCGAAATTCCACAATTTACTCGCCAAGTATTGGACGCTAAAGTCACACCAGCCAGTGGTATTACACCTTATTTCCGATTCGGTAATTGGCCGGTTTGGGGAATAACCGTGTTGTTTATTTTATTCGGATTGATAAGCAACCGTCGCCAAATCTCGCTAATCATTTAACGATATTTCAGAAAATATCCGATATAAGTCCAGAGGTTTAATTTATTCCCTGGGCTTATATTTTTTTACTCTCCCCCTCCCTTGATAACCCCAATAAATATTACCCATCATAATTAATATGAAATCAGAAATGCTTTAATAAAAGATAAAATCAAATTAAATAATAACTAAATAAAATATTTAATCCTAAAAAGTACAAACTGTGAGCAAGATTAAAAATTATTCACCTCAAAATCACACTTAAACAAAATTGTCTATTTTTAGTGCGAAGTGGCTCGCGAAATGAAAACATATGGTTTAAAAAAAGTAACATTATGAATTATTTTTTTACAACATATACACAAAATAATTCAGAAAATCATTTCTAAAAAAACCGCTTCTATAAAAAACAGAAGCACCAATATGTGCAAGCAAACCCAATTTTGCGCAATGCAGTTTTAGAAAACCCGTTGTACAAAACAACCTGTACTAAACAAATTGCGCAAAACAACCAGATGAAGGAGCTGTATATGCGTAAATTGATGTTAACCATGATGTTGCTTAGCGCAGTAGGGGCTGCCCATGCTGAGGAATTGACTGGAACACTAAAAAAAATCAAAGACAGCGGTGTTGTTGTTGTCGGGCACAGAGAATCTTCTGTTCCATTTGCTTATTATGATGGTAAACAGAATGTTGTCGGTTACGCCCAGGACCATTCCAATTTAATCGTGGAAGCGATTAAGAAAAAAATTAATGCGCCCAACCTACAAGTTAAGCTGATCCCTGTCACTTCTCAAAATCGTATTCCATTGCTGCAAAATGGTACTTTTGATTTTGAGTGTGGTTCAACCACTAATACCCCTGAGCGCCAAAAACAAGCTGCGTTCTCCAATACCATCTTTATCGTCAACACACGCTTGCTGACTAATAAGGATTCAGGGATCAAAGGATTTGACGATCTGACTGGAAAAAATGTCGTTGTAAGCGCAGGTACAACTTCTGAAATGTTGCTGAATAAACTCAATGACGAAAAGAAAATGAAAATGCGCATTATCAGTGCAAAAGATCATGGCGATTCATTCCGCACGCTGGAATCAGGCCGCGCTGTTGCCTTCATGGTCGATGACGCACTACTGGCAGGCGAACGTGCAAAAGCGAAAAAACCTGATCAGTGGGTTATCGTCGGTGAACCACAATCCAAAGAAGCTTACGGTTGTCTGATGCGCAAGGGTGATCCTCAATTCAAAAAGTTGCTGAATGACACTGTTGCAGAAATACAAACTTCTGGCCGGGCAGAAAAAATGTTTGATCGCTGGTTTAAAGAGCCAATTCCACCTAAAAATTTGAATCTGAACTTTACTCTGCCAGATGAGATGAAAGTTTTGTTTAAATCACCAAATGATAAATCGCTAAATTAATAAACCGAAGATCCCGATTTTATTGGCACGACGGGTATGAGGTAGTCGTTCCCTACCTCATTTTTTTATGCTTCAGGGAGCATGTATATGTCAGTTGATTGGAACTGGGGCATCTTTCTGCAAGAAGCCCCTTTTGGTAATACCACCTATCTTGGGTGGATCATTTCTGGGTTGCAGGTGACAATTGCTCTTTCTATCTGCGCCTGGACTATTGCATTTATTGTCGGTTCGTTTTTCGGCATTCTTCGTACTGTTCCGAATAAGTATCTGGCAGGATTAGGAACCTGTTACGTTGAACTGTTTCGTAACATTCCTCTTATCGTCCAGTTTTTTGTATGGTATTTGGTTGTACCAGAATTCCTGCCTAAAGACCTGAGTAATTGGTTCAAAATGGATTTGGATCCCAATATCCAATTTTTCCTTTCTTCGTTAATCTGTCTGGGGCTATTCACTGCGGCCCGTGTATGCGAGCAGGTTCGTGCAGCCATTCAATCGCTACCACGAGGACAAAAAGCCGCAGGGCTGGCAATGGGTCTGACCCTGCCACAAACCTACCGTTATGTCCTGCTACCTAATGCCTATCGTGTCATTACACCGCCAATGACCTCAGAAATGCTTAACCTGGTGAAAAATTCCGCAATTGCATCAACTATCGGTTTGGTAGACATGGCCGCCCAGGCCGGAAAATTACTGGACTATTCTGCGCATGCGTATGAAACATTTACAGCAATCACATTGGCATATGTTGGTATCAATCTCGTGATCATGCTTGCAATGAGTATGCTTGAGAAAAAAGTACGGTTGCCGGGCAATATGGGAGGACGATAGAAATGTATCAATTTGACTGGAGTTCCATTATTCCCAGCCTGCCCCTGTTGTTGGACGGGTTAATCATCACTGCTGAAATTACCATAATCGCCATTATCATTGGTATTGCCTGGGGAACTACTCTGGCAGTTATGCGACTTTCTTCCATTAAAGTATTGAGCTGGTTTGCCACTTTATATGTCAACCTGTTCCGCTCTGTACCTCTGGTAATGGTATTGTTATGGTTTTATTTAATTGTGCCTAGCTTAGTCCAAAATGTTCTAGGCATATCACCAAAAACTGATATCCGTTTAATCTCTGCAATGGTAGCGTTCTCGCTCTTTGAAGCAGCCTATTATTCCGAAATTATTCGGGCAGGTATTCAGAGTATTTCTCGTGGTCAGTCATCTGCGTCACTAGCATTGGGAATGACTCATATGCAAAGCATGCGTCTGGTCATTCTGCCACAAGCATTCCGTGCGATGATCCCATTACTGTTAACGCAAGGCATTGTATTATTTCAGGATACCTCTCTGGTATACGTATTGAGTCTGGCAGATTTTTTCCGTACAGCAGCCAATATCGGTGAGCGTGACGGCACACAGATTGAAATGGTTCTATTTGCCGGTTTTGTTTATTTTGTGATTAGTTTTTCCGCTTCCATGTTGGTTAACTATTTGAAGAAAAGGACTATTTGATGATCTCCCTGAAAAATGTATCCAAGTGGTATGGCCAATTTCAGGTTCTGAATGACTGCTCAACTGAAGTCACAAAAGGCGAAGTAGTGGTAGTCTGTGGGCCTTCTGGTTCCGGTAAATCCACGCTGATAAAAACAGTTAATGGCCTTGAAGCTGTCCAGCAAGGTGAAATTTGGGTAAACGGAACGAAACTAAATGATAAAGGCACAAATCTGGCTCAACTACGTTCCAAAGTTGGCATGGTGTTTCAACATTTTGAACTGTTTCCCCATCTGTCGATCATTGACAATCTGACACTGGCTCAAGTCAAAGTCTTAAAGCGTGATAAACAAACTGCGACTGAAAAAGGCTTAAAACTATTAGAGCGTGTTGGATTGGCAAATCACGCCAATAAATTTCCTGCCCAACTTTCCGGTGGGCAACAACAGCGGGTCGCCATTGCCCGTGCGCTTTGCATGGATCCCATCGCCATGTTGTTTGACGAACCAACTTCCGCCCTTGATCCAGAAATGATCAATGAAGTCCTGGATGTTATGGTTGAGCTGGCTAACGAAGGGATGACCATGATGGTTGTCACCCATGAAATGGGATTTGCCAAAAAAGTTGCCCATCGCGTTATATTTATGGATGAAGGCACTATTGTCGAAGACAGCAAGAAAGAAGAGTTCTTCGTCAACCCTAAATCAGAACGTGCCCGCGATTTTCTGGCGAAGATCCTGCACTAATTTACCGCTGTCGGCGGATAACACTTTACCGCCGACTTTAAACCTCGACTAAATTCAGTAATTTTCCGTGTTCTTCCTATAACAAGTGTTGTTGCCCCAATTCCTATCCGCTATGCTATGTCATCCTAAATTTCATAAACAAACACGCTCGCTAAAAGCGTAGCTTTATTACTCACCATAGGATTATCGGTGCCATGCAAGAACAATATCGTCCAGAAGACATAGAGCAACAAGTCCAGCTTCATTGGCAAGAGAAGCAAACTTTTAAAGTGACCGAAGACAGCAGCAAAGAAAAATACTATTGCCTGTCTATGCTACCTTATCCTTCTGGCCGACTACATATGGGCCATGTTCGTAATTACACTATTGGTGATGTGATCTCCCGTTACCAGCGTATGCTTGGCAAAAATGTACTACAACCTATCGGTTGGGATGCATTCGGCCTGCCAGCAGAAGGCGCTGCGGTCAAAAACAAAACTGCTCCGGCTCCGTGGACTTACTCCAACATTGAATACATGAAAGGCCAGCTAAAAATGCTGGGATTCAGTTATGATTGGGATCGTGAAGTCACAACCTGTACACCAGAATACTATCGCTGGGAACAGTGGTTCTTTACTAAGTTGTATGAAAAAGGACTGGTTTACAAAAAAACCTCTGCTGTTAACTGGTGTCCACATGACCTGACAGTTCTGGCAAATGAACAAGTTATTGATGGCTGTTGCTGGCGTTGTGACAGCCAGGTAGAACGCAAAGAAATCCCACAGTGGTTTATTAAAATCACCGATTATGCGGAAGAACTGCTAAATGATCTGGATAAACTAGAAGACTGGCCTGAACAGGTTAAGGTCATGCAACGTAACTGGATCGGTCGCTCTGAAGGTGTCGAAATCACCTTTGATGTCGCTGATAGCCAAGAAAAACTGACCGTTTATACTACCCGCCCAGATACCTTTATGGGAGCGACCTATGTTGCTGTAGCCGCAGGTCATCCTCTGGCAAAACAAGCTGTGGAAAATAATCCTGAGCTGGCTGAATTCATCAGTGAATGCCGTAATACCAAAGTTGCCGAAGCAGACATGGCAACTATGGAGAAAAAAGGCATGTCAACCGGCATGTTCGTTATCCACCCATTAACCAATGAACGAATCGCTATCTGGGTTGCTAACTTCGTACTGATGGAATACGGCACAGGTGCTGTTATGGCAGTTCCAGCCCATGACCAACGTGACTGGGAGTTTGCCACTAAATACAACCTGCCTATGAGAGCGGTTATTCTGGATAACGATGGTAACGTACCAACGGTTCAGGAAGCTGCCGTCACCGATAAAAATGCTCTGGTTAATTCCGGTGAGTTCAGTGGCCTGAGCCACGAAGAGGGCTTCAATGCCATCGCAGATAAACTGGTTGAGATGGGAGTTGGCAAACGCAAAGTTAACTATCGTCTGCGTGACTGGGGCGTTTCCCGTCAGCGTTACTGGGGAGCACCAATTCCAATGGCAACATTGGAAGATAGTACTGTTGTACCTGTTCCTGAAGATCAACTGCCAGTGATCCTGCCGGAAAATGTTGTGATGGATGGCATTACCAGCCCAATCAAAGCTAATCCTGAGTGGGCAAAAACCACTATCAACGGTCAATCGGCTCTGCGTGAAACCGATACCTTCGACACCTTTATGGAATCATCATGGTATTACGCACGCTATACCTGCCCGGATTATGACAAAGGTATGCTTGATCCTGCTGCCGCTAACTATTGGCTGCCAGTGGATCAATATATCGGCGGTATTGAACACGCTATCATGCACCTGATGTATTTCCGTTTCTTCCACAAATTGATGCGAGACGCAGGCTTAGTTAACTCTGATGAACCGGCAAAACGTTTGTTGTGTCAAGGCATGGTTCTGGCTGATGCTTTCTATTACATCGGCAGCAACGGTGAAAAAGCTTGGGTGTCACCGGCCGATGCAATTGTTGAACATGATGAAAAAGGCCGCATCATAAAAGCAACGGATCAGGCTGGTCATGAGTTGATCTATACTGGCATGAGTAAAATGTCAAAATCCAAAAATAACGGTATCGATCCACAACTTATGGTTGATAAATATGGCGCAGATACCGTTCGCTTGTTTATGATGTTCGCTGCACCACCAGAGCTAACTTTGGAATGGCAGGAATCTGGTGTGGAAGGGGCTAACCGTTTCCTGAAACGTGTATGGCGTCTGGTCCATGAGCACGTTAATAAAAACGCAGACAAAGGCGAACTTCAACTGTTAGATATTGCTAACTTGACAGCAGAGCAGAAAGATTTGCGTCGTGATCTACACAAAACGATTGCTAAAGTTACTGATGATATCGGTCGTCGCCAGGCATTCAATACCGCAGTTGCCGCTATCATGGAACTGATGAACAAAATGACTCGCGCACCACAGGAAACAGAGCAGGATCGTGCTCTGATGCAAGAAGCGCTGACAGCAATTGTGCGTATGCTTTCACCTATCACTCCACATGCCTGTTTCGTTATGTGGAAAGCGCTCGGTAATGAAAGTGACATTGATGTTGCTGAATGGCCGCAGGCTGATGAACAGGCGATGATTGATGATACTAAACTGGTCATCATCCAGATTAACGGTAAAGTCCGTGGCCGCGTTACTGTACCGGCAGATGCCACAAAAGAGTACGTTCAGGAAATGGCAACCCAAGAATACAGCGTAACGAAATATCTTGAAGGCGTTAGTATTCGTAAGGTCATCTATGTTCCGGGCAAATTGCTAAATCTGGTCGTTAGCTGATATTAACTGATAATGGGAGGCCATTCTTGTGATAAAAAGTGTGGCAGTAAATCTGATAGGAAAAAATATGCGGCATCGTATTTTCACGTTGTTGCTGGGGTTAGCGGTGCTGGTCACCGCTGGCTGCGGTTTTCACCTTCGTGGCACAACACAAGTACCAAAAGAACTTCAAACGTTACAGTTGAGTTCAAGTGATCCATACGGGCCACTGGCACGGGCAGTACGCCAGCAACTACGTCTGAATGACGTCAAAATTGTTGAACAGGCCAGTGCCTCTGTTCCGATCCTGAAACTGTTAAGTTCAAGTGAAAACAAAGAAACTGTTTCAGTATTTCAGGATGGTAAAGCAGCAGAACGCCAGCTAGTACTCAATGTTGATGCACAAGTTCTAATGCCAAATGGCAATATCTACCCATTGCGGGCAAAGGTTGATCGCGCTTTCTTCGATAACCCGTTGGAAGCTCTGGCAAAAGATGCAGAAAATGAACTGGTTCAGCAAGAAATGCGTGAACAAGCTGCCCACCAGCTTATACGCCAACTGCTGACGGTTCAGAGTACAGAACAGTTAAAATCTGCTAAAAAACAGCAAGCAGCAACTGCACAAAAACAATGATCAGACTCTATCCTGAACAACTTCTTTCGCAGCTCAATGAAGGGCTGCGAAGCAGCTACCTGTTATGGGGCAACGAACCGTTGCTGCTACAGGAAAGTCAGGACAACATTCGTAGAGTGGCTGAACAGCACGGCTTTATAGAGCATTTCTCGTTCTCGTTGGATAATCACACTGAGTGGGATGAAATCTTCAGCCTCTGTCAGTCACTCAGCCTTTTTGCCAGCCGTCAGTCAATTACTTTGTTATTACCTGAGAATGGCCCCAATACGGCAATGGCCGAACGTCTAACCAAACTTTCCGAACTATTACATGAAGATATTCTGCTGATACTACGTGGACACAAATTGACCAAAGCGCAAGAAAACAGCACATGGTTCAAAGTAATTGGAAAAAATGGTGTCTATGTCAGTTGCCTCAATCCGGAACAAAATCGTCTTCCCCAATGGGTGGCACAACGCGCTAAAAGTATGGGATTGTCATTGGAAGATGAAGCGAACCAATTATTGTGTTATTGCTACGAAGGCAACCTACTGGCACTGTCTCAAGCGTTAGAACGCCTTTCATTACTCTACCCCGATAATCGGCTAACTCTTCATCGAGTCGAAGACGCAGTCAATGATGCAGCACATTTTGCTCCTTATCATTGGGTTGATGCTCTGCTGGCAGGCAAGCTTACGCGGGCATGGCATATCCTGAAACAGTTGCGACAAGAAGATACCGAAGCAATTATTTTACTCCGCACGATACAGCGGGAACTTATGCTACTGTTGACACTTAAGCGCCAGGAAAAAACGACACCTTTGAAAACACTGTTTGATCAACATAAAGTGTGGCAAAACCGCCGGACACTTCTGACAATGGCATTACAGCGGCTGTCACTGAAAGATTTACACTCGGCTATACGTTTATTAACCCAGATGGAACTGCGTATCAAACAGGATTATGGCCAATCGATTTGGGCTGACCTGGAAACACTTTCTATGCTGTTACTATACGGAAACACCCTCGGAAAAACGCACGGAAAAATATTACCAGAGAGCTTTTTGAATGCTTCGTACCACTAATTCATCCTTAAATTCACCGATTATCCATGCTTTATTTGGTGGCACGTTTGATCCCATCCATTATGGTCATTTGCGCCCGGTAGAAGCACTAGCAAAACAAGTAGGTCTTAAACAGGTTATTTTGTTACCTAATCATGTTCCGCCGCATCGTCCTCAACCCGAAGCTTCTCCTCAACAACGGTTGGCAATGGTGCATCTGGCGGTACAAGACAACCCGCTTTTCACGGTTGATACCCGGGAGTTGCAACGTCAGACACCTTCTTACACCATCGAAACATTGAAATCACTCCGCGAGGAAGTTGGGGAACAATGTCCGCTGGCATTCATCATAGGGCAAGACTCTCTGCAATCTATCCATACATGGCATTGCTGGGCAGAGTTATTGGATATCTGTCATCTACTGGTCTGCTCCCGTCCGGGATATGCAAGACAACTGGCAACCCCGGAAATGCAGAAGTGGCTTGAGCAACACCAAATTGATACTCCGGCCTCATTAAGCCAGAAATCACATGGCTATATTTATCTGGCTAAAACTCCATTATTAGACATTTCAGCAACGGATATTCGTCAGCGTCATCAACAAGGATTAAGCTGTGATGATTTACTGCCTCCATCAATACAAAATTATATTGATTCACAGAATTTATATAGCTGATAGTCAAATCATTATGTGATTTCCCCGTTGAGCCGCTTACGTTTATAGAGACGGGCATGCTATTATTCTACGTTACACAACTAATTTGATGAAATTAAGGTGATCCTTTTGCAAGGCACAGAACTACAACAATTTATTATTGATAAACTTGAAGATTCCAAAGCACAGGATATTGTTTCTATAGATGTTCGTGGAAAATCCAGCATTACAGACTGCATGGTTATCTGCACTGGTACATCAAGTCGCCATCTGATGTCAGTCGCAGACAACCTTGTTGATGTCTGCCGTAAAGCAGGCATCATGCCTCTGGGTGTCGAAGGGCAAGGCATTTCAGATTGGATCGTTGTTGACCTCGGCGAAGTGATGGTACATGTCATGCAGGAAGACAGCCGTCGCATGTATGAACTGGAAAAACTCTGGAGCTGAGTTTGAAGTTACAACTTGTCGCTGTAGGAACAAAAATGCCGGACTGGGTGCAGACCGGCTTTATTGATTACTTGCATCGTTTTCCAAAAGAAATGCCATTCGAATTAATTGAAATTCCGGCTGGAAAACGAGGCAAGAACGCCGACATCAAACGTATTCTGGAAAAAGAAGGCGAACAGATGCTGTCGGTTGTCGGTAAAGGCAATCGCATTGTCACACTGGATATCCCCGGATCTCGTTGGGATACTCCCCAGTTGGCACAACAGCTTGAACGCTGGAAACAGGACGGAAGAAATGTCAGTTTGCTGATTGGTGGCCCGGAAGGTTTAGCGCCTGCCTGTAAAGCCGCCGCAGAACAAAGCTGGTCTCTTTCTCCACTGACTCTTCCACATCCTCTGGTACGGGTTTTGGTTGCCGAAAGCTTGTACCGGGCATGGAGCATCACAACTAATCACCCTTATCATCGGGAATAAGTTAGGTAATCTATCACCGTGAATTCTGGTAATGGGATGAAAAATAAACGAACCCCTTTCCGCGATCATACGGCTGAATCAGCCCTTTTTATACGCCGCGCTCTCGTGGCGTTTGTTGGCATTATCCTTTTAACAGGGGTTCTGATTGCCAATCTCTATAATCTCCAGATCACCCGCCACGAAGATTATCAAACGCGCTCAAATGGGAACCGTATTAAACTTGTTCCCATTGCTCCAAGCCGGGGACTCATTTATGACCGTAACGGCACACTACTGGCAGCTAACCGTACAATTTACCAGTTGGAGATTGTGCCCCAAAAAGTTATTGACCTTGATAAAACCTTAAATGAGCTGCGTTCCATTATCGGGTTAACCGATGAAGATATCGAAAATTTCAAAAAAGAGCGGCTACACGCACGCCGTTTCACCTCAGTCCCCCTGAAAACATCACTGACTCAGGTGCAGGTTGCCCGATTCTCCGTCAACCAATACCGCTTCCTAGGGTTGGAAATCAAAGGATATCAACGCCGTTATTATCCTTATGGTTCTGCCCTCACCCATGTCATCGGTTATGTTTCCAAAATTAATGACAAAGACGTAGAGCGACTCGACGAAGAGGGGATTTTGCCAGATTACGCAGCAACTCATGATATCGGCAAACTAGGTATTGAACGCTATTACGAGTCGGTTCTGCATGGAAAACCCGGTTATGAAGAAGTTGAAGTTAATAACCGTGGCAAAGTTATTCGCCAGTTACATGAACAACCGCCACAAGCGGGTAAAGATATCTATCTGTCAATAGACTTAGAACTACAAACTTACATTGAAGAGATATTGACAACCAGTCGTGCAGCAGTTGTTGTCACAGATCCCCGTACCGGCGAAGTTCTGGCAATGGTATCCAACCCAAGCTATGACCCCAATCTGTTTGTTGATGGCATTTCCAGTAAAGATTATAAAGCTCTGCTCAACAATCCTAACCGCCCATTGATTAACCGTGCAACTCAAGGTGCTTACCCTCCGGCCTCAACAGTAAAACCTTTTATCGCTGTTGCAGCACTAAATAGTGGTGTCATCACAAAGAACACAACCATCAATGATCCGGGCCGATGGCAATTGCCTAACTCTAATATGAGTTATCGTGACTGGAAACGTTATGGGCATGGTCTTTTGAATGTGCATAAATCCATTGTTGAATCAGCAGATACCTTTTTCTATCAGGTAGCCTATGATATGGGTATCGATAGGATCTCCAAATGGATGACAAAATTTGGTTTTGGTCAATTGACTGGTATTGACTTGAAAGAAGAGGCGGCGGGTAACATGCCGACCCGGGAATGGAAACAAAATCGTTATAAAAAACCGTGGTTTCAAGGAGATACGATATCTGTTGGCATCGGTCAAGGGTACTGGACGGCCACACCTATGCAGATGGTAAAAGCCCTGATGATACTGATTAATGACGGCGAGGTGAAAACACCGCATTTTTTACTGGGGATGCGCGTAAACGGTGATATACATCCTTATCAGCCTCCTGTCAGTGAACCAATCGCAGATATTCATTCTGGGTATTGGGAGATTGCCAAAGATGGCATGTATGGTGTTGCCAATGCTCCCAATGGCACAGCACGCAGATTTTTTGCCGGAACTCCTTATAAAGCCGCAGTAAAAACCGGTACGGCGCAGGTGTTCAGATATGAAACCTATAATGCGAGTAAACTTGCGGAGCATCTACGGGATCATGGACTAATGATTGCTTTTGCTCCTTATGATAACCCGACCGTTGCGGTTTCCATTATTTTGGAGAATGGAGGAGCGGGGACACCTGTTGGCACTATCGTGCGTCAAATTCTGGATCATATTCTAATCAGGAATAATAAAAGTACTTCATCTACTGAGTCAGCTGATAAAAGTAGAAAACCGCCTACAGCAGAACCCGTTGGCGAAAAACGATCTACCCAAAAACCCGCTACCAGAACATAAGATAATTGAGTAATGCTATGACAGAATCGCAGAAAAAAGTTCCTTTCTGGACCAAAGTACATATAGATATTCCACTGCTACTATGTATTCTGGCACTGCTGGCCTATAGTCTTTTCATTATGTGGAGCGCCAGTGGACAAAACATTGATATGATGGAACGTAAAATCGGGCAGGTACTCATTGGTTTAGTGGTCATGGTTGCTCTGGCTCAAGTACCACCTCGCATATACGAAAGTTGGGCCCCTTATCTTTATATTGTCTGTGTCATGCTGCTCATCCTTGTTGATGTTTTCGGGCAAATAAGTAAGGGGGCCCAACGTTGGCTGGATTTAGGCATTGTACGCTTTCAGCCATCAGAAATTGCCAAAATCGCTGTCCCTTTGATGGTGGCACGCTTTATAAATCGTGACCTTTGTCCCCCTTCCCTGAAAAATACAGGGATTGCATTAGTACTGATATTCTTACCTACTCTGCTTGTCGCTGCACAACCTGATTTAGGTACTTCTATCCTGATAGCAGTTTCCGGGTTATTTATTCTGTTTCTGGCAGGAATGAACTGGCGGTTAATTGCTATTGCCGTTTTACTGATTGCCTGTTTCCTGCCGATTTTATGGTTCTTTTTAATGCATGATTACCAGCGAGCCAGAGTCATGATGTTGTTAGATCCAGAAAGTGACCCTTTGGGTAAAGGCTATCACATCATTCAATCAAAAATTGCTATTGGATCAGGTGGGTTATTTGGAAAAGGCTGGTTGCAAGGCACACAATCACAATTAGAGTTTTTGCCTGAACGTCATACCGACTTTATTTTTGCTGTCTTAGCGGAAGAAGTAGGATTGATCGGTGTCCTCGCCTTATTGGCACTTTACCTATTAATCATCATCCGCGGCCTGATTATTGCCACCAACGCACAAAATACCTTCGGCCGTGTCATGGCAGGGGGGCTAATATTAATATTGTTTGTCTATGTCTTCGTAAATATCGGCATGGTTAGCGGTATTTTGCCTGTAGTCGGTGTGCCTCTGCCTCTGATTAGCTACGGAGGTTCAGCATTAATTGTCTTAATGGCGGGATTCGGCATTATCATGTCGATACATACTCATCGCAAGTTATTATCCAAAAGTCTATGAGGAAGAATTTTCATGCGTCAACAATGGCTTATTCTTGGCATAGTCGCTGCACTAATTTCAGGCTGTACAACAAGCAATGAAAGAGGTGCTTCTTCTGTTCCGCCAATTCCAACCCGTGATGTATTGGGAGCAGAGCCTGTATATGAGCCTTACCACCCAAGTGCCAACCAGGATTACAGTAGGGGTGGAGAAAGCTATCATATCGTTCAGGATCCTGCCCAGTTTACTCAAACAGGCTATGCCAGCATATTTGGTGAAGAAGCGAATGGAAAATTGACAACAATAGGAGAACGAACTAGTCCTTATGCATTGACGGCTGCTCATCCGACACTTCCAATACCAGGTTATGTACGCATCACCAATTTAAGCAATGGACGCATGATAATCGTCAGAGTTAATGATCGCGGCCCCTACAATAAACCAGGCAAAGTGATTGAATTATCACGCGCTGTTGCCGAACGGCTGAATTTGATGCCGCAAAGTCGGGTGAAACTGGATGGCATTCAGGTTGCCCCTGATGGTTCACTTTCTGGTTTGGGAACAGCTGGTTCAACTATTGTCAAACAAAGCTATGCTTTACCTGACAGACCTGTCCTTAATTCTCCATCAACAGGGGCTGTCACAAACATGACACCGGATTCTCCTGAACAGAATAGCTCAAACCAGAATCTGTCTGGAAATACAGAAAATCAACCTGCTGTACCATCAGAGAAAACATCCCCTGAATCAGCCTCAGCCACTTCCTCTGGTTATATGGTACAAGTTGGTGCTGTCAGTTCTGAACAAAAAGCCAAAGAATGGCAGCAATCATTAAGTCAACGCTTTAATGTACCGGGACGTGTGACCCAGTTTAATCATGTTCACCGCGTTCAATTGGGGCCTTTCAGCAGCCGCCAGCAGGCAGCCCAAATGCAAAAGAAATTAACTGACCAAATGCACCAATCTTCCTTTATTGTTGCTCCTTGATTGCATTGTTCTCTGATTAGCCTGCGTCCTGCTGATACTTGTTATTCTGATTAGTATCAGCGGGGAGAAAAAACCAAGTAAAAAAGTGCAAATCTTCATCTCTTCCAACCAGGGCAAACGGGTCTAAATTGCTCAATGTGATTAGCGGAGTATATTCAGTACAGAGAAATAGGAATAATCGCCGTTTGTGATTTATCATTAGCAACCT
>NZ_NIBS01000001.1:347181-384480 GCF_002632465.1 Xenorhabdus budapestensis | reverse complement strand
TGAAAACTAAGCGTCAGAAAGCAGGATGGGATAATGGTTACATGCTGAAAGTCCTCACGGTGGGTTTTACGTCAGTATAATTTAGACCCGTTTGCCCTACTCTTCCAACTTTGTTTAATGTCACGCTTTTTGTCATTTGTTATTATGTGGCTTATTATCAATGCTTCTCTCACGGATGTTATCTAATCAATCATGAAATACATAGTTACTTCTCGTATAGTTACTTCCCGTATCGCTACTTCCCGTTTTATTAAAATTGCCGCCCTGAGCATTGCTCTGGCTGCCAATGTTTCTGCATTCGCAAATACGGATGATAATTTCAAAACCATGATCCCCGGAGTGCCGCAGATCGAGGCCGAAGCCTATATTCTGATTGATTACAATTCAGGAAAAATATTGGCCGAAAAGAATTCAGATATCCGCCGTGACCCTGCTAGCCTGACAAAAATGATGACCAGTTATGTTATTGGTCAAGCCATCAAATCAGGGAAAATTAGCCCGAATGATATCGTTACGGTAGGTAAGGATGCCTGGGCAACAGGAAATCCTATATTCAAAGGTTCTTCTCTGATGTTTTTGAAACCCGGCGATCAAGTTTCTGTCGCTATGCTGTCCCGTGGTATTAACCTGCAATCCGGTAATGATGCTTGTGTAGCAATGGCGGACTACGTAGCAGGTAGTCAGGATGCGTTCGTCAGTCTGATGAATAAATATGTCCAGAGTTTAGGACTGAAAAACACCCACTTCCAAACTGTTCACGGTCTGGATGCAGAAGGCCAATACAGTTCTGCCCATGATATGGCGCTGATTGGTCAGGCATTGATCCGCGATGTGCCGGATGAATATGCCATCTATAAAGAGAAAGAATTCACTTACAATAACATCCGCCAGACCAACCGCAATGGTTTGTTGTGGGATAAGAGCCTGAATGTGGACGGCATCAAAACCGGCCATACCAGTGGTGCTGGATATAACCTTGTTTCCTCTGCGACTGAAGGTAACATGCGCCTGATTACTACAATAATGGGTAACCCGACATTCAAAGGCCGTGAAACTGACAGTAAGAAACTGCTGACCTGGGGTTTCCGTTTCTTTGAAACTGTTTCGCCATTACGGGCAGATAAAGAATTTGCTTCTGAGCCAGTCTGGTTTGGCGATACTGATAAAGTACAACTGGGTGTCGAGAAGGACGTTTACCTGACTATTCCCCGTGGTCGCCTGAAAGATCTAAAAGCCAGCTATGTATTAAATAGCAATGAACTACACGCCCCTCTCGCCAAAGATCAGGTAGTCGGCACAATCAATTTCCAACTTGATGGTAAAACGATCGAACAACGCCCATTGGTCGTGATGCAGGAAGTCAAAGAGGGTGGTTTCTTTAGCCGTATATTCGATTACATCCGCTTAATGTTCCACCACTGGTTTGGCTGAAACCTTGAAAGCTGAGCATTGAACCTTATATTAATATAAATTGTTAGAAAATAATCACACCACGGTAGAATCCATCATTCTACCGTGACTAATAAATCAGGAGCGCCCATGAAAACGAAATTAAATGAACTGCTTGAGTTCCCCTGCTCATTCACTTACAAAGTGATGGGATTAGCTCAACCTGAGCTGGTGGATCAGGTTATTGAAGTGGTTCAGCACCATGCGCCGGGCGATTACTCCCCAACAGTGAAACCAAGCAGCAAAGGTAATTACCACTCTGTTTCTATTACTATCAATGCAACTCATATTGAGCAGGTTGAAACGCTGTATGAAGACTTGGGTAAACTGGAACTGGTGCGCGTAGTGTTGTAATGAATGCATGATACTATATACATAATATATAGTGAGTAGTAATGTGATAGTATCGTGACAATTTCTACTTCTGCAAATTCGACTTCTATAAAAAAGTGCTGACAAAAAAGTCAGCACTTTTTTGGCTTCCTATCTCACCTGCCGTATCAGCGTAATAAAATGGCACGTCAATGAAAGCAGTAAAATCGTTAACCAACGGTGGTACAGTGGGATCAAAGCTATCAGCACTCCTATACATACTAACGCCCCAGTCAAAAACGCCAGAACGCTTTCGAGCATAGGATCAGAATAGGATAAATTTCCAGCCTTCCCAACAACATAGCAGCGCACATCATCCATTTCGCCACAGCATCAAGATTGCCAAAACCTTGTGCTGTCTCACCATAACCAACGCCCATGTTATTGATACATGCGGCAACCGTGGCAAATGAAGTCACCAGATCATATCCCAGAAAATTCAGTGCCCAAATAAAAAAGCAACTGCAAAAAATATACAAGAAGAAAAAGCCCCAGACGGAACGAAGTACCCTTTCCTGCACCGGTGATTTACCCACTTTAATCGTTGAAATGGCGTTCGGATGAATAAGCTGATTAATCTCACTGAAACTTTGTTTTGTCAGGATCAGAAAACGCAGCGCCTTAATACCTCCACAAGTCGAGCCAACACAGCCACCAAAGAAACTTACCGCTAATAACATCAACATCGTGTGAGGTGGCCATTGCGCATAATCTGAAGTTGCCAGACCATTGTCTGTCATCATTGAGCTGGTCATGAAAAAACCATGCACAAAGGCATCTTTCAAGCCATACATCCCAGAGCGATACAATTCCAGCCAAATAATACAAATCACGATAAAAAGCACCAGCAGGAAGAACTGAAACTCAGCATTTTTCAGTAAAGGTTTGAGGCTTCTTCGTGTCAGGACAACAAAATAGAGGGTGAAATTAACCGCTGACAATATTGAGAAAATGCCTCCCACCATTTCAATGAGTGAATTATCATAATAGCCAAGACTTTCATTGCGGGTCGAAAATCCTCCCAAAGAGACCGTTGATATCCCATGGCAAATGGCATCAAACCAAGACATCCCGGCTGCCCAGAAGCTGAACGAGCATATTCCTCCTAGCAACAGATAAACTACCCATAAACTTTTGGCACTATCTGCAAGGCGCGGAGTTAATCGTTCCTCTTTAAACGGGCCAGGCATCTCTGATTGATAAAGCTTTACACCACCAATACCGAGCAATGGCAAAATAGCTACGGCAAGCACGATAACACCCAAACCGCCGATGAAATTGAGCTGAGCGCGGTAATAAAGAACAGACTTAGGTAATGAAGAGACATCATTCAGTACCGTTGCTCCTGTCGTTGTGATACCGGATATACCTTCAAACATGGCATCCACAAGATTGATATTCAGATTTTTATCCAGCACGAAAGGCAAGGCACTAAGCAACGAAAAGAGCAACCAGAATAAAACGATAATAAGGAACCCATCTTGAGTACTGGGTTGTGCTTTAGTTTTTCGGGTGAAATACCACCCAACACCTCCAAGTATCATTCCAATAACAAACGTTTCGAAAAACGCAAAAACACTTTTTTCTTTATAAAACAAGGCGACAAAAACAGGCAGCAGCATTGAGAGGCTGTATAAGAGCACCAGAGAACTGCAAAGATGCCCAACAATCAGGAGTTGGTTTTTTCTGACCATCTGTTAGCTCAAACAGAAAACAAGGGGGAAATCGTCGAAATATATAATTATGATAATATAAAATCTAAACATATTCGTCTAATTAACATTATTATTGCATGAAGGCATTCTCTAACTAGAGAGAATTCTTTTAGGGCGTTATACTGGCGGGCAATTTTTGTTAACTGATGATGAAATTTCCATTGCAACATAACACCATTATTTTACGCCAGTTGGGTATTCAGCCTTACGAGTCGGTTTCTGAAGCCATGCACCAGTTCACCGAGCAGCGTGCAGCGGAAACCCCCGATGAAATCTGGCTGGTCCAGCATGAAAAAGTGTTTACGCAGGGACAGGCAGGTAAAGCAGAACACGTGCTTGTACCGGGTGACATTCCTGTTATTCAGTCCGACAGGGGAGGCCAGGTCACTTATCATGGGCCTGGTCAGCAAGTCATGTACATTTTGATCGACTTAAAACGGGCTAAAATCGGGGTTCGTCAGTTAGTCACCGCAATTGAAAATACCGTTATTGGGACATTAGCTCATTTTGGCGTTGAGTCTCATGCCCGACCTGATGCGCCGGGAGTTTATGTCAAAGGCAATAAAATTTGTTCATTGGGATTACGTATCCGAAAAGGGTGTTCTTTCCATGGCCTGGCATTAAATATTGCAATGGACTTACAGCCCTTTTTGCGCATTAATCCATGTGGTTATGCAGGCATGCAAATGATTCAGCTCAGTGACCTCGTAGCTGGGATCACTGTTGAAGATGTACAACCCGTTCTGGTACAAAAATTCTGCCAGATCTTAGGATTTCAACTCATCAATGAAAGATGATATAATTTTTTAACATTTTTCAAAAAAATTTGAATACACTTATTGCTCCGATAAATTTGGCCTATTAATCAAGCAATAAAAAACAATCTGAAGAATATAACTGGAACCAGCACGATTATGAGTAAACCAATTCAGATGGAACGTGGTGTCAAATACCGCGACGCAGATAAGATGGCTTTGATCCCTGTGAAAACAGTGGTCACAGAACGTGAAGCACTCTTGCGTAAACCTGAGTGGATGAAAATCAAACTTCCTGCGGATTCCAGCCGCATTCAGGGAATCAAAGCAGCAATGCGCAAAAATGGGTTGCATTCCGTCTGTGAAGAAGCCTCTTGTCCTAACCTTGCCGAATGCTTTAACCACGGAACCGCTACTTTTATGATCCTGGGTGCTATTTGTACTCGCCGCTGCCCGTTCTGTGATGTGGCACATGGGCGACCAAACGCACCAGATGCAAATGAACCGATTAAACTTGCGCAAACTATTCAGGATATGGGTCTGCGCTATGTTGTTATTACATCTGTTGACCGTGATGATTTGCGCGATGGAGGAGCTCAGCATTTTGCTGACTGTATCACTGCGATCCGTGAAAAAAATCCATCAATTAAAATTGAAACACTAGTACCGGATTTCCGCGGCCGTATGGATCATGCACTGGAAATTCTGACTGCAACACCTCCCGATGTCTTTAACCATAATCTGGAAAACGTACCACGGATGTATCGTCAGATCCGTCCAGGTGCGAACTACAACTGGTCATTACAACTGCTGCAAAAATTCAAAGAAGTACACCCAGATATCCCAACTAAATCAGGTTTGATGGTAGGTTTAGGGGAAACTAATAAAGAAATTTTAGAAGTGATGCGTGATTTACGTAGTCACGGGGTAACTATGCTGACATTAGGACAATATTTGCAGCCAAGTCGCCATCACCTGCCAGTCCAGCGTTATGTCAGCCCTGCTGAATTTGATGAAATAAAAGAAGCAGCTTTAGAAATGGGCTTTACTCATGCAGCTTGTGGGCCATTTGTCCGTTCTTCTTACCACGCTGACTTGCAAGCCAAAGGTATGGAAGTCAAATAACCGGGGCCACTACTGATGAATCTTATTCTCTCTGTATTTATCGGTGGTGGTTTTGGCAGCGTCTTACGTTGGTTCATTGGCCTCCGCCTGAATAATGTCTCAGCTCCTATTGCCATTGGTACTCTGACGGCTAACTGTATTGGAGCATTTATTATCGGGCTGGGACTGGCCTATTTCAGCAAAGCAACACATCTTGACCCTACCTGGAAACTCATGTTAACAACGGGGTTCTGCGGTGGATTGACAACTTTCTCTACATTTTCCGCTGAAGTGGTTTATTTATTACAAACAGGGAAAATAAGTTGGGCACTAAGCACTATTCTGGCAAATGTGATCGGTTCATTATTAATGACTGCCTTCGCGTTTACCTTGATGAATAAACTCTAAACTAAGCAGAAATTAAGTAACATAAAAAACCCGTTATGAAAACGGGTTTTAAGAATATGGGATTAGAAATTAGATCGCGACAACGTTTGCAGCAGATGGACCTTTCGCACCCTCAGTGATTTCAAATTCAACTTTTTGGCCTTCAGCCAATGTTTTGAAGCCATTAGTCTGAATGGCGGAAAAGTGTACGAAAACATCTTTACTACCATCTTCTGGAGTGATAAAACCGAATCCTTTAGATTCATTAAACCACTTAACGTTACCTTTAATTTTAGACATCAAACTTACCTTTAATAAAAAAGACACAGACTCCGTGTTACATACAGTACAACAAATAATATAGTCCACTGTCTGCAACCTAGATCACGAAACATATAACAAAATGAACAAAACGCACGTTTTGTTTAATGTCATTAATTTATTCTATACGCCAATTGCCATTTCACAAATTAATTGGCGTTTCATTCTAGCTTGGTTTAATTATCGTCTTTTTTTTCTTCTCATGCTCCAGCAACCACTCCTTAATATTAAGCCCGCCTGTATATCCGACTAACTTACCATCATGCCCAATTACCCTATGGCAGGGAACAATCAGTGAAATCGGATTACGTGAATTAGCCATACCGACTGCACGACAATAATTTACCGAACCCAACGTTAATGCTAATTGTTTATAACTCCACATTTCACCAAATGGGATATTACAGAGTTGTTGCCAGACACGTTTCTGAAATTCAGTTCCTTGCATACTCAAAGGAACCGTAAATGTCTGCCGTTTTCCTTTAAAATATTCCTGTAGCTCTTTTACACACTGCTTAGTAATAGCATTTTTAGATTCCAGTTCTTTCTTTTCATTAACAAAATAAATACTAGTGACTCCTTCATCGTTCGCAGTGATGTGTACATAAGGTTTAGGAAAACCTTCTGGAGTATTCAGGTAATGGTGATACATAAACTACCTCCATTTAATTTATTGTTAATAATTTCTATACTAGCCTAAGTCTCTCTTTCACCACTTTGCAATGATGAATTCAGTTACACATCTGACAATTTGATAAAGAAACCATACCGCCTTCTGATAATAAAAATCATAGGATTACCAATAAGATATAACATCTTACTTTTAGCAGCATTCATTCAAAAAAGATAAAAACACCATATATGGATAAAAATATCAAAAAATGCACCATATATAGTAACCTTCTCATAAAGAGATTTCTGAATTGTAATACATAAATACTCGTTTTCATTCTTCGGTAAGTGCGTAGATCAATAAAGAATTTTACCAGAAGAGTGATAATTTATGGCAAACACAGTTGGATTGTGAGTAATCTTATCCATCATAAAATCTCGCAAAATGTTCTTATCCTACAATTATAGACAATGAATTTTTTCAAAGTAGCCATACGACAAAAAAGAGATAAAAGAGATAAATCCCGCAAAAGTTTACTTTGCTCTATATTTATGACGATAATAGTCTTTTTTTTATTAAGTCAACCTTCTTACAATGAAAGTTAAAATTAAGTAAAAAATGTAGACATTTACCTGTAAAAAACTTTATCTTTTAGTTAATAATTATATTCTGGAAGTTATCAACATAATATCTCAACGTGCTAGAGTATAGTCCGAGCAAATTATCTAAAAATTATCTGAAGTAAGCAATTAAAGAGAATATACCTTTTCACAAAGCTAAATATTTATTACATGACAATTAAACTTGAAGTTAGAGATCTGTATAAAATATTCGGTGACCATCCAGAGCAGGCAATTAAGTTATTAGAATCCAACTACAATAAAGCAGAAATATTTAAAAAAACTGGTATGGCAGTTGGCGTACAAAATGCTAATTTGGTCATCAAAGAAGGTGAAATGTTTGTGATTATGGGCCTGTCCGGCTCAGGAAAATCCACACTGGTACGCCTTCTCAACCGCCTGATAGAACCGACCAAAGGTCAGGTAATTATCGATGGGCAGGATATCTCTATAATTTCAGACATTCAATTGCGCGAAATCCGCCGCAATAAAATCAGTATGGTTTTCCAATCATTTGCGCTTATGCCACATTTAAATGTGGTGGAGAATGTGGCTTTCGGTATGGAGCTTACTGGTATTCCTAAAGAAATACGCCAGTACAAAGCACTTGAAGCCCTGAAACAAGTCAATCTGAAAAACTACGCTATGTCTTACCCGGATGAGTTATCGGGTGGTATGCAACAGCGTATTGGATTAGCCAGAGCGCTTGCCAATAATCCTGATATTTTATTAATGGATGAGGCCTTTTCTGCCCTAGACCCCCTTATTCGTGCGGAAATGCAGGATGAACTATTGCGCCTGCAAGGTCAACATCAACGCACAATTATATTCATTTCCCATGATCTGGATGAAGCAATCCGTATTGGTGATCGCATTGCCATCATGCAAGAAGGGATTATTGTTCAGGTGGGAACACCTGATGAGATTTTAAATAATCCTGCCAATGATTATGTCAAGGCATTCTTTCGAGGAGTGAATATCAGTCATGTATTTTCAGCAAAAGATGTCGCTCGTCGTCGGCCAGAAGCACTACTCCATATTGCGGTAGGTTTTGGGCCTCGTTCAGCCTTGAAAATACTGGAAGATGGAGACCGAGATTATGGCTATCTGATCGAGAAAGATCAGAAATTTATTGGGGTAGTTTCAGTCGATTCCCTGCAAGACACACTGGAAAAGAAATATCCTATCGAGCACGCTATCCTGGCAGAGCCAGCGGCAGTGCCGGCAGATATGCCATTGAATGAGCTGATATCCATCGTAGCTCAATCTCCCTGTGCCGTCCCTGTTGTGGGTGATGCTCACCGTTATTTGGGTATTATTTCCAAAGGAATACTGTTGCAGGCTTTAGATAAGGAGGCACCAAATGAGCAGTAATACGCCGCAATCAACACCCGATCAGACAACATTCAGTGATCCCTGGATCAACAGCACCACAAGCGATTCATTATCAAATACAGATTGGCTGGATGCCCCTACAGATAATATCTCACAGGGACATTTTAATATCATGGAACCTTTTCAGCATAAACTCATCCCATTTGATTCGTGGGTCACCCATGCCATTGATTGGATCGTTTTACACTTCCGGCCTTTTTTTCAGGGAATACGTATTCCGGTGGATTTTATCTTAAACAGATTTGAGCAATTCTTGATGTCAATGCCAGCTCCCATCACGATACTTTTCCTGGCATTTCTGGCATGGCAGCTAGCAGGTGCTGGCATAGGCGGGCTCACTTTAATTTCATTATGCTTTATTGGCACTATCGGGGCATGGTCTCAAGCGATGACCACACTGGCACTGGTACTCACGGCTCTGCTATTTTGCGTCCTGATTGGGTTGCCGCTCGGGATTTGGCTGGCACGCAGTGACCGAACAGCCGGGATCATCCGCCCTCTATTGGATGCAATGCAAACAACACCTGCCTTTGTTTATCTTGTGCCTATTGTGATGCTATTCGGTATTGGGAATGTACCGGGCGTCATGGTAACAATCATTTTTGCCTTACCCCCAATTATTCGCCTGACCATTTTAGGGATCAAACAAGTTCCGGTAGATCTGATTGAAGCCGCGAGATCTTTTGGTGCCAGTCCGCGTCAAATGTTGTTCAAAGTCCAACTTCCCCTTGCCCTGCCAACAATTATGGCTGGTGTGAACCAGACATTAATGTTGGCACTATCCATGGTTGTTATTGCTTCAATGATCGCTGTCGGTGGTTTGGGACAAATGGTACTTCGGGGGATCGGTCGTCTTGATATCGGACTGGCCGCAGTTGGTGGGACGGGTATTGTCATCCTTGCCATTATCCTTGATCGCTTAACTCAATCTTTAGGAAGAAATATCCGCACCAGAAATAACAGACTCTGGTATCACACCGGGCCAATAGGATTGTTAATTAAACTGTTATCCCTGAAAAAACTAACCCACCACAAAAATGCTCAACATCAGGATGGTCAAACAGATTAATAACGGGGGAAAATCATGCTAATCACAACCCGATTTAAAAAGCGCATAAACAAGAAAATTATCTTAGGATTCAACCTGATATTTTTAACAAGTACGTCGTTAGCTACTACAGAACTTCCCGGAAAAGGTATTAGTGTACAACCGTTGCAAAGTACCATCGGTGAAGAAACATTCCAGACGTTAATTGTCTGCAAGGCTTTGGAAAAGCTTGGTTATGATGTCAAATCAATCGAAGAAGTCGATTACAACGTCGCCTATGCCACCATTGCCTCAGGTGATGCCACATTTATGGCGGTCAATTGGGTTCCTCTTCATAATGTACAGTACAAAGCTGAAGGCGGTGATAAGACGTTCTACCGAAAGGGAACCTTCGTTAAAAATGCTGTTCAAGGATATCTGATCGATAAGAAAACAGCCGAAAAATATCACATCAATAATATTGCCCAATTACGAGATCCAAAACTGGCTGAGTTGTTTGACAGCAATGGAAACGGTAAAGCAGATCTGACTGGCTGTAACCCCGGCTGGGGATGCGAAAAAGTAATAAACCATCAATTAAAGTCTTATGGTTTAGAAAATACTGTGGAACAAAATCAGGGTAACTATACCGCCATGATGGCAGATACTATCGCCCGTTACCGTGAAGGTAACTCTATCTTTTACTACACATGGACGCCTTATTGGGTCAGCGATGTTCTAAAACCCGGAAAAGATGTGATATGGCTACAAGTTCCTTTCTCCGCCCTCAATGAAGATGGTGAAATTGATACTCAATTGCCAAATGGCCGCAATTATGGTTTTCCTCCCAGCTCCATGCATATCGTGGCGAATCGGATTTGGGCTGAAAAAAATCCAGCGGCAGCAGCACTTTTTGCTGTCATGCAATTACCTGTTGCAGATATCAACGCACAAAATATGCGTATGCATGCTGGGAAAGACTCCGAAGAGGATATTGAACATCATGCCAACGGCTGGATTAACGCACATCAAAAAACCTTTGATGGCTGGCTCAATGAAGCCAGAAAAGCTGCGAAGCAAAAATCAGCTTCATCTTAGCTTCTGTCACAATCACACATAAATTTATTAACAAATCAACATTCCGATCACTTGTCAACTCCATTTTTTCGATCAAAATCATTGTCCTAAATAATATTTGTTAAATAATTTAGACATTTCATATTTCCACTTTTATTATATTTTGTTAATGTTGTTTTACTATTAACAAAAAAATAAATTACCTTATGTCGATACCTGATACCCCTGTGTCCAATAACTTAACATCTGACACAGCGATAAATGACTCCGCAATACCAAGCAAGTGTTTTTCATTCATTGGAGATATTTTTGAGAATATTCCTATTGTTATTGGCTATATTTCTATTTCCTTCACATTTGCCCTTAGTGCCGTCGAATTGAGATTCACTCCCCTTGAAGCAATATCAGGCAAGAAAACTGCAATTTGGGATTTCGGGTTAACCGATGAGTTTTTTGCCACTGCGACAACAAAATTAATTAAAGATCAACCCAGTTGGAGTGAAAACTGGATGAGCGCAATTGCCATTTATTCATGGCTATCTTGGGTATTGGGTACAGTGGCGTGCGCATTAATAGGAGTCATACTTTTTTCCATTCCAGTTGCCATTCTGGCAGGTGCAGGAACCCCTGATGTGATGCAGGAGCACAATAAGTTTTTTTCTACTCTAACTGGCTGTTTGATCATCTGTGCATGCTTCTATAAAACGCGCAGCATCATCATTACTACACTATTCGGAGCAGCCATTTTTGGATTAACATTCAAGGTATTTATGAATTAGGTATCAATATTAAAATAAATATGATGATAATAAATAACTATAATTGCTAAATTATACTTTTAATATAGTATTTGTATGGTTTTTCGCAGAAGTTACTTTACCGGTTGAAACTAATAAGGTATCTAAACAATGGAAAGTTCATTCACTCCCACAGAAGAGTTACTTAATTGCCGTGTTGCACAGCAAAAAGAGTTGAACAAAAGTTTGCCCTATCAAGAGATATTACTCACTCGCTTATCAATGCATGTCCAGAGTAAAATGCTGGAAAATCGCAATAACATGCTGAGAGCGCAAGGAATCAATGAAACCTTGTTTATGGCACTGATGATCCTGGATACCAAAGAAAGTCGTAGCATTCAGCCATCAGAACTTAGCTCGGCGTTGGGTTCCTCTCGCACAAACGCAACTCGAATTGCTGATGAATTAGAGAAGCAAGGCTGGATAGAAAGAAAAGAAAGCCATAACGACCGTCGTTGTCTCCATCTTCATCTGACAGAAAAAGGTACAAATTTCTTGAATAGTTTACTCCCACCTCAACATGAGTGCCTGATTAAACTTTGGTCTTCTCTTGATCTGGAGGAACAAAAACAGTTAGAAAAATTGATGAGAAAATTGTTGACACAATTGGATAACATCGGGGATTGTTTGAAAAAGTAATTGTATTCTCCATGAACAATACCGGACCCCGAAAAATCACAATATGGCAACATGACCTAAAAAAACTTTTCTGCTAGCCAGTATCATTTGGTATGTCATATGGCTAATGATATGTCATATGACTAACTATTATCCTCAGATAATATCAAACCCATATAGCCCATCTTTTCCAGTAGTGTAACCCGCACTACTGGGAATGAGTGGTCTTTATGACGTCGACATCATGTAGCAATATAAACAAGAAAGATACGGAGATTCACTATGAGCCTTAGTGAGGAAAGTCTATTGCCACCGACTTCAAGTCGTCAGCAAAAAAATAAGAGACATCAACGTCGCAATACCATGATTTTGCTTACCTTATTGTTTTTAATCCTCGGTACGATTTATGCTGTTTACTGGTTCATCTTTTCGCGCCATCAACAAGAAACAGATAACGCTTATGTAGCAGGCAATCAAATACAAATCATGCCTCAGGTCGCGGGCAGTGTCACCACTATCTATTTTGATAATACCGACTTCGTAAAAAGTGGTAGTGTTCTGATACAGCTTGATCCCCGGGATGCTGAACTCACTCTGACAAAAGCGGAAAATGAACTGGCTACCGCTGTGCGGAAAACTCACCAACAGATGGTTGATAGTAAGAAGTACCAAGCTATCATTGAACAGAAAAAGATTGCTCTTAGAAAAGTGCAGAATGATTTCAACCGAAGGAAAATACTTGGCAGACAAGATGCTATTGGTCAGGAAGAACTACAACATTCATATGAAAGTGTTGCACTTGCCCAGGCTGATCTAGATGTAGCCGTCGAACAGTACAATAGTAATCAAGCTGTTATTCTGAACACACCGCTGGAAAAACAACCTGTGGTAGAAAAAGCGGCTTCTGGGGTTCGTGATGCCTGGTTAAACCTGCAAAGAACGAAAATTGTCAGCCCTGTAGATGGATATGTTTCTCGTCGTAATGTACAAATAGGCTCTCGCATCAATATGGGAACACCTTTAATGGCTATCGTGCCAGCCACTAATATGTGGATTGAAGCCAATTTTAAAGAAACCCAACTTTCCAATATGAAGATCGGACAACCGGCAAAAATTATCAGCGATTTTTACGGTGATGACATCGTATATACAGGTAAAGTTGTTGGCCTTGATATGGGAACCGGTAGTGCTTTTTCTCTGCTGCCAGCTCAAAATGCCAGTGGAAACTGGATCAAAGTTGTTCAACGCTTGCCTGTTCGCATTGAACTTGAACCAGAACAACTGAAGCACCATCCTCTGCGTATCGGCCTGTCAACAAAAGTGATTGTCGATACGGCAGATACCAATGGAATGACTTTGTCCACCACTGGACGCATCAAACCAGTCTATCACACGGATGCCTTAATGATAGACATGTCTCCTGCAAATAAAATAGTTACTGACATCATTAATAGTAACTCTAATAATTAGTCATAAGGGGAAATCATGGTGACAAGAAAACCACTTACAGGCGCGAAGCTGGCGTTACTGACCATTTCCCTCGCAATGGCTACTTTCATGTTGGTTTTGGATTCAACCATTGCTAACGTTGCCATACCGACAATTGCAGGAAATTTAGGTGCATCAAATTCCCAGGGAACATGGGTCATCACCTCTTTTGGTGTTGCAAACGCCATTTCCATTCCTATTACTGGTTGGTTGGCAAAACGGTTTGGAGAGGTAAAACTATTCATTTGGTCTACCGCTCTCTTTACCTTCTCCTCATGGCTGTGTGGCATCTCCAACAGTCTTGAGATGTTGATTGTATTTCGTATCATTCAGGGGCTGGTCGCAGGGCCAGTCCTCCCACTTTGTCAAAGCCTTTTGTTGAATAACTACCCCCCTGCCAAACGGAATATGGCATTGGCACTCTGGTCTGTTATGATCGTGGTTGCACCTATTTGTGGCCCGATACTGGGTGGTTATATCAGTGACAACTATCATTGGGGCTGGATTTTCTTTATTAACATACCTCTTGGTATCGGTATTATTTTTGTCTCAATGCAGATCTTACGAGGTAGGGAAACTAAAATCGAAATTAATCCTATTGATACAGTAGGATTAATTCTGCTAATCGTTGGTGTCGGTTGTCTGCAAATCATGCTTGATCAGGGTAAAGAACTGGATTGGTTCAATTCCACTGAAATTATCGTCCTGACAGTCATAGCGGTTATTTCATTATCGTTTTTAATTGTATGGGAATTAACCGATGAACACCCTGTTATCGATCTATCATTATTCAAAGAGCGTAACTTTACTATCGGTACACTCAGTATCAGTCTCTCCTTCATGCTGTACTTCGGCAGCATCGTCCTGTTGCCACAGCTACTACAAGAAGTATTCGGTTATACCGCAACATGGGCCGGCTTTGCAGCTGCTCCGATAGGGTTGTTGCCTCTGCTACTTTCACCACTCATTGGCAAATATGGTCATAAGGTCGATATGCGTTTGATCATAACATTCAGTTTCGTTATTTATACTGTCTGTTTCTATTGGCGGGCATATACATTTGAATCAGGGATGGATTTCGCGACTGCGGCATGGCCTCAATTCGTACAGGGACTCGCTATGGCTTGCTTCTTCATGCCTTTGACAACCATGACTTTGTCAGGTTTAGGGCCAGAGCGCATGGCATCAGCTTCCAGCCTGTCAAACTTTACCCGTATATTATCAGGCTCGATTGGAACCTCCATCACAACCACCATGTGGACACAACGTGAGGCCATGCACCATTCATACTTTACGGAGAATATCAATCCGTATAACCCTAATTTTCAGCAAACTTATCAGCAACTCTCCCAACTAGGTATGAATGACCAACAGATTTCAGCTTATTTGGCAAAGGGGATCACCCATCAGGGATTGATCATTTCAGCCAATGAAATTTTTTGGCTTTCCGCAGGCATATTTCTTATGTTGACATTGCTGGTCTGGATGGCAAAACCACCTTTTGGTGCAGGAAACCAGGGGAGTGGAGGAGCACACTAACCCGATTTTATCCTAGTGACAGGAAGCCTATGTTTCTGGTAATCGTTGACAAAACCTGTTTAAAAAGAACCCGACTGGCTGTCGGGTTCTCTGTTATAAATAAATGATTAGTGTTTAAATCACTTTATATGAGCAGTTTTTACAAATACAGCAATTGGATTAATCAATTCCTCAGAAAATTTCAAACTCTTAGAGGGATCAGACAAATCCAACATTTGACGATTATTAGCAATTTGCAGACGATTCAGACAGCACCGTTTAATTTCTGGTGTAAACAGTTCATATTGAATAAATTTTTCTTTAAGTTCTGGATGCTCAAACTGATAATCCAAAATACAATCGGCTACCGCTTTCCAGAAATCGTCTTGTGGATATCCACCTTGTTCATCAAGAATTGCTGACAGGTAGCGAAAAACTCCATCAAATACGTCAGATAAAATAGTCAATGATTTCATTTCTTCTGGCATATTTACTTTCACCCGACTAGCCTTTTCTGGCAAATCAGCATCAGGATTCATCACCAGAATTTCTTCTGCCAAATCTTTCATAAAGATGTATTGCGGTATATGCTCCTCAAGCACCATAATGATATTTTCACCATGTGGCATGAACATCAGATCGTAAGCATACAAACAATGCAATAGCGGCAGCAGATAGCAGCCCAAATAACGACGTACCCACTCATCCGTAGATAATCCTGAGGCAGATATTAAAGCGGGTAAGAAAGCATTCCCCTGTTGATCATGATGCAATAATGCTGCCATCGACATCACATTCTGATTATTTTCAATCAGTTGAAGAGGGTTTTCTCTCCATAACGCAGCCATCATTTTCTTATAAGGTGTATCACCATTAATGGCCTGTTCATAATAACTACTCCTAAAACCAATGCTCGCGACTTCTCTCAAGAGTCGAAAACCACAACGCTGTAAAACCACATCGTTTTCTACTAAATCAAACAACCATTCATTTATGCCCGGTGTGGTCGCCATATAATAAGGTGATAAACCACGCATAAATCCCATATTCAGAATAGATAAAGCTGCTTTTACATAGAAGCGTTGTGGGTTGCTACGATTAAAAAGAGTTCTTATTGACTGCTGAGCCTGATAAATATCGCTTCCCTTCCCCAAATAAATCAAGTTTCGGTTAGCAAGGTCATGAGCAAATACCGATGGCAGTTTGTTTTGCCATTGCCATGGATGAAAAGGCATCAATAAATATTCTTCTGGATTAAGACCCATAAGAATAAGTTTATTATTAAATTGAGTGACCTCCTCTTTGCCTAATTCCTGCTCCAATAGTTGCTGATAAGTAAGTTGTTCAATGCAGGCAAAATGTGCTTTGCGCTTATGCGCAGCCAACCATATCAAACGAATATCAGCAGCAGATTCAGGACTAAAATTTTGGAAATCTTCCGCATCAAAGCCAATACGTCCATTATTAGCCACAAATATCGGATGACCTTCCATCATTTCAGCTTCAATAGCCTGAAAATCAGCATCGACCAATTCTTCTACTTTAATACCACTCCGATGATATTTGAATGCACTGCTATGTAATGTACTGGTCAATTCTTCCAAATAAGTTGGCATCACGGTATCGCTAATACCAATCTGTTTTTTAAACTCAATGATAAAAAGAATGAAATCGAGTTCAACCCAATCCCCTGCCTGCATTTTTCGTAATGAATCAGCATCAATAAGCCAATGGTCAAGTGCCAACCGACGTGCACGGAAATGATAATCAACCGAATGTTCATTATTTTCTAAGTGATAATGCCGATAACCATCCTGGTCTGTGGTTTCAGTCAATAGCTCTGGCGATAACAGACACTCGTGGGCAAACTCAGAAATGGCTTTCTTCAAATGTAATCGGTTCACTTTTTGCCAAATGGCAGGGTATAAGTGCCTAACGAAAGCATCGCTGTGATTAAGAGTTTCCGGTAATTCCGCTGATTGCAACGCTATTTGGTGCTGTTCTCTCGTACAAAATGCCAATCCAGCAGTTTTGTGTGGTAATTGCACAGTTTTATGATAAACAAAACCAGCTCGTAAATTGAGGCGGTGGATCTTTTCATTTCGTATATCAGGCTCAACAACGATTCGATTAACAGCAGAATTACTGAAAATAAATGCAATAATTGTTTGAAAGATCCCCCACGTAAATTGCTTGATCTTCTTATCTGATGGCGCAACCAGTATATGCATCCCCATGTCATCCGGGAGGGCATCATAATATTGGCCGATCTGATCTTTCTGTGCCCAATAACACTCCAGCAAGAAAACCGGTTGTTCCTGATATATTCCAATAAAAACAGAATCAGGCTGATTTTCTATTAAGTCTTGATAGAAATCTCTTACCTGCTGTTCAGTATGATCTTGCATTCCCCAATAACAAGCGTAGTCCCGGTTAACCCAATCTGTAATAACCGCAATGTCTTCATCTATATCTAATGGACGCAATGAAAACGTTCCCAAATCAGGTAGTTTTTTTTCAAATGATATAGGGGCAATATCAAACATCAGCATACTCCTTCACTGGCAACACTAAATTGTTGGAATGAAATACTTTTTTCTATCACGTAATGTTCTTTTCCCGTGATTTCCTCAATCAGGCGAGAATTGCGGTAACAGGCCATTCCCAAGTCTGGCGTCACAAAGCCATGTGTATGCAGTTCAACGTTTTGTACAAAGATTTCATTGTTGTAGTCGATACTATAATTGCGCTGCACATCATAACGACCTCGTTTATCCCAACGGATACGTTGCTGAATACCCTCAATAAATCCAGGAACCTGATATTGATATCCTGTAGCCAGAACGACTCCTTCTGTTTCCAGATAAAACAGGGCTTCCTGTTCCTGCTGGAATAAATCCAATACAAATTTTTGTTTTACTACTGTATTCTGGTTTTCAGTTATGCAATGTATTTCTCGCAATTCACTGTTGGTATATAACGAAACATTCAATTCTCCATTTAATCGCTTGGTGTACATCAAATCGAAAATTTCATTAATAAGTGAGCTATTAATACCTTTATAGAGAGATTTTTGTGAGCGATTGAGTTCTTCACGCTTGTTTTCTGGCAAACTATAGAAATAATCCACATATTCAGGAGAAGTCATCTCCAATGTCAGTTTGGTATATTCAAGCGGGAAAAAGCGAGGAGAGCGTGTGACCCAATTGAGTTGATAACCATAGGTATCAACGTCCTGTAACAGATCATAAAAAATCTCTGCGGCACTCTGACCACTCCCTAAAACTGTAATAGATTTCTTTTGCTGTAAAGCTGCTTTATTACTTAAATAATTTCCAGATGTTATCATTTGATTTTCGAAGGGCTTGCAACACTTTGGAATATAAGAAGAAGGCCCTGTTCCTAACACCAATTTTTTTGCAAAAAATTGGTGTTTCTGCCCTGTCAAAGTATCCGCACATTGCAAAATATAATGCGAATGAGCTTCATCATAACTAATATCTTCAACCTTTGTGTTAAAACGAAGATTAGAAAGTTTTTCCGCTGCCCATTGACAGTATTGGTTATATTCTTTGCGCATCAGGAAAAAGTTTTCCCGAATGTAGAATGAATAAATACGTCCCTTCTCTTTTATATAATTGAGAAAGCTCAATGGATGTGTCGGAGAAGCTAATGTTACCAAATCCGCCATAAACGGAGTCTGCATAGTCGAGTTTTCTAACATCATGCCTGGATGCCAATCAAATCCTGCTTTCTGATCAATAAACAGGCTAGTGATTTCTTTTATAGGCTGAACCAGACAAGCCAACCCCAGATTAAATGGGCCGACTCCAATTGCGATAAAATCATAAGTCTTGGTTGTCATAATTACTCCTAATAAATACAAGTTGATCAATAAACAGCTTGATGTTGATTGAATAATGAATCATCAGAAAATACGAGATCGGTCAGTAACAGGTTTCCCTGAGTGACAATACTGTCGATGATCTCTTGTAAATGTTTTACGGTTGTAGCCGGATTAAGGAACGTGAATTTCAGATATTGCCTGTCATTGATTTTAGTGCCAGCAATAACACACTCTCCTTCTCTAAACAGTGCCTTACGGATGTTGGCATTAAGGTGATCAATCGCATATTCAGGGAATCCTTGCTTCGGGACAAAGCGAAATACCAACGTACTTAATACAGGTTGATGGACAAGTTCAAAACATGGGTTTTGTCTCATCAAATGATACGCGGACTGTGCCGTGTCCAATAAAGTATCAAATGCCTGTCCAAGTTGTTCGGCACCAATCACGCGCAGTGTCAGCCACATCTTCAGTGCATCAAAACGACGCGTCGTCTGGATGCTTTTATTCACCAGATTCGGCGTTCCCTCCTGTTCCGCACTCAAAGGGTTCAAATACTCCGCGTGGTAGGTCAGATGAGAAAAATGCTGTTTATTTTTAACGAAGAAAGCACTGCAACTTACAGGCTGGAAAAAGGATTTGTGGTAATCCACGGTGACGGAATCCGCTCTGTCTATGCCCTGAAGTAAATGAGAGTGGCGGGATGAAACCAGTAGACCACATCCATAAGCAGCATCAACATGCAACCATAAACTGTACTTTTCGGCTAAATCAGCAAGTAAAGGTAATGGATCGATACTACCAAAATCTGTCGTTCCCGCAGTAGCAACAATGGCAAAAGGAATATTCCCTTCATCAAAACATTGTTTAATATTTGCTTCTAATGCCTGTACAGACATTCGGAATTCATCATCACATGGGACAGAGACAACAGCGTTATAACCTAACCCCAATATCGCAGCGGCTTTTTGAGTGCTGAAGTGGCTCACCGATGAGGAAAAAATACGTAGTTTATGAAAATCCGCAGGTAAACCATGCAGTTGGTTTTTGTGCCCTGGGTTTCGTTGGTGGCAAAACCAGTCCCGTGCCAATAGCATTGCCATCAGGTTTGATTGCGTACCACCACTGGTAAATATGCCATCTGCTTCTTTACCTAAACCAATCTTATCCAGCGTCCAATCAAGAACTTTCTGTTCTATCAGTGTCCCTCCAGCGCTTTGATCCCATGTATCTACAGATGAGTTTATGCAACCAATTATTGTTTCAGCTATCGCTGATGGCAGCACAAGTGGACAGTTAAGGTGTGCAACATATTTAGGATGATGGAAATAAACAGCATCTTTAATATAAAGGTGCTGCAATTCTTCTAATGCATGTTCCCAAGATCCCAATGGGTTATCTAAATTTATCTTTTTAAATGATGAAGATAATTCATTAGGTAATATTCCGCTAAAAGGAGATTTTGTTTTCTGCAATATCCTTTTTAACTTAACAATTACATCGCAGGAATCTTCTAGGTAGCTCCCTGCATTATCACCATTTAATAGATATTGATTAAAGTGGTTTTCTTTAAAGCTATCGCTATTTTTAAAATTATCATTTCCCGTTAAATAGGTGTTTTTGGCCAAAGATTCGGCAAATACTTGAGATTCTTCAAACATTATATATCCTTACTTTTTATATAAGCTATAGCATTAATATTCTAACTTATTGATCTTATAACTATGTTCATTAAACCTAGTTATATATAGCTCTATATTTTTTAATCTTTAGTCTACTATTCCTAAATTTAGGCTCTAAATTCATTAGATATTCTTTTCATTTTTTAATTTTTAATTTTTATCTATCTGGCTTAGCTAATTTATCCCGATAACATAATTATGAACATATATTCTATATGTTCCGGGGAAATACCTTACTTATTATTAACAAAAAATAAAATCTATTTGGTATATAGATAACCTTTTAAAGTATTTTTTACAATATGAATTCCTCTATTAACAATCAAGTTAACAAAGTCATAAAAAGAAAGAATCATAACCTTCTTTTAAAAAATAAGGTAATTCAACCTAATACTATTTATGCAGTTGATTCAAGAGGACAATCATGACAATTTCCTACTCCCGGTAGTTTGTTTCTTTGACAGCAGCAACGACGCTGAATCACATTATTTCTCAGAATAACTGTCCGATACAATGGATTATCCCTGCCATCCGGTAATTTCTGTTCAAAGAAAAGGTTATTTACCAATATGTTGTATTGTTCAGCATCCATTCTTTCCCTGAAATTACTCAAATACCAATACATCACATAACCAATATTGTTCCATAATAAACGCCCATTAATTCCCCGATAAGATTCAATTTTCTCACAAACAGGAATAATATGGCGATCCAATAAAGAATAATAACGTTCCAGCAGGGATATAGGTTCTTTCATCCAGTTTAACTGGTAATAAACCATATTAGGCCGGCCACTTTCATGAAATTCAACCTGAAAAAGATGGTAATCTGCATCTACTGCCTGTGGATATTCCAACAACATTAACATAATAGGAGGAACAACCAAGCCAAAATACCATTGTGCCCATAACGAATAAAGACCTTTATTATTTGGCTTCTGTTCATTATTCCCATAGTACTCGTTTTGGTAACGCTGCATTAATAATGAGAATTCTTTTTCATTCGACCATTGATAAAAATCCATACTCTCTGATGGGATATTTCCCGCATTCACTTTCATTGATGAGTTAAAGTGACTGAATGCACTGTCGAATAAATTAACAATATCGTTAATATCTATTTTTGATATCATTTGATTGGAGCTATGATTATTTTTATTTGCCATTTTACACTCTCCTGTTATATCTCGGAATAACTAACGGCTTGTCAGATTCCGGATCACGAATAATGCAACAGGCCAGACCAAATACATCTGCAATACTTTGTTCTGTGATGATTTCTTCCGGCTTGCCTTCTGCATAAACTTGCCCGTTCTTCATCATGATTAACCGTGTGGCATAACGTAGAGCCAAATTGATATCGTGTAAAACCAGTACCAGAGTTTTCCCTTGTTGATGTAAACGCTGACACAAATCAAGCATCTCAATTTGATGAGAGATATCCAGATAAGTCGTCGGTTCATCCAACAGGATAATGGGGGTTTGCTGTGCCAATGTCATGGCAAACCATGCGCGCTGACGCTGACCACCTGACAATTCACTAACCAATTTCTGCGACATATCCCATAAATCTACTGCCCGTAATGCTTCATTGACGACACGTTCATCTTCTTCTGACCACTGCCGCAAGAAAGTCTGATAAGCGTAACGTCCACGCGAAACAAGGTCATAGATTGTCAACGCCTCAGTTATAACTGCCCCTTGCGTTAATAATGACAACTCACGTGCAACAGCTTTTGGCTTATAGCGATGGATATTTATTCCATCAAGTTGGACCTCACCCTGCTGTGGCTGCATACTGCGGCTGATCGCCCGCAACAAGGTTGATTTTCCGCATCCATTGGGGCCAATGATGACACTAAATTCACTATCGTGAATCGCGATATTAATACCGTCAATGATCGTTCTTTTACCGTATGCCAGTGAAAGATCCAGGGCTTTAAGCCGTGAAGTCGTCACAGGGGAATTCTCATCCGATGGCATTATCGTGTTCTCCTTAATTCTGCATACAGTAAATACATCAAATAGATCCCACCAATTACCGCAGTAACTAAACCGACAGGTAAACGAGCCGGAGTTGGTAATATCAGGGTAATTAAATCAGACAACAACATCAGCAAAGCCCCAACCAAAGCAGAGCAAAACAATGCAGCTCCTTTCGCATGTACTAATCGATGGGCAATTTGTGGTGCAGAAAGGGCAATAAAGGAAACAGGGCCGACAACTAATACAGACATGGCGGCAAAAATGACTGCCAACAATATGCTAACAATCTGGATAAAACGTACTGGCACACCCAGTGTATTAGCGATGTCATCGCCAAAATGGGTATAATTTAATTGCCTGCCCAACCAAAACAATACGGGAGTAAAAATTATCAACCCACTGATAGTTATCACATCCTGCCATCCTCTGCTGGCAAGACTACCTATCAGTAATGAACGTATTTGCTGAGCCTGCTCTATGCGGATATTTGAGACAGCAAAGTCAACCATTGCCATACAAAATGCAGCAACTGCAACCCCGGATATCACTATTTTCCCGGTTTGCATTCTTCCCAGACCGGCGCCATTACCGAAATAAACCAACAACACAGCAAGCCCGGCTCCCAATAAGCCACCTAAAGGAATTGGCAGTACACCGGGCCAGATAAGCAGTGCTGCCATAATACCTACTGCGGCTCCGGCATTAATACCAATGATGTCTGGGCTACCAAGTGCATTGCGGGTAGTCAGCTGAAATAGTGTCCCCGAAAGAGCCAGTGCTATTCCCGCTCCAATTGCTAGCAACGCTCTGGGCAAACGTATCTGCAATAGAATAAATTCCTGATAAGGTGTTTCCGTTGTCAGAAAAGGGTTATCCATCCCTTCTCTGCCTAATGATAAGGTCAGATAAAAAAGCACTACCAACAACAGCAACATCGAAAATACCATTTTCCTTGTCTGCCACGATGGTGTGATAAAAACGGCCTTTCCCAATGCGAATGTTCTGACACGTGGCTGCCTGATTGGTGTTGACGAATCAATCTGCGTCATACTTCTATTCCACCATTATTTTTTGTGTCCGGTTTTTGGCAACCAGATAAAGCAACGGTGCACCAAGGGCTGCTGTAATAATTCCAACCATGATCTCCTCTGGCGCTATCAGCAATCGTCCCACAACATCCGATATCAATAGCAAACAAGGGCCTGCAAACAGGCAGTAAGGCAGCAACCAGCGGAAATCACTGCCTACTAAGGCCCGCATCAAATGTGGTGCCACCAGACCAATAAAGGCAATCGGGCCCGCCATGGCTGTCGCTCCTGCCGCCAACATGGTGGCACTTAATAATGACAATATACGGGTACGGGCAACATTGGCACCGAGAGAGCCAGCGATCCCTTCACCAAAAACCATCACATTCAATGAAGCACTGAGTGAAAGCGTCAAAACGATAGCCACCAGCAGATAAGGGATCAATAAACTTGCTTCCCTTAATGACATGGTGCTCAAAGAACCCATTGTCCAAAAACGATAACTGTCCATTGCCTGTGCATTCATCAGTACAATTCCCTGTACCACGGCAAACAGGGAGGCATTAATAGCTGCTCCTGTCAAAACCAATCGTACAGGATTGGTATTGCGGGAACCCCCGCTAAGCAGGTAGAACAATAAAGTTGATAAGCCAGCGCCAATAAATGCTGTCCCAAAACGAGGCAGTTGATCCAACACTGGAATGAAAGAGAAAAAGACTACCGCGGTCGCCGCCCCCGCATTAATTCCCAACAAACCGGGATCTCCCAACGGATTACGTAACAATCCTTGAGTAACAGTTCCTGCAAGTGCCAGTGCGGCTCCGGCCATTAAACCAATGAGTGTACGCGGCTCACGAGCATTGATAACCAAATCATAATAACTGCCTTGATCCCCTAGCCAATAATGCTGCCAAATGGCTGACAGCGGTAGGGATTTCGATCCCAAACTTAAGCTGACGGCGACACAAAGACAGGTCAGTAATGCCATCAACACCAAACCCAATGTGAGAGATAGACGTTGCTTAGTGTTTCTCATGTTTTGCTATCTCCAGCTTCAACAACGGCATAAATCTGGGTAATCCCCAACGCAAACTCAGTAGCGAGCCATAAGACATTGACATTACGAGAGACTGATCAGTCATCGGAATATACCCTCCCTCACGGACGGCACGAATAGATCGAAACAGAGGCTGTGCTTCCGTCTGCTGACGCTCCTTTTCACTGGTATACCAGGTAACTAAAATATCCGCTCCATTCAACAAATCAGCGTTCTCCAGACCAATATTGAATGCAAAACTACCAAAAGGAGCGGTCAGAGAATCCGCCAATGGCAACAATGACAAGCCTAGGTGTACCAAAGTATCAACCCTGGGATCATTTTTGACATAGATGGATAAGGTGTTACCTGTTGTTCCAGCCTTGATATAGGCAAAGGAATAATGCTTTATATTAGGGATCGTACTCCCCGTCTGAGTCAGTATGGCATCCAGTTCAGCATTGAGTTTTTCTCCCTGTGGCATTTTATCCAACGCACGAGCCACCAGCTCAATCTGCTGCCGGGGTGTCGTCTGCCACGGCTTATGAGGGTAGGCAATTACAGGGACAAAATGAGACAGATGATCATAATTTTGCTGTGTAATACCTGATTGTGTTGCCAAAACTAAATCCGGTTTCAGCTTGATGATTTTTTCGATATCCAGCTCAGGATACATTTCGATAATAGCTGGTAATTTTGCGCCACGTCGCTCTATTTCCTCTCTGAACCAGGGTAAATACCCGTCTGTATCCCCACCCCAACGGTGCGATTCAATACCCACGGGAATAACACCAAGATCTAACAAAATATCTTCAGTACCGGTTCCCAATGCCACAATCCGCTGCGGCGGTTGGTTAATCACCGCCGTTCCCAGTTCAGTGGTAATGATTTTAGGATAGCCAGCTTTTGAATAATCGGTGGTATCCACCGGTATATTGTTTGCTGTTGTCGGCTTATCACAACCGACTAATAAACCGATCAACAATATCAACGGCACGGCGGCCAAAATTCTGCAATGTGTTCGTACTCTTTGTATCAACATCATCGCTTATGATCCTTTACCGCTTGTTGTTTAAATAGATAAAAGTACATCACCGCCGCCCGTGATTCAGTTAGAACTTATAACGTAAAGTCGCTTCGACATTACGTGGTGCACCATAGTAGTAATGAGTGTAACTACCGAATGAGGTGTAGTATTTTTTGTCAAACACATTATTCAGGTTAACAGTCAGGGAAAGGTCTGGCGTAAATTGATAACGTCCCATCAGGTTAACCGTGGTAAAGCTACCTTGCCCATCTTCACGTTTACCGTTGGGGCTATCAAGCTCCAGCCGTGTTTTATCCTGCCAGTTAACTCCTCCACCAAGAGTCAGATCATTCATTACTCCAGGTAAGGCATAAGTAGTAAACAATTTGAACAGACGATTTGGTTTATCTGTATTGACACGCTTACCACCAGGCATGGTGGCGCGGAATTGAGTGTAACCCGCATACAAACGCCAGTCATCGGTAATCTGGCCACTGACTTCAGCTTCAAAACCACGGGTTTTTATACCGTTGGCTGCATAATAAACAGTAGAATTCTTTGGAATGGCTGAGTGTCGCTCTTTAGAATTATCACGAATTGTATAATTATCCTGATGGATCTCGAAAATCGCCAAGGAATAATCAAGGCCGTTATTAAATGCAACACCTTTCAGACCCAGTTCGTAGTTTTCCCCTGTAACCGGCTTGAGGAGTTGGTTATGGCGATTAATACGGGCTTCTGGTTCAAAAATTTTGGTATAACTACCATAAACAGAGAAATCTGGAGTGATGTTGTAAACCAAGCCACCATATGGCACAAACTCATTATTGTAGGTGCCATTCTGTGGAGTACCAAAATTATCACCACGGGTTTTCCAACTCGTAATACGTCCACCGAGGATTAATGTTAATGGATCTGCTAATGAAAGCTGAGTAACTGCATAACCTGCGGTTTGTTCGATATAACCATTCGAACCAGTGTCACGAGTTTTACTCCATGTTGGCTCAGGATAACCCCATGAAGGCTGGGTAAAATCACCTATTGGGAAATTTGAACAACTACGAGATTTCATACATGGGGCATTGTAATAATCATTCCGGAAATTCTGTTTCTGATAATTCAAACCAAAACTTGCGTGATGTGTACGCCCCAACAACCCATAATTACCATTTAGCTGCAAATCAAAATTACGCTGACGACGAGTTCCATCGATCAGGGTCATACTACCCGGATACATTCCCTGATTAGTGATACGATCAGGAAAACCCGTTGCCCATAATACTTTTTGGTCAAGGGCATTATTGTCATAAGTAAAGGTTCCTTTCGCACTCCAGCCATTATCAAATTTATGTTGCAGGCTGGTAAAGATAGAAGATGAACGAACCTTAGAAAATGCCCAATCCGGTGCATAGCTGTTACTGCGTTTATAATCAGTTTTACTGCCATCTTTAAAATAAATCGGCAAACCACCAAACATTCCGCCACGGGTATGGTTAATCTGATAATCAGCACCAATGGTCAGCAAAGTGTTGTCTGTCAGATCGGCTTCAAGAATGCCATAGAATGGATATTTTTCATGTTTATCGCGATCGATAAAAGAGTTGGAACGCTGGTAGGCGGTGACAAAACGCCCTCTGACTGTACCGTCTTCATTTAATGGACTAGAGAGATCAAGACCAGTACGCCATTTATCCCAAGAGCCACCCTCAAGTGTAATTTCACCACGAAAATCGCTGGTTGGACGTTTGCGGATCACATTCACAGCGGCAGAAGGTGTACCCGGCCCAACCATCAAACCCGCTGCACCTCGTACGACTTCCAGGCGGTCAAACATGACGGTGTCCATCAGGTTATCACCATAGTTAAAACGGATATCGTAGAAAGTCGGTACACCATCGCGCAGCATGTTTCTGACAGTCATTCCCCTTGAAGAGAAAGTGAAACGATCACTGTCAGCCTGATTAACTGTCATCCCCGTAATACTGCCTATGGCACTTTTTACACTGTCCAGATTTTCATCCACCATCCGCTGTTTGGTCATCACACTGACACTTTGTGGCGTTTCACGCGCAGACAAATTCAAACCCGTTGATGTCACCATTGAGGTGGTGTTATACATGCCACTATCTTCGGTTACCCCTTCATGCTCCGGAGTTCCTGCTGTTACGATAATTTTATCGTTTTTTCCTTGTGCTTCTTCTGCTATTGCCGAATGATTCCCTGCAAGAAGCAGTGGGATTAAAACAGAAAGGACTTTTCTCTTGGTTAACTGATTTCGTTGCAAAATTGGGTTTATCACTCTATTCATCCTGTTATCTAAATAATTTATTGTTATGTTTACTTTATGTATTTCCGTCAACTATTGTTCTAACCCATTTGTTCTAAACCGTGACGGAATATTTTTCCCGAAATGCATGAAGGGGATTAACTAACGTTCCAGCAAATTTCAGATTTTTTTCTCGATCATCAAGATCAATCATTTGCTGGTTATTCGCCATTTGCAGTCGATTTAAGCAAGTACGTACAAAATCATGCTTAAATAGATCAAATTGGCAGAATTTTTCTATTTGGTTCAAGTGCTGTGATTGATAGTTATAAACACACTGAGCAACTAATTCCCAAAAATGTGTTTCTGACAATGCAAGATGTTTTTGCAATAACGGACTCAAATAACGGAAGAAACAATCAAAAATATCAAGGAATATATAGTTAATCTTCATATCATCCTGAACAGTGACATGTAGAAAATCAATCTCCTCAGGTAATTGAAGGTCTCCATTCAAAATGGCAATTTCTTCACCAATATCTTTCATCAACATTTTCACTGGAATATTGTTTTCCAGCACTAACATCAGATTTTCACCATGTGGCATAAAGACCAAATCATAAGTGAAGAAAGAACGTAGTAATGGTGAAAGATAAGCATCCAGATAGCGGGCTACCCACATTTCTACAGATAAACCAGAATCTTGTACCAAAGCAGCAATGACTGCATTGCCTTCTCTATCGACATGTAACAACGACGCCATCGTCATCAGACGTTGGTTCTCTTCCAAGATCGTCATTGGGCTTTCTCGCCATAGTGCTGACAACATTTTTTTATGTGGGTTGTCTTTTTTGATAGCGGATTCGAAATAATGGTTAAAATACCCCATCGCCGCCCGTTCACGTAATATGGTAAATCCTTTCTGCTGAAAGAAAGTATCTGCTGCTACCAAATGGTAAAGCCACTCATTAACTTGTGGTGTTGTTACCATACTATGGGGATCCAAACCTCTCATAAATCCCATATTAAGGACAGATAGGGCTGTTTTGACATAGTTTTTCTTAGGCTGGCTAATATTGAAAAACGTGCGGATAGATTGCTGAGCCAGATAGCGATCATTGCCCTCACCGAGATAAACGATATCTTGATTAGCAATATCTGCCGCAAAACTGATGGTAATACGATGCTTCCACTGCCAGGGATGTACTGGCATCAGATAATAATCTGACAGATTTAATCCCAATTTTTGCATATATCGTTCAAACTGGGCTGGCAAATATTTTTCCAATTCCTCCGCCAACAGCTGAGAATAAGAAAGCGAAGATAATGCTGAGAAAACAGTTTTATTGCGATGTACAGCGATCCAAATTAATGTCACCGGATTTGCACTTTCTGGCGCATATTGCAAGTAATCATCTGAGTCAAAACCAATACGACCATTATTGGCAATAAAAACCGGATGGCCCTCAGTCATTGCCGTTTCCACAGTCTGATAATCCGCTTGGGTTAAATCCTGTGCTGTCAATCTATTATTCAGATATTTAAAAGCACATCCATAAAGTGTGCTGGATATCTCATCAAGATAAATAGGCAGCATCTTTTCTGATATGCCCAGCAATGGATACAAGTCAATGATCAGTTGAATTGCATCCAATTGTTGTGGTTGACCGTGGATGAATTTTTCGATTGATGAAGAATCAATATCTAAATGCTCTAGTTGACAATCCTGAGCCTGAAAATGGTATTGAAATTTACCAATTTCAATGGAATAAGACTTTCCCTGATTGTGTACTGGATAAATCAGTTTTTCATGAGACAATTCACGCAGTATTTTAGCTACGAGATGCCGATTTGCATGTGACCAATTTTCCTTGGTTAGATGAGAGGATTGGGAACCTAATTCAGTTTTGGTGTACAGCGAAGTCATTCAATAAAGCCCTTCATTCATATCCAATATCACACGCTGTGCCTATGAGAAGCATGATTTGCGGAGTGATAACCTATATAATCCAGAATATTTCTATCCAGCTCTTGGGTATTAACTGTAGCTCACTAACATACTTCACAAAATGATAATTAAAATCATTCTTATTAACAACCACAAAAATATAAATACTTTAAGCAAAGCCCAGTTAAAAGATATGCATTAAGATAATTGGATAAATCCCATGAATAAATTATCACCATTTGATAATAAATTATCATATGCTAACAAAATAGTTACAGATATAAAATTTTAACTTTACACTTGAGTAACATTTATGATGCTCACAAATAGAATAATACTTTTCCTTAATAAATAAGGCCCTGATTGAAAAACCAGGGCCTTATTTATAAAAGAAACTATATTAAACCATTTACCAGACTTTATTCTGACGCCACCATTCCGCCAGCATAATACCCGTAGCAACAGAAACATTCAGGCTTTCTATTTGACCCGTACCACCAATCGAAAGACGGATATCACCATCTTCCCAAACGCTATCACTCAGGCCATCACTTTCCTGTCCCAATACCAAGACCATTTTTTCAGGAAGCTTGGCTTCTGTCAGCTTGGTACTTCCTTTATGGCTTGAAGTAGTTACGATGGTGTAGCCTGCATCGCGGAATTGACTCAGCGTGGTTGTAAGGTCATTAGCATCAATACCTTTAATATGCTCAGCTCCTCCTTCAGCAGTACGGACCGCCGCACCGGATTCCAGCATCGCTGTATCGTGCAATATCATACCCTGTACACCAAAGTGGGCACAGCTACGCATAATTGCACCGAGATTATGCGGGTTACCCACACTTTCTAATGCCAGAACACAGTCTTTCGCTGGTGCTTGCTGTAAATAAGTTTCTGCCTCCAAACCATTACGCTTCTTGATCAGGAAACAGACACCACCGTGATGCTCCGTTCCTGATGCTTTGCTCAATTCTTCATCGTCGACCACATGGTAAGCCTTGCGATTTGCCGCCATCCATTTCAGAGCATCACGGAAGCGGGGAGTTACCGACTGGACAAACCATGCCCTGACAATGGCTTCTGGACGATTTTGGAACATTGCCTGACAAGCATTTTCACCATAGATCCGGGTTTCTTCCAACCGTTGACGGCGAAGCTGTTCAGGGTCGATCTGGCTTCTACCGCTAATGCCGCCATGATCAGGTTTTGATTCTTCTTCTACCGGACGGGAAACCGTTCTCCAGGGAGAATTATCCTTTGAACGCTGAGGGCGTTCATTGTCACGTCGTCTGCCTCCTTGCTCACGTCCTTTACCAGACTGACGGTTATTACTATTACGACGATCGTTATTATTACGGCTGTCACTCTTGTCCTCACTACGGACATACATCACTTTGACTTTGCCACTTTTACCACTATAGGAATCGTTCATTTATTTCTCCAACTTCGCTATGGCGCGAAGATTACCCGATGTTCGTGCCCGAAGCTACCTCTGGCAACGACAATCCATTAAAATATCCGCCAATTTTCTACTGGTTTTATTCATGAACATTTTTGAGTTCTTATTAAATGAGAAATAACAACGCCGTTTATCAGCTTCGCCAACATCGCCTTGCCCGCTCTACCCGTCCTTTTCAAGCAAGAGGCTGTCGAGTTCGGCGTTGCACATATTGTTTATTGCCCCAAAAAAGATGCCTGTGTGAGAAAATCTCACCAGTAAAAGCGGCCAGCCGCTTTTGTCTCATTATGTTTGATACTGAACCTATGAAGCCCAGCAATACAGGTAAACTAATTGCAGATGTTCTACCTGATACTCATGCTTTTCTCTGGTCAAGAACCGAGCCTGATCAACGCATGCTTGAAATACTGCGTGATCCAACGCGACAACCTTATCTGATCTTTCCGGAAAGTTACTCCATACCACCTCGTACTGCGTATCAACAACTGCCAGATAATCAGAAATCACCACTGTTTATTATATTGGATGGTACTTGGCCTGAAGCAAGAAAAATGTTTCGCAAAAGTCCATATTTGGATGATATTCCTCTATTATCGATCAACAGTATTGCTAAAATGGATTATTTACTCCGGATGCCATCAAGAAAAGAGCAGCATTGTACTGCGGAAGTTGCCGCTACCGCTCTGGAGCTAGCTAATGATCTTGAGGCTTCGCAACAATTACTCACTCATTTCAATCACTTTCGTGAACAATATCTGGCAGGAAAATCGAATCATCCGGCGGAGTAAGTCACAGTAATTCTTGTCAATCACGGCTAAAGTTATTCATGGAAATGGTTCAATTAATGGTGATTGTTTATTGAAGTAATTATTTATTCAATAACAGTTAATGAGGAGATAAAAAATGAGCCAGCGTGGACTTGAAGCATTATTACATCCCAAATCTATTGCCGTTATTGGGGCGTCTGAAAAACCCGAAAAAGCCAGCTCAACATTGATGCGGAATTTGTTGACTGGAAATTTTAAGGGGCCGATTCTTCCTGTTACGCCTAATAAAAGCTCTGTTCTCGGTGTGCTAGCTTATCCTTCTATCGATAAATTACCATTAACTCCCGATTTGGCTGTCATATGTACTCACCACAGCCGCAATTTGCCATTATTAGAGCAATTGACCAGATTGGGCTGTAAAACCGTTATCATTCTTTCATCACCAGCATCACAGTTTGCTGAACTGAAACAATATAGCCAAAAATATCATATCCGGATCCTCGGCCCTAATAGCCTCGGCATTTTGGCTCCATGGATCGGATTAAACTCCAGTTTCTCACCTATTCCTATTCTCAAGGGAAAGCTGGCATTTATTTCACAATCAGCGGCAATATCCAACACGATTCTGGACTGGGCGAACCATCGCAATATTGGTTTTTCATATTTCATTGCATTGGGTGATAGTGTTGATATTGATATTGATGATCTGCTCGATTTTTTAGCGCGAGATGGTAAGACCAGCGCGATTCTACTGCATCTTGAACACATTAACGATGCTCGCCGGTTTCTTTCTGCTTCACGAAGTGCATCACGCAATAAACCAATTCTGGTTGTAAAAAGCAGTCGTACCCGCAAAGCTCAACAATTACTGGGAGAGCAACAGAATTTCGATGTTGCCTATGACGCAGCAATTCAACGGGCAGGGTTACTGCGTGTACAGGATACACATGAAATGTTTTCTGCCGTGGAAACGTTAAGCTTTATGCGTCCGTTACGTGGAGAACGCCTGCTCATTGTCAGTAATGGAGCAGCACCTGCCGCCATGGCACTAGATGAACTCCTCAGGAGAACCGGTAAACTAGCGGTTCTGGAGGACGAAACACTTATTAAATTATCGGGTGTGCTGCCTGAGGCTCAAATTTTACGTAACCCTCTGGATCTGGGAGATAGTTCATCAACCGAACAATATACCGCTGCTCTGAAACTACTGTTAAATAGTCGTAGCTATGATGCCTTATTGTTGATTCATTCTCCCTGTGCCATTTCCCATAGTATGCAGACAGCAGTTAACGTCATTAAGGCTGTTAAGGAGCATCCTCGTGGAAAATGGCTCACAATCTTTACTAATTGGTGTGGTGAGTATTCTTCATTAGAAGCGAGGCGGTTATTCAGTGAGGCGGGTATCCCAACCTACCGTACGCCTGAAGGCGCGGTGACAGCTTTTATGCATATGGTGGAATATCAACGTAACCAAAAACAACTCAAAGAAACCCCTGCCCTGCCAATAGGCATCACTTCAAATACTGCACACGCCCACGATTGTATCCAGCAAGCCCTCAATAGTGGCAATACTCAGCTGGATACCCATGAAGTACAGTCTATTCTTGAAGCCTACGGCCTAAATACTTTACCTACATGGATTGCTCACTCCAGTGATGATGCAGTCAATATTGCGGAGAAAATTGGCTATCCCGTAGCACTGAAATTGCGTTCTCCCGATATTCCTCACAAATCAGAAGTTCAAGGAGTCATGCTCTATCTGCGTAATGCTGGAGAAGTTAAGACAGCAACTCAGGCCATTATTGAACGTGTGAAACAGAACTTTCCACAAGCCAGAATTCACGGTCTATTGGTACAAAACATGGCAAACCGAGCTGGTGCGCAAGAATTGAGAGTTGCCATTGAACAAGATGAGATATTCGGCCCTTTAATTATGCTTGGAGAAGGTGGCATAGATTGGGTTAATGAAACTCAGGCTGCTGTTGCTCTACCGCCTCTCAATATGGCGTTGGCTCGTTATTTAGTCATTCAGGCTATTAAAGGAGGTAAAATAAAATCTGGCGGTTCACTGCAACCATTGGATATTCCTGCTCTAAGTCAATTATTGGTTAGGGTATCCAACTTACTGATCGATTGCCCTCAAATCACTCGTATGCATATCCATCCGTTATTGGCATCAGGCACTGAATTCACACTATTGGATGTAACAATGGAGTTAGCCCCCATCACTGCTGATCACCGAAATCGACTGGCAATCCGTCCTTATCCTAATGAGTTGGAAGAAACCATTTATATCAAAGATGATTTTGAATGCTTACTGCGCCCAATTCTGCCAGAAGATGAACCATTACTAAAAGAATTTATCGAGCAGGTAACGAAGGAAGATCTTTATTATCGCTATTTTAGTGAGATTAGTGAATTCACGCACGATGACCTCGCCAATATGACCCAAATTGATTATGACCGTGAAATGGCGTTTGTTGCGATACGCCATCCAACAACCAAACCGGAAATTATTGGTGTCGCCCGTGCTATGGCTGATCCGGATAATATCGAAGCAGAATTTGCTGTGTTAGTGCGATCAGATCTGAAAGGAATTACATTAGGATATCAGCTCATGACCAAATTAATCCACTACACAAAAGAACATGGCATTCAGGTACTAACCGCCATCACCATGCCAGAAAATCGCAATATGATCCGACTTGCCAAAAAACTGGGCTTTACCATTGATATCCAATTAGAAGAGGGAATTGTCAATCTTGTCTTAACACTTTAGCCGCCAGAACTTTAAGATAAATAAGAATAGTGAAAGGCAGGCTCAAACCGAATCCTCACTTCGTGATGGATCGCACAGACTTAAAGCAATCAGCAATAGAAAGTTAATTCATACTCACAATTGACCGAACTAATGGTATCATCGCCGGATCATTTTGATTCATAACATTACGATGGAACGCCAACCATCTAAACTAAGAGAAAAATCGCACTGTGATGTTGTCTAAATTTAAACAAGCAAAACACCAACAACACCTTGCACAACTGCCTAAATTACCGCAGTCAGTTGCTGACATTGAGACACTTTATCAATCTAAAGAGTTTCGCAGCACCTTACTGGAACGCATTGCAGACGCTAAGAAACATATTTATATCGCCGCATTATATTTAGAACATGACGACGCTGGGCGAGATATTTTAACAGCACTGTATGAGGCCAAACAAAAGCGGCCTGAACTGGATATCAAAATTCTGGTTGACTGGCATCGTGCCCAACGCGGTCGTATTGGTGCTACAGCCACTGTAACAAACGCAGATTGGTATTGTTCTATGGCTGAAAAATATCCTGATATCCATATCCCCACCCTTGGTGTTCCTGTAAATACTCGTGAAGCATTAGGCGTCTTGCACCTGAAAGGCTTTATCTTTGACGATACTGTGATTTATAGTGGTGCCAGTATTAATAACGTCTACTTACACCGCCACGAAAAATATCGCTACGATCGCTATCATCTACTGCACAACGCTAAACTCGCAGCTATCATGAAACAGTTTATTGACGGCAACCTTATTTCTGCCGATGCAGTCAAGAATTTGGCCTCCCGAGCTCGCCCTCGTAGTCTTGAAATTAAAAACTTTATCAGGCAATTCCGCACTTCCTTGCGTAGTGCTACATATCATGTCGAAAACCAGGCTTCAAATGACGAACTTGCAATAACACCACTCGTTGGATTGGGCAAAAAGAATCCTCTGAATAAGACAATCTGCCATCTGATCGCCAGTACAGAAAAGAAAGTGGTAATCTGCACTCCTTACTTCAATTTACCAGCAGTATTGGTTCGTTCTATTGCAAGATTGCTGCGGCAGGGGAAACAGGTCGAGATTATCATTGGAGATAAAACAGCCAATGATTTTTATATTCCACCGGAAGAGCCTTTTAAGATTATTGGTGCCTTGCCCTATCTGTATGAGATTAACTTACGCCGTTTCACCAATCGGCTACAACATTTTATCGATAGCCAGCAATTAACTATCCGGTTATGGAAAGACGAAGATAATACCTATCATTTAAAAGGTGTCTGGGTTGATAACAAATGGCAATTGATTACAGGTAATAACCTCAATCCACGTGCATGGGGACTTGATTTAGAAAATGCCATTCTCATTCACGATCCTCACCAGGAAATGCACGCACAACGCTCTTTGGAACTAAATTGCATTCGCTCTCATACAAAAATTATCAGTAATTATCAGGAGCTGGATAGTATACAACTCTATCCTGTCAAAGTTCGTAAATTAATACGTCGTTTACGCCGTATACGTGTTGATAGATTAATCAGCAGAATATTGTAAATAGATAAATAATTATCAAAATATTAATCCCTTCTTATTATTACAAGAGGGGATTTTTGTATCTTATTTATCAAATCGCTATCATTTATTAAATTATAAACAATAGCGTAAATTACAATGAAAAAATCCATCACCAACAAAATCAAAAATATATTAATAATATTTTCTCTCTTATCTACTACTGCTTGTTCTAATATGCATCAGGCCAATGATACCTGGACAGGTAGAGACAAAGCCCAGCATTTTCTATTTTCTGCCGTAATAGCCGCCGCAGGAAACGCTTATGGCGATCACCAAAACTGGAAATATCGGGAAAGTGCGCAATTCGGCATGTTACTGTCAATTAGTCTTGGTGCAGCAAAAGAATTTTATGATAGCCGTCCTTCTGGTACAGGGTGGAGTTGGCAAGACTTTGTTTACGATATAGCAGGAGCCATAACTGGTTATAGCTTGTATCAATCCTTGAAGTAGTCTGATAATTATATTTATGAACTATTCTCATAATGCAAAAAAGCCATCCGGGGACGGATGGCTTCTCTGACTTAATGAATGTCTGGCAGTGCCCTACTCTCACATGGGGAGACCCCACACTACCATCGGCGCTACGGCGTTTCACTGCTGAGTTCGGCATGGGGTCAGGTGGGACCA
>NZ_NIBS01000001.1:343810-347081 GCF_002632465.1 Xenorhabdus budapestensis | reverse complement strand
ATGTCTGGCAGTGCCCTACTCTCACATGGGGAGACCCCACACTACCATCGGCGCTACGGCGTTTCACTGCTGAGTTCGGCATGGGGTCAGGTGGGACCACCGCGCTGTTGCCGCCAGACAAATCCTGTATTCAATCCCGAACAAGCTGCTTGTTATTTTCGTCCGTCACCGCTTCCGCGCCTATCGAAAATATACCTGAAACCCTGTCTTTCTCTCGTCTCTCAAACCCACAAAACCCCTTCGGTGTTGTCAGGTTAAGCCGCACGGGGCATTAGTACTGGTCAGCTCAACGTCTCGCAACGCTTACACACCCAGCCTATCCACGTCCTCGTCTCGGACGGCCCTTCAGGACTCTCCAGGAGTCAGGGAAGACTCATCTCAAGGCAAGTTTCCCGCTTAGATGCTTTCAGCGGTTATCTCTGCCGCACTTAGCTACCGGGCAGTGCCATTGGCATGACAACCCGTACACCAGTGGTGCGTCCACTCCGGTCCTCTCGTACTAGGAGCAGCCCCTTTCAGTCTTCCAGCGCCCACGGCAGATAGGGACCGAACTGTCTCACGACGTTCTAAACCCAGCTCGCGTACCACTTTAAATGGCGAACAGCCATACCCTTGGGACCTACTTCAGCCCCAGGATGTGATGAGCCGACATCGAGGTGCCAAACACCGCCGTCGATATGAACTCTTGGGCGGTATCAGCCTGTTATCCCCGGAGTACCTTTTATCCGTTGAGCGATGGCCCTTCCATGCAGAACCACCGGATCACTAAGACCTACTTTCGTACCTGCTCGCGCCGTCACGCTCGCAGTCAAGCCAGCTTATGCCTTTGCACTAACCTCACGATGTCCGACCGTGATTAGCTGACCTTCGTGCTCCTCCGTTACGCTTTGGGAGGAGACCGCCCCAGTCAAACTACCCGCCAGACACTGTCCGCAACCCGGATGACGGGCCTACGTTAGAACATCAAACATTCAAGGGTGGTATTTCAAGGATGGCTCCGTGCAGACTGGCGTCCGCACTTCACAGCCTCCCACCTATCCTACACATCAAGGCTCAAGGTTCAGTGTCAAGCTATAGTAAAGGTTCACGGGGTCTTTCCGTCTTGCCGCGGGTACACTGCATCTTCACAGCGAGTTCAATTTCACTGAGTCTCGGGTGGAGACAGCCTGGCCATCATTACGCCATTCGTGCAGGTCGGAACTTACCCGACAAGGAATTTCGCTACCTTAGGACCGTTATAGTTACGGCCGCCGTTTACTGGGGCTTCGATCAAGAGCTTCTCCCTGAGGATGACCCCATCAATTAACCTTCCAGCACCGGGCAGGCGTCACACCGTATACGTCCACTTTCGTGTTTGCACAGTGCTGTGTTTTTATTAAACAGTTGCAGCCAGCTGGTATCTGCGGCTGGCCTCGGCTCCAAGAGCATGTCTTTTCACCTGGCGCCAGCGTGCCTTCTCCCGAAGTTACGGCACCATTTTGCCTAGTTCCTTCACCCGAGTTCTCTCAAGCGCCTGAGTATTCTCTACCTGACCACCTGTGTCGGTTTGGGGTACGATTCCGTGTTACCTGGTGCTTAGAGGCTTTTCCTGGAAGCAGGGCATCTGTCACTTCAGCACCGTGGTGCCTCGTCATCACGCCTCAGTGTTGCGGATAACCGGATTTGCCGGGTTATCCCACCTACACGCTTAAACCGGGACGACCGTCGCCCGGATGACATAGCCTTCTCCGTCCCCCCTTCGCAGTAACACCGAGTACAGGAATATTAACCTGTTTCCCATCGACTACGCTTTTCAGCCTCGCCTTAGGGGCCGACTCACCCTGCCCCGATTAACGTTGGACAGGAACCCTTGGTCTTCCGGCGAGCGGGTTTTTCACCCGCTTTATCGTTACTTATGTCAGCATTCGCACTTCTGATACCTCCAGCAGACCTCACGGCCCGCCTTCGACGGCTTACAGAACGCTCCCCTACCCAGCAACACCGCAGTGTCGCTGCCGCAGCTTCGGTGCATGGTTTAGCCCCGTTACATCTTCCGCGCAGGCCGACTCGACCAGTGAGCTATTACGCTTTCTTTAAATGATGGCTGCTTCTAAGCCAACATCCTGGCTGTCTGAGCCTTCCCACTTCGTTTCCCACTTAACCATGACTTGGGGACCTTAGCTGGCGGTCTGGGTTGTTTCCCTCTTCACGACGGACGTTAGCACCCGCCGTGTGTCTCCCGTGATAACATTCTCCGGTATTCGCAGTTTGCATCGGGTTGGTAAGTCGGGATGACCCCCTAGCCGAAACAGTGCTCTACCCCCGGAGATGACTTCACGAGGCGCTACCTAAATAGCTTTCGGGGAGAACCAGCTATCTCCCGGTTTGATTGGCCTTTCACCCCCAGCCACAAGTCATCCGCTAATTTTTCAACATTAGTCGGTTCGGTCCTCCAGTTAGTGTTACCCAACCTTCAACCTGCCCATGGCTAGCTCACCGGGTTTCGGGTCTATACCCTGCAACTTAACGCCCAGTTAAGACTCGGTTTCCCTCCGGCTCCCCTATACGGTTAACCTTGCTACAGAATATAAGTCGCTGACCCATTATACAAAAGGTACGCAGTCACCCTGATAAATCAGGGCTCCCACTGCTTGTACGTACACGGTTTCAGGTTCTCTTTCACTCCCCTCGCCGGGGTTCTTTTCGCCTTTCCCTCACGGTACTGGTTCACTATCGGTCAGTCAGGAGTATTTAGCCTTGGAGGATGGTCCCCCCACATTCAGACAGGATACCACGTGTCCCGCCCTACTCTTCGAGCTCACAATACGCACGCCTTCGGATACGGGGCTGTCACCCTTTACTGCCGGCCTTTCCAGACCGTTCTCCTGACATGAATATCGCTGATGGCTCTGGGCTGCTCCCCGTTCGCTCGCCGCTACTGGGGGAATCTCGGTTGATTTCTTTTCCTCGGGGTACTGAGATGTTTCAGTTCCCCCGGTTCGCCTCCTTACCCTATGAATTCAGATAAGGATAGTGCAACGGATTGCACTGGGTTTCCCCATTCGGACATCGCCGGCTATAACGGGTCATATCACCTTACCGGCGCTTTTCGCAGATTAGCACGTCCTTCATCGCCTCTGACTGCCTAGGCATCCACCGTGTACGCTTAGTCGCTTAACCTCACAACCCGAAGGTGTCTTCGGACTGGAGTTTTGAGAGACTCATCAATACCGTCTTCCGACGCTACTGATTGTTTCAAATTTTCAGCTTGTTCCAGATTGTTAAAGAGCAA
>NZ_NIBS01000001.1:261403-343710 GCF_002632465.1 Xenorhabdus budapestensis | reverse complement strand
AGAAAAGAGTGCTTGCAAATGCAGGCACCCTGTATTCTTTATTTACGGCTTTTTTAACATTGAGTATGCAGACTAGTGCGATCAATTGTTTAACATTGAATTAACAGCCCTAAATTTTAACTTATTTGTTAATTATCTGATAAGATTCAACAAATTAGCTTTAAAATCTTGGTGCCCGGAGGCGGAATCGAACCACCGACACGGGGATTTTCAATCCCCTGCTCTACCGACTGAGCTATCCGGGCTAACGGGGACGCATTAAACCGTATTAAGCCCAATTCGTCAATGACTTTCTGCATAAATTTATTTAAGTGCTTCCAATTTGCTCAATTAGTTATAAATATAAACAAAGGGCGGAAAGACAAATTCCTTTCCACCCTTTGTTTGTGGTGATTAATTATCGACGATAGCTTTTCTGTGCATTATTTACTTTCATCAAATAACGGCGTGATTCAGCCGATGGATGTTTATTTGTCAGTGTCTCATAAACATCGCCCGAAGCCATTGAGTTGATTATTTGAGCAGCTTTCTTCTTATCACTGGAAAATACCCTTAATACACTGCCCGCACCACCGTTATATGCTGTGATAACCGCATAGCGACGAGAGGTTGCATTTTGGATTTCACCTAAATAGATACTCTGTAATATCGCCAGATAGGCGGTGCCCGCATCAATGTTATTTGCAGGATCAAAAAGATAATTGCGGCTTGGTTGACCAGATTTACCCTGCATCTTGAATACATCCTTTCCGGCAGTATGTTGAACGACCTGCATTAATCCCAGTGCATCGGCATGGCTGACGGCGTAAGGGTTAAAACTGGATTCTGTTTGCATAATGGCAAGGATTAGCGATTCATCAACACCATATTTAATAGATGCTTTGCGAACCATTGACAGATATTTATGAGCTCGTTTGTCCAGATGGTTAGGAACTAACTGCATGGTGACAGACCAAATTACATGTAGCCCTGATTGACGTTTCTGTAATTTATTCTGGAGCAGGTAATTGGCAAAATGGTTTGCTCTCCATTCCCAACGAATTGGTTCACCCGTGTTATCCAAAACTTGTCCATATAGAAATGGTTCTTTGCTAATCTCGATATCATTAGAATCAGAATAAAGATCGATAGAACCTGGATCATCCCCCATCAACAATGTTGTTACAATCGCCCTGCGTAAATATTCAGTAGGATCAATAGGAGATATTGTTTCAATAGTGATCGTCCCCGCTTCAAAATTAATATGGCTGCGGGTTTTATATTGATCTGTATATTTTACGTAATCTTTAGGGCCAGCGATTAAAACTTCTTGTAATCCCCAGATATTTTCAATGTCATGAGCGAATTGCCCCATTAAGATATCAAAGCCATTAGTATCTTTTATATACTCTTCTTTGTATTCAATATCTTGTTTACTAGAACAGGAAATTAGAAGTGGGGTGAGCAGAAGTAGTGCCAGCAGTCTTTTCATTTTATGATGCCGTTGGGTATATAGGGTAAATTCTCATTTATTGGGTGATTTTTAGATCCTAGTTTCACCCAATAAATAATAGATGTTAAAGATTATCTTTCTGGCGGAGTGTAACCGTCAATTTGAATATCTTTCCCTTCAAACAGAAATTTCACCATTTCTTGTTCAAGTAATTTGCGATCTTCTGGGTTCATAGTGTTTAATTTCTTTTCATTAATCAGCATGGTTTGTTTGCTCATCCATTGTTGCCATGCCTCTTTAGAAATTTCATTGAAAATACGTTTTCCCAGTTCCCCTGGATATAACTGAAAATCTTGGCTTTCTGCTTCTCGTTGCAAAAAAGTACAAAAAATAGTTCTGCTCATGCTAAATCCTCTTAATCCTCAAAATAATGGAATGGAGCAAAAAATAGTGGGGCAAAGTTTAGCCCAACTGCTGCAAAAGGTACTCAACGGGTGCAGCTAATCCAATCGTTGCTGGCTGGCGTAAGTTATACCAAAGTCCTTTACTTTCATCCATGCAGGAATCAAAAGATAAAATATCAATTTTAATGGGGACGATATCCAGATGAAAATGGCTGAATGTGTGGCGAAATGCTGTTAACTGTTCAGGCTTGTTATGAGAAATACCCGATGCTTTCAGCCACAGTTCCAGTGAAGTTGCATCAGTAAATTGCGGGAATGCAAATAGTCCGCCCCAGATGCCGGATAGTGGGCGTTGTTCTAACCAAACTGTATCGCCATGCTGCATCAATAAAAAGTAAGCTGTTTTTTCAGGAATACTCTGTTTCGGTTTTTTCCCCGGATAGTTTGCCCAGCTGTGGTTGGCATAAGCGATGCAGCCTGCATTGAGAGGGCAAATTTCACATTTGGGTTTACTACGGGTGCATACCATCGCTCCCAAATCCATCATCGCCTGATTAAAATATTCAACATTCAGGTTGGGAGTAACGCGGGTACTGATATCCCATAATTGGTTTTCCACCTCTTTTTTTCCCGGCCAACCATCAACGGCATAGCAGCGAGCCAGAACGCGCTTAACATTGCCATCAAGGATAGGAAAGTGTTTTCCTTGAGAAAGCGAAAGGATGGCACCTGCGGTAGAGCGGCCGACACCGGGCAGAGCAACGACGTCATCAAAAGTAGTCGGGAGTTTTCCATGATGCCGTTCAACAATTTGTTGAGCCGCTTTGTGCAAATTACGGGCTCGTGCGTAGTACCCCAAGCCAGTCCATAAATGCAGAACTTCATCCAATGGTGCTGCTGCCAGTGATGCCACATCAGGGAAACGTGAAATAAACTTCTGGAAATAGGGTATAACTGTCGCGACCTGTGTTTGTTGCAGCATCACTTCTGAGAGCCAGACGTGATAGGATGTTTTTTCTAACTGCCACGGTAATGTCTTGCGACCATAACGGTGATACCATTCAAGTACTGCTTGTGAAAATTGCTCTGCTTCCATCATTAGAATAATTGTCTTTATATCTGATAATAGTTTCGTGAACAGGATTGCAACATAGTGTAACCTCAGTGTAAACCCGAACTTTGTTTCGAAGCGCCACACAATTTAACATTAAAGTTGTGCTTACAGGCATCGAACTTGATAAACTCAGCCATCTTTGCATAATTGCGCTCTCTTTGGGCAATCCTGCGGTACATAACGCCTCAGACGCCTGAGCAAATACCTTTAAAACTGATAGAAAGTACCAATAGACAGTACCATGATAAATAACGTAATTTCACCGGAATATGATGAAGATGGCAGGGCTTTGCGCCGTGTCCGCAGTTTTGTGCGTCGGCAGGGACGGTTAACGAGTCGTCAGCAGCAAGCACTTGATAATGTGTGGCCGAAGATGGGAGTAGATTATCAGCCAGAATTGCATGATATGGCAGAACTGTTTGGTCGTGCTGCCCCTATTGTGTTGGAAATTGGTTTTGGTATGGGGGCTTCTCTGGTCATGATGGCAAATCAGAACCCAGAGAAAAATTTTTTCGGGATCGAGGTTCATGCTCCGGGAGTCGGTGCGTGTCTGGCTTCCGCACAAGATGAAAATCTTAGCAATCTGCGTGTGATGTGTCACGATGCTATTGAAGTGCTGGAAAATATGATCCCGGAACAAAGTCTGGAAATGGTTCAGTTGTTCTTCCCTGATCCATGGCATAAAGCCCGTCATAACAAACGTCGAATTGTGCAGCCTGGTTTTGCTCAACTGATCAGAAGAAAACTGAAAATTGGCGGTGTATTCCATATGACGACGGACTGGCAGCCATATGCTGAACATATGTTAGAAGTTATGAGCGAAGCTGAAGGGTATCGCAACATATCGGAAAGTGGTGATTTTGTACCACGCCCTGATTCACGCCCTGTTACTAAATTCGAGGTGCGTGGTCATCGTTTAGGGCATGGTGTATGGGATCTAATGTTCGAGAGGGTAAAATAATGGCTAAAAATCGTAGTCGTCGTCTGCGTAAAAAACTGCGTATTGATGAGTTTCAGGAATTGGGTTTTTCAGTAAAGTGGAACTTCCCAGCCAATACCTCAGTTGAGGTTGTAGATAGCACAGTTGCTGCTTTGATTGAAGAGCTAATCGAGCCAAATGGCCTTGCTCTGGATGCCAGCGGTTATTTGCAGTGGGAAGGAATGATCTGCTTGCAGAAAATCGGTAAATGTACGGAAGAACATCGTCAGCTGGTTGCTAACTGGTTGAAAGATTGTGGTATGGAAGGGGTTGTTACATCAGAACTATTTGATGTGTGGTGGGATTGATTTGCTGTTGCATTAAAAATCGCGTTTTACACAATTAACAACGCTGTATGCAGGGGCTCCTTGTGAGCCCTTTTTTGTCTGGAGAAAAAGTGGTGAAGGTAAGGTTCTCTAATTCGTTATTGGCAGATATCTTAGATGAAGTACGCCCTTTGATTGGCCAAGGAAAAGTAGCAGATTACATTCCCGCTCTGGCAGAAGTTCCGGTAAATAATTTTGGGATGGCTATTTGTACGGTTGATGGGCAGGTTTTTAAAGCAGGAGATGCAGAAAAACGTTTCTCCATCCAATCCATTTCCAAGGTGTTAAGTCTGACATTGGCAATGACACGTTATAAGGAAGAAGACATCTGGCAACGGGTAGGTACAGAGCCTTCGGGACAACCATTTAACTCATTAGTGCAGTTGGAATTGGAAAAAGGTATTCCCCGTAATCCTTTTATTAATGCAGGAGCATTAGTTATCTGTGACATGCTGCAATCACGTTTGAGTGCGCCTAAGCGTAGAATGCTGGAGTTTGTACGCAGCCTCACAGGGCAAAAAGTTATTGGCTATGATGATATTGTTGCCCGCTCAGAGATGGAACACTCCAGCCGTAATGCCGCAATTGCTTACTTGATGAAGTCATTCAGTAATTTTGAAAATGATGTGCTCACTGTTCTGAAAACTTATTTTCAGTACTGCGCCCTGAAAATGAATTGTGTTGAGTTATCTCAGTGTTTTATTTACTTGGCTAACCAAGGGCGAATGATAGATTCCGGTCAGCAAATTTTAAGTCTCCGACAAACTAGACAGATTAATGCCCTTATGTTGACGTGCGGTATGTATGATGGTTCAGGTGAATTTGCTTTCAGGATCGGTATGCCCGGAAAATCGGGTGTTGGCGGAGGAATTGTCTGTGTGGTTCCGGGGGAATTCACTGTCACGGTGTGGGCTCCTGAACTGGATCGTTCGGGCAACTCTTTGGCAGGTTGCGCAGCGCTGGAAAAATTAGCCGGACGTATCGGGCGTTCTATTTTTTAATTTGAAACCTTAGCAGATAATTGCGGAAGCCCCATGATGATGAGTAAGGGATCGCAAAGCCGAGGATACCAGGAGAATATATGTTACGAAAAATTGTGATGGCTGCATCGCTGTTATTTGTTGCTCAGGTACAAGCGGGTTCAGAATGCCGGACAACACTTAAAGATGACATTATTGTTACACCAGAATCTGTCCAGATGATTGGTGAAAATGGCAACCTGAAAATTCTGCCTGATGGCTCTGTGTTTCGCAATGATAAGGCATTGTCGCTGAATGCTGATCAACGTAGCAAAGCGAAACAGTATCAGCAGCTTGTCCGTCAGGATTTACCCTGGGTGAAGAAGGCGGCTTTAAGTCATTTGGCAGGCGCGCGTCAGGCACTGGATCAAGTTGTTGCTGAAACAATGGGAAAGGATAGCAATATTCGTGTCCGCTTGAGCCAATTGGAATCTGGCCTGAATAAGCAAATTGATAAGGTACTGGAAACCCGCCCCAATGGTATTACCTTTAATTATCAGGCAGTCAAACAGGTAGAAACGGAAGGGCAGAACCTTATCCAACAGAGTTTAGGCGGTATTTTGCAGGACAGTATTAATGAAATGAGCCGTAAGACGAGTAATCAGAATGGTGACGGCAAACAGATGTTAATGTCTCTCCTTGGTGGATTGGGAGGTGCACAAAATGACTTTGACGCAGAATGGAAAAAACAGGAAAAAGAGCTGAAACGCTTTAGAGGAGAGGTGTGTAATAAAGCTGATAAGCTGGAACAGTTACGTACCAACCTTTTGAATTACATTAACTAAATCACAATACGCTCTATATCAAATAAGAATCAATATGAAATTGATTCTTATTTGATTGACATCCTATGTTTGGCCCCTAGAATGCAAATCACTTCTTTATTCACATGATTAATTCAGGTGCCACAATGAAAAAGATCCTGCCAATTGTTTTAGCCTCATTGTTCTCTGTCACTAGTCATTCCGCATTTAGCCAGCAATCCGAAACATTTACGCCAAATTCAGTAATAGCTCAGTCTGGTGAGTATGTCACAATAAAACATCTTTCCGGTGAAACTAAGGTCAAAAAAAGCCCTGAAAGAGTGGTCTTATTTGATTTTGGTACTTACGATTCCATGGCAAAGTTAGGGTTAGCTGAACGTGTTATTGCATTGCCTGAGGAAAGCTTGCCTGAGTATGTGCGCAGTAGCATATCTGAAAATATGTATGATGCCGGAGGAATGAAATCACCGGATTTGGAAAGAATGGCTGAAATCAAACCGGATTTGATTGTTATAACTGGGCGTCAGAGATCTTTTTATGATCGTTTATCAAAAATTGCACCGACTGTAGATTTAAGTACGGACAGTAAAAACTACCTGCCATCCGTGGAAAGTAACATTAAATTATTAGGTGAATTATTTAATAAACAGGATGCCGTGAAAACTCATTTGGCTGATTTGGAGAAAACCATTGCGGTAGCGCAGAAAAAAGCAAAATCGTCAAATAGTAAGGCACTGGTTTTATTGCACAATGCTGGTGAATTATATCCGAATAATCAAGCAATTGTTTACAATGTGATAAAAACACAACGTGCAGAATTGCCGCCTAAATCAGATAACGATAAGAGCCGAGTTGTTACACCAGAAATGATTGCGCAGGCAAATCCTGATGTGATTTTTATTATCGATCGCAGTAAAGCGATTGGGGCAGGGGAACTGACAAAATCTCAGTTTGAAACTGAACAGGTGAAATCAACGAATGCTTATAAAAATAGCAAAATAGTCTATCTGCAATCTGATTTATGGTATCTGTCTGGTGGTGGGTTAGATAGTTTGACACGTCAGGTTAATGCTGTTGCTGATGCGTTGTAATTATACACACTAATCTATTTTCTCTTACATGATCAAATAAGGCTGCTCCTTTGGTTTCAGGTGCAGCCTTATTTTTACCAGAATGGTTTTCTGCAAGAACAGTTTTCTACAGGAACAATTCCAACAGTGAATTTAGGAATAATTTGCCGTGTTTAGTAATTTGCCAGTGTGTATCGCTTTCAGTGATATAGCTTTTCGCCAGCGCCTTATCAATTTGTGGACGGATAGCGTTTTCTGGTAATCCAGTAAAATGGCTGAAATCTTGCCGTGGCATTGCTTCCAGCAGACGAAAACGGTTCATGAAAAATTCAAATGGACGATCTTCATTATCCACCTGATTTTGTTGATCCAAATAACGCCCCTGCATATAGCCGCGCGGATGTTTGGTTTTCACTGTACGCAAGATATGCCCATCAGCAAACGAGATCTTTCCATGCGCACCACAGCCAATTCCCAAGTAATCGCCAAAACGCCAGTAATTGAGATTATGCTGACATTGATAGCCGGGTTTGGCATATGCTGATGTTTCATACTGCTGATAGCCTGCCGATGTTAATAATTGGTGACCTTGAGAGAAGATATCCCATAGTGCATCATCATCTGGCAAAATTGGTGGGCGGGAACCGAAACTGGTATTGGGTTCAATCGTCAACTGATACCAGGACAGATGGGGGGGAGAAAGTTCAATGGCCTGGCACAAATCGTTCAGCGCTTCATCCAATGTCTGGTTAGGCAAACCGTGCATCAAGTCCAGATTGAAACTACGTAATCCAAGCCCATCCGCTAATCGTGCCGCCCGTTTAGCTTCTTCCGGGCCGTGGATACGTCCTAAACGGATCAGTTTATCAGAGCCAAAGCTCTGTACCCCTATTGAAATCCGGTTAATACCCGCTTGTTGATAGGCACTGAAACGATCAGCTTCAACGGTTCCCGGATTAGCTTCCATTGTAATTTCTGCTTGTGGGGAAAGTGGCAGTGAATCTCTGACTCCATCAAGCAATCGTTGCATCCCTACAGCGCTTAGTAAGCTGGGTGTACCACCGCCGATAAATATCGTCGATATCTCACGACCATCAACCATCGGCAGGTCATTACGTAAATCAGCCAGTAGATGTTCGACATATTCCTGATGTGGTACATCCCCCTTTAACGCATGTGAATTGAAATCACAATAAGGGCACTTCTGTACACACCAGGGAATATGAATATAGAGACTAAGTGGTGGTAATTTAAGCATTACGCATAGCTTCCAACAGCATTTTTAAGGCTTGCCCACGATGTGAAACAGCATTTTTTTGCTCACGACTCAGCTCTGCTGCTGTACAGCCAAATTCTGGTACATAAAAAATGGGATCATAACCAAAACCACCACTTCCAGCAGGCTCCTGGGTGATAACACCAGACCAGCGACCGTGGAAAACCAGGGGTGTTGGATCTTCTGCATGACGTAAATAGACCAGAACACAATTAAATTGTGCTTGGCGTTGTTCATCAGGAACATCGCGCATAGCTTCTAGCAATTTTTCCAGATTATCTTGATCGGAAGCATCTGTTCCCGCATAACGGGCCGAGTAGATGCCCGGAGCACCATCTAACGCATTGACTGATAGCCCTGAATCGTCAGCAATAGCGGGTAAACCTGTGACAGCCGCGGCATGGCGAGCTTTGATGATAGCATTTTCAATAAAGGTCAGACCTGTTTCATCCGCCGAGTCCACGTCCAATTCAGTTTGGGCTACGATAGCTAAACCAAAGTCAGCCAGCAAATCGGCCAGTTCACGTACTTTGCCAGCATTTCCCGTTGCGAGAACAACTTTCTGCATTGTTATTATCCAATTAACTTATTATTTATTAACCAATTAAGGTCGGAACTAACCACGCCAAAACATCATATCGGAGAGCATTTAGCGCATACAGGATCAATATAACAATCATGGCTGAGAAATCGATCCCTCCCATTGCAGGGATAATTCGACGGATCGGCGCCATCAGTGGTTCTGTCAGTTGGAACAGAACATAATCAACAGGATTACGTCCCTGGCTGATCCAACTCAATAATGCACGGACGATGACAAGCCAAAATACCAATTTTCCGGCAGCGGTAAGCAGTTCGATTAGCCCGATCAGGAATATCATGGCAGAAGGCAGTAAGAATTGTCCTGCTGCTAACCAGAAAGGTAGTAACATTTTGATAAGGACAAGCAAGTAAGCTAAAACAACTGATGCTGTATCAATGGGACCAATAGCGGGGATGACTCTACGCAATGGGCGTACCACAAATTGGGTGATTTTGACGATAAATTGTGAGAATGGATTATAAAAATCGCAACGCGCCCATTGCATCCAGACCCGAAGCAGTAAAACTGCGATATATAAGTCCAGAACCGTAAAAAGGAGAAAGTTTAAGAATTGCATGTAACAGCCCTGATTAAATTATATTTGATTGATTTAAAATAATTTTTCCATTTTTTGTGCCCGGCGGATTGCTCCCTGCATGGCTTGGGATACAATTTCCGGCAGATCGCCTTCGTAAAAAATACGTAATGCTTCGGCGGTTGTTCCCCCTTTAGATGTTACCTGTTCGCGCAGGAGAGAAAAAGGAAGTTCTGCTTGTGATTCAGCAAGTTTAGCTGAACCAATGGCCGTTTGCAGGACAAGTTCTCTGGCTGTCTGGCTGTCGAAGCCCAGACGTTCAGCTTCCTGTTGCATCGATTCCATAAACAGGAAGAAATAAGCCGGGGCACTTCCTGCAACCGCAATAATACTGTTGATACGATCCTCATCCTCCACCCAGCAGACTTTACCGACACTATTCATCAATGATTCAGCAAATTGGCGATCAGACTCGCTGACCTGTTCAGGAGCGAACATTCCGCTGATCCCTTGTCCAATCAGAGCAGGGGTATTTGGCATAATACGGATAATATTGAGATTATCTTGCAGAAATGAGTAAAAGCGGGAAACAGGAATACCGGCAGCAATGGAAAGAACGAGTTTTTGGTCGAGATTTACCTGTGAACGCAAGGGGCCACAAACTTCTTTCATCATTTGAGGCTTAACTGCTAACACAATAACATCTGCCTCTTGGGCATAGCGAATATTATCACTTTGGCTGTTAATGCCATACTTTTCAACCAAAACATCACGGCGAGTCGTACTTGGTGAGCAGACAGTGATAAGTTCGGCAGGATAACCTTTTTTGACCAATCTGGCGATGATGGCATGAGCCATATTTCCAGCGCCGATAAAGGTGATTTTTTTATTTTCCATGAAGAAATTGCCTCGAATATTATCTGGTTAATTTTGTTCAGTTAATTTGGCAGAGCTATATTGGCGGGCACCGAAAATTGCTGTTCCAATGCGTACTAAAGTTGAGCCACAAGCTATAGCTGCTGCCATATCATCAGTCATTCCCATAGAAAGTGTATCTATTTGTGGATATTGTGCCTTTAATTTAATAAACGCTTGTTCCATTTGGCGAAAAACGTCTGTTTGTCGTTCAGAATCACTTTCTGGTGCAGGGATAGCCATCAAACCACGCAATACCAGATTAGGCAGGGAGTTGATAATTGCTGCCAGTTCCTCCAGTTCTTCCAAAAGAATACCTGATTTACTGCTTTCCCCACTGATATTAATTTGGATCAGGACATTCAGTGGGGCCATGCTTTTAGGTCGTTGTTCGCTCAAGCGCTGGGCGATTTTCAAACGGTCAATGGTATGACACCAGTCAAAATGTTCGGCTACCAGACGGCTTTTATTAGACTGCAAAGGGCCGATAAAGTGCCACACTAAATCGTCGTGGTTAGCAAGCTGTTGAATTTTTTCAATACCTTCCTGAACGTAATTCTCACCAAATTCCCGTTGGCCTGTAGCTATAGCTTTTGCGATAGCTTCCACAGGTTTGGTTTTACTGACTGCAAGTAACGTAATTTCTTCTGGAGAGCGTCCGCATTTTTGAGCCGCAAGGATGATGTGGTTCCTGACATCGTGAAGATTTTGTTCGATATTGTGCATAAGAAACTCAGGAGATTAAAAAATGAATATGGAAAAATTAGTGGCCCTTAGTGTAAAGCATAATGCTTCCGATCTGCATCTTTGTGTCGGGCAAGTACCAATTTTGCGCATCAATGATATGTTGTATCCACAAACACAACTATCAGAAATTGATGGTAACTTCATCATGGCATGGAGCAAAGCAGTATTGTCCGAAGAACAGCAGCAACAGTTACAGATAGTCGGGCATGTCGATCTTGTCTTAGAAATGTCGGATAAACGGCGGCTAAGGGGAAATCTATTCTATCAACAAGATCATATTTCATTGGTGCTACGGTTAATTCCTGATAAGTGCCCGACGTTGGAACAACTATATGCTCCAGAGGTTATCCAACGCCTTATTATACAGGAAGAAAACAATCTGACAGAAAATGGCTTGATATTAGTGACAGGAGCAACCGGAAGCGGTAAATCGACGACATTGTCAGCGATGATTAATGCTCTCAACAATCACGTCAGAAAACACATTGTCACGTTGGAAGATCCGATAGAATTTGTACACCGCAGCCGAAACTGTTTAATACAGCAAAGGCAAATCGGGAAAGATGTGCCGGATTATCAAACTGCATTAAAAGGGGCATTACGGCAAGATCCTGATGTGATCTTGCTAGGGGAATTGCGCGATAAGGAAACGATCCGATTAGCATTGACAGCCGCTGAAACCGGACACTTGGTTCTGTCAACACTACATACTCGTGGGGCAATTCAGGCCATAGATCGTCTGGTGGATGTTTTTTCTGCTGACGAAAAGGGATGGATATGCAGTCAACTGGCGGGTAGTTTAAAGGCGGTCATTGCCCAACAATTGCTTCCTGCTAAAAACGGAGGCAGGGTGGCTATTTATGAAGTTCTAGTCGTCAACCAGGCAGTCAGCCATTTGATCAGGGAAGGAAAAAATCACCAGATAGCAACATTAATGCAGACAGGATCTGCCTGCGGTATGCAAACTTACGAGCAAAGCCGCCAACAGCGCAAATCGTCGGGGTTGCTAGTGGAATAATGGCATGATGGAAAATTCATCATGACCAGAATTCACAGTGATCGCTGTTTTTGGCTATGAATACTGTCGCTCAAACCAGCTTTCCAGAATGACGACAGCAGAAGCGGAATCAACTTTGCCTTTATCAAGAGCGCGATATCCACCATGATCAAACAGGTGAGATCGTGCTTCTACCGTGGTTAGGCGTTCATCGTGTAGCTCAACCTGGATGCCAAAACGACCGTGTAAACGGTTAGCAAATTTGCGTGCCTGTGCTGTAACCAGTTGCTCTGTACCATCCATATTGAGTGGCAGGCCAACAATGACCAAATCGGGTTGCCACTCTTTGAGGAGCTTTTCAATCATATCCCAATTGGGAGAACCTTCTTTTGCTTTGAAAGAATCTAATGCTCTGGCTGTGCTGGTTATTTCCTGCCCGATAGCTGCACCAATACTACGAGTACCAAAATCGAATGCAATCACTGTGCGATTTTTCATCAGGCATGTCCTGCTTGTAATGCGAGATTGTGGATCTTAATTCCCAATAAGGATGCGGCTTCACGCCAGCGGTCGGTAACAGGGGTATTGAAAATAATGGAGGCTTCTGCACTGACGGTAAGCCAGCTATTTTCCATAATTTCTTTTTCCAGTTGGCCTTTTTCCCAACTTGAGTATCCAAGAGTCATTAAAACATTTTTCGGTTGGCGTGGTGTACCTAGTGCTTCCAACATATCTTTGGAAGTGGTAACCATCGTTTCATTAGAGATTTGGATGCTGGAACTGAAGCCGGGTTGTGGTGTGTGTAAAATAAAACCATGCTCTTCAGACAGTGGGCCGCCAGCCATTACAGGCTTATTCAGATTGATATTATCGTCTCTGTCTTCGGGGGCGATACCCAACTTCTTCAAGATCCCTTGAATAGAAATCTGAGCTATCGGTTTATTAATAATTAACCCCATTGCCCCGTTTTGATCATGTTCGCAGATATAAACTACAGAACGATTGAAATAAGGATCTGTGAGCGAAGGCATAGCGATGAGAAAATGATGCTGTAGATTCATGTGCTTTCTGATAGTTATTTTTACAATGTACGAATGGGTTGGCCCACACAGTATGTGGGCTCACATGATAAATGGCAAATGCTGTCAGGCAATGGAAGCTGTCTAACCTATTATACTGTCTGTTTTTCCAATCGTTTTTCAATCGAATCCATTAACATGCCTGTAATGGAGATTTCAGGAAAAGCGGCTTCTATTTCACGTACACAAGTTGGGCTGGTAACGTTGATTTCAGTTAAACGGTCACCAATGATATCAAGCCCAACGAAAATTAAACCTTTCGCTTTTAAGACAGGAGCGACTGCGCGTGCGATAGCCCAGTCACTTTCTGACAGTGGACGAGCTTCTCCACGCCCGCCTGCTGCAAGGTTACCACGGGTTTCACCCTGGGCTGGGATACGAGCCAAGCAGTAAGGCACTGGCTCGCCATCAACAACCAGTACACGTTTATCTCCATCCTTAATGGCTGGCAGAAAATTTTGTGCCATACAGAAGCGACTACCATGTTCGGTCAGGGTTTCAATAATCACACCGATATTCGGATCATCTTGCTTCAGGCGGAAAATGGAAGCGCCGCCCATACCATCTAGTGGTTTAAAGATAACATCACCATGTTTTTGGTGAAATTCACGCAGAGTTTTTGCGTTGCGTGTTACCAGAGTATCTGGTGTCAATTCGGGGAACCATGCGGTAAACAGTTTTTCATTACAGTCACGCAGGCTCTGTGGTTTGTTGACGATCAGGCTGCCTTTGGCTTCAGCTCTTTCCAGAATATAAGTAGCGTAAATATATTCAGTATCAAAAGGAGGGTCTTTGCGCATCAGGATAACATGCAGTGTATCAAGGGCAATATCCTGTTCGCTGCCAAACTGATACCACTGTTGAGGGTTCTCCTCCACTGTAAGTAAACGGGTTCGTGCACGACCTTCTCCCTGATGCAGATAGAGGTCATTCATCTCCATGTAATGGATTTCCCATCCGCGTTTCTGTGCTTCCAGCAGCATGGCAAAACTAGTGTCTTTCTTAATTTTGATGGATGAGATTGGATCCATCACTATACCGAGCTTGATCATTCTTTCTCCTTAACCCAGATCACCAAAACGCACTTGTAATGCTGTAATTGCAGTGAGTGCCGTCGTCTCTGTCCGCAGGACGCGAGGGCCTAACAGGATATCAGTAAATTGGTGATTTGCCGTCATTTCTATTTCTTCGGCGGATAATCCCCCTTCTGGGCCAATCAACAGACGAACTTTTTTCACTGGTAATGGCAGTGTATTGATACTTTGGCTGGCACGGGGATGTAAATTTAATTTTAGGCTGCTATCGTTTTCTGTACACCATGCTTCGAGTGACATAACCGGACGGATCTCAGGGATCTGATTGCGTCCGCATTGCTCACAGGCAGAAATTACGATTTTTCTCCATTGCTGTAATTTTTTTTCCAGCCTTTCTGCATCCAGTTTCACACCACAGCGTTCAGAAAGTAATGGCGTAATAGTATTAACGCCTAATTCAACGGATTTTTGAATTGTGAATTCCATTTTTTCACCACGGGACATGACTTGCCCCAGATGCAGATCCAATGGTGATTCGCAGTTAGACAATTTGCCTGCAAGGATGCGCACTTTGACTGCTTTTTTACTGGCTTCAGTAATTTCTGTATCAAAAATCTGATTGCTACCATCAAAGAGTTGCAATTGTTGTCCACTATTCATTCTGAGCACACGGCCAACATGATTGGTAGCATCATCACTCAGGTTGATTACGGTTCCTACAATGAGTGACTCAGGATGATAGATGCGGGGAATTCGCATATTTTTTCTTTCCTTCTTTTTTCCGGATAGTTCCTTTCCAGATAGTTCAGATATAGCCTAACGCTATATCATAAAGTTGATTTATCGCCATGATAAATGAGCGCTGATTGCATGATCAAGCTATCTCTCAGACTAAAAGAAACCCGATGTATAGTTGCGAGTTGGCTCGCATATTTATTTCATTATGACTGTTTTAATGGATTTCCTATTGCCAATGAGCTGAACGGGAATTTAGTATTCACCGTGTTCTGATTAATATCAGAGAATAAATAAGGGATATCGGTATGCCCTGTGGATTTCAAGATGTAGTCAAAAAGCTGCAACTTGAAAGACGTCGGGAATAACAGGGATGTTATTTTATGGAAACTATATTGAACATTTTCATGGATGAGAAAAATGAATGGTCCAATAATTTAGTCAGTATGAATGAAATAATAATTTTATTTTTCTGCATCGTTTTGTTTTTATTAGCAGTTATCGATATAAAAACTTATCAGCTACCAGATATGCTCACTCAACCTTTATTATGGCTTGGATTGGTACTTAATAGTAATAATGAAGTAGTTCCAATAAAGAGTGCGATATATGGCGCCATATCAGGGTATTTATTTTTATGGATATTATATTGGCTTTGTCGGTATACATTGAAGAAAGAGGGGATAGGTTACGGCGATTTAAAGTTGACTGCCGCAATTGGTGCATGGATTGGTGTAGATATGATACCCGTGTTGATGTTGCTGGCTTCATTATCTGGTCTATTAGGGTTTGTTATGATTTGGCTGAAAAGAAAAAGCTACCCTGAATTTATCGCTTTTGGGCCTTATCTCTGTTTTTCTGCCATACTTTTGATGGTTTTTAATTTTCATGGAGCTAACGTGATTTAGCTTTAGTAATTTTAGATAATTATCACAGCAAATCTAAACATGATGCTTCCCCTTTTAAACATCAGGGAGTACATCAAAAAAAGAAAAGATACAACATGTTTATGCTTGTCACTGTAGTGGTATGTGGGGAAGGTTATGGTTGCCGAATGCAAAGAATATTTCTGCCGGACAGCCTATTGAACTTGATTGATGGCAATGACAGGCTGTGGGGAAATAAAAAGTGGCGGAGAGAGCAAGATTTGAACCTAGTGTACACATTACGCACATGGTAGATGTTAAAAGCATCTAATGTACTCAACTGCTTTTTGCATACAATGGATGTTAAAAGCATCCAGTAGGCTTGGGCAGCTATCCTGCATACGCTAGACGTTGGAAGCATCTAGTGGGTGTAGGCAGCTCATCTTGCATGCGCTAGACGTTAGAAGCATCTAGTTGGCTTTAAGCAGGTCACTTTGCATAATCTAGATGTTAAAAGCATCTAATTATCTTAGGTTGTTTGCTTATCTCTCCGCCGACACCAAATTTAAAAAAAGTGAGATTTTTATTCAAGCGGATTTATTTAATTATGGCCTATTGATCACAACTTAAATTAATTAATTATTTTAGAACTTAAAAGGGAGATAAATGTCATATTAATTAAGGCTATTTTATGTTCATCTAATAGGTTTTTTTGTTGTTTTTCCTATTATCTTGTTAAGTTTTGTATAGTGATAAATATAAAGCATTAAAGGAAGTTTTTAAATAAATGTTATCACTAATTTGTTCTGATACTTTATTTTTTGTTAGAGTGGTTGGGCAGAATGGTTGAGAGCGTTTATTTTATTCGTTAGTCTTTTAAGTTTTATAATTGTAGTGTGAGATATTTTGAGTTTTATGTTGGATGAAAGTACTTATTTTAGGGCTTTCTGTTCTAATAAAATATGGGTGCTACTTTTCGTAACACCCATATTTTTAATTTATTGAGGCCATTTCATTTCGCCTTTCAATACTTTGGCACTTAACTCAAGACTGGATTCATCAGCAAGGTTTGGGTAATGTTTTTTCATGGCTGAAATTAATGCTTCTGAATCTTTTGCTTTTGGTAATTCTTTTTCCAGTGTTGTCAGATAATTTTGGGTAAAATTTACTGATTCCAATGTCATTGATGAATTCCCCAAATAATGACCGGGAACCACAGTTTCAGGTTTTAAGCTTTTGATTCGCTCTAATGTCTGCATCCAGTGCTGGCGCGATAATTTAGTCTGAGTATCAGCAATCCATACATGGATGTTGTCAGAAACAGTTACACCACCAACAACTGCTTTTAATTTCGGGATCCATACGAAAGTGCGGTCTGCGGCAGGGCCATTTAAACCTTCAACAATCAGTTTTTCACCATCTACAGTAAAGGTTTTTTCTTTCAATGGTTTAGGAACAATAATTTTTTCGGGTGCTTGATCTTGTAAGATGCCACCCCAATAGGCCAGTTTACCATCTTTGGTTTCTTTGATAGCTTTAATCGTTTCAGGTGAGGCGATCACTTTGGCATCAGGGAAAGCTTCAGTGATCACATCAAGGCCGAAATAAAAATCAGGATCAGACTGGCTGATGTAGATCGTTGTTAGTTTTTTACCGGTCTGTTGGATCATTTTGACCAGTTCTTGAGCGTCGCTTTTTTTGAATTGTGCATCGATCAGTACAACTTCATGTTTGCCACTGATGATTTCAGAAGAGACTGGGAAGATGCCGGCTTCGCCCGGATTGTAGACATCTAACTTAAGATCGGCAGCTTGAGCGAATGTCCCCATTCCCAGAGAGAGTGTTGCAGCCAGAACGGTATTTCGTATTGTTTTATGAGCCATAATCGAATTCCTATATACAAAAATGCTTATTTGCTTGAATCACTCGTATCATAAATTGCATATTTCGATTTAAAAATCCCATAACTGGCAACTATTTGTTGCATATATCGAGCTAATCAACATGGAGATACAGAGACAAGATGGACAGGATCACCGCAGCACAGGTTTTTGTCACAATTGTTGAACAAGGCAGTTTGAGTGCAGCAGCAGAACGACTTGATATGTCACGGGCAATGGTGTCACGTTATCTATCTGAAATGGAAAGCTGGGCAGAAGTTCGTCTTCTGCATCGCACAACGCGCAAAATAAGTCTGACTTCAGCGGGAGAGCAGGCTTATCAGCGTAGCCTTAAATTAATGAAGTTAGCGGAAGCGATGCCGGCTCAGCAATCGGCAGAGGCTCATACCCTGAAAGGATTATTAAGGGTAGGTTGTTCTCAATCGTTGGGAATCAGCGCTCTGTCTGTGGCGATTCCTGAATTTATGCGGAAGTATCCTCATGTCGCTGTTAATCTGCAAATCAATAATAAAGTCATTAAACTAGTCGAAGAACGTATTGATTTAGCAATCCGCATTACCAATAATCTGGAGCCAAATTTGATTGCTCGCCCGCTATCGACTTGCCATTCTGTTGTTTGTGCCGCTCCTTCTTATTTAGATGGGAAAATAATCCCGCAAAAACCCGCCGATCTGGCAGAACATAATTGTTTGACATATAACTTTTTTGGTAAAAGCTTATGGCTGTTCGAAAAACAGCATCAGCAGTATTCAGTTCCTGTCAGTGGTACGTTAAGTGCCAATGAATCAACGGTACTTATGGAAGCCACATTGCAAGGAGCTGGTATCACTATGCAACCTTATTATTCCGTTTCATCTTACTTAAAATCCGGCCAGTTGATTGATCTATTACCTGATTACCAACCTCAGGCAATGGGAATTTACGGTATTTATGTTAGTCGTCAAAATATGCCCGCTACTTTGCGGGCATTGTTGGATTTTCTGGTTGAGTGGTTTGCATCTTCTCCCGACTGGCAACAATTAATGTTGAAAAGCAAATGCTAATTTTTGTGGAAATAGCTCAGCCTGCTGTTTTAGATGAGCAATGAATATTTCGACGGGTTCTGAAGATGGGCGGTGAATAGGTTTAATTAAGCTGACTGTGAACGGAATTTCGATACTGAATGGTCGTATGCAGAACCCGGCATTTTTATCCAGATAATCCAGTGCCGTCAGCGGGTTAATAATCGATACACCAATACCTTCACTGATCATGGCACATACTGATGCCGCACTGTGGGTTTCCATAATCATCTTGCGTGAAACCTGATGCTTATTAAATATCGCATCAATCAGTTGCCTGTAGCTATCTGTAATAGAAAGGCTGATAAACGGCTGTCCATGAAAATCTTCTGGTTCTAGTCGCGATTTTTGCGTGAGTGGATGGTTGGCAGGCAAAACACAAACTTCGTTCAATGTCATCAAAGTTTCACGTTCAGTTCCTGCGGGTGTCTGCATATGTTCAGTCAAACCGAGATCGTGGCGTTGTGCTGAAAGCCATTCTTCCAGTAGTGGAGATTCTTGTGGAATGATTGTTAGTTGCGCATCAGGGTAGGATTGGATAAAGCTATGACAGGCTTTAGGCAATAAGGATTGGGAGAATACTGGCAAACAGGTAATGGATAGTTGGGCATATTCAAACTGGCGGATACAATCTGCCGTATTGAGTATTCTTTCCAGTCCGTAATAGGAGCGCTGTACCTCTTCAAATAGTCTTATTCCTTGTGTCGTTGGGAATAAACGCCCTTTTATCCGATCAAACAACTTAAATTTCAGCAATTGTTCAAAGCGTGCTAGTTCACGGCTCACCGTTGGTTGTGAGGTTTTCAATAAAACCGCTGCATCAGTCAGATTCTTGGTGGTCATGACTGCATGAAAAATCTCTATATGTCGCCATGAACAGGCGTGCATAATCTTCCCCCTTTTTATTTGGTTTGCTGTCTCACGTCAGGTAATTATCTATATTGGGAGTCATATAAATTGGATACCATATAATAATGCGTTTAAAAAGAAAGCAAAACGATATCGTAGATGAATAGGTGATAGTAAAAAGGATATTTTTATTCCTGTCTTATTGGTGTCAATAATGAAGCATCTGCTGATATGAGAAAACCCCAATGACAAAACCAACTCTTACCGTTTCTTTCGGCAATAATTTTACACCAGAGAACCTCCTTAGCTTGTCCACTGTTTATGGAACACCACTGTGGATCTATGACAGCGCTATCATTATCAATAAAATCAATCAATTAAATAAGTTTGATGTTATTCGTTTTGCACAAAAAGCCTGTTCCAATACCCATATTCTGCGTTTGATGAGGAAGCAAGGCGTCAAAGTGGATTCGGTGTCATTAGGAGAAATTGAACGTGCGCTTCATGCCGGATTTCAGCCAGGACGTGATAAATCTGAAATCGTATTCACTGCTGATCTGATTAATGAAGAGACGTTGGATCGTGTAATTGAGTTAGATATACCCGTTAATGCAGGCTCTATCGATATGCTGGAGCAGATTGGTCAGCGTCAGTCAGGCCATTCGGTTTGGCTGCGCATCAATCCGGGATTCGGTCATGGTCATAGCCAGAAAACGAATACCGGCGGTGAAAATAGTAAGCATGGGATCTGGTTTCAGGATCTACCTTTAGCACTTGAGAAAGTTCGTCAATATAAACTGAACCTGATAGGTTTGCATATGCATATTGGTTCAGGAGTTGATTATCAACATCTCGCTAATGTCTGTAATGCTATGGTGGAGCAGGTTGTATTGTGCGAGGTGGATATTCAGGCCATTTCAGCAGGAGGAGGGTTATCCATCCCCTATAAAATCGGTGAAGAAGTTGTAAATACTGGCCATTATTACAGTTTATGGCATGAAGCACGCCAACGTATTGAGCAGCATTTGGGGCATCATATTGAGCTGGAAATTGAACCCGGCCGTTTTTTGGTCGCCGAAGCAGGGATTTTGATGGCAGAAGTACGGGCGGTAAAGTCGATGGGAAGTCGCCATTATGTGCTGGCAGATGCAGGTTTCAATGATTTGATGCGTCCAGCAATGTATGGCAGTTATCACCATATTTCTGTGTTGTCTGAAAATGAGTTATCTGGAAATGGGCAAAATAGTGAAGGTAAGAGCAGCGAGAGGACAAACTTACAGGAGACGTTGGTGGCAGGGCCATTATGCGAATCGGGAGATGTCTTTACTCAGTTGGAAGGAGGGGAGGTTATTCCCCGTATGTTGCCTAATGTTGCTGTCGGTGATTATCTGATTTTCCATGATACAGGTGCTTACGGTGCATCTATGTCCTCAAATTATAATAGTCGGCCTCTGATCCCTGAAGTATTGTTTGTTGATGGTGAACCTCGTTTAATTCGACGTCGGCAGACAATACAAGAATTGTTGTCATTGGAATAAATGTAAAAATACGGGGGCATAAAGCCCCCATATTTTTCTCATTACTTATTTATTATCTGTACCATTCCAGCATCAGGCTGCTTTAGTCTGTTGCTGATTTTTAGACTTTTTTGTTGCATTGGGGACAGCAAATGCATCTGCTTCAAATTCATCAACATTGATTGAACGCAGTCTGCTGACTTCTGCACGTTTCAGGATATCAGCTTCTTCCTTAGTGATCTTATTATCCGCTAATGCTTTTTCAGCCAACTGATCCAGACGTGTGAAACTCAGATTTTTACCTGCTTCACGGCTCAGGCGAGTGTGAATAGGCTCTGAGGCAATAATGTCATGCAGTGCTTCTTCCAGTAATCCATGAGGATTATGCTCACTTGGTGTCAGATATTGCCCACGACCAACCCGGTCACGAGTTGCGGAAGGTGTTTGTAATATCTGTGCCAGTTTGTGATCCAATTTATCGGATGGTGCAGTATGTGAGCGACCAAACGGGAAGATGATAACTCGCATTAAACCGGCAACCAGGCGATTTGGGAAGTTACGCAGCAAATCGTTCAGGGCTTGTTCTGCCTGATACAAGGCATCTTCTACAGCCCATTGAACCAGTGGTAAATCTTCTTTTTGGCGACCTTCATCTTCGTAACGTTTTAAGGTCGCTGTTGCCAGGAAAAGTTGACTCAGAATATCTCCTAAACGGGCAGAGATACGTTCACGGCGTTTCAAACTCCCGCCCAATACCCCCATGGCAACATCAGACATTAAGGCAAGGTTTGCACTCAGTCGATTGATGTGCTGATAGTAACGACGCGTTGCATCATTGACTGGGGTATTGCTGGTTCTGCCATTGGTAATACCTAACCACAGGCTGCGCAATGTATTGCTGGCAACGTGTCCTAAGTGACCGAACAATGCTTTATCAAACGCTTTAACATCATTGTTTTCTGCTGCGGCTATTTCAGCCAGAACATAAGGATGGCAGCGGATTGCACCTTGACCAAAGATAATCATGCTGCGGGTCAGAATGTTTGCACCTTCTACGGTAATGGCGATAGGTGCACCCTGATAACCACGAGCCAGGAAGTTGGATGGGCCGAGGCAGATACCTTTACCACCAGCAATATCCATTGCATCAATAATGGAACGCTGGCCTCTGTGGGTACAGTGATATTTCACGATAGCAGACAGAACGGCAGGTTTTTCGCCCAGCATAATGCCGCTTGTGATCATTGTTGCCGCAGCATCCATCAGGTAAGAGTTACCTGCGATGCGGGCCAGTGGCTCTTCAATACCTTCCATTTTGCCGATAGGCAGTTTGAATTGACGGCGAATATAAGAGTAAGCACCGATAGCCATAGCTGCGCTTTTCAGTCCGCCGGTTGCATTGGATGGCAGGGTAATACCACGACCAACAGACAGACATTCAACCAGCATACGCCAGCCTTGTCCTGCCATTTTCGGCCCACCAATGATGTAATCGATAGGAACGAAAATATCTTTACCGCGGGTTGGCCCATTCTGGAATGGAATATTCAGAGGGAAATGACGATGACCGATTTCAACACCAGGGGTGTTTGTTGGGATCAGGGCACAGGTTATACCCAATGATTCAGTCTCACCCAATAAGTGATCCGGGTCATACAGTTTGAATGCCAGGCCCAATACAGTTGCGATAGGAGCAAGGGTAATATAACGCTTGTTCCAGTTCAGGCGCATACCGAGCACTTGTTCGCCTTGCCATTCGCCCATACAGACGACACCAGTATCAGGAATTGCCCCTGCATCTGAGCCTGCTTCCGGGCTGGTCAAAGCAAAACAAGGGATCTCTTCACCACGGGCGAGGCCGGGAAGGTAATGTTTTTTCTGCTCATCTGTACCATAGTGTTGCAACAATTCACCAGGCCCCAATGAATTAGGCACACCAACAGTTATCGCCAGAATACCGGAGACACCTGCCAGTTTTTGCAGCACTTGTGATTGAGCATAAGCTGAGAATTCCAGACCGCCGTATTCTTTTTTGATGATCATGGCAAAGAAACGGTGTTCTTTCAGATAGGCCCAAAGCTCTGGAGGTAAATCAGCTAATTCATGGCTGATTTGGAAATCATTTGCCATACGGCAGGCTTCTTCCACAGGGCCATCAATGAATGCTTGTTCTTCAGCGGTTAACTGTGGTTTTGGATAGTTATGCAATTTATTCCAGTCAGGGTTACCGCGGAACAGATCACCTTCCCACCATGTTGTACCAGCATCAATTGCTTCTTTCTCTGTACTGGACATACTTGGCATAACTTTGCGGAATGCTTTCAAACCAAGAGCAGAGAATAGAGAGATACGAGTTGGAGTGAAGACAAGAGGGAACAGGATAATAGCGAGTGGTAACAGCAACCAGTAGCTCCAAAGACCCGTAACACCCATGATGAATGTATAGGCAATAAGCAGTAAGCTGCTGACAGTCAGGCTGACTTTGCGGTAACAAAGCCCACCAATCAAGACTAAAAACAAAATAATGCTGAGGAGGGTCATAGTAAAACTCCTGTAAATCTCAGGTTGAGTCGTCAGAGGTCTGACCTGTTGTGATGTCCTTCTTTTTTAGTTGAGGAAAAGACATTTATCAATACATTTACATCTTAATTACAATCTAGCTCACAAAGTCATTGAAGTTTTTGGTAGGGGAATTTTTTAGAGATGTGATGGTATCTTCTTTCAGGGGGGGGAATCCGTTACACTGGGTAACTGTTGTTATTAATCCCGAAGACCTTTCCTTTCAGGAGTATGAGTCCCATGTATCAAGATCTGATCCGCAGTGAGCTATCCGAAGCCGCAGAGACGCTGGCTAATTTCCTCAACGATAATACAAATATTGAGGCCATTCAAAAAGCAGCCGTTTTGTTGGCTGATTCATTTAAGGCGGGAGGAAAAGTGCTTTCGTGCGGTAATGGCGGTTCACATTGTGATGCTATGCATTTTGCGGAAGAATTGACAGGCCGTTATCGCGAAAATCGTCCGGGATATCCTGGTATCGCTATTTCTGATCCCAGTCATTTATCCTGTGTTAGCAATGATTTTGGCTATGATTATGTGTTTTCCCGTTATATTGAGGCCGTTGGTCAGAAGGGTGACGTTTTGCTCGGAATTTCGACTTCAGGCAATTCCGGTAATATTATTAAGGCAATTGAAGCTGCCCGCGTAAAAGGGATGAAAGTCATTACGCTGACTGGTAAAGATGGCGGCAAAATGGCAGGAACCGCAGATGTTGAAATTCGTGTACCGCATTTCGGTTATGCAGATCGCATCCAGGAAATTCACATCAAAGTGATCCATATTTTGATTCAGTTAATTGAGAAAGAAATGATAAGAGTCTGATTACAGATTGTCAGGAGCAGGTTAGAGGTAGGCAATGTGTGAATTACTTGGCATGAATGCCAATGTACCAACGGATATTGTTTTCAGTTTGAGTGGCCTGATCCAGCGTGGCGGGAATACCGGCCCTCATAGGGACGGTTGGGGAATTACTTTCTATCAAGGGTTGGGCTACCGAACTTTCAAAGATCATCAACCCTGTTGTCATTCACCTGTTGCCCGCTTTATTCAGGGTTATCCGATCAAATCAGAGGCCATTATTGCCCATATTCGTCAGGCCAACCGCGGCAATGTATCTCTGGTCAATACCCATCCGTTTACACGTGAGTTGTGGGGCAGACACTGGACTTACGCTCACAATGGTCAATTGAAAGGATACCGTAACCTGAAAACGGGAAATTATCGTCCGGTTGGTGAAACTGACAGTGAGCGGGCATTTTGTTGGATATTGCACCAATTATCAATCAAATATCCTAAGCGACCTGCTAACTGGTCTGCGGTGTTCCGTTTTATTGCATCATTGGCAGATGCACTCAGGGAAAAGGGGGTGTTCAATATGCTGTTATCTGACGGGAAATTTATGATGGCCTATTGTTCGACACAATTGCATTGGATTACCCGTCGGTCACCTTTCGGTAAGGCGACATTACTTGATCAGGATATTGAAATTGATTTTCAGCAACATACCCACCCTGATGATGTGGTATCAGTGATCGCAACTCAGCCTTTAACGCATAACGAAACCTGGAATAAAATTGAGTCGGGGAGCTATGTTTTATTTCACCTTGGTGAACGCATATTCTGATTGATTTTGCCGAGCAGGTGGAGGTGCCACGCTAACAATATATTGTCCTCTGATGATATTGACTGTAGCGGGTGTGCTGTTTTTGACAAAATATTCATAGGCAGGCTGTAACTGTTCCCAAAATGAGTAATTAGCGTTATTGTGATGACGTCTCATATTTGATGGCGTCATCCTGAAAGGGTAAATATTAATCTTGATTTCACGTTGCCCATGATGGAGTGCACTTTCCGCATATCGATATATCTCATCCATATAACGATTAGTCATGGCATAGCAGCCAATGGATTTACATTCACCATGGATCATTAAATTCTTACCAGAATAACCTCGGTATTTATCAAATTTGTTAGGAAAGCCCAAATTAATGGCCCGATAATAGCTGCTATCCGGCTTTAACTGTTTAAGGTTGACGAGGTAAAAACCTTCCGGGCTTTTGAAATCACCGGTCAATGTCTTGGGGCCAAGACCACCGGAGTAATTGCAAACAGGATATCGTTGGGTTAATTGATATTGTCCGGTGTTGCTTTTGGTATAGAGTTCAAGAACTTTGTCTTCTTTGAATATTTGAATGAAGATCTCAGAGCCGAGCTGTTTTAATGGTAAGTGTCCACTTAATGAATTATTCCTTGATAATGCGCCTTTAGCCAGAGTAAAAATTGGCATATTGGTAAGAAGTAAGATAAGTGAGAAATAAATAAATTTTTCTTTCATAACATTGCTACCTAAAAGTTAATAAATTAATGAAATACTGAGTTTAAGGTTATCAGGTCATGGCAATATGCTGAGTAAATATAACCGCAATATTTGGTTCCCATAAAATAATCGCTTGCGCAAAAAGCACTCCTTTGTCGGGAAAAATGAGGCTTAGGTTCGGCTTTATCGAGTAGTTTACAGTTCAGCAGAGAAATTATTTTTATTTGCTTGAGCTAAATCACTTGATTAATCAGACAGCGTTTGGGGGAAATGTTAGAATTGCTGTCGGCGAAACTTAAGAAAATATTGTAACGATTATCGGCATGAATAATTTGAGACATATGCCACTCAACGTGTTTTTTATTACTGAAGTCGCTGCATTATCCCAGGGGAATTCCGCAGGATGATCTGTAGCATATGATTTAACTGATAAACTTGTGCAAATCTTATGATTAAAATTAAAAAAGGACTCGACCTCCCGATAGCAGGAGCGCCTGCCCAAGTTATAGAAGATGGTCCGACAATTCGCTATGTCGCCTTATTGGGCGAGGAATATGTTGGAATGCGTCCTTCTATGCTGGTTAAGGAAGGTGAGCATGTTAAAAAAGGGCAAATTCTTTTTGAAGATAAAAAGAATCCAGGGGTAGTTTTTACCAGTCCCGCAAGTGGGAAAGTCGTTACCATTGGACGCGGAGAACGTCGTGTACTGCAATCTGTTGTGATTGAAGTTAGTGGTGATGAACAAATCACATTTGATCGTTATGATCGTGCCGAGCTTGCTGGTCTGACTCGTGAACAGGTAGAAAAAAACCTGCTTGCATCAGGGCTGTGGACGGCGTTGCGTACACGTCCTTTCAGTCGTTCACCTGTCCCCGGTTCCACACCAAAGGCAATCTTTGTCACGGCAATAGATACACAGCCACTGGCTGCTGATCCATCTGTCGTTATTGCGACACAGGAAGAGGCCTTTGTTGATGGTCTGAATATTCTGTCAAAGCTGACAGTAGGAAAAATCCACGTCTGCCATGGCGTTGGAAATATTCCAAATGCAGGGAACAATTCTCAAATTACGTACAACCAATTTGTCGGTCCACATCCGGCAGGGCTGGTTGGAACGCATATTCATTTCATTGAATCAGTCAGTGCCCAAAAAACAGTATGGCACTTGGGATATCAGGATGTTATCGCTATCGGTAAGTTATTCACAACCGGTGAACTGTATACTGATCGCATAATCTCTTTGGCAGGGCCGCAGGTTAAATCACCACGTTTAGTTCGTTCCCGTCTGGGCGTTGATTTGCTGGAGTTGACGCAAGGTCAGTTGAAAGCAGGTGAGAACCGTATCATTTCCGGTTCTGTATTGTGTGGTATGAAATCAGATGAAGTTCATCATTATCTGGGACGTTTCCACACTTTGGTCTCTGTTCTGGCTGAAGGGCGTGAAAAAGAGCTGTTTGGCTGGATTGCTCCGGGAATTAATAAATTCTCCATTACCCGTACTACCATCGGTCACTTCCTGAAAAAGAAACGTTTTGCTTTCTCAACCACTACAAATGGCGGAGAGCGCTCTATGGTGCCAATTGGTAACTATGAGCGGGTGATGCCGTTGGACATTATGGCTACTCATCTGCTGCGTGACTTGCTGGCGGGAGACACTGACAGCGCTCAGACACTGGGTTGTCTGGAGTTGGATGAAGAAGATTTGGCACTGTGTACTTATGTTTGCCCGGGTAAATATGAGTATGGTCTGGTACTGCGTGAAGTGCTAAATAAGATTGAGCAGGAAGGGTAATTCATGGGCCTGAAAAATTTATTTGAGAAAGTAGAACACCATTTTGAGGCCGGTGGCAAGCTGGAAAAATATTATCCTCTCTATGAGGCAGTAAGCACCGTTTTTTACACTCCGGGAACAGTGACAAAGGGAACCGCCCACGTCCGTGATGCCATCGACCTCAAGCGTATGATGATTCTGGTATGGATGTCTGTTTTTCCGGCCATGTTCTGGGGAATGTATAATGTAGGGAATCAGGCGATACCTGCATTAACCCATCTATACAGTGGAGAAGCACTACAGCAGGTTCTGGCTTCTGACTGGCATTATATATTGGCCCAGTATCTTGGTGCGTCACTGACACCAGATGCAGGGTGGGGCAGCAAAATGCTGCTGGGGGCAACCTACTTCCTGCCAATTTATGCTGTCGTTTTTGTGGTTGGTGGCTTTTGGGAAATCTTATTTGCCATTATCCGCAAACATGAAATCAACGAAGGCTTCTTTGTCAGTTCTATTCTGTTCGCACTGATTGTTCCGCCAACACTGCCATTGTGGCAGGCGGCACTGGGGATTACTTTTGGTGTCGTAGTTGCAAAAGAAATCTTTGGTGGTACAGGTCGTAACTTCCTTAACCCGGCTCTGGCGGGTCGTGCTTTCTTGTTTTTTGCTTATCCTGCCCAAATTTCAGGTGATTTAGTCTGGACTGCGGCTGACGGTTTTTCCGGGGCAACCCCACTGTCTCAATGGGCGAATGCGGGCCAGCATGCTTTGATGAACACCATCACAGGTCAGCCTGTAACATGGATGGATGCTTTCCTTGGTAACATCCCAGGTTCAGTTGGTGAAGTTTCCACTCTGATGATTTTCATCGGTGGTGCCATCATTCTGTTTGCCCGCATCGCTTCATGGCGCATTGTTGCTGGTGTCATGATCGGTATGATTGCAATGTCCTATCTGTTTAATGCGATTGGTTCAGACACTAACCCAATGTTCACCATGCCATGGTATTGGCACATGGTTCTGGGGGGCTTTGCTTTCGGTATGATCTTTATGGCAACAGATCCCGTATCTGCTGCATTTACGGATAAAGGGAAATGGGCATACGGCATTCTGATTGGGGTGATGTGTATCCTGATCCGTGTTGTAAACCCAGCTTACCCAGAAGGGATGATGTTGGCGATTCTATTCGCTAACCTGTTCGCGCCACTGTTCGATTATTTGGTCGTACAGGCCAATATTAAGCGGAGAAAAGCCCGTGGCTAATGATAAACCAAAAAATAATGACAGCATCGGCAGAACGTTTCTTGTTGTTTTTGTGTTGTGCCTTGTATGTTCGATTGTCGTTGCTGGTTCAGCCGTAGGTTTGAGGGCACAGCAACAAGAACAAAAACTGTTGGATAAACAGCGTAATATTCTGGATGTTGCTGGTTTGCTGAAACCAGACATGACAACAGCAGAAATCAAAGCAGCTTATGACAGCCATATCCAGCCAAGATTGCTTGATTTGAAAACAGCAATACTCGAAAAAAGTGATGGCAATTTTGACCTGAATAATGCCCTGCGCCGTGATGAAACCAGCATAGCTTTATCCCCAGAACAGGATCTGGCGAAAATCCGTCGTCGGGCTGATATGACAGAAATCTATCTGGTTAAAGATGAACACGGCAAAACTACTGAGCTGGTATTGCCGATATATGGTTCAGGTCTGTGGTCAATGATGTATGCCTTTATTTCCATTGACGTGGATGGCGTAACATCTCGCGGCATTACTTACTACTCTCACGGCGAAACACCGGGATTGGGTGGTGAAGTTGATAACCCACAATGGCGTAAGCAATGGGTTGGCAAAAAACTTTATAACCCGGAAGGTGCTCCGGTGCTCAAAATCGTTCGTGGTGGCGCGGGTGATAATCCTTATGGTGTAGATGGTTTGTCTGGCGCGACTCTGACTTCCAACGGTGTTCAGCATATGTTTGATTTCTGGTTGGGTGATAATGGTTTTGGCCCGTTCCTGAAAAAAGTACGCGAGGGAGTCTTGAAAGATGGCTGATAGTAAAGAGATAAAACGCGTCCTTCTTGGGCCGCTGTTTGATAATAACCCAATTGCATTGCAGGTTTTGGGTGTGTGTTCAGCATTAGCGGTAACAACCAAACTAGAAACTGCATTGGTGATGACGCTTGCTGTGACACTGGTAACAGCATTTTCTAACTTTTTCATTTCGTTGATTCGTAATTACATTCCGGGCAGTGTGCGAATCATTGTGCAGATGGCAATTATTGCCTCGTTGGTTATTGTGGTAGACCAGATTTTGCGGGCATATGCCTATGAAATCTCAAAACAGCTATCTGTGTTTGTTGGCCTTATCATCACTAACTGTATCGTAATGGGACGTGCAGAAGCCTATGCCATGAAATCTCCTCCAGTAGAAAGTTTCATGGATGGTATCGGTAACGGTTTAGGCTATGGTGTCATTTTGTTACTGGTGGGCTTTTTGCGCGAACTGTTTGGCTCAGGAAAGCTGTTGGGTATTACTGTGATGGAATCCATCAAAAATGGTGGTTGGTATCAGCCTAACGGTCTGTTCCTGCTGGCACCAAGTGCATTTTTCATCATTGGTATGCTGATTTGGGGTCTGCGGACTCTGAAACCTGAGCAGGTTGATAAGGAGTAACAGACAACATGGAACATTATATCAGTTTATTTGTCCGTGCCGTCTTTATCGAGAATATGGCGTTATCCTTCTTTCTCGGTATGTGTACTTTTCTGGCGGTGTCTAAAAACGTCAAAACTGCTTTTGGTCTGGGCGTTGCCGTAACGGTTGTTTTGGGAATTTCTGTTCCTGCCAATAACCTTGTTTACAATCTGGTACTCCGTGATGGAGCCTTGATTGATGGGGTTGATCTGAGTTTCCTGAACTTCATTACCTTTATCGGTGTGATCGCTGCACTGGTGCAGATTCTGGAAATGATCCTTGATCGTTACGTTCCTGCACTTTACAACGCGTTGGGGATTTTCCTGCCGTTGATTACGGTGAACTGTGCGATTTTCGGTGGTGTTTCTTTCATGGCACAGCGTGACTATAACTTTGGTGAATCCATCGTATATGGTTTTGGTTCAGGTATGGGCTGGATGCTGGCAATTGTCCTGATGGCCGCTATTCGTGAAAAAATGAAATATGCGGATGTTCCGGCAGGTTTGAAAGGATTGGGGATCACCTTTATTACCACCGGATTGATGGCATTGGGTTTTATGTCCTTCTCCGGCGTGCAGCTCTAAAGGAGAGAAGAATTCATGGATATAATCATTCTAGGCGTAGTAATGTTTACCCTGATTGTGTTGGCGCTGACGGCAATGATTTTGTTCGCAAAATCGAAGTTAGTGAACACCGGGGATATTAAAGTTGAAGTCAACGGCGATGAGGAGAAAAGTTTTACTGCTCCCGCTGGTGATAAGTTGTTGGGTATGCTTGCCAATCAGGGTATTTTCGTTTCTTCAGCATGTGGTGGTGGCGGCTCTTGTGGTCAGTGTCGTGTGAAGATCAGAGAAGGCGGTGGTGATATCCTGCCTACAGAGCTGTCTCACATTAACAAGCGTGAAGCAAAAGAAGGCTGCCGTCTGGCATGTCAGGTTAATGTTAAGCAAGACCTGAAAATTGAATTGCCGGAAGAGATCTTCGGCGTTAAGAAATGGGAATGTGAAGTTATCTCTAACGATAACAAAGCAACTTTCATTAAAGAATTGAAACTGAAAGTACCTGATGGGGAAGTCGTACCATTCCGTGCAGGTGGTTACATTCAGATTGAATGTCCTCCACATATTGCCCGTTATGTTGATTTTGATGTACCGCAGGAATACCGCGAAGATTGGGATAAATTTAATTTGTTCCGCTATGTTTCTGAAGTCAATGAGCCGACAGTTCGTGCATACTCAATGGCGAACTATCCGGAAGAGCATGGCATCATTATGCTGAACGTGCGTATTGCCACACCTCCGCCAAGAAACCCTGATGTGACACCGGGTATCATGTCTTCTTACATCTGGTCATTAAAAGCCGGTGATAAAGTGACGATTTCCGGCCCATTCGGTGAATTCTTCGCGAAGGATACTGATGCTGAAATGGTATTCATCGGCGGTGGTGCAGGTATGGCACCAATGCGTTCTCACATTTTCGATCAGCTCAATCGTTTGAGTTCCAATCGTAAGATCTCTTTCTGGTATGGTGCCCGTTCCAAGCGTGAAATGTTCTATACCGAAGATTTCGATCAGCTGGCGGCAGAAAATGAAAACTTTACCTGGCATGTTGCGCTGTCTGATGCCTTGCCGGAAGATAACTGGGATGGCTATACAGGCTTTATTCACAACGTCCTGTATGAAAATTATCTGAAAGACCATCCGGCACCAGAAGATTGTGAATTCTACATGTGTGGGCCTCCGGTCATGAATGCTGCGGTCATTAAGATGCTGAAAGACCTTGGTGTAGAAGATGAAAACATCATGCTGGATGATTTCGGTGGCTGATGATCTGAATCAGATCATGATCTATACCCTATGGATTTTAAGATTGAAAAACGCCGGGTATATAACACTTTGATTTAACGATAAGCGCCCACATTTCGTGGGCGCTGATGATTCAGAAAGAGTAAGTTATGTTGAGTAAAAAAATTATCAACTGGGGTGTATTGATGTTCATGGCCGTGCTGTTATCAGCATGTGGTGGTCCAGAACAACAGAACCTGAGTGGGCAAACGATGGGAACTTATTACTCCATCAAGTATATCACTGATTTATCAGGACCTTCCCCGGAAAAACTGCAAAAAGAGATTGATCGTTTATTAGAAGAAGTAAACGACCAGATGTCCACTTATCGGCCAAATTCTGAATTGAGTCGTTTTAATCAAAGTCGTGAAGTGAATAAACCCTTTCCGGTATCCACAGCTACAGCGAAAGTGGTTAAGGAAGCTACCCGTATTAATCAATTGACGGATGGTGCTTTAGATGTGACTGTTGGGCCATTAGTGAATTTGTGGGGATTTGGGCCGGAAGGACGAGTGACTAAAGCGCCAACAGATGAAGAATTGGCAACACGCCGTGCGTGGATTGGGATCGATAAATTATCTGTTGAAGGTAATAATCTGATTAAGTCCATTCCTGAATTATATGTTGATCTTTCCTCTATTGCTAAAGGCTACGGTGTTGATGTGGTCGCGGAATACCTGGCTTCTCAGAATATCAGGAATTACATGGTTGATATTGGTGGTGAAGTTCGCACATCAGGAAACAACGGTAAGGGTACTCCATGGCGAATTGCGATTGAAAAGCCATCCGATAGTGGAATGACGCAAAGTGCTCAGGAAATTATTGAACCGGGTGAGATGGCTGTCGCGACATCGGGTGATTACCGCAACTATTTTGAACAGAATGGCGTGCGTTATTCTCACACCATTGATCCCAAAACAGGGAACCCCATCAGACATAATCTGGTTTCGATTACGGTTATTGCACCGACCTGCATGAGCGCAGATGGTTTTTCTACCGGGATAGATGTGTTAGGGCCAGTTAAGGGAATGGAATTAGCTGAAAAACTGAACATTCCGGTTTTTATGATAGTCAAAACTAAAGATGGTTTTGAAGAACGTTATAGCCCGGCCTTTAAGCAATATTTACAACAGAAAAAATAAGAGGGAAAGGTTATGGAAGTTTTTATCGCAGCCTTTATCTTTTTCCTGCTGGCTTTTGTGGGGATGGCATTAGGCTATATCTTTAAGCGCAAAAGTATTCAGGGAAGTTGTGGAGGCTTGGGAAGTATAGGTGTTGAAAAAGTCTGCGATTGTCCTGAACCTTGTGATGCGCGTAAAAAACGTATGGCAAGGGAAGCCGCTCGTTATGCGCAACTGGAGAAAAACCGCATTCTTTGATGATGTTTTTCTTGTGAGAAAATCTATCACCAGTTAAAAAAATAACGTTGGAAGGATAGCCCGCTGTGAGACAAAACAGCGGGTTTTTATCGGCTTCTTACAGGATATTAAAAGGATTATCAGTTGAGTGGTTAAGTGTCAGTTAGAATTGCTGTGAAATACTGAATTTGTAATTACGACCAATACCTGAAACGGCTTCTCCTAAATATGGATAGTAATCACGGTTGAACAGGTTATCTACAGTGATCCGTGCTTCAAAGCCTTTCATAAGAGGCGGGCGCCAGCTTGCAAACAGACCATGCAGGGCATAGCCTCTGGTTTTTGGTAATGACCAATGCCATGCTTCTGGATCGCCATCTACAGATGAACGATCTTGTTTGCGGATAAAATCACCTTTCCAGCCCATCGCCATCTGCCAGCGTGGGATTTTGAACCCAAGCATAGCATGTGCAGATCTTGGCGGAATTTCAGCAATCCAGGTCTTATGTCCTATCCACGGATCGCGCATCGAAGCATCACGCTGGCCGCGAATGGTAGAGAAAGAAAATTTTCCGAATAGTGTTCTGCTGTCATAGAAGGTCTCTATTTCCAAGCCTTCTATAGTATAACTCGGCAGGTTGCGATAATTCGCTAATGGCTTTTCACATGAGCTACTCGAACCACTTTCAATTTGTTCTGTACAATAAATTCCACGTCTTTTGAAGATTTCATCCTTACCACGGTTACGGAATAAGGTTGTACGAATTTGCAAGCTGTCATTTTCAAGCATCAGATCATCGAAATCGAGAATGGCACCAAGTCGTATCCCTGTCATTCTTTCAACCTTAAGATTACGGCTGGAGCCGGGAAGATTGGTTTTTGCTGACTGAACTTCATACTGTTCATCTACCAGTGGTGCTCTCCATGTGCGGCTGATATCTGCAAATAGTGAAAGATGTTGGTTGGTTTTCCACACTACTCCCAAATGAGGTGTCCAACCAGTATAAGTCACACTGCTATAATCATGGTTGATTTCAGGTGATTTGTTGTTAAAGCGAGGTGCCTTATTTTCTTCACCAATGTTTTTAACATGGTCATAGCGAATCCCTGGCGTGATTGTAATATTCCCTAGTTTCAAAGAATCTTGCATATATACGCTGTAAGTATGCTGATCGCCCGCTGGCATATAGTGAGGCTGGTAATAGCCGTAATTATATTCAGCATTATTTTTATTGCCTTTATCGAACATTAAAACGTTGCGTTGGTTCTTATGCCAACGGGCGCCTGCTATTAATTCATGTTCGATTATACCTGTTGAGAACACGCTGTTATTATTGATATCAACCAAATTGTCAGTGTAATCAACCCAGCTTTTATTACCCATTAACCCACTGAAAGAAGATGCAGCATTCTCAGGGCGACTATCGTTTTGCTTGGTTTTGGAATAGGCATAGGTAAGTGTTAAATTTATCCATGGATTATCTTCCGGTGCGATACTCCATTTGGCAGAATAGTTTTGATCGATTTGATCACGGAAGACCAATTTTCTTTTCCAGGCACCATCCCAGCCATATCTTTTGATGTCAGCATCAGATGGAACTACCATTCCATCCCGTTTAGCTGCCCACGGCTGCCAACCATCTGATTCAGAGCGCATAGCGGACAAACTTATAGTATGCGTGTCATTGGGGTAGAAATTGGCTTTCAATAAATAAGACGTTTGGTTGTTTTGTGAATATTCAAAACGTGTACCATCAGGGCGCTTGATATTATGACCATCACGTTTGTTGGTATACAGCAATCCATCAGCATAGCCATTAGGATCTCTGCCGTATAACGCAATACTGTTGATCCATTGCCTGTCATTGGTGTGGTAGCTTTGTTTGATAAAGCCGCCCCAATCTTCATCCGGACGTAACAAGTCGCTGGTATCTTTTGTCACAATTTTGACAGAACCGCCAAATCCACCGTTGCCATTCAATAAATTGTGTGGCCCTTTATCAACATCAATACGTTTGATTAATTCTGGTTCTATAAAAATGGAACCCTGACGATATTTCTCGAATCCTTTGGGTGCATCATCCAGTGTGATTTTGATGTCTTCTGATTCTCCCATTCCCCAGATATTTAAGGTTTGCCCACCGGAGCGCGGCGAGCCGGACATAGAAACACCGGGAAGCTGTTCGAGTAATTGGGCAACGTTATCAGCCTGAGTCCGGTCGATATCTTCCTTTTTGAGCGAAGAACTACCTGCGCTGGTGCTGTTGTGGACACTTCCTATTACCGAAAGCGTTGATAGTTGTATAACCTTATTTTTCTTTTCGGCACCCTTCTCAGCAGGATTTTCTGCCGCTAAAACGGCATTGGAAAATACAATACCTAATACCAGTGTTCCCGAAAATGTTCCGTTTAAGATTTTTCGAATAAAAGTTGTGATTGGGCGTTTTTCTAAATTTTGACTATTATTTGCCATAAATTTCCTAAAATGTGTTTGTGTGAAATATTGCATTGTTATAAGTCATCTAAGAAAGCAAGTCGGGCAGATAAAAATGAGAATTATTTTTATCTGCATGTTTTTTATCGGCACAGTTTTTTATCAGTACAGTTTTTTTATCGGCATAGCTTTTTATAGACATAGCTTTTATAGGTATGGTTTGCTGCAAAGTGCTTATGGGATGTTGTGGTATAAAAACCAAAACACTCATTCGCAAGGTCATTTCCGTAAGTGCAAGGGGTTAGTCAATGAAGAAGATTCTTAGTACGCTGTTCTTGGTAGGAATTGTGGCATTTATTGCAGGCTGTGATGATGCTTCCAAAAAAGCGGAGGATTCAACCCATCAAACCGAAGATAGTGCATCTCAAATGAAAACGGATACTGAGCAGAAAAACTCAGAAATGACGGACAATGAAAAAGAAAAATCACAGGACATGAAAGACAATGCTGCGGGTGGAGAGCGTGAATCGGTAGATAAATCCAAGGAAAAACAGGGTAATATGAACCATTCCACTCATGATGCGGTAAGTCAAACGCAGTCTTCCAATACGGGTGATGTTACAAAATCTCTAAATGACGCAGCGGATAAGATGACAGCCAAAGCGGGGGAGATACAACAACAGGCCACGGATAAAATTAATCAGTTTGCAGATGCAGTAAAGTCGAAGACGAAAGAAATAAAATCGGATGCCGATAAAAAGACGGATGATTTAATCAACAGTCTTAAAGGTGATAATAGCAAAAAAGAGGAAGGTTAATTCAACGTATCAGAATTTATCATTCTGATAATTTATTCATATAGGAAGGGTGATCTGAACATGATCACCCTTTTTTTCAGGAACTCTCTGATGATGTGTTTACTGGCGATTTGCGTACCGGGGCACCATTGGCGACATAATATTTTGCCTGACTGCGGGGCAGAGGGGGATGTCCCCGGATTTTATCGGCAATTTTCTCTGCCATCATGATAGTGGTGGCATTCAAATTACCGGTAATAATTTCCGGCATTATAGACGCATCAATGACACGCAGGTTTTCAACACCATGCACTCGCCCTTGACTATCAACAACAGCCATTTCATCAAATCCCATTTTACAACTACAGGATGGATGAAACGCTGTTTCGGCACGCTCCCGAATAAAGGCATCCAACTGCTCATCTGTCTGGATACCAGATCCGGGGCTTATTTCCTGGCCACAATAAGGAGCAAGTGCGGGTTGTGCCATAATTTCCCGTGTAATGCGAATGGCATCGCGGAATTCCTGCCAGTCCTGTTCTGTAGACATATAGTTGAACAAAATGCTTGGATGCTGGTGTGGGTCACGTGACTTGATTTTCACACGCCCCCGACTTGGGGAACGCATCGAACCGACGTGAGCCTGAAAGCCGTGTTTATTGACTGCATTACTACCATTGTAGTTAATGGCAACGGGTAAGAAGTGATACTGAATATTGGGCCAGGCAAATTTTTCACTGGTGCGGATAAAACCACCGGCTTCAAAATGATTACTGGCACCAATACCAGTGCCTTTAAATAACCATTCAGCCCCAATCATTGGTTGGTTATACCATTTCAAAGAAGGATAGAGAGAAACAGGTTCGAGGCACTCATATTGCAGGTACATTTCAAGATGATCCTGAAGATTTTGCCCTACACCGGGCAAAATATGTATCGCAGGAATACCAAATTCATGCAATACATCTTCAGGGCCAATGCCTGAACGCTGCAAAATCTGCGGGGAAGCGATGGCTCCGGCACAGAGCAAAACTTCTTTGCGTGCTTTGGCCTGCGTCAGTGTTGAACTATTACCTTGGTAGAAATCGACACCAACGGCAGTTTTACCCTTAAATTTGATGGTGTCTGTTAGTGCATGAGTCATAATGGCTAGGTTAGATCTAGATTTGGCTTGATCCAGATAACCGCGAGCAGTGCTGGAGCGACGGCCTTTTGGTGTGACAGTACGATCCATCGGGCCAAAGCCTTCTTGCTGGTAGCCATTCAGGTCGTCAGTACTTGGATAGCCAGCCTGAATACCGGCTTCTACCATCGCATGAAAAAGCTCATTATTATCGGCCTTGGGTGTGGTAACACTGACAGGGCCATCGCCGCCATGGTAGTCATTCGGGCCAATATCCCGTGACTCTGCTTTACGGAAATAAGGCAGGCAATCGAGATACCCCCAATCTTCCAGACCGGGTTGTTTTGCCCAATTATCAAAGTCCATCGCATTGCCACGGATATAGCACATGCCATTGATCAATGACGATCCCCCTACTCCCTTACCCCGTCCACATTCCATACGACGGTTATTCATGTAGGGTTCGGGATCGGTTTCATACGCCCAGTTGTAACGGGTTCCCTGCAAGGGATATGCCAGCGCTGCTGGCATTTGAGTACGAAAGTCGAATCGGTAATCTGGCCCACCTGCTTCCAGCAACAGGACAGTAACATTCGGATCTTCCGTTAAACGAGTTGCAAGCACATTACCCGCTGAACCAGCACCGATAATAATGTAGTCAAATGCCATTGTTATCTCCTCTGTTTCAGTCGTGGGTTAAAATAGGGATTCGAAATTTCCTAGTTCAACCTGTATTGATTTAATCTGTGTATAGTGTTGTAGAGTAACCAGCCCATTTTCGCGTCCGACACCAGAATGTTTGTAGCCACCGACTGGCATAACTGCCGGTGATTCTCCCCATGTGTTGATCCAACAAATCCCGGCTTCTAATTGGTGGATAACACGGTGAGCACGGGATAAATCTTTCGTCACTACTCCTGCGGCAAGGCCATAATCTGTGTTATTAGCGCGAGCAATGACCTCATCTTCTGTTTCGTAGGTCAGAATACACATTACCGGGCCGAAAATTTCTTCCTGGGTAATCAGCATGTCATCGGTACAGTCGGTAAATACGGTTGGTGCAATAAATGCCCCTTTCGCCAGATCACCGTCCATTAAGCGTTTACCACCATATAGCAAACGGGCACCTGAATTTTTGCCGCTTTCTATGTAGCGTAAGACAGATTCCATATGCTGGAAGCTTACCAATGGGCCAAAATTGGTATTCGGATCAAGCGGTGAGCCAATGCGGATCCGTTTGATACGCTCCATGATTTTATTTTCAAAATGGGGAGCCAGTGCCTTCGGGATAAAAACGCGTGTACCGTTGGTACAGACCTGACCTGAACTGAAAAAGTTTGCCATCATGGCGATATCGGCAGCCCGATCCAGATTGGCATCATCGAAAATGATCAACGGAGATTTACCACCCAGTTCCATTGTGACTTCTTTCAATGTTGAGCCGGATGCGTTAGCCATCACTTTCTTGCCGGTGACAATACCGCCGGTAAAAGACATTTTGGCGATTTTCGGATGGACAGCCAGATAATGGCCCACTTCATGCCCCATGCCTGTCAGGACGTTAAATACGCCATCAGGTAAACCCGCTTCAGTATAAATTTCAGCGAGCTTCAGGGCGGTGAGGGAAGTCACTTCACTGGGTTTGAAAATCATGGCATTACCAGCCGCCAGCGCTGGTGCTGATTTCCACAAGGCAATTTGGATTGGATAGTTCCATGCCCCAATGCCTGCCACGACGCCTAGTGGTTCACGACGCGTATAGATGAAAGAGGATTCACGCAATGGAATTTGCTGGCCTTCAATCGCAGGGATCAGACCGGCATAATATTCCATAACGTCGGCACCGGTAAGGATATCAATTAGTTGAGTTTCGGAGAGCGGTTTGCCGGTATCCAGTGTTTCCAGTTCGGACAATTCATCATTGCGCTCACGGAGAATATCTGCTGCTTTAAGTAAGATCCGTGAACGCTCTACCGCAGTCATTGCTGCCCAGATTTTTTGTCCTTTTTGGGCACTTTCCACAGCCAGCTCAACATCTTGTTCAGTTGCAGCCTGCAATTGAGCAATGACTTCACCATTGGCTGGATTGATTGCATCAAAAGTGTTTCTATCAGGGTTGGCACTATCAACATAAGCACCGTGGATATAAAGCTTCTGTAAACCAAAACGGGTCATAGAGTCTCCTTAGATCAGAATTCAGGGTACACAGGTTATCTGAGTTTCTGCTCGATATAATCGATGGTGATAGTGAAGGCACTTTCTATATCAAAGGGCTTGCTGCTCAAGGCACTTCTCAGCCAGATACCGTCAATCAGAGCTGCCAGCCCTTGTGCTGCCAGTTGCGCTTCTCTTTTGGGTAGAGTCCTTCTGAATTCAACACAGATATTGGAATATAAGCGACGTTCGTTCACTTGTTGTAATCGGTACAAATTGGGCTGGTGCATGCTGCTGGCCCAAAAAGCCAGCCAGGTTTTCATGGCTGCATTATTGATTTGACTGGCGTCAAAATTTCCTTCAACGATGGCTGTTAGCCTTTGAGCCGGAGTAGCATTGTTGAGTAGCCTTAACCGTCGTGCTACAGCCATTTTGAGTTGATACAATAGATGCCGCATAGCTGCTTCAAGTAATCTGTTCTTATCTTTGAAATAGTGACTGATAATACCGTTAGAAACCCCGGCTTTTCTGGCTATCTGCGCAATACTTGCTTCCTGCATTCCAACTTCATTGATGACCGCTAATGTTGCATCAATGAGTTGTTGTTTTCTTATCGACTGTATTCCAATTTTGGGCATGACCTTACGCTCAGAAAATCAATGATCCGGCGCTATTAAACTTTTTTTTAATTGAATGTTCAATCAAAATTAAATATGTTTTATTACAATATTTTTACAAAATGGAATTGGAACTATTGAGAGTTAGTTTATTTTTTATTTATTATTCATATGGTTATTGTCATTATTCTTTTTCGTTTTTTCTTTTCATTAATTTCAGGAACTGCCTATGAACACACAAGACAGTCCAAAAAACATTCAGAAGGATACACTGAACTCTGTCGTTTTTTTTATCTCAGCAGTGTTAATTATTGTCTTTTCTCTTTTCACGTTTTTCTTTACGGATGCAACGAGTATCTGGATAAAAAGTACGCTGAACTGGGTATCTAAAACTTTTGGCTGGTACTACCTGCTGGCTGCAACGCTTTATATTGTCTTTGTCATATTTGTTGCATCTTCCCGTTTTGGTTCTATCAAACTAGGGCCGGAACAATCTAAGCCTGAGTTCAGTTTGCTCAGTTGGGCGGCAATGTTGTTTGCTGCCGGGATAGGTATTGATTTGATGTTTTTCTCAGTAGCTGAACCGGTTACGCAATATATGCGTCCACCTACGGGGGAAGGAGAAACGATTGAAGCAGCTCGTCAGGCGATGGTGTGGACATTGTTCCACTATGGCCTGACGGGCTGGTCTATGTATGCTCTGATGGGGATTGCTCTGGGCTATTTCAGTTATCGTTACAACTTGCCATTAACTATCCGTTCAGCGCTCTATCCTATTTTTGGCAATCGTATCAAAGGGCCTATCGGTCATACCGTGGATATCGCTGCGGTAATAGGCACGATTTTCGGTATCGCAACTACATTGGGAATCGGTGTGGTGCAGCTAAATTACGGTTTGAAAGTGCTTTTCGGGCTGCCACAGGGCTTGGGCGTTCAGGGGGGATTAATACTGCTGTCGGTGATAGTAGCAACGGTATCTGTCACCTCTGGTGTGAACAAAGGCATTCGATTTTTGTCCGAATTGAATGTGTTACTGGCATTAGGGTTGATTCTATTTATCTTGTTTGTAGGGGATACAGAATTTTTGCTTAATGGACTGGTGCAGAATGTTGGTGATTACATCAGCCGTTTTATGAGCATGACACTCAATAGTTTCGCATTTGAACGTCCGACCGAATGGATGAATAACTGGACACTATTTTTCTGGGCATGGTGGGTTGCCTGGTCACCGTTTGTTGGATTATTCCTTGCGCGTATTTCCCGTGGCCGAACGATCCGCCAGTTTGTAATGGGAACCCTGGTTATTCCATTTGTTTTTACGCTGCTTTGGTTATCGATTTTTGGTAACAGTGCGTTATATGAAATTCTTCACGGTAATCGGCAATTAGCTGAAACAGTATTGCTCCATCCGGAGCAAGGTTTTTATAACCTTCTGGCACTTTATCCGGCTTTTACTTTTAGTGCTTCCGTTGCCACTATCACCGGGCTGTTATTTTATGTCACATCGGCCGATTCGGGATCGTTGGTTTTAGGCAATTTCACATCTAACCTCAGTGATATTAATAATGACGCACCAAACTGGCTGCGGATATTCTGGTCTGTGGCAATTGGTGTACTGACATTGGGCATATTGATGACGGATGGTATCTCTGCTTTACAAAACACCACAGTAATTATGGGATTACCGTTTAGTTTTGTGATCTTCTTTATTATGGCGGGATTGTATAAATCATTGCGAGTGGAAGACTTCCGTAAGGCCAGTGCATTGCAGAATACATCCCCAACATTGGTGCATGACAATGGTTCTTTGAACTGGAAGCAGCGCCTGAGTCGTATGATGCATTTTCCGGGAACGAAAAGTACCCAACGTATGTTGGATATGGTATGTCGTCCTGCGATGCAGGAAGTTGCAAAAGAGTTGGAATTACGCGGTGCGAAAGTGCAATTTAGCACACTGCCTTCGGAGGAGGATAAGCGCCTTAGCCCGCTTGAACTGATTGTTGATTTGGGGGAAGAACAGAATTTTATTTATCAGGTATGGCCGCAACGCTATTCCGTGCCCGGATTTACTTATCGTGCGAGATTGGGTAAGTCTTATTACTTCCGGTTGGAAACCTTTCTGATGGAAGGTACGCAGGGTAATGATTTAATGGGCTACACAAAAGAACAAATAATCAGCGATATTCTTGATCACTATGAAAAACATCTGAATTTTATTCATTTGAACCGTGAAGCTCCAGGACAGACTTTGATTTTCCCAAGTGGGGTATAAACCGGAAACGGTCTGTAATATGTCATTGCAGACCGTCCTTGTTGGAAAAATAATCTAATTCCTGATTAGTTAATTTTTAGAATAAAAGACCTCTGGAAGAGAGATAATAAGAGTGAAATGCAGGTTGATATTTGCCTGTATGATAAAAATGGTTAAAAAAAGTAGCGCGTTATGATTTTTAACTGTATTTTTATACAGTTTCTTTGTCGTGGAGAGATCAGATGCGCAAGATTATTCATATTGATATGGACTGCTTTTTTGCTGCTATTGAAATGCGGGATAATCCATCACTTCGCGATATTCCTATTGCTGTTGGTGGCAGCGCTGACAGGCGAGGTGTTATCAGTACAGCCAATTATCCTGCCCGCCGTTTCGGCGTACACAGCGCTATGTCTACCTCAATGGCATTGAAACTTTGTCCTCAATTGAAAGTGATTTCAGGACGAATGGTGTTCTATAAAGAAGTTTCTCAACATATCCGCCAAATTTTTTCCCGTTATACCGAACTGATTGAACCACTTTCTCTGGATGAGGCTTATCTGGATGTAACGGATTGCCAATATTGTCATGGCTCCGCTACGTTAATTGCTAAAGAGATTCGTCAGGTAATTTTTAAGGAGTTGCAACTAACTGCTTCGGCAGGTGTTGCACCCGTTAAATTTCTGGCCAAAATTGCATCAGATATTAATAAACCCAATGGTCAATATGTGATTGCTCCTGAACAAGTTGAAGAGTTTGTACAATCTTTACCATTACACAAAATTCCTGGCGTGGGGAAAGTAACTGCTAATCGATTATCAGATATGGGTTTGGAAACCTGTGTGGATGTGCAACGCTATGACAAGTTAGAGTTAATAAAAAAATTGGGGAAATTTGGCTTGGCACTTTGGCAGCGTTGTCATGGTATTGATGAGCGTTTAATCAAGCCTGAGCGCTTACGTAAGTCTGTTGGTGTAGAAAAAACACTGGCGCAGGATATTCATGATTGGCGTGATTGTGCCGAATTGGTTGAATATCTTTACCCTGAACTGGAAAAGCGGTTGGGAAAGGTCAAGCCCGATCTCCGTATTGCTCGTCAGGGCATTAAATTAAAATTTGATGATTTTCAACTGACGACACAGGAATATGTTCATCCTCTATTAGATAAACAGGATCTGCTTCGGATAGCCAGACAGGCTTGGGAAATTCGCAGAGAAGGCCGGGGTGTTCGGTTAGTTGGCCTGCATGTGACATTACAGAATCCACAACTGGAACGGCAGTTATTGTTGGAATGGTAATGTTGTCTGTTATGGGGAAAGCGTGTAAGAAAGAATATTCCCCTGCTTATGAGCAGGGGAATGTGCCGATATTACTCTTTTACCGGAATTGATTTCAGAATGGCAGTCAGCAATTGCCAATACTGACCAACACTCTTAATGTGAACTCTTTCATCAGGTGAATGCGCGCCACGAATGGTTGGGCCAATGGAGACCATATCCATATCTGGATATGGTTTTTTAAACAACCCACATTCCAGACCTGCGTGGATCACCATAATATTCGGAGTGTTGTCGAACAGTTGGTGATAAGTTTCGCGGACTAAATGCATAACCGGAGAATTAGCATCCGGCTGCCAGCCCGGATAACCACCACTTGCTGTTGTTTCTGCGCCGGACAGTTTTGCCAGAGAATTCAGCATTCCGACAACATAAGCTTTACCACTTTCAATTAATGAACGGATCAGACAGATAATTTCCACTTTGTCTGCTTCCATATTAACAACACCTACGTTCAGGGATGTTTCTACGACACCTTTAGCGACATCGCTCATACGGATAACACCGTTAGGCATGGTGTTTAACATAGAGATAAAACGAGACTGGCAATCTGCTGTCAATGCTGGTGATGAAGTTTCAATTTCGTCTAATAAGAGAGTCAAATTCGCTTCAGCAACCGCATATTCATTTTTCAATGTTTCCAGATAATTATTTTTTAACTGATGTAGCTTTTGGCACTGTTCTACTGGCACGGCAATGATAGTAGAGCCTTCACGAGGAATAGCATTGCGCAGTGTCCCTCCCTGAAAATGAATCAATTTCAGGTCAAGTTCTTCTGTATATGTAGCGAGGAAACGAGCCAGTAATTTGTTAGCGTTACCTAATCCTAAGTGGATATCACCACCGGAATGACCGCCTTTTAAGCCTTTCAGCGTTAGTTGCAGAGTTTGATAGTTTGCTGGCAGAGACTCGCGGGAGAGTGTTATCGTTGAGACAAAATCAATACCACCCGCACAACCCATATAGATTTCGCCTTCTTCTTCTGAATCAGTATTTATCAGAATATCAGCTTGTAACCAGCCGGGTTGAAGGCCGAATGCACCATCCATACCTGCTTCTTCAGTCATGGTCAGTAAAACTTCCAGCGGGCCGTGTTTGACAGATTCATCTGCTAGCACTGCCAAGGCGGAAGCCATACCAATACCATTATCTGCCCCTAATGTTGTACCTTCAGCCGTTATCCAGTCACCGTCAATGTAAGGACGGATAGGATCTTTCGTAAAATTGTGTTGTGTATCATTATTTTTTTGAGGAACCATATCAAGATGAGCTTGAAGTACAACCGTCTTGCGGTTTTCCATGCCTTTTGTGGCCGGTTTTCTGATCAGGATATTACCGACTTCATCGCGCTCAACATGGAAATTTCTGTTTTTGGCCCATTCAACGATGTGAGTGGCCAGTTCTTCTTCATGATAGGATGGGTGTGGGATGGAGCAAATTTTAGCAAAAATATCCCATAATGGCTGAGGGGATAGTGTTGATAATTCGGACACGTCAGATCTCCTATAACTGCATCTTGATGAAATGGGAAGTATATAATGTTTGACATATCGGGGGCTTTTATCATCTTGAGCTGCCCAGTGTCTATGCTCTTGCCTGAGAATACCATTTTCTTGTAAATAATGCGCAATCAGGATCAGGATGTTCCCTTGTTTTTGCTGGTTTTTGCTCGCCTAAATCACTATAATCTCGCGCAACCTTTATTCCGCAACAAACTCTTTTCTGAGATTTTCTTAGTTTCCAGGATCAAATTTTATGAGCGAAAAATATGTCGTAACGTGGGATATGTTGCAAATACATGCCCGTAAACTGGCACAACGTTTACTTCCCGTAGAGCAGTGGAAAGGCATTATTGCTGTAAGTCGTGGCGGGCTTGTACCTGGAGCATTATTGGCTCGTGAACTGGGGATCCGTCATGTGGATACAGTTTGTATTTCCAGCTATGACCATGATAATCAGTGTGAGTTAAAGGTATTGAAAAAAGCTGAAGGGAATGGGGAAGGCTTTATCATCGTTGATGATTTGGTTGATACCGGAGGCACTGCTCAGGTACTCCGTGAGATGTATCCAAAAGCGCACTTTGTGACGATTTTTGCTAAACCTGCTGGCCGTCCGTTAGTGGATGATTATGTAGTTGATGTTCCTCAAAACATATGGATTGAACAGCCGTGGGATATGGGCGTGATGTTTATTCCACCTATTTGTGAATAATAATTATACTATACCCCTCGTCTTTCAAGTTGCCCTTTAATTGGTTGCGCTACTCTTCATAGCTACCCCAGTCATATAGTTGTCTATGCATCTGGGGATTTTTCTCTTGCTACTGCAATGCAATTCGAAATCTATTGGGTACTTTTATAATAAGCAGTGATAAATTTCTTTTGCCATGACTAAACAGAACCTCTCAGAATCGCTGTTTAAACCTCAGGTTAAACATCCGGAAACTTCCACACTGGTAAAATACGTTTGTCCACAAGCGACTAACATCAGTAATAAAATGCTCAGTGGAGAGCGCCAGGAACGCTGGTATCGCATGATTAATTGGCTCGCTTGGATCTGGAGGGGGATAAATCCGCTGGAAATTCAAGATGTTCTCAGCAGGATTGCAGTGACAAATGCTGAACGCAGTCATGACCATTTATTGGACACAGTGGTTGGCTATCGTAAAGGGAATTGGGCATTTGAATGGTCACAACAGGCAATGTTCTGGCAGCAGAAAGCACAGCATGCTGAACAGGGATCCAAAACCAGTGAATGTTGGTTAAAAGCCTCAATGTTATACAGCATTGCCGCTTATCCCCATCTGCGTGGTGACGAGTTGGCAGATCAGGCTGTTTCCCTAGCTAATAAAGCTTATGAAAATGCAGCACATTTCTCCGATTATCAATTGAAAAAACTGAAATTTCGGTTAGAAGAAGGTAAAACTGTTACTGGTTTACTGCATATTCCTTCAGGTGTTCAGGGGCCGTGTCCGACAATACTCGTTTGTGCCAGTCTTGATAGTCTGCAAAGTGATTGTTGGCGATTGTTTCGGGAACATTTCTCACCGTTAGGTTTTGCAATGTTGACGGTAGATATGCCTTCTGTAGGTTATTCAGCCAAGTTTACATTGACACAGGATACCTGCGCTCTTCATCAACAAGTATTGCAACAATTAAAAACTGTTCCGTGGATTGACCATACAAGAGTGGGTATTTTTGGTTTTCGTTTTGGTGCCAATATTGCTGTTCGTCTTGCATATCTGGAACCTCATCTTATTAAGGGAGTGGCTGTGGTCAGCCCGGTTGTTCATGAACTACTGCATGGTGAGAAGTTGCAGCAGAAAATTCCGTCAATGTACAAAGATGTAATTGCCAGTCGTCTGGGCATTTACCATGTTGATGAGGCTGCTCTGCGTTCAGAACTGAGCTGTTATTCTTTGAAAAATCAAGGACTACTGGGGCGTCGCTGTTCTGTGCCAATGTTTTCGGTATATTGGAAAGATGATATTTTCAGCCCAAGAGAAGACTCAAAACTTATTGCTAGATCATCAATGGATGGCTCCTTATTGGCAATTCCGTCAACGCCTGTCTACAGTGGTTTCAGTAGGGCATTACACGAATCAAGTGTATGGTTGAAAGATAAAGTTGACTAAACTTAAATTTAATAGTTGAAATTTTTTAATCATTTGATACAAATGTGCTTCTGTTTATAAAGGAGACCTTTGTATGACTGTACCCGCAAGTTATTCCAGAAATAAGTTGTTAAAGAGTTTTTCTGCATTAGGGCCCTACTTACGCGAATTAAAATGCCAAAATCACTACTTCTTTTTTGATTGTCTGGCTGTTTGCGTGAGTGCAAAAGCAGCCCCAGAAAAACGAGAGTTTTGGGGATGGTGGTTAGAATTGGAATTACAGGAAAAAGGGTTTGTTTATAACTATCAGATAGGTCTGTTTGATAAACATGGTGAGTGGCAACCAATGAGTATCAAAAAAGAAGTTGATCTTAAGCATCTTGAATCAACATTGCAGGCGTTTCACAAACGTCTGTCCAATTCTCTTGATACCTTCAAACTGACGCTGATCCCATCCGGCAACACTGTCACTCCTCAGGTTTAAATTTTGGCATGAATTTTTTTTGAATTTTGCGTTATGCCAGTTGGCATGACGCTTCTCTCCTGCTAAAACTGAGCTCTGTTTTTTTAAATTTACTGTGTCTTATTTATTTTTCAAATGAATGGTAATGGCAGGAATATGATGAATGACAGTCAAACATTGGTTGTGAAACTGGGGACGAGTGTACTGACTGGTGGTTCCCGTCGTTTAAATCGTGCTCATATGGTGGAGTTGGTTCGGCAATGCGCGCAGCAACATGAAAAAGGTCACCGTATCATTATTGTGACTTCCGGTGCAATTGCAGCGGGTCGGGAACATCTTGGTTATCCGGAGCTGCCGGCGACAATTGCTTCAAAACAGTTGTTTGCTGCTGTAGGGCAAAGCCGGTTGATCCAATTATGGGAGCAGCTTTTCTCCATTTATGGTATTCATGTCGGCCAAATGTTGTTAACACGGGCAGATCTGGAAGATCGTGAACGTTTCCTGAATGCAAGGGATACACTTCATGCACTACTTGATAACCAGATTATCCCTATTATTAATGAGAATGATGCAGTTGCAACAGCAGAGATAAAAGTGGGTGATAATGATAACCTTTCTGCTTTGGCGGCAATTCTGGGCAGTGCGGATAAATTGTTGCTTCTGACAGACATGGAAGGGTTATATACTGCCGATCCCCGTAATAATCCTGACGCGGAACTCATTCGTGAAGTGCATGATATCAGTGATGAACTCAAAATGATGGCCGGGGACAGCGTTTCAGGTCTTGGAACCGGTGGTATGGCAACAAAACTTCAGGCCGCAGGTGTTGCAGGGCGTGCCGGAATTGATGTGATTATTGCTGCGGGTAATAGAGCTAATGTCGTTGCTGATGTGATTGAGGACAAATCGGTTGGTACACGTTTCCATGGCTTGACCAGTCCGATGGAAAATCGTAAGCGCTGGATCTTCGGTGCACCTTCTGCGGGAGAAATCATCGTTGATGATGGCGCAGAATCTGCCATTCTTGAGAAAGGCAGCTCTTTACTGCCGAAAGGGATCAGACGTGTTGCAGGTGATTTTTCCCGTGGTGAAGTTGTCCGCATCTGTAGCTTATCCGGCAAGAAGTTAGCCCATGGTGTATGCCGTTACAACAGTGACGCTTTACGCCTGATTGCAGGTCACCATTCACAGAAAATCTGCCAGATATTGGGTTATGAATATGGTGCAGTTGCTGTGCACCGTGATGATATGATCGTAAGTTAAGGATTCCACCATGCTAGAGCAGATGGGAAAAGCAGCCAAATCAGCATCATGGCAACTGGCTCAATTGAGCACCAGTCAGAAAAATCAGGCGTTGAGTCATATTGCTGATTTACTTGAACAGGAAACAGAAGAGATCCTTGCTGCTAATCAGCAGGATATGGAACAAGCCCGTCAACAGGGTATGAATGAGGCATTACTTGATCGGTTATTGCTGACTCCTGAACGGTTGAAAGCAATTGCTAATGATGTGCGTCAGGTTTGTCGCTTGGCTGATCCTGTGGGGCAGGTGATGGATGGACAACTGCTGGATAATGGGTTGCAACTGAGCCGCTGCCGTGTCCCTCTTGGCGTAATTGGCGTAATTTATGAAGCTCGTCCCAATGTCACTATTGATGTGGCATCATTATGCCTGAAAACAGGGAATGCAGTGATACTACGTGGTGGTAAGGAAACCCATCATACCAATCAGGCAATGGTTAAAGTGATCCAACAAGCATTGGAACAAAGTGGTTTAACTGCCACTGCTGTACAGGTGATTAATAAACCTGATCGTGAACTGGTTGCCGAATTATTGAAAATGGATCGCTATATTGACATGCTGATCCCGCGAGGTGGTGCTGGGTTGCATAAACTTTGCCGAGAACAATCCACTATTCCGGTTATCACTGGAGGAATAGGTGTTTGTCACACGTTTGTCGATGAACATGTGAATTTCGAAAAAGCATTGGGCGTTATCACCAATGCAAAAGTTCAACGCCCAAGTGCCTGTAATGCTTTGGAAACTCTGCTGGTGCATGAGAAGATAGCTGCTGACTTTCTGCCGGCATTAAGTGTCAGAATGAAAGAGCAGGGAGTAACACTGCATGCAGGGACGTCGGCTATGGCGTTACTGAAAGATGGCCCGGCAAAAGTTGTTGAAGTGACAGAAGAAGACTATTGCGATGAATGGCTGTCATTGGATATGAATGTAGAAATTGTCAGCGATATTGATAAAGCTATTGAACATATCCGTACTCATGGTACAGCCCATTCGGATGCTATTTTGACAGAATCTTTACAGCATGCAGACTATTTTATTCGTCATGTAGACTCTTCGGCTGTATATGTAAATGCCAGTACACGTTTTACTGATGGCGGTCAGTTTGGTTTAGGGGCAGAGGTTGCTGTCAGTACCCAGAAACTACACTCCAGAGGTCCAATGGGACTGGATGCATTGACGACTTATAAATGGATTGGTTACGGAGATTACCTTACCCGTCGTTAATGGCAATATTCTGTTTTAGTAATTTTTAAATCAGAACAAGCCACACTTACCATTAAGTGTGGCTTTTAGTGTGATAAAAATAGTGCGGTAAAAATATATTTTTTACATCAGTGTAAATATTTGGTTACTATACTTTGTATTCAACTTTAATGGCTCAGACCTTCAGGAAAAACAATACAATGAAGCAAACTCTATTTATCGTAGGTGCACGTGGTGCAGGGAAGACGACAATAGGTAATTTGTTGGCTGAAGTGTTAGCGTATAAATTTGTTGACACCGATGAAAATATTCAGATTTCATGCGGGATGACTATTGCTGACCTCGTTGAGCAACGTGGTTGGGACTATTTTAGGAAGTTGGAAAGCCAAACATTGAAAGCTGTTAGCCAGAAAAACCGGGTCATTTCTACAGGCGGTGGAATGGTATTGGCAGCCGAAAATCGGCAATATATGCGGCAAAATGGCATTGTGATTTATCTGCAAGCCCCGGCAGAAGTTCTGATAGAGCGGTTGTCTCATAATCCAGAAAATTCACAGCGCCCCAGTCTGACCGGGAAGTCTATAACAGAAGAAATAGCCGGAGTGTTGGCAGAAAGAGAACCATTATATCGTGAATGTGCACATTTTATCGTCGATGCTACCCTATCAATAGAAAATACCGTTCTTGATATAAAAAGTTATATTTTGAGGCAATAGAAACAGATAATTTGATATATTTTTTTATTTTTACGTTTATTTTTTATATGAGTAATAAATTCTATATCTCAGATCATTTATACCTCTTATAGTATCGCTCTATTTATTACTCACTTTAATTTTATTTAATTATATTGAGATATGGATATGCTCTTAAAGTTTCTGCGATTACTTGTGCGTGTGCTCTTTAGAGTTACAGTAGAAGGTGATGACAAGCATCTCAAACACCCCAAATGTATTATTACTCCCAATCATATTTCCTTTTTGGATGGTCTTTTGGTTGGGCTTTTTCTGCCAGTGAAACCCGTATTTGCCATTTATTCTAATATTGCGACACGGAGCTTTCTCAAATTTATTAAACCCTATGCGGATGTTGTGCCTCTGGATCCAACGAACTCAATGGCAATCAGGACACTAGTTAAAGAGATCGATAATGGGCGGCCTATCGTGATTTTCCCTGAAGGCCGGATCACAGTAACGGGCTCTTTGATGAAAGTTTATGATGGTGCAGCGTTCATTGCAGCCAAGTCAGATGCCAAAATTGTGCCTATCCGTATTGATGGTGCAGAACAAAGTATCTTCGGGCGTCTGAAAGGCGTTATGAAACTTCATTGGTTTCCTAAAATTACCATCAAGATTTTACCTGCCATGGATTTTCCGATGCCTGATGCACCGGATTCGTCAACGCGTCGTCGTTTGGCGGGAGAAAAACTGCATGCTGTCATGATGGATGTGAGAATGCAGACACGTCCGAAAGAGACGTTATTCAGTGCTTATCTTACAGCTCAAAAGCGTTTTGGTCGTTTTAAACCCTGTATTGAAGATGCTGCACTGAAAGAAGATAGTTATCACACATTATTGAAAAAAATATTGGGAGTCAGTCGGATCTTAGAACGTTTTACTCAGGAAAATGAAAGAATAGGATTTTTGCTGCCTAATGTCACTGTTATGGTGGCTGTTATATACGGTGCATCGCTGAGAGGGCGGGTTCCTGCCTTGTTGAACTATACGGCGGGAAGTAGTGGTATTAAAAATGCCATACAAGCGGCGACAATCAAAACCATTGTGACTTCTCGCCAATTTCTGGAAAAAGGGCAGTTAACCTATTTGCCTGAGCAGGTAACAGAAGCGAATTGGGTCTATATTGAAGATCTGAAAGATACCATTACACGGGACGATAAGTTGTGGATATTTTGGCATTTAATTTTCCCGACTAAAGCTATTCTGCCTTCACAGAAACCAGAAGATGATGCGCTGATCCTGTTTACTTCAGGTTCTGAAGGTGTGCCAAAAGGGGTTGTGCATAGTCATGCCAGTTTATTGGCTAACGTTGAGCAAATTAAAACAATTGCAGACTTTACTCCACAGGATCGTTTCATGTCATCTTTGCCCCTGTTTCATGCCTTTGGGCTGACAGTCGGGTTATTTACCCCTTTGATGACGGGAAGCCGTGTATTCCTTTACCCAAATCCACTGCATTATCGTGTTGTTCCTGAAGTAGTCTATGACCAAAACTGTACTGTCTTGTTTGGAACCTCAACTTTTCTGGGTAACTATGCCCGTTTTGCCCACCCTTATGATTTTACCCGCTTGCGTTATGTGGTTGCAGGTGCAGAAAAATTGTCAGAAAACACCAAACGTGTTTGGCAGGATAAATTTGGTATCCGTATTCTGGAAGGTTACGGCGTGACAGAATGCGCTCCCGTTGTGTCAATTAATGTCCCGATGGCTGCCAAAGTAGGTACAGTTGGACGGATTTTGCCGGGTATGGAAGCGCGCTTACTGCCTGTACCGGGCATTGAATATGGCGGCCGTTTGCAATTACGTGGCCCGAATATCATGAAAGGTTATCTGCGGGTTGAGGCTCCAGATCGTCTTGAGCCACCTGCCGCAGAAGATATTGAAGGGGATCTACAGCTTGGTTGGTATGATACAGGTGATATTGTCTCTATTGATGAAGAGAGTTTTTGTACGATTAAAGGGCGAGTGAAGCGTTTTGCTAAATTGGCAGGTGAAATGATTTCTCTTGAAGCTGTGGAGCAAATTGCTTCAAGGATCTCACCGGATGCTCTGCATGCAGCAACGGCAAGAAGTGATCACAGTAAAGGTGAAGCTCTGGTGCTGTTCACGACAGATACGGTTCTGAACAGAAATGCGATGTTAGTTGTTGCACGCGAAATTGGAATGCCTGAACTGGCAGTTCCACGCGATATTCGCTATGTGCAGCAATTACCTTTATTTGTTAGTGGCAAACCTGATTTTGTCACATTAAGAGAAATGGCAGAGCAGGAGTAAGGAAATGAATGGGACTATGGAGACACAACCATTGTTAAGTCGAGGAATGAAGGCAGTTTTATTATCCCAGTTTCTGTCTGCTTTTGCTGATAATGCACTATTCTTCGCTATATTAGCTCAATTGAAGGCTGAGTCTTATCCGGGATGGAGTCTGCCAGCCCTACAAATTGTTTTCGTGTTGACTTATATTGTGCTTGCCCCCTTTGTGGGGCAAATTGCTGATCGGTTTCCGAAAGGCCGGGTTATGCTCTTTTCCAATGGCATCAAATTACTGGGTGCTGTCAGTATCTGCATTGATATGAACCCTTTTTGGGGATATACCCTTGTGGGAATTGGAGCAGCAGCTTATTCACCTGCCAAATATGGGATCTTGGGCGAATTGACTGATGGCGGGCGTTTGGTCAAAGCTAATGGCATGATGGAAGCATCAACAATTGCAGCGATTCTGATTGGTTCTGTAGCAGGTGGCTTTCTCTCTGATTTCAGTCTGTTTCTTGCATTAGGGCTATGCGCCTTTATGTATGGTGCGGCTGTGGTAGCCAATTTCTATATTCCTCGCTTGGCGGCAGCCCGTCAGGGGAAAGGTTGGGATCCCAAAGCAATGCTGGTGGATTTTATCGCTGTTACTTCTGCCCTTTGGCGAAATCCAGAAACCCGTTTCTCTTTAGTTGGAACTAGTCTGTTCTGGGGGGCTGGTGTTACTCTTCGCTTTTTGTTGGTTGCATGGGTCCCTATCGTTCTGGGAATTGAAGGTAATACAACGCCAACCTTGATGAATGCAGTCGTTGCAATTGGTATTATTGTGGGAGCAGGTTTGGCTGCAAGGTTTATTACATTGAAAACTGTGCGTCGCTGTATGCCTGCCGGAATTCTGATCGGTGTTATTGTTATCATTTTTGCCATTCAACAATCGATATGGAATTCATACTTAATCCTGATTACGCTTGGGGTGCTTGGTGGTCTTTTCGTCGTGCCATTGAATGCGTTGTTGCAGGAACATGGGAAGCATGAGATGGGAGCCGGTAAAGCTGTTGCGGTACAGAATTTTGGCGAAAACAGCGCAATGCTGATTATGCTAGGGCTGTACTTAATTTCCATCATGTCAGGAATGTCCGTCATTGCTATAGGTATTGGTTTTGGTATCTTACTTTCTTTGGCAATCGGTGGGTTGTGGATTTGGGATCTGCTTCGGAAAAATTAATTTCTTATAGCGTTAAAGGCGTACTATGGGTGAAAAAATCCTGAATCAGCTTAGTATTGAACTTGGGAAAAGGTTACGCCAGAAGCAGTTATCCATAACCTGTGCAGAATCCTGCACAGGGGGATGGATCACTAAGACGATCACAGATATTGCTGGCAGTTCAGCCTATTTTAATCGTGGTTTCGTGACTTATAGTAATGATGCCAAGCATGAAATGCTGGGAGTATCGCAGATGTCGCTGACTCAGTTTGGCGCAGTCAGTGAGCAGGTTGTTAAAGAAATGGCTTCAGGAGCGTTGGAAGTCGCTAAAGCGGATTTTGCTATTTCAGTCAGTGGCATAGCAGGGCCAGAAGGTGGCAGCGAAGAGAAACCAATAGGTACAGTTTATTTTGGGTTTGCTACCCGTGATGGTGAAAATATATACACGAAGTCATATCGTCGGCTTTTTACTGGTGATCGTTACTTTGTACGGCTCCAGTCAGCTATTTTTTCTTTAAAAACATTGCTGGAAGAAATCATAAAAAATTAACTTGATGCTGTATGATTATACAGTATAATTGGTTTCAGCACTTTGATTATATAAATGTGGTATCAGAAACAGTTTATCAGCAGTGGGGCAGCCCCTACACTTCATTGCTTACGAAGGAGTAAACATGGCTAACGATGAAAACAAACAAAAAGCACTAGCAGCGGCACTGGGTCAAATTGAAAAACAATTTGGCAAAGGTTCTATCATGCGTTTGGGCGAAAATCGCTCAATGGATGTTGAAACCATTTCTACTGGTTCACTGTCACTGGATATTGCTTTAGGTGCAGGCGGTTTGCCAATGGGGCGTATTGTTGAAATATACGGGCCTGAATCTTCTGGTAAAACAACGCTAACCCTTCAGGTTATTGCCGCAGCTCAGCGTGAAGGCAGAACATGTGCTTTTATTGATGCCGAGCATGCCCTTGATCCGGTTTATGCCAAAAAATTGGGTGTGGATATTGATAACTTACTGTGTTCTCAGCCTGATACTGGTGAACAAGCGTTAGAAATCTGTGATGCTTTGTCACGTTCTGGTGCCGTTGATGTTATTGTGGTTGACTCTGTTGCTGCGTTGACACCAAAAGCAGAAATCGAAGGTGAAATCGGTGATTCACATATGGGGCTGGCGGCTCGTATGATGAGCCAAGCTATGCGTAAGCTGGCAGGAAACCTGAAAAACTCCAATACATTGTTGATCTTTATTAACCAGATCCGTATGAAAATTGGTGTGATGTTTGGTAATCCAGAAACCACAACCGGTGGTAACGCACTCAAATTCTATGCATCTGTTCGTCTGGACATCCGTCGTACTGGCTCTGTGAAAAACAGCGATGAGGTTGTCGGTAGCGAAACTCGTGTGAAGGTAGTCAAGAACAAAGTTGCAGCGCCTTTTAAACAAGCTGAATTCCAAATCCTGTATGGTGAAGGCATTAATACTTATGGTGAACTTATCGACCTGGGTGTTAAACACAAAATGGTGGAAAAAGCGGGTGCATGGTACAGCTATAACGGCGACAAAATTGGTCAGGGTAAAGCTAATGCCACAATTTACCTGAAAGAGCATCTAGAAGTTGCGTCTGAACTGGATAAAAAACTGCGTGAATTGCTGTTGAATAATGCAGGTGGATTCAGTAGCGCTGCTTCTGATTATACTACTGATTATGAAGACAACGTCGAAGAAGTGAATAACGAAGAGTTCTAATCACTTTTCACTTTGTGATCACAAATTGTTTCCGTCAAAAACCACACCCAATTTGGGTGTGGTTTTTGCTTTTATGTAGGAATAAATACGATTGGAAACGATTGCATCGAAACTGGTCTGACAAACAGACTTTCAGAAAATGCCCAGACGAATTACAATGCTGAAAAGCGAATGGATTTATATGGGATTTTACTTCTTATGGAAGACACTCTATTTTAACCCTATTTTAATATGTTCGTGAGTTGAAATGGTGATGAGATATACCACCTCAACCATCCATAATTCTGTTTTTTCAGCTTGATTTCGGGACAATTATGAGCAAAAGCACCGCTGAGATCCGTCAAGCGTTTCTTGACTTTTTTCACACTAAAGGGCACCAAATAGTACCAAGTAGTTCGTTGGTGCCAACCAATGATCCAACATTGTTGTTCACCAACGCGGGAATGAACCAATTCAAAGATGTTTTTCTTGGGTTGGATAAAAGGCCTTATACTCGAGCAACAACGGCTCAGCGCTGTGTTCGTGCTGGTGGAAAGCACAACGATTTAGAAAATGTTGGTTATACCGCTCGTCATCACACTTTCTTTGAAATGTTGGGTAATTTCAGTTTTGGCGATTACTTCAAACAAGATGCGATTAAATATGCTTGGGAATTGCTGACGGGAGCAGAGTGGTTCAATCTGCCAAAAGAGAAATTGTGGGTGACTGTTTATGAAACAGACGATGAAGCCTACGATATCTGGAGCAAAGAAGTCGGTGTTCCAGCAGAAAGGATTATTCGCATTGGTGATAATAAAGGTGCTCCTTATGCGTCAGATAACTTCTGGCAAATGGGGGATACAGGTCCTTGTGGTCCTTGTACAGAAATTTTTTACGATCACGGTGAACATATTTGGGGTGGGCCTCCAGGTAGCCCGGAAGAAGACGGTGACAGATATATTGAAATCTGGAATATCGTTTTCATGCAGTTTAACCGTCATGTAGACGGTACAATGGAATCTCTGCCAAAACCTTCCGTTGATACTGGCATGGGCTTGGAGCGTCTGGCTGCGGTATTGCAGCATGTGAATTCCAACTATGAAATTGATGCGTTCCGTGATTTGATCGCTGCTGTAGCAGAAGTGACTGGTGCAACCGATCTCACCAACAAATCCCTACGTGTTATTGCTGACCATATCCGATCATGTTCATTCCTGATTTGCGATGGTGTTATTCCATCAAATGAGAACCGGGCTTATGTGCTTCGTCGTATCATTCGTCGTGCTATTCGTCATGGCAATATGTTGGAAGCTAAAGAGACGTTCTTCTACAAGTTGGTTGCTCCATTGATCAAAATTATGGGGGCAGCAGGTGAAGAACTGCAACGTCAACAGTCATTGGTTGAGCAGGTATTAAAAACAGAAGAAGAGCAATTTGCCCGTACTTTGGAACGTGGCCTGCAATTACTGGATGAAGAACTGGCGCAACTGTCTGGTGATACCTTAGATGGTGAAACTGTTTTCCGCTTATATGACACCTATGGCTTTCCTCTTGACTTGACTGCGGATGTTTGTCGTGAACGCAATATTAAGGTTGATGAAGCGGGCTTTGAGATTGCAATGGATAGTCAGCGTCGTCGTGCTCGTGAATCCAGTGGTTTTGGTACTGATTACAATGAAATGATCAAAGTTGATAGCCACAGCGATTTTTCTGGTTATGAACATAACTCTCAGAAAGCGGCTGTAAACGCGATTTACCGCCATGGGGAGCCAATTGAGCAACTTCATGCTGGTGAAGAAGCGATCATCATACTTGATAAGACGGCTTTCTATGCTGAATCTGGCGGACAAGTCGGGGATACAGGTAAGCTCTCCTGCGGTGAAAGCACATTTGAAGTTGTTGATACCCAAAAATATGGTCAGGCAATTGGTCATATTGGTAAATTGACAAATGGTAGTCTGAACGTTAATGGTATAGTTGATGCCGAAGTTGATGTAGTGCGCAGAGATACAATTCGTTTGAACCACTCTGCTACTCACTTATTACATGCAGCATTGCGTCAAATTCTGGGAGAGCATGTTTCTCAGAAAGGTTCTTTGGTAAATGATAAGTATCTGCGTTTTGACTTCTCCCATTTTGAAGCTATGCAGCCAGAACAAATTCGCCAAGTAGAAAATCTGGTAAATGGAGAAATTCGCAAAAATTTACCAATTGTTACAGAATTAATGGACTTGGAAGCAGCAAAAGCCAAGGGTGCTATGGCACTATTTGGTGAAAAGTATGATGAGCAAGTGCGTGTATTGAGCATGGGAGATTTTTCTACTGAGTTGTGTGGTGGAACTCATGCAAGTCGTACCGGTGATATCGGGCTGTTCCGTATTATCAGTGAATCAGGCACAGCCGCCGGTATCCGCCGTATCGAAGCCGTTACAGGGCAAACTGCACTGAATTCTATATATCAACAGACTGAATTATTGCAAGATATAGCTCATTTGGTGAAGGGGGATATTAGCAGTCTGAGTGAGAAGGTGAAAACGACGCTGGATAGAACGAAACAATTGGAAAAAGAGTTGCAACAGTTGAAATCTCAGCAGGCAGCTCAAGAAAGTTCTGCTTTGGCTAACCAAGCGAAAGATATCCAAGGTATTCGCCTACTGGTGACACAGTTGGGTGATGTTGAACCCAAAATGCTCAGAACGATGGTTGATGATCTGAAAAATCAATTAGGACCAGCAATTATTGTGCTTTCTACTGTGACTGGTGATAAAGTCTCCCTAATTGTTGGTATAACAAAGGATTTGACTGCTAGAATAAAAGCGGGTGATTTAATCTCTTTTGTTGCCCAGCAAGTTGGAGGTAAAGGAGGAGGACGTCCTGATCTGGCTCAGGCTGGTGGGACAGATGTAGCAGCTCTTCCTTCCGCATTAGCTAGTGTAGAAGAGTGGGTAACATTGCGGTTGTAGTTAATATTGCCGTGATAGTAGTGGCACCATGAAACTATCTTTTTATGGTGCCAAATGTTTTTTGTTGTGAAATTGTTGAAACGTTGGGCACATACTTATATTTTAGCTATCCTATAGATATAGGAAATGTGTTCAAAACTGCTTATACTTTAAGTAGATATCATAGCTTTACGTTTTCACGGTGTTTGATGGATAATAGCGGGGAAACCTAGAGACCCGACTCTTTTAAATTTTCAAGGAGCAAAGAATGCTTATTCTGACTCGTCGAGTTGGTGAAACGCTCATGATAGGCGATGAGGTAACAGTTACAGTACTGGGGGTTAAAGGCAACCAAGTTCGAATTGGTGTGAATGCACCCAAGGAAGTTTCTGTTCACCGTGAAGAAATTTATCAACGGATTCAGGCAGAGAAGTCTCAGCCTACAACTTTTTAATTCAAGAATGGCGTCCATGCTTTTTTTAAAACTTGGGCGCTACTCTACTTCGTCCCTTTTTTTGAACCACATGGTTTATCCTTTTTTGTTACCTTAATTCTATTTTCTCACATCTTTTTATTTTCTATCTGTTGAAAAGACATCATTCATGATGTCATAACAGTGAATAATTTTTTCCATCAATTTTTACACATTTTAGGGAGTTTCACTGTCGATAAAACAGACTTTTAGATGTTAAACTCGTCGTTATGTGCGCAAAGTATTCAAACGGAAAAAAAGTTGCGAAAAATTGTTTGACTTATCAGGCTGGGGAAGTAATATGTGCGCCATCGCAACGACGACGAGCTTTAAGAAAAGCTTCTGAGTAAGTTCCAGAAGCAAAGGTTCAAAAAGTACTGAGGTGGAAGCTTCAGGTCTAGAGCTTAAGTCAAGAGTTTTAAAGCGTATGGTGAGGTGGCCGAGAGGCTGAAGGCGCTCCCCTGCTAAGGGAGTATGTGGTTAAGAGCTGCATCGAGGGTTCGAATCCCTCCCTCACCGCCATTTTGTTACGCATCCGTAGCTCAGCTGGATAGAGTACTCGGCTACGAACCGAGCGGTCGGAGGTTCGAATCCTCCCGGATGCGCCATTTTAAACACCGCGATTTACTAGGTATCTCAATTCTGAAAAATCAGGCAGTCGATAGCGCCTGAACAGAACATAGAAAACCGACAACGCATCCGTAGCTCAGCTGGATAGAGTACTCGGCTACGAACCGAGCGGTCGGAGGTTCGAATCCTCCCGGATGCGCCACTTTAAACACCGCGATTTACTAGGTATCTTAATTCTGAAAAGTCAGGCAGTCGATGGCGCCTGAACAGAATATGGAAAACCGACAACGCATCCGTAGCTCAGCTGGATAGAGTACTCGGCTACGAACCGAGCGGTCGGAGGTTCGAATCCTCCCGGATGCGCCACTTTAAACACCGTGATTTACTAGGTATCTCAATTCTGAAAAGTCAGGCAGTCGATGGCGCCTGAACAGAATATGGAAAACCGACAACGCATCCGTAGCTCAGCTGGATAGAGTACTCGGCTACGAACCGAGCGGTCGGAGGTTCGAATCCTCCCGGATGCGCCACTTTAAGTAAACCCCTGTCTTAATAAGACAGGGGTTTTTCATTTTTACTCTGTTATACATTATATTTTTTTTACCATTCAACGTTTATAGTTTGTTCAATAACATATCATCAGGGCTATGTAATCAGCGACAACTTGACTTGTTTGATATAAAGTAAACGCTCAGTAATAATCTTCTTAAAACTCCACGGGAGGTCAAATTGATCCCGGATGTATCAAAAGCATTGTCATGGTTAGAGGCAAACCCTACCGTTTTAGATGGTATTTGTCGCGGTGTTGAACGTGAAACTTTGCGTGTTACTCCAGATGGTCATTTAGCTATGACAAAGCATCCAGAACCACTTGGTGCTTCTTTAACACATAAATGGATTACAACCGATTTTGCTGAATCTTTATTGGAGTTTATTACTCCTGTTGATAGTGATATAAAAAGAACCATTGATTTTCTTAAAGATTTACATCGATATACTGCGAAAAATCTGATAAATGAGAAAACCTGGCCTCTGAGTATGCCATGCTTCATTGATAAGGAAGAAGACATCACTCTGGCGCAATATGGCAAGTCCAATATAGGGCGCTTTAAAACCCTGTATAGGGAGGGCTTGAAAAATCGTTATGGTGCATTAATGCAAACTATCTCTGGCGTGCACTATAATTTTTCATTGCCGATAAATTTCTGGCAGGCGTGGTTAGGTGTAAAAGATGCTGAAAGTGGAAGAGAACAAATTTCGGACGGGTATTTTAAACTGATCCGTAATTATTACCGATTTGGTTGGGTAATCCCTTATTTGTTTGGTGCATCCCCGGCTATTTGCTCCTCATTTTTACGTGGAAGAGATACTGCGCTATCCTTTGAACAGACCGAAAAAGGAACTTGTTACTTACCTTATGCGACTTCTTTGAGGATGAGTGATTTAGGGTATACCAACAAATCACAGAGTGATCTGAATATTACTTTCAACAGTCTTCATACGTATGTTGCGGGTTTGAAGAAAGCAATTCATAAGCCATCAGCAGAATTTGCAGCTCTGGGGCTTAAAAAAGAGGGTAAATACCTACAGCTCAATACCAATGTTCTTCAAATAGAAAATGAACTATATGCACCGATACGTCCTAAACGGGTAACTAGAGAAGGGGAATCACCTTCCGATGCTTTACTTCGTGGTGGTGTAGAATATATAGAAGTTCGTTCTCTAGACATAAACCCGTTCACAGCGATTGGTGTTGATGAAACACAGCTCCGTTTTCTCGATCTATTCTTGATATGGTGTGCTGTAGCGGATTCACCTGAAATGAGCGATGAAGAATTGGACTGTTGTCGTAAAAACTGGAATAAGGTGATTTTGGAAGGACGCAGACCAAACTTGGATATTGGTATTGGCTGTGGAGCGAAACAGCAGCCACTGAAGATAGTTGGACAAGAGTTATTTGCAAATTTAGAGCGTGTCGCTGAGGTTTTGGATAGCTGCTCTGGAACGCAGTATCAGTCAGTTTGTAGAGAGTTGGTTGGTATGTTTGAGGATCCATCATTAACGTTTTCAGCCCGTGTATTAGATCGAATGAAAACTCAAGGGATTGTTGGCTTTGGACTAGAACTGGCGAACAAGTATTTTCTGGAACTGGTTAAAGAGCCGTATAGTATATTGAATGATGAGCGTTTTTCTGCGGAACGTAAAGTTTCGGTAGAACGGCAACATGATCTGGAACAACAAGACAGCATGAGTTTTGAAGATTATCTAAAATTACATGCCGAGTTTTAAAAAAGAAAAATGGCCACCATTTGGTGGCCGAAACTAAATAAAGTCTCTTAGAAAAATAAGGATGATAACAATTTTGCGCGTCTTCATATATTAAGACCAGCCGCAAATAAAAAGGTTTCATCTATTTGAAAAAATTTTTGCAAAAAATCTGATGCCTGAGGAGGTAGGATCATGCCTTTATTGGACAGTTTTACAGTTGACCATACCCGTATGTCTGCACCTGCCGTTAGAGTTGCCAAGACGATGAAAACACCCCATGGTGATACTATCACGGTATTTGACTTACGCTTTTGCATTCCTAACAAAGAGGTCATGCCGGAAAGAGGAATTCATACACTTGAACATTTGTTTGCCGGTTTTATGCGTAACCATCTGAATGGTGATAGTGTTGAAATTATTGACATCTCTCCAATGGGATGCCGTACTGGTTTTTACATGAGCTTGATTGGTGCGCCAGCTGAACTAAGAGTAGCGGAAGCTTGGAAAGCTGCTATGGCTGATGTACTGAAAGTTCAAGATCAGAAGCAAATCCCGGAGTTGAACATTTATCAATGTGGTACGTATCAGATGCACTCTCTGCAAGAAGCACAGGATATTGCTCGCCACATTCTTGATGCAGATGTTCGTATTAACCAAAACGATGAACTGGCTTTGCCGGAAGAAAAACTGGTTGAGCTACAAGTGTAGTAAAATGGTGCTAATTTGTTGTAATGTTGTTTTTTGAAAAGCATTTTTTTGAGAAACTATAACTGATATTGCATACGCTATACTGGTCGTAAAAATCTTTTTTACGGCCAGATTTGCAATTTTGAGTTATTTTTCACTGGATTTTAATACTTTTCTCTTTTCCTGTTTCATCGGAATTACACGTACTTTTTTAATAACATTGTCATTCACAGAAAGAATTTCAAAATTATACTCATTAATTTGTACCTGAACATTCAACTCGGGGATTTCGCCTAACTCTTCCAGGATCATACCATTCATTGTTCTTGGCCCGTCAGCAGGTAATGTCCAGCCAAATGCTTTGTTTAACTCACGGATATTGGCGGTGCCATCAACTAAAACAGTGCCATCACTTTGTGGTAAGACTTCTTCTGACAGAGTAGGAGACATAGAAGTGGTAAACTCTCCGACAATTTCTTCCAGAATATCTTCTACAGTGACTAATCCCTGAATATCTCCATACTCATCAACGATTAAGCCTGCTTTTTGTTTATTACGTTGGAAGTTAACTAACTGGGTGTTCAATGGCGTACTGACGGGAATGAAGTAAATTTTATCTGCTGCTCTTATCAGGTTCTTTTTCGTGAATTCCTTTTTCTCCATCATAAGACGATAGGCTTCACGCACTCGTAACATACCAATGGCATCATCCAGAAAATTCCGGTACAACACTATTCTGCCGTGTGGTGAATGAGTCAACTGTCGTATAACGGATTTCCAGTCACCGTTAATATCAATACCAACAATCTCATTGCGGGGCACCATGATGTCGCCAACGGTGACTTTTTCAAGATCCAGTATTGAGATAAGCATATCCTGATTGCGGCGTGAGAGATTGGTGTTTGATTCGTTCACAATCGTCCGAAGCTCATCTTTACTAACCGCGTCATTGCGAGTGTCGGAAACTTTGATCCCCAGACAACGTATAAACAGCAAAGTGATCTTGTTAAATGCCCAAACAAGAGGCAGCATGATCTTTTGTAAAGGTCGCAGCAGAAAGCTGCTTGGGAATGCAATTTTTTCCGGGTAGAGAGCTGCAATCGTCTTGGGCATAACTTCAGCAAAAACCAGAATCACGAAGGTCAGTATACCAGTTGCAATCGCAACTCCTGCGTCACCATAAAGGCGCATGCCAACAATGGTAGCCAATGAAGATGCCAAAATATTGACAAGGTTATTACCGATCAGAATCAGGCTGATTAGCCTGTCAGGATGGTTGAGTAGTGATTCGACTCTCTGCGCGGAACTGCTACCTTGTTTTGCCAAATGGCGTAAGCGATAACGGTTTATTGTCATCATGCCAGTTTCTGAGGCAGAAAAGTAGGCAGAAATGATAACCATGATGACAAGAATAATAATTAATGTGCCTGTTGAGACATGCTCCAAAGCAGAATTCCTTCCTAATGTTTATATAAACTGGCTACAGCGATTGTTTACTGCTTAATAAATCAAAAATTCCTGTAATAACCGATTGCCGAAAAAAGAGAGCGTCAGGATAAGTGCACCAATCAGATTGAACCAAATGACACGTTTGCCGCGCCATCCTTCATGATAATGCCCCCAGAGTAGGATGACGTAGATAAACCATGCAATGATAGACAAAACCGATTTATGGATATTTTCCTTATTGAAAATATCATCCATATACATGATGCCTGTACATAACGTCAATGTTAGTAAGATTACGCCAACTTGGGTAATGCGAAACATTTTGCGTTCAATGGTCATTAATGGAGGCATGCCAGAAGAAAAAGTAAGTTTTTTCTTTTTCAGCCGATAATCCAGCCAGCCAACTTGCAATGCATAAAGTGCGGCAATAAGTAAAGTGGCATACCCAAGTAATGCCAGCCCAATATGTATGAATAGCCCGATACTCTTCTCAAGATGTGTAATGAATTCACCGGGCACCATACTGGTCAGAATCAAATTTATCATGGCAAAACTGTAAATAATGGGCAGTAAAAACCATGCATGACCACGAAAGGCAACAATAGTCATAATGATACAGACGAGCAAACTGACAATAGAGCCTAAATTTAACAGAGTCAGGTTTTGGCCACTGCTGACATGAAAAACCTGATACTTTAAGGTTATCGCATGGTTGATCAGTGCAACAGCTGCGAAAAATAGAGCCAGTTTTTGATAGCTGTTTTGTTGCCGCAATAAACCCGGCACGATAAGCGTCAGGCTAATGAGATAAGCAAGTAAGGCAATGATTGAAAATACCTGCATAAAGTTTTTCGTTTTCGCAATAGTGTTAGAAAAAAGTGTTAGAGTTAATAGTGCTAAAGTTAACTCAAAATTCAAGTATACTGTCAGCAGAGATAGCCTCCAACCGTTGTTAGCCATACTTGGGAATCTCTTTGCAGAGATTACATCATCATCATGTTATAATCCGCTAAATTTGCCTTACAGGTAGACCCACTTGTAGATATCTGAGCTGAGACAATGTTTGATAATTTAACTGACAGACTATCGCGCACATTGCGCAATATCAGCGGTCGTGGACGGCTGACTGAGGATAATATTAAAGATACGCTGCGTGAAGTTCGCATGGCTTTACTTGAAGCAGATGTTGCATTGCCTGTAGTGCGTGATTTCATTTCAAGAGTCAAAGAAAACGCGGTAGGGCACGAAGTTAACAAAAGTCTAACTCCTGGACAAGAATTCGTCAAAATTGTTCAAAATGAACTGGTGAAGGCGATGGGAGAGGTAAACAGTGAGCTAAATCTTGCTGTACAACCTCCCGCAGTGGTTCTGATGGCAGGTTTGCAAGGTGCTGGTAAAACAACTAGCGTTGCAAAATTGGGTAAACTGCTAAAAGAAAAAAATAAGAAAAAAGTCCTGGTGGTTTCTGCTGACGTATACCGTCCGGCAGCGATCAAACAGCTTGAAATGTTATCTGAAACCGTTGGAATTGATTTTTTCCCATCAGACCCACAAGAAAAACCGGTTGATATTGTCAACAAAGCAATCCAACACGCTAAGCTGAAATTTTACGATGTGCTTTTGATCGATACCGCAGGACGTCTGCATGTCGATGAAGCTATGATGGATGAAATTAAAGAAGTTCACGCTGCGGTTAATCCTATCGAAACGTTGTTTGTTGTCGATGCAATGACAGGGCAGGATGCTGCTAATACGGCAAAAGCATTTAATGAAGCGCTGCCACTAACAGGGGTTGTTCTGACCAAAGTAGATGGTGACGCTCGTGGTGGTGCCGCTCTTTCTATTCGACATATCACAGGTAAGCCAATTAAATTCCTTGGTGTCGGTGAAAAGACTGATGCCTTGGAGCCTTTCCATCCCGATCGTATCGCATCCCGGATCTTGGGAATGGGGGATGTGCTTTCACTGATTGAAGAGATTGAAAGTAAGGTTGACCGCACTCAAGCGGAAAAGTTGGCATCAAAACTGAAAAAAGGGGATGGTTTTGATTTAAACGATTTTCTCGAACAGCTTAAGCAAATGCGCAATATGGGTGGTATGACAAGCATGTTGAGCAAAATGCCAGGCATGTCCCAGATCCCTGATGCTGTTAAATCCCAAATGGATGACAAAATTCTGGTTAAGATGGAAGCCATCATCAACTCAATGACCCGCAAAGAGCGTGAAAAACCAGAAATTATCAAAGGTTCACGTAAACGTCGTATCGCAATGGGTTCTGGTACACAGGTACAGGATGTCAACCGTTTACTGAAACAGTTTGATGAAATGCAGCGCATGATGAAAAAGATGAAGAAAGGTGGTCTGGCGAAAATGATGCGTGGCATGAAAGGTATGTTGCCTCCTGGATTTATGGGGCGATAATCAACAAAATTTCGAAAGAAAATGCTCTTTGGATTGCTTTTTGCGCCAAAGTGAGTAAAATTTTCGGGCTTTTTAATGGACAGCCGGACTCCATTCCTCGATGGCGTCTGGTTGTTTTGCTAACTAATGAGGATGTTATGGTAACAATTCGTTTAGCTCGTGGCGGCGCTAAAAAGCGTCCGTTTTATCAAGTAGTAGTGACCGATAGCCGCAATGCGCGTGATGGTCGCTTTATTGAGCGCGTTGGCTTCTTCAACCCTATCGCATCAGGGAATGCTGAAGCTCTGCGTTTAGATCTGGACCGTATCGAACACTGGATTGGTCTGGGTGCATCTGTGTCTGATCGTGTTGCTGCACTGATCAAAAACGCTAAAAAAGCAGCTTAATCTGTCGCGGTGGTAACAATGAGCAAACAATCTGGCCTGGAGCACCCTGTTGATCCAATCGTGTTGGGGAAACTGGGGTCAGCGTATGGCATACGTGGTTGGCTCAGAGTTTTTTCTTCCACCGAACAAGCCGAAGACATTTTTGAATATCAACCGTGGTTTATCCAGCGTGCTGGTCAATGGCAACACATTGAGCTGGAAACGTGGAAATACCACAATCAGGATATTATCATCAAAATCAAAGATATTGATGATCGGGATGCTGCGAATTTACTCACTAGCTGCGAATTAGTGGTGGATTCATCTAAATTACCAGAACTGGAAGTCGGTGATTATTACTGGAAAGACCTTATGGGATGTCAGGTAATCAATACGGCAGGTTATAACCTTGGAACCGTCCAAGATATGATGGAAACAGGGTCTAACGATGTCATGGTAATAAAGGCAAACCTGAAAGATGCATTCGGTATCAAGGAGCGGTTAGTTCCGTTTCTTGATGGGCAGGTTATCAAGAAAGTCGATCTCGCTACTAAAACCATTGAAGTAGATTGGGATCCTGGTTTTTAATCTCCGGTAAAACGGTTTAGGAGTGGGACGCTGTATGTGGATTGGGGTGATTAGCCTGTTTCCTGAAATGTTCCGCGCAATAACCGATTACGGGGTAACTGGTCGGGCAGTGAAAAATGGCCTGCTTAGTATCGATTGTTGGAGTCCTAGGGATTTTACCTACGACAGGCATCGTACTGTAGATGATCGCCCCTATGGTGGTGGTCCAGGCATGCTGATGATGGTGCAACCATTAAGGGAAGCCATCCATGCAGCCAAAGCTGCGGCTGGTGTTGATGCAAAAGTGATTTATCTATCACCTCAAGGGCGCAAACTTGATCAACAGGGAGTTTGTGAACTGGCGGCAAACGAGAAATTAATTCTGGTTTGCGGCCGTTATGAAGGTATTGATGAGCGTGTCATCCAAACCGAAATTGACGAAGAGTGGTCTATCGGTGATTACGTTCTCAGTGGGGGAGAAATCCCGGCTATGGCAATGATTGATTCTATATCCCGGTTTATTCCCGGAGTATTGGGTCGTCAGTCATCGGCAGAGGAAGACTCATTTGCTGACGGGCTGTTGGATTGTCCGCATTATACCCGCCCTGAAGTGTTGGATGGGATAGGAGTTCCGCCTGTTTTGCTATCAGGAAACCATGCTGAAATTAATCGCTGGCGTATGAAACAATCGCTTGGCCGCACTTGGTTAAGAAGGCCCGAACTTCTAGAAAGCCTAGCTCTGACTGACGAGCAAAGGATGTTGCTGACTGAATTCCAACAGGAATATCAGGATCAGGCGACGAATTAATCCAGACATATCCTATGAAGGAATGTCTTTGATATATCAGTTTACCTAGGGTAAGAGAGTTATTATGAGCAATATTATTAAACAACTTGAACAAGAGCAGCTGAAGCAAGACGTACCTTCATTCCGTCCGGGTGACACCGTGGAAGTTAAGGTATGGGTCGTTGAAGGTTCTAAAAAGCGTCTGCAGACATTCGAGGGCGTGGTTATCGCGATTCGTAACCGCGGTCTGCACTCTGCATTTACTGTTCGTAAGATTTCTAACGGCGAAGGTGTTGAGCGTGTATTCCAGACTCACTCCCCAGTCGTAGACAGCATTAACGTTAAACGTCGTGGTGCTGTTCGCAGAGCTAAACTGTACTACCTGCGTGAGCGTTCTGGTAAGGCGGCTCGTATTAAAGAGCGTCTGAACGCTAAATAATACGCTTTTGCTACATCCGAAAGTTATCGTTGAAGGCCGGAATTTTCCGGCCTTTTTACTATCTGGTTTTTGCAGAAAAATAAATAGCCTGCAATCAGCGAGCTTTTTTATGTTATGAGCATACAGAGCAGCTTACATAAAGGTACTCACTAAAATATACCCTACAGCACAAGCACTGCTGACACCAATCAGGCCCGGAACAAGGAAACTGTGGTTGATGATAAATTTTCCGATCTTTGTTGTCCCGGTGCGGTCAAACCCAATACATGCCAGATCACTTGGGTAGGTAGGTAAAACAAAATAACCATAGGCTGCCGGGAAGAATGCGATTAAAAGTTTAGGATCAACACCAAGTTGTAATCCCATTGGCGCGATTGCAGTTAAAGCTGCGGCTTGGCTGTTAACCAACTTTGATACCAGGAACAATACTAACGCATAAGTCCAGGGTCTTGCTTGTACGACTTCTTCTAATATCAGCTTCAGTTCGCCTAAATGGGAGTGGAAAAACGTATCACTCATCCATGCCACACCAAAGACTGAGAAGATCGCAACCATTCCTGCTTTAAACACGGCACTATTGGCGATTTCATTGGTTTTGACTTTACATGTCATCAAAATAATGGAACCAGCAATTAGCATCATCATCTGGATAACCAGATTCATGGAAAGCGGTTTTAATTCTCCTTTGATTTCAAAAGAAGGGCGTAATTCTGTAAATGCGCCAAACAATACTACCACTGCAATTGCGGCGAAGAAGATCCAAGTTGCTCTGTAAGCTTGTTTAGGAAATACCTGATCTAATAAGGTTTCTGAACTGCCATAGATAGACTCACGTTGCTTGGGATCTTTAATTTTCTCTTGGAATTCTTCATCGTTATCCAAATTTTTGCCACGATGCAAACTCCATAATGCAGCAAGTATTACTCCTGCCAGTGATGCAGGGATTGAAACGGCCAGAATTTCTAAAATTCCGTAAGCACGTCCAATACCATGACTGGCAGCAATAATTGACACTAAAGAAACAACGGCAACAGAAACGGGAGAAGCTGTGATTGCCATCTGAGAGGCAACAGAAGCAACAGCCATTGGGCGTTCAGGACGTATCCCTTTTTTTAAGGCGATATCACCGATGATTGGGAACATAGTATAGACTACATGACCAGTACCACAGAGGAAAGTTAACATCCATGTCGTCAATGGAGCCAGGATAGTAATATGTTGAGGATGGCGGCGTAGAAGGCGTTCAGCGCATTGCATCATGACGTTTAGCCCGCCGGCAGTTTGCAACACGGATGCACAACCGATAACTGCAAGAATAGTGAGCATTACATCAACTGGGGGCTTACCTGGTTCTAATCCAAAAACAAATGTCAGTATAAAAAGTCCGATACCACTGATCAGCCCCAATCCCATGCCCGCATAACGCGTACCTATCAATAAGCATATAATTATTATGGCAAATTGCAGCGTTATCATATCTGTCCTTAATAAATGAGTAAGAAATAAAAGTTGATAACTCAGCCGCTTTAAGCAGTGTTATTCAACTATTCTTTATAAGTGTTGTTTCATAGTTTCAATCCAACACAAAAAACACATATTAATATTATGAAAATCCAAATATAAAAATAGGATTGAGATCTTATTTTTATCACATTATTTTTAAAGTAATTTATCTTTATTATAAATAAATCATGAATGGTAAATAAAATATTTCTATTGTGAGTGGTATTGTAAAATTACATGCTCTCATTGTTAATATTAATAGTGTCTAATATATTTATTGTGAAAATTAAAATACATTGAAATTATTAATATATTTATTAAATTTAATCACGAAATCAATATTGTGTAAAAATAAGTTTACATTATCGTAATAAAATATAAACAATTGGATTGTAATCTTTACGAAGCATGGTATGTTATCTGCCAGACACTAAAAACAACGTTAAACAGACAAACAAAACAGGTATGAAAAATGATCATGCAAAAAGATGCGCTTAATAACATTCATATTCTTGATGAACAGATTCTTATTACACCAGAAGAGCTGAAGCAAAAATATCCATTGAGTAGCAGCGATCTGCATGCCGTCACAAACGCGCGTAATACTATTGCTAATATCATTCATCACAATGATCCTCGTTTGTTGGTAGTATGCGGCCCGTGTTCCATCCATGATGTAGATGCTGCCTTTGATTATGCTCGTCGCTTGAAATCACTTTCTGCCGAACTAAGTGATTGTCTGTATATTGTTATGCGTGTCTATTTTGAAAAACCCCGCACTACAGTTGGTTGGAAAGGTTTAATTAGTGATCCTTATATGGATGGATCATTTGATATGGATGCCGGGTTACATATCGCCCGCCGTTTATTATTGAACTTAGTAGAAATGGGATTGCCATTGGCAAATGAAGCGCTTGATCCTAATAACCCTCAGTATTTGGGCGATCTTTTCAGCTGGTCAGCAATCGGAGCAAGAACAACAGAATCCCAGACTCATCGTGAGATGGCATCGGGCTTATCTGTATCAGTAGGTTTTAAAAATGGCACTGATGGTAATTTAAATACCGCCATTAATGCCATGAAAGCCGCTGCTATGTCACATCGCTTTATGGGAATAAATCAGTCAGGTCAAGTTTGTCTGTTGCAAACTCAGGGGAATCCGAATGGTCATGTAATCTTGCGTGGTGGGGTAGAGCCTAATTACAGCCCTGAACATGTGTGTGACTGCGAAAATCAAATGATTCAGGCGGGTTTGGTGCCATCACTGATGATTGATTGTAGTCATGGGAATTCTAATAAAGATTTTCGCCGCCAAAGCGTCGTAGTGGATTCTGTTGCTGAACAGATTATAGCCGGAAATCAATCCATTATTGGTATTATGTTGGAAAGCCATATTAATGAAGGGAATCAGTCTTCAGAATTACCTCGTTCTGAAATGCAATATGGAGTTTCAGTAACTGATGCTTGTATCAGTTGGCAAACGACTGAACAGCTATTAAGAAAATTACATTGGCAAATCAAACCTTACTTGTCAAAACGTAACATAATGATGCAACAGGCAGGATAATCGATATGGCAGCAGAATTATCGCAATTGCGGGAGCAAATTGATGAGGTAGATAAGGCTCTACTGAGCTTACTAGCTAAGCGCATAGCTCTGGTAGCGGAAGTGGGGGAAATTAAGAGTCAACTTGGCTTACCGATTTATGTACCTGAGCGGGAGGCCTGTATGTTGGCTTCTCGCCGTCAAGAGGCAGAAACATTAGGGATCTCTCCAGACTTAATTGAAGATATTCTGCGCCGTATTATGCGGGAATCCTATGCCAGTGAGAATGATAAGGGGTTTAAAAAGCTCAATCCTCAAATGGGGCCTATCGTCATTGTTGGTGGTTCTGGGAAGATGGGAAGGTTATTTAATCGCTTACTGACCTTGTCCGGTTATGAAGTCCGGATCCTTGAGGCAGATGATTGGGATCAGGCTGAACACATATTAGCTAATGCTGGTATGGTCATTGTCAGCGTACCTATTCATTTAACTGAAGCGATTATCCATCGTTTACCACCTTTGCCAGAACAATGCATCTTGGTAGATTTGTCTTCTATTAAGCAGAAGCCACTTCAGGCTATGCTTGACGTACATAAAGGGCCAGTTTTGGGATTACACCCTATGTTTGGGCCTGATGTGGGAAGTTTTGCTAAACAGGTTGTTGTTTATTGTGATGGGAGCCAACCGGAGTCATATCAATGGTTTTTGGAGCAAATGTTGGTGTGGGGTGCACGATTACATAAAATCAGTGCGGAACAGCACGATAAAAATATGAGTTTTATTCAGGCATTACGTCATTTCACGACGTTTTCTTATGGCCGACATCTTACGCAAGAAAATATCGATTTGCAGCAATTGTTATCACTGTCTTCACCTATTTATCGGTTGGAACTTGCCATGGTTGGACGGTTATTTGCACAAGATCCGCAGTTATATGCTGACATTATTATGTCCAGTCCTGAAAATATTGAGGTGATCCGTCGTTATCACCAGAGCTTCGGACAAGCCTTGGAATTACTGGAAAATCAGGACAAAACAGCATTTATTGCGAGTTTTAATCAGGTGAGTGAATGGTTTGGTGATGAGGCTATTCGATTTATGAAAGAAAGTAGAACGCTTTTACGGCAAGCCAATGATAGCCGAGTATAATAGCTTGAATATGGAGAAAAGAGACCGGATGTTGCCATCCGGTTTTTTATCTTAGTATGGATCGATTGGGATCACATTTTCTGAAGGATAGCATCCCAATACTTTCAAGAAGCGAGTAATTTCAGATAGTTCTTTTAGTGCTTGTTGCATTTTCATCGAGCGCAAATTGGCTTGAACATCAATATAAAACATCTCTTCCCACGGCTTACCGTTTATTGGGCGTGACTCCAATTTACTCATAATAATATCGTTTTTTTTCAAGATAATGAGTGTATCGACCAGAGCTCCTGCCTGTTGCCCTGTGTACATAATAAAAGTTGTTTTAGCGGGAACCTGATCTGATACTTCAATAGATTTTTGGGCGACAACAATAAACCGAGTGCTGTTATTTTGTTGGTTTGCCAGATTATTTTTTAAAACTTGTAGCCCATAAAGCGCTCCTCCAGCTTCACTTCCCAATGCTGCCACTTCTGGAGAATCTAATTCGGTTACTTTCTGCATGGCAGCAGCTGTACTTTCACAATAGACAATATTCCAGTGTGGAAATTGATTGAGGTATTGGCTGCATTGTTGGAAAGGCTGGGAATGGCTGTATACCGTCTTTATTTTTGAAGTATCACTTTTTTTGGCAACCAGTAAACAGTGGTTGATAGGAAGAGTGATCTCCCCGACCAAAGACAGTGGGGTGTGCTGTAATAGGTCATAAACATCATTGATTGCTCCGGAACTGGTATTTTCGAGAGGCAGGATACCGTAATCCGCTTGACCAAGTTCCACTAATGAAAAGATATCTGCAAATTTGTGACAGCTACATTCAATTAATTGATTGAAATGGCGTGCTGAAAATTGGCGAGCGGCAAGGTGAGAATAAGAGCCTTTGGGGCCAAGAAAGGTAATCCGGGCGGTATCATAAGGTGTTTGGTTCAGATACTGTTGTAACAATGCTTGTTGTGTCAATACAGAATCTTCAATGATCATTTGGAACAAGCGGGTAATATAAAACCCGTCTAACCCACGAGATTTACCTTTATTAATTAACGCATCCAGTAATTCCCGTTCTCGGTTTTTATCTCGTATCGGGCGATGATCGAGAAGTTTGGTTTGTGCAATGTCACCGGCCAATTGTCGGCGTTTTGCGAGTAGATCCAGTAAATCCGCATCAATATCGCTAATTTCTTGACGAAGGTTAATTAAATCTCGTTCCATAGTGTATTCCTGACATTTTTATTATAGAAATAACTTTTATCTTTTAAATTACAGTTTTAAGTCTATTAGGTATATAAGCTGTGGCCTATAAAACAAAAAACCTCCCATTGGTAGGGAGGTTTTTCTGTTCGTCTTCTTTTTATTTTTAAAACGAAAAACCTCCTCATGGGAAGGCAAAAAAGAAAAAGGAGAAAAACAAGTTAGCAATCATATCGTCTGTTTGTATCTTATTTTTGCAGAGTGAATAGTGTTCTTTAATTAACCTATTTGGTGAGGTATGTCAACATAACCGTTGTTTTTCAAGTTGCAGCTTTCATTGGCCATATCTTAAATCTATTGGGTATGGAAGGGTGTTAGAGTCAGTAAAAACGCGCTCATTGAGCGCGTTAAAAAAATAAAAGTGGTAGCTATATCTCTAAATTAAGATTCGACTCTTTCACACTATGATCTGCTCGGCGAGCTTCTCCTTTATGCTGAACTTTATTGAGTTGACGTTCTAATTTTGTCAGCAACTCATTGATAGCTTTATACATATCTTCATGTTTAGCACTGGCAACTAATGTACCATTTGGTGTGCCGATTGTGGCATCAACCAAGAATCCTTGGGGTTCTTTTGAAAGTACGATATGTGGATTGATTAGATTAACTTGCCATTTATTCAACTTGTTTAGACGGTCTTCTACATGGCTACGAATTGCGGGGGTAATTTCCATTTGTTTGCTGGTAATGTTTACTAACATATAGTTACCTCTTTATGTTACTCCGTCTTCGATGGTTTCAGCATAACGCTCTTTTGTGGAAAAAGAATGATCTAAATCACTTTTATTAGGAGATTTAGAAGTGGATTGGTGAAACTGTGATTCACAATGAAGATATGGGTAATACTTGTTGCTAAGAGAGGCATTATGCGTCATTATCGATCAGTTATGGTATTATCAACTCAGTTAACAATTCCAAAATTTAAATTGGTTTCATTGGGTGATGATACTAAAAAACAAAAAACAGCAGACATACATACAACTGCTGTTTTTGTGTTTGATGCTTTTTTGAAACTCTATACCGGATTAGCTGCAATTAATGCTGCGACTTTATCTGCTTCGGCTTTAAGCCCTAATGCCTTATATGCTTTCTCCATATAAGGTAGAGATTCTCTGGTTGAATGAGTATCGGGATAATCACGTAACATTTGTTCTGCACGATTGACAACTGCCACATAAGCACCGCGTTTAGTATAATATTGCACAACTGCAAGCTCATGTTTGGCTAAACGCTCTTTGAGGAAAACTAAACGTTTATAAGCATCTGCAGAATATTGACTGTTAGGATAATAGCGCACTAACTGTTTGAAATCGCGAAAAGCCGCCCGGGCATTTTCAGGATCACGGTCTGAACGGTCAATCCCTAAAAAATCCTGCAAGAGATTATCATCCATCGCTTGTAACACCAAAGCCCGCATATACAGTACGTAGTCTATATTAGGATGGGTTGGATTCAGACGCATGAAACGTTCAGCAGATGCAAGCGCAAGAGGAAATTCTGCTGATTTATAATAAGAATAGATCAAGTCAAGCTGAGCCTGTTGAGAATACGGCCCGAAAGGATAGCGGTTATCAAGAGATTCCAATTGCTTAATAGCCAATTTATAGTTACCGTTTTGTAGTTTTTCCTGCCCATTTGAATAAATTTGAGATGGCGGGATATCAGGAACAGCATCTTTGTTGCTGGAGCACCCAGATAAAATTAGGCTCAATGTGGCCGATGCCACCAGATATTTCATGCGAATCATCACGTGTTGATTACCCTCTGATTGTTTTCTGGGAGACTATCCGTGAAAGGAATACCCGTGAAGCTCCCGGCAAAAGATAGAGTTACAATAGCATACTATTTTAAATGAAACGGCCTCGCCGTCAAAACTCAACGTAAAATATAGAAATTATATATGGCACAACAAATACGACTTAATGCAACAGTCGCTGAATCTCAGCTTGGTCAACGTTTAGATCAAGCTCTGGCTGAATTGTTCCCTGATTATTCAAGATCACGTATAAAAGAGTGGATTTTGCATGAAAGAGTTCAGGTTAACGGCAAATTGATTAATAAGCCAAAAGAAAAAGTACTGGGCGGCGAAGAAATTTCCATTGATGCTATTATTGAAGAGGATACTCGTTGGGAGCCACAAGATATTGAATTGAATGTTGTTTATGAAGATGACGATATTCTGGTCATTAATAAACCACGTGACTTGGTTGTACATCCTGGTGCTGGGAATCCTGATGGTACGATATTGAATGCTCTGCTATATCGTTATCCTGAAATTGCAGATGTTCCCCGTGCAGGCATCGTGCATCGTCTTGATAAAGACACTACGGGTCTGATGGTTGTCGCAAAAACAGTACCAGCACAGACTCGTTTGGTGGAATCCCTGCAACTGCGTGAAATTACCCGTGAATACGAAGCTATCGCTTTGGGACATATGACTGCGGGGGGAACAGTGGAGGAGCCGATATCCCGTCACCCAACAAAACGGACGCATATGGCTGTTCATCCAATGGGAAAACCAGCAGTGACTCACTACCGAATCATGGAGCATTTCCGGGCACATACCCGTTTGCGTTTGCGTCTGGAGACAGGCAGAACACACCAAATCCGTGTGCATATGTCCCATATTAAACATCCACTGGTTGGTGATCCGTTATATGGCGGTCGGCCTCGTCCTTTGAAAGGGGCTTCTGAAGAATTTCGCGAAGTGATGCGCAACTTTGATCGCCAAGCATTGCATGCCACTATGTTACGTCTTTATCATCCGATAACAGGTATTGAAATGGAATGGCACGCAGCGTTACCGGATGACATGGTTAAACTTATTGATGTAATGAAGGCAGATGCTGAAACTTTCAAAGACGAGATGGATTGGTAGGTAATGACACCACTAATTTTTCCTGACTGGGCACAACCTGAAAGCGTTGGTGCATGTAGTACAACCCGGCCGGGAGGTATCAGCCTGCCTCCTTATGATAGTCTGAATTTAGGTGGCCACGTTGGGGATGACCCTGAATGTGTGGAGAAGAACAGAGAACTCTTGGTTGAATATGCTCATCTGCCGCAGCAACCTATTTGGTTGGAGCAGGTACACGGAACGCGTGTCATCAGATTGAATGATCAATTAGTGGAAGATAATCAGGCTGATGCTGTTTATACAAATAGAGTTGGGCAGGTTTGTGCTGTAATGACAGCGGATTGTTTGCCTGTGCTTTTTTGTTCCAGTAATGGAGATGAGGTTGCGGCAGCTCATGCAGGCTGGCGTGGATTATTTGCCGGAGTGCTGGAAAATACAGTAGCTCAATTCAGTGCAAAACCTGACATGATCTGTGCATGGATGGGGCCAGCTATTGGCCCTGAAAAATTTGAAGTCGGGCGCGATGTAATGGACGCCTTTATAGCAACCGATCCAAATCTGGAACAAGCCTTTACACCTTATGGTGTTAAATTTTTGGCAAATATCTATTTACTGGCTAGATTAAAGTTGCAGTCTATTGGGATAAATAAAGTTTTTGGGGGCACTGTTTGTACGGTTTCGGAGGAGAAGAACTTTTTTTCCTATCGTCGTGATGGTATCACCGGACGTATGGCAACTTTAATCTGGTTGAGATAACCTATCCCACAGGACGATCTTTGGTGCATAGCAAAAAGTCTCCAATTAACTTTTCAGAATACCTTGAATATTTAAGGAATGACCTTATCTAATCTCCAGTAGCAAATTCTGACCAGTATTGGAGGTGTTATGCGTCTGGATCGTCTTACCAATAAATTCCAGCTTGCTCTCGCTGATGCCCAGTCTCTCGCATTAGGGCGTGATAATCAATTCATCGAACCTGTCCACTTGATGAGCGCATTGCTTAATCAGGAGGGAGGCTCAATTCGTCCTTTATTGATGTCCGCAGGGATTGATACGGGTAACTTGAATGATCGGCTTAACCTGGCTTTGGATAGATTTCCGAAAGTGGAGGGTAGTGGCGGTGATGTACAGGTATCCAATGAGTTAGGGCGTTATTTAAACCTGTGCGACAAGCTTGCTCAAAAAGCAGGTGATAATTTCATTTCTTCTGAACTCTTTGTTCTGGCAGCGCTGGAAGAACGTGGCACATTAGGTGACATATTGAAAGCTGCGGGAGCAACTAAAGATAAAATCACTAAGGCCATAGAAAAGATGCGTGGTGGTGAAAAAGTAAATGATCAAGGTGCCGAAGATCAACGTCAGGCACTGAAAAAATACACAATTGATCTAACTGAACGGGCTGAACAAGGTAAATTAGACCCCGTGATTGGACGTGACGAAGAGATTCGTCGAACAATTCAGGTATTACAACGTCGAACCAAGAATAACCCTGTGCTGATCGGTGAACCTGGGGTTGGGAAAACAGCTATCGTTGAAGGGCTGGCACAACGTATTGTTAATGGTGAAGTTCCTGAAGGACTGAAAAACAAACGTGTGCTGTCTCTTGATATGGGAGCATTGTTGGCGGGGGCTAAATACCGTGGCGAATTTGAAGAACGCCTGAAAGGTGTTTTGAATGACCTCGCTAAACAGGAAGGTTCGGTTATTCTGTTCATCGATGAATTACATACGATGGTAGGTGCAGGTAAAGCTGATGGCGCTATGGACGCTGGCAACATGCTGAAACCCGCACTGGCCCGTGGTGAATTGCACTGTGTTGGTGCGACAACATTAGATGAATATCGTCAGTACATTGAAAAAGATGCAGCTTTAGAGCGCCGCTTTCAGAAAGTTTATGTTGCGGAGCCTACTGTTGAGGACACCATTGCTATTTTACGTGGCCTTAAAGAGCGTTATGAGCTGCATCACCATGTTCAAATAACTGATCCGGCAATTGTTGCTGCGGCGACATTATCCCATCGTTATATTTCTGATCGAATGTTACCTGACAAAGCGATTGACTTAATTGATGAAGCTGGAGCCAGTCTACGTATGCAGATGGATTCTAAGCCAGAGGCATTAGATCGTCTGGAGCGTCGAATTATTCAGTTAAAACTTGAGCAGCAGGCTTTAAAAAAAGAATCGGATGATGCCAGTAAAAAGCGTTTGAATATGTTGAATGAAGAGCTGGTGGAAAAAGAACGGGAATATTATGAGCTGGAAGAAGAGTGGAAAGCAGAAAAAGCCGAGCTTACTGGCACTCAAAACATTAAGGCTGAGTTAGAAAATGCACGTATTGAGTTAGAAAAAGCCCGTCGTAGCGGTGACTTGGCAAAAATGTCGGAAATTCAGTATGGAAAAATACCCGAATTGGAAAAACAGCTTGCTGCTGCGACAACAGCAGAAAGTCATCCAATGAGACTGCTGCGTAATAAAGTTACTGATGCTGAAATTGCTGAAATTCTTGCTCGCTGGACAGGAATCCCTGTATCCAGAATGTTAGAAAGCGAAAAAGATAAATTATTACGTATGGAACATGAATTACATAAGCGTGTAATTGGGCAAAATGAGGCTGTTGATGCTGTGTCGAATGCAATTCGCCGTAGCCGTGCTGGTTTATCTGATCCAAATCGTCCAATAGGTTCCTTCATGTTCTTAGGGCCAACAGGGGTTGGTAAAACTGAGCTGTGTAAGGAGTTGGCTAATTTCCTGTTTGATAGTGACGATGCAATGGTACGCATCGACATGTCTGAATTTATGGAAAAACACACCGTTTCAAGACTGGTAGGTGCTCCTCCCGGATATGTTGGGTATGAAGAAGGGGGATATCTGACAGAAGCGGTGCGACGTCGCCCTTACTCTGTCATTTTATTAGATGAAGTTGAAAAAGCTCATCCGGATGTTTTCAATATCTTGCTACAACTCTTGGATGATGGTCGCTTGACTGATGGTCAAGGCAGAACAGTAGATTTTCGTAATACCGTTGTAATTATGACCTCTAACTTAGGTTCAGACATGATTCAGGAGCATTTTGGTGCACTGGATTATATAGGAATGAAAGATATGGTGATGGAGATAGTTGGTCGCCATTTCAGACCTGAGTTCATTAACCGAATTGATGAAGTTGTTGTGTTCCATCCACTAGGAAAAGAACATTTGAAGTCTATTGTGAATATCCAATTGCAGCGTTTGTATAAACGTTTGGAAGAGCGTGGCTATCAAGTCACAATGACCCCATCAGCTTTGGAAAAACTGAGTGACGCTGGTTTTGATCCTGTATATGGAGCTCGCCCATTAAAACGGGCTATCCAACAAGAGATTGAAAATCCGCTGGCTCAGCAGATCCTTTCAGGGAAATTGATGCCAGGTAAATTGGTCACATTAGATCTGGAAAATGACCATATTATTGCAAGACAATAATATTTTTTACTCAATTCACTTTGTGGTGTTCTATATTTAGTTATTTTTATAGACAATTATTGGGTAGTAATGTTGTTAAGCAACATAAAAAAATCTTACAAAGATAAAAAAGAGGTGAAAAAACCACCTCTTTTTTATTTGATAGGTCAAAAATACATCTAACCAGCTTGATTTGAGTGATAAATAGTCGGTCGAGCTATTTTTTTAAAATAACTATTGCCAGTATCACAAAATTCTCTATAATGCGCCTCCGTTGTCACGATGAACACACAAATGAATCAGCGTGACAGGAGTTAAAAGCCGCGAAAATAAAGGCTTGACACTCTGAGAGGAAAGCGTAAGATATGCAGCCTCGCAACCCGGAACGAATGTTCGGTTGCACCGCTCTTTAACAAGTTAATCAGACAATCTGTGTGGGCACTCGCAGGACACTATCGAAAAGCCGCAAGGCAAAAAAGATTAAAGTCTTGAAGAGTGACTGAACAGTTAATTCATTATGAACTAACAGCAGACAGTTTAATTCTTTGAGCAGCAAACTTTTAATTGAAGAGTTTGATCATGGCTCAGATTGAACGCTGGCGGCAGGCCTAACACATGCAAGTCGGGCGGCAGCGGGAGGAA
>NZ_NIBS01000001.1:31829-261303 GCF_002632465.1 Xenorhabdus budapestensis | reverse complement strand
GTCAATTGAAAAGAGTTAAGTTCGTTACTTCTCATCATGGTGAATCACATAGTCCATCGTTCAGGATCTTGCTTGGTTACTGCCAAAATCCTTAGCACAACCCACATAAAAGTCGTTCATCAGTGTAGGAAAGCTATGAAAAAATCTTCACCTTAGGTTACCAAACCAGCAGTGTCCTGCATAGAAAACTCTAAGCAATTGGAATGTAATCCTTCACTAAGATTCATTATAGATATCTACAAGCTTTGAAGTTGTGAGATATAGCACAAACTATTGAATTTACAGTGGCTTAAATGCATTTAGCCCCCTTGGCAATATTTAAAAAACTATATATATACCAATCGTCATTGAAGATGCTTGATTTTTCCTTTGTATCAGATCATGATCGCGCCCATGAAAATTACCCTGACCGATGCCCAAAAAGAAACGCTCGAATTGATGCATGATACGACGCGTGATGGGCGAGTACGTGACCGCATTAAGGCCGTTCTATTGGCTTCGGAAGGTTGGACTGCGCAGATGATTGCTCAAGCCTTACGTATCCATGAAAGTACGGTCAGTCGCCATCTCAAGGATTATTTTTCAGAAGAAAAACTTGCCCCTGAAAACGGCGGCTCTGACAGCCATTTATCGGCCGAACAAACGGGGGAGTTGATTGAACATCTCACTCAGAATTTGATGCGCACAACGGCACAAATTACGGCTTATGTTTGGGCACGTTGGCAGATAACTTTTACCCTTGCAGGCATGACGAAATGGTTGCACCGTCAGGGATTCAGCTATAAAAAACCCCTGGGAACCCCCCATAAATTCGATGCGGATAAACAGCAGCAATTTATCCATGCTTACAACACCCTAAAAGCAGATTTCGGTCAGAGTGAGCCGATTCTTTTTATTGATGCGGTGCATCCCACGCAATCGACAAAATTAAGCTACGGTTGGATGAAAGCCGGAAAAGAGCATGTCAAAGTCGTTGAAACCACAGGCAGCCGTACTCGTCTTAACATCGTGGGTGCCCTGAATTTACAACGGATTGAAGACACCGTGATCCGTGAATATCCGGCTATCAATGCCCGCAATATTGTCCTGTTTTTCGGCGAAATTCGGAAAACTTACCCCCGAACACAAAAAATCCATATTATTCTGGATAGAGCGGGTTATCACCGCGCTGAACTGGTCAAAGATTTCGCGGAAGTGCTTAATATAGAACTCCATTATCTGCCACCTTATAGTCCTAATCTCAATCCGATAGAGCGATTATGGAAGTACATGAATGAGCAGGTACGCAATAATGTTTATTTTCCGGACGCTACCACATTCCGTAAAACACTCCTGCATTTCTTTCATGTCATACTGCCCCAAAAAGCAAAAGAACTCGCCACCCGTTTGACGGATAATTTCCAGACTTTAAAACCAGCATCTTCAAGTTAATTACGTATATCACAACTAATAATCAATTACGAAAACAATTTAAACAATTGATTTTAATGAAAAAAATCACTAGTGTAATTTTAAAGAAGCAAAAAATTTAATACTAAGTCATTTTTAATTTGTAAATTTAGTTTTCATGGTGTACTAAACATGATGGAGAATACTTAACTTTGTTACTTGAATGGAGAAGAGGAATATCTATGCCTTATTTAATCAACAAGGAAATCTACAAAAAGAAGTCTGATATCATAACCAAAGCCCAAAATATAATTTTGGTCACAAATGTCGACGATGAAATTAATGGTGAAAATTATGATTTTATCTTAGACCTGCTCAAAAACCATGACGAATGGGAACATAAAACTTCAAATGGTTTCCTGGGCATTACAGTCGGTAAATCAATACACGGTACAACATGTTTCTATATCAAAACAAATAATGGGATTGAAGATATATCCTTGCATTACGCAGTTAAATGCTTAAAGAAGACCCAATAATTTTTTATATATAGCGGATTGCAAACCCAAACTATTTTTTATTTCAGGTCATACATAATATTATTAATATAGTTACCTCCCACCTTAGAAAGATGATGTTTAATTTGCAAGCATCCATACTGGACAACAGCAATACTTAGGAGCCATAATAATTGGTAACTCACTTACAAAAATCCAAAGAAAAATCAATGTGATAAGGCAAAGGAAAGATGGAAATTCAAGAATTCATAGCAAAGTATCGAAATCATCCAGTGCTCTTCATTGGAACTGGGTTTAGCTTGCGATACCTGTCAAACTCCGTTGATTGGAATGGTTTACTCTCACATATATGTTTCGAACTCACTAATGATAAAGAAACATATCTTGATATTAAATCAAAATGTCAAATCAATGGTGAATATAAATATGATAAAATTGCCAGTGATATAGAAAGAAAATTCAATGAAACTTTATCTAAAGACAGAAACGGAAAGTTTAAAGAAATAAACGATATTTTCTACAGTGAAATGGACAAAGGAATCAACTTAAGTAGATTTAAAATATATATTACTCAGCTATTATCAACTGTAGAATTAAAAGAAGAGAAAAGCGAAGAGATAGCCGAACTCATTAAGATGAGAAAAAATATCGGGTCAATCATCACAACGAACTATGATTCATTAATTGAACAACTCTTCGAATTTGACCCACTAATAGGTAATAGCATACTTTTAAGTAATCCTTATGGTTCTGTCTATAAAATACATGGTTGTGTGTCAGCCCCTTCTGAACTAACGATTACAGAAGAAGATTATGACTATTTCGATAACAAATATGAACTAATTAGAGCACAATTACTCTCACTATTCATTCATAACCCTGTTATCTTTATTGGGTACAGCATAAGTGACAGAAACATACAGCAAATTTTAAAGACTATTTTTTCCTATGTACCTACTAACTCAGATATAGCCAATAAAATTAGAAGTAATTTTTTACTTGTGGAATATGAAAAAGATTCACGATCTACTACCATATCTGAACATGATATATACATAGGGAATGCTACCACTATAAGAATAAATAAAATCAAGACTGACGATTACGCTTCGATATATAAAAGTTTATCAGATTTAATCTTACCAGTTTCAGCAATGGATATTAGAAAAGTTCAAAAAGTCTGGACTGAAATAAAAAGCGGAGGGGAAATAGAAGTAAAAATCACAGAAGATTTGGACCAGTTAAAAAATGGACAAATGGTATTAGCCGTAGGATCTCATAAACGAGTCAAGTATGAGTTCCAAACCAAGCCTGAGATGATGCAAGATTATTTCAAGATTGTAGAGGAAGCAAATAAGCAATTAATTATATTGTTAAATAAACAGAAAATACAAAGTTCCCAGTTCTTTCCAATCTTCGCATTCAGCGAAATCTGTCCTGAACTCGATAATGTAGAAATTTATAAGAAGCAACAAATAAGCAAACTGGAAGATCATTTCGCAAGAACAAAATCCAGTAACTGCAAAAATGAGCATGACACAATAACAAATATATTATGCGATCATAATATCTCAACATCCAGAAAAGATGATTGTATATTTAATAGCTACTACGAAAACCGCATAAATTCGGATGAAATGAAAACATATTTAATTAGTTATTGCGATAAAAACAACACCTCTTACAGAAGGCTCTTATGCTTATATGATTACCGAAATTACTCGCTGTAAATAAAATTAAATAGATCTTAATATGCTATAAGGATTAAATAATGTTAAAAAAACACTCAGTTGGTAATTTTTTATTTTCGATATCAATTATGACTATTTTCTGCCTCCTATACTTTTCTGGCTCTTATTACAAGTGGGCATTAAACTTATTAGTTTTCATTCTCCCTGTAACGGCAGGACTAATAACATTTTTTTATCTTCACAAACGTTATCACGAGGTATTAAAAAAGTTTTTCGAATCACTAATTGCTTTTTTTTCTCTTTGTGGCTACGGATATTATCTCTATATGATAACAAATGTAGATTCAAAATTAACTTTTACCCAAGTTTTTTCAAGTCTTCTTGGATATTTGTTCCTGACATTAATCACCTCGTCAGGAGTGATAAAGTGTTCAATAAGCATTAAAGAATTCTTTCAAGAAAAGCACAAATTACATGGTGAAAACAATAATACTCAAAATGATCTCACATCCAAAATCAGCATAAATGATAACAACACTTTTATATCCATAAGGGCTTCTAATAGCAATGACATCTATGCTTCGGTACAAAAGGAAAATAAAATTGTGGTATCTCTGAAAAACAAATAAATTATTTTTTATGGTGGCCTTTGTTTATATGACAAATATCAGGTAATATCCAATAAAACAATGGTAAGAAGAAAGCATCTGTCAGTGAAGCGCCTTGTATGGCCATAACTACAGATGCTCCTGAAATCACAACAAAAGAAGCTAACACCCCCATAGAAGCGCTTATCCAGGATAACCGTGCTGGTCAGGACGAATACACTAATGTTTCTGTAAACCAGCTTCACTTAGAAGCTGGTGCTGGTGCTAAAGAAGCGTATACAACCGAAGCGTTAAAAGAAGCACCCGACCGAAGCTACGTTACGACTGCGTTTAGATGGTTGGAAACCATCCCCTACCTCAATGCCATCATTACCATGTTGAAAAACCTAAAAATCCCAACCCTGAAACGTCCTCAAAAACACAAAACCATCACCAACAATGTAAGGCTGGCAAGCCTTTTTTGATAGATACATCTCAATAAACTGATCGTTTATACCGATCGATAAACTAGTGTTGATAGCTGTAATCTATTGTTATTTCTTAATCGATCGGTACAAGTAATTTGCGTTTCCGGCAAAGCCAGTCAAAATATACTTCGACTACACTCTCTATAACAGACTGATTTATCTAGTCTATTCAATTATTCCTTCAATGCAGGCTTTGATATGAGCGAACCCATCCTGTTTGTAACTCCTGATTTCTTCATACGTCGAATATGACCTTCATCTTTAAAAAAGGAATCTGTATGAGCATTTTCACTATGAGGCTGTTTTGGCTTGCGGTATCTCTTCCTGCTCTTATCGCCCTGTTCGCTGGAAAAAGTGGATTAATCCTTACTGGCGTAGTCTGGTTTCCAGTCAGTGCCCTACTTCTTATCTGGGCATTTTTAACCTACAGACGCGATAATAAAGAAAAATCTGAACTGGCAAAAAACAGTTATCTTAGCCCTCAGAAAAAAGAAATCACTACGCCTAAATTTGAGTTCCAGAGTAAAACCTATACTTTCAAAGAAACTTTTTCAGGCACCGTTATCGATGTTTGTGATGGTCATATCTGGGTCAAAAATGCCGATGGAGTAGAAAAACGTTTTAAGATCCGCGATGTACATTTCAGAAAAGGTCATCACATCAGAAGGTACGCACTTGTTCAGTATATTAAGGATGGTGCATATCGAACAATTAATAACGCCCTTATCATTAATGACAGTACCAACAATCGAGAAATTTCTGATTTTTCGGAGGATGTGTTCACACCATCTTATTTTACACCTGTTAACATTATTCGAACATTGTATACACCTGATAGTAATTCTTTCCCCTCTAACCATTCTAAATAAAACACATTAACATCATTTGTAAAGACTTTAGTAAAAAATAAGTATATTATTTAGGTGAATATTTACTTTTTTCAAAAAGCACTAAAGCCTTTTACCTTATATTTATATCAAACAGGCATCCCTGTCTTATGATAGATAATAGTTCTTGCCAGAGCTTCTACTTCATCTCTTGACTGAATGATCTTGAACCAAAAATCAAAAACAGAAATCTGTTCAAGCATATCCATCTCATTAATTTCATCCAACACATCTTGCATTTCGGCAACAAAGAAATAACTTAACCATTCAATATATTTCTTTTTCTCTTCCGTTAGTTCAATTTCTTCAACATAGTCCATATTGAAGACATCCTCAAAAATACCATCAGTAATGATACCTTCATAATTTTCAAATTCTGCAAAGTCATTAATATTCATTTTATCTCTCCCATTCAGGCAACATTTTTTCTTGTCGTTTCAATAACAGACTGAATCCAGTCCTCAACTTCACTCTCCACAAAGGCGACAGCACGGAGTCCAATCTTCACTGGCTGAGGAAAACGCCCATCACTGATGAGACGATAGATCCACGCTTTACAAAAACCAGTTTTCTTCATGACTTCAGGTAAACGAATAAGACGAGTTTGATGTTCCATATGTATACCCTCTGTTATTTCAATAGGGTCACAATACACATGATTTTCAAATGAATGAAGCGGGATTCCGATCAGCAGAGCCATCCTTGGCTCAAAATTATGAGTCTATGGAGATTCATATCACTCAGAGTCTGAGAGTTTCATAACGTCTGAAACTCTCATTTCTTTAACATACTGATTTTTATTGATAAAAAAGTTAAATTGCCTTAGGAAATCAATTTCTACAGTTTTCATTGCGAAAGGTCGATCCGCATCTCTAATATGAGATCCTTGGCGAATCGCCTTATCATCATCTTCATCCGTGTATAGCAGTCGAGATAATCTATCGTCTGACAGAAGTACTTTTTTTCTTTCTGACCATGCAAGCAAATCAAGCATGGGGATAATTCGATAGCCAATTAATTTCTTTATTGCCCCATAACCAAATCTGACTGCATCAAGTGGTGCAGGTTTAACGCCCTTTACTTTTCGCCATTGTGGTAATGATACTCGCAGGGCCTCTGCTATCTCATCATCGCTTCCACCCGCAAGATCGATTTCTAACATAATCGTAGTAGGAAACTGTTCAGGAATTTTTTCGGATATGTATTCATTCTCAATAGCGGAATCAATTTTATATTGTTCTGTATTTGCTCTTATGAATAAAGCCTTTTTCATACAAGCAAAACTGATATTTGCTATTCGATCTACGGTAGTAATAAAAAAGTATGGCGGTTGATATAATTGATTTTCTGCGTCCATATAATTTAAGTCTTTCTCTTTGATAAGAAAAGGATCACCATCCAATACCTGCATGTAATTTTTCAATACCGTTTTCTGCATTCCTTCTTCTACTACTGGTTTGAAGAAATATGTTCTTGCCCATATTTCATGGTAAAGCATATTAATAGAAATGTTTTCAAACTCTCGATATCTGTCCAAATCAAACCACGTTTTCACTGCTTTGGTGTCTTCTGATATCCAACTATTCATCTTTACCCAAGATTTCATTAATGCCACTCCGTTGTAAAAAGTTTTACTTCGTAATAGCACATAAATCGCAAATAAAAAAATGGCGTCTCAATTTGTTATTGAATACGCCATTATATTAATAAAAATCAGTTAGTTATCAAAATCAAAAGGTGAAATTCTTCTCTCAGTTGTTTCATCCAGATAATCAGCCCACCATTGCAACATCAATCTACGCTCGTCCAAATGCTCAGCTTTATGAATGTATGCGGCACGAACCGAGTTTCGCTCCTGATGACTCATCTGCCTCTCAACAGCATCTCTCGACCACTTCCCCGACTCGATTAAAGCACTACATGCCATCGCACGAAAACCATGTCCACATACTTCAACTTTAGTGTCATAACCCATCGACCTTAAAGCCTTATTTACCGTGTTTTCGCTCATAGGCTTTCTAAAATCATGATCGCCAATAAACACGAGTTCATGGTCACCGCTGATCTCTTTAATTTCAGTCAACACAGCCAATGCCTGACAACTCAAAGGAACAAGATGTGGAGTTCGCATTTTCGAACCACGGTGCGAATGCTTCACTCCGGGTAATGGTTCTCGTTCTGCTGGAATAGTCCACATGGCATTCTCGAAATCGATCTCTGACCAACGAGCAAACCTGAGTTCACTGGAACGGATAAAAATGAGCAATGTCAGCTTCACAGCTAACTTAGTAAGTTTCCTACCTTTGAAGCTCTCGATGCGCTCTAAAAGCTCTGAGAACCTATCAAATGGTAAGGCTGGTCTATGCACCCGCTTTGCTGTCGCAATACCTCCTGCCATTTCTTGGGCGGGGTTGTAATCTATCAGCCCATTCTGGACAGCATAACGCATCACCGCCGTTGTTCTTTGCTGTAGGCGGGAAGCAACCTCTAATCGCCCAGAAGCTGCAACAGCCTTGATAGGAACAAGAAGTTCTCTTGTAGTAAGCTCGGATATTTTCCTTTTACCAATCGCAGTAAAGAGACCATCTTCCATGCTTTTTAGAACTCTCTCGCTATGGGAATCTGACCATTTCCTTTTACAGGCAGTATGCCAGTCCCTTGCAACAGCTTCGAATGTCAGGGCTTCGCTTTGCTCGATCTTGTCTGCTTTTTTCTTCTCAGAAGGGTCGATACCATTAGATACCAACTTTTTGGCCTCATCTCGCTTCCTGCGGGCTTCACCAAGAGAGACCATTGGATAAACACCCAATGCTAAAACTTTCTGTTTGCCCCCGAAACGGTATTGGAATCGCCAATATTTTGAACCATTGGGATTGATCAGCAGGTGCATACCCTGCCCATCTGTGAGTTTGAAGGGTTTGTCGGAGGGCTTGGTAGTCCTAACTTTGATATCGGTGAGAGCCATCAGTTGATACCTCCTGTGTTGGTACCAAAATCAATCGAACCGGGAATACCATCAGTTATACCATCATCGGTTGGTATATGTTCAAGGAATTGAGTAGACGTGAACAGACTAAGCTGAGTCAGAAACCAACTTAACTTACTGTTTTTATGGACTAAAGTAGACGTTAGTAGACTTGAAAAAAGCTTTGTATGGTGCCGAAGGCCGGACTCGAACCGGCACACCCGAAGGCGGTTGATTTTGAATCAACTGCGTCTACCGATTTCGCCACTTCGGCACTGAAGGGTTCGGAAAACGAGAGTCATTATACTTGTCAGAAGACCATGCGCAACACTTATCCTTCCAATTTTGTTCAAGTGCCGAAAAAAAAAGCAGATCTACCTGTTTTTCCACAAAAAAGCTCAAATCTCAGCATTCATTCATTCTATCTAACATCAATCAACCCGTTATAACGCCTTATCACCAATAGACAACCCATAAACACCTTATATAATTCAAAGCAAAACACTGTCTTGAGGTAAATAACTATGACTCTTATCAATTGGATCTTCGCTGGCATTCTGTTGGGTTTCATTATCGGTGCCGTTATTGCGATATTTAAGAAGAACAAATAACGGTTTTGTCCCCCCACTTAATTACGTTCCCTGATTGGTTAATCCAAAAATGAACAAACGGCTCTATAAACTTTGTATAGTTTCCGCTCTTTCATTGGCGCTTTCAGCTTGCGCTACCTCTGGTCATTCACATCAGAGCAAAACTCAGCGCTCAAGTATACAGCCCACAAGATGGGAAGTGTTTGACGGCAATGCCTCCAGCCGAAAACTAACTTCAGCGCTGGTTGAACAGTATGCCCAGTCAATCTTTAATGAAGGTAATCCGTTAGGTATGGCAATGGTGGTCATCGATAATAATCAGGTCATGCATCGCAGTTTTGGAGAAACTTACCCAGGGAGTGGTATTAAGCCAAGTCAGAATTCTTTAATTCGTATCGCTTCTATCACCAAATTGATGACTAGTGAGGTGATGATCAAGCTGGCAGAGAAAAAACGGATTAGGATCACCGACCCATTGCAGAAATATTCTTATTATGGCGTGCATGTACCACACTTTAGCGCAAATCAACCAATTCGGCTGTATCATCTGGCAAGTCATACCAGCGGGCTACCACGAGAACAACCCGGTGGAAAGTGGGGACGCCCGGTGTTTATCTGGCCGACACAATCCAATCGTTGGACTTGGCTGAAATCCGCTGAGATAAATGCCGTTCCTGGTACAACAGCTTCTTATTCCAATCTGGCCTACGATTTATTGGCAGATGCGCTTTCCAAGGCGACAGGAGAGCCTTACCCCCGTCTTCTGCGAGAAGAAATCACCCATCCTTATAAGATGAAAGATACAACCCTGACGCCTACCCAAACTCAATGTGCCCGATTGATGGAAGGGATCAAATCCAGTCCCTGTATCAGTACTATTTCCGCAGCAGGTAGTGGAGGAGTTTATTCTACCCCCGCCGATATGCAGCGTTGGATGCAGCAGTTTTTATCTTCTCACAATCAGTTGAGGAAGCAGACAGCCAGCCGTGAACAGGGTATCTACTTTAAACGCGCCGATCTGATATCAATCAAAGGAATGGATGTGGCAGGCCAAGCCGATGGTATCGGGCTTGGTTGGGTTTATATAAATAGCAAAAAAGATATTCCGGGTATCTATCAGAAAACTGGCGGCGGCGGCGGGTTCAATACTTATATGGCGATGATCCCTGAACAGAATATCGGGGTATTTGTGGTAATGACTCGCAAAGAACACAGTAAGTTCCATCGTGTTACTAAGGGCGTGAATGAGCTGGTCACTGCGCTGGCACAGAATCATAATCAGAATTCAGACGCAAAGTTGTTAGAGTTGGTAAAAAAATAATTAATAAAAAAAACAACAGCCTGAGTTTTACTGTTCAAAAACTCAGGCTATATCTGACAGAGATTAACGGAAATCATTTATATTTCTGCTGGATTTTCCATTGCAAAAAAATATCCGAGAAGCAAGGATGTCCTTCAATTCAACGGGATCACAGGTCTCAAATGTGTATTCAAATTCATTCACTGAGTTCCAAAAAGCGGTCTTTAAACGAGTTGTTTCACTATATGCGCTTTTAGACCCAAATAGAAACTCGTACATATCGTCAATATCATAATCAGATGCTAATACCCTTTTTGGTTCTCCATCCCTGTTGTTAGACATAGAAGCATTCCAGTCTAATCGTGATATGTCTTCGAAAGCCCGGATTCTTTTATCATAATCAGTGACCATCACCTCAATCTCTCCCTCATAAGCCTCCACGATAATCCGGTCAGGGTTAGGTAGTAATCGGGAAAACCTACCTGCAAAAGAGTCACTATACCAACCCCTATTATCTGCCGAATAGCAGAATAATAAACGGATATGACGATATCTAAAAATATCATTTTCAAGGTATCTATTTAAAATTAATATTAATTTTTCTGGTTCAATAAAATTTAAAGATCTATCTAGCGTTCTAAGTCCTTCCCTTAATGTGCCATGGCCCGATATAGTCAAGCGCCGCTCATTAGGTGCGTTATAAGGTACATCTTCAAAAAGATGGAATCCTTCCGGGAAAAATTTAAGGTATTTCATGAAAAAAACCTCACATTAGCGACTCAACAACAATCAAGAACTGTTTTTTCAGAAAGATACAGTGAGTATTTGCATGTTAATGACACTCACCAGATTCCAAGTTTCAGTGAGTCAGGATAGATAAAACAAAATAGAAACAGACAATGATTAGATGGTAAATAAATTAAAGGCATGAATACCATCATCAGAAAGTAGCTATGTTTTATAATAAACAAATAGTAACTCAAGTAAACTAAATTTTACCCAAAATATGTATTTCCATCGTACAAAAGCTCAAAACAAATCGCCTCCACCGTTGAAAGCAGAGGCGATAAGAGAATTCATTTGTATATAAGATAGTTGCTGTTATTTTCGGTACAGAAGTAAATAAATACTCACTGCAAAGAATAGCAAACTTGGCAACAGTGCTCCCAATACTGGTGGCATGCTATAAACCAGACTGAGTGGGCCGAATATCTCATTGAGAACATAAAAGATAAAGCCAGTGCTTATCCCCACTACAACTCTTAATCCCATAGGAACACTACGCAATGGGCCAAAGATAAAGGAGAGTGCCATCAGCATCATGACCGCAACGGATAACGGAGCAAAGATCTTTTTCCACATATTGAGTTCGTAGCGCCCGGCATCCTGCTGACCCTGTTTCAGGTAGGTAATATATTGATGCAGACCACGAATAGAGAGTGCAGCAGGCTCAAGAGCAACAACCCCCAGTTTTTCTGGTGTCAGCCAACTTTTCCAATCAGCAGAGATACGCTGCGAACCAGTGATCCGACCGAACTGACTTAAATCAGACTCTTCAACTTGAGACAGCTTCCACTGCTTGTTGTCCTGATCATACACAGCAGAAGCCGCATATCTCACTGATAACAGTTTTCTTTTTTCATCAACATGATAGATACTGATACCATTCAGGGAATTATCTTTACCCACATTCTGAATATAGATAAAGTCCTGACCATCTTTTGTCCAAATCCCTTTAGCAGTGGATACTAAAGAACCATCATACATCTTGTGGGAACGGAAGTTACGGGCAATTTGTTCACCTTGTGGAGCCACCCATTCACCGATAACCATCGTCAGTAGAACCAATGGGATCGCGGTTTTCATTACCGAACCAGCCACTTGCAAGCGGGTAAAACCAGAAGCCTGCATAACCACCAGCTCACTGCGGGTTGCCAGTGCTCCCAACCCCAGAAGTGCGCCGAGCAATGCTGCCATCGGGAAGAAAGTCTGGATATCTTTGGGAACACTCAGCAGCGTATAAAGGCCGGCAGAAAGAGCGGTATATTCTCCCTGACCGACTTTACGAAGCTGCTCAACAAATTTGATGATGCCGGACAATGACACCAGAGTAAACAGTGTCATCAGAATGGTTTGCAGGATAGTCCGCCCGATATATCTATCTAATACACCAAACATCAGGCTGCTCCTTGGATCTTAAAGCGTGAACGTAGCTTACGCACCGGGATGGTATCCCATACGTTGAGCACCAGTGCCAAAGCAAAATACACGCCGTTTACCAGCCACATCCAAAACAGGGGGTTAAGTTTGCCCTTGCCACCATTAGAATGGAGGGAACTTTGCAACAGGAAGAAAATCAGATAGAGCAACATGGCCGGCAACATACTGAGCACTCGTCCCTGGCGCGGATTGACTGCACTGAGCGGAACAACCATCAGCGCCATAATCAAGACAGAAACAATCAGGGTTAAACGCCAGTGGAATTCTGAGCGAGAATCCAGATCGTTGCCATGCCACAGCTCATCCATTGATTTTTGTTCAACTTTGCCGCTGTCAATTTCCGGGCTTTGGTGCCCTATGACTGCCCGATAGTTTTGAAATTCTGTGATACGGAAATCACGCAACAATGCAGTACCTTCGTAACGGGTTCCTTCATGAAGTACCGCTACCTGATTGCCATTCGGTAACTCTTCCATATGCCCACCATCAGCGATAACCACAGAAGGCCGCTGGTTATGCACCGGTCTCAGTTGAGTAAGGAATACATTCTCAAAATTATTTCCTTTGACGTTACCAATATACAACACCATGTTGCCATCTCTGGAAGGTTTGAACTGCCCTTCCATTATCGCTGCAAGGCTTGGGTTTGCTTTCGCATCTGCCACCACCTGTGCCTGATATTTGGATGACCATGGTGTGAACCAGATAACATTGGCCGCTGCCAGCATTGTAGTAAGCAGAGCCAGAATGAGAGCAGATTTCACCAACACACCTTTACCTAAACCACAGGCATGCATCACAGTGATTTCACTTTCCGTATAGAGTTTGCTAAATGTCATTAATACCCCAAGAAACAAACTCAGGGGTAAAATTAGCTGCGCCATCTCCGGCACACCTAAGCCTAACAAAGATAAAACTAAATTTGCGGGAATATTACCTTCTACTGCCGCACCTAATACCTCAACTAATTTCTGACAGAAAAAGATCAGTAATAAGATGAAAAGTATCGCGATTTGACTTTTCAGGGTTTCCCGTACCAGATATCTAATGATGATCACGCTTATTACGCCTGTGAAAACTTGTCTTTTTGCAGGAAAGTCGCTAACTTCGTCGTATATCTACCATTTATATGAATCAGTTTGGCTTCCCCATTGCTAAAATGATACCAAAGCATTCCATATATTCGTTCTCAATTAGAGCACAGTTATCGTTAGCTAAGTATCTAAAATTAATATGCTCAGCTTAACATAATAGAGAACTTTATTTGGGATGATTTAACGCGGAACGTGGTATTTTAGCGATTGTATCTGTCTTTGTCTTTAAGATTCAGGAGAACGCATGGAGTTTAGTGTAAAAAGCGGTAGCCCGGAAAAACAACGCAGTGCGTGTATTATTGTCGGCGTATTTGAACCTCGCCGTCTGTCCCCTATCGCAGAGCAACTTGACAAAATAAGTAACGGTTATATTAGTGCCTTACTGCGCCGCGGTGAACTTGAAGGCAAAGTGGGCCAAACCCTATTACTGCATCACGTTCCTAACGTGCTGTCTGAACGAATTCTGTTGGTTGGATGCGGAAAAGAACGTGATCTGGACGAGCGCCAGTATAAGCAAATTATCCAGAAAACGATCAGCACCCTTAATGAAACAGGGTCAATGGAAGCGGTCTGTTTCTTGACAGAATTACACGTCAAAGGGCGCAATAACTATTGGAAAGTACGTCAGGCTGTCGAAACAGCAAAAGAATCTCTGTATGTTTTCGATCAGCTTAAAAGCAGCAAAAATGAACTGCGTCGCCCTTTACGCAAGATGGTCTTCAATGTGCCGACCCGCCGTGAATTAACCAGCGGTGAACGCGCTATTCAGCACGGTCTTGCTATTGTATCCGGTATTAAGGCGACAAAAGATCTGGTCAATATGCCACCCAATATCTGTAATGCTGCGTACCTTGCATCACAGGCACGCCAGCTTGCTGACAGTGCTGACAATCTGATCACCAAAGTAATTGGTGAAGAACAGATGAAAGAGTTAGGCATGAATGCCTATCTGGCCGTGGGGCAAGGTTCACAGAACGAATCTCTGATGTCAGTGATCGAATATAAAGGCAGCAAAGATCCCAATGCGAAACCTATTGTGTTAGTGGGTAAAGGGCTGACTTTTGATTCCGGCGGTATTTCTCTCAAACCCGCCGAAGGCATGGAAGAGATGAAATTCGACATGGGAGGTGCCGCTTCTGTTTATGGTGCCATGCGCGTTGTCGCAGAGCTACAATTACCTATTAACGTTATCGGGGTATTGGCAGGGTGCGAAAACATGCCCGGTGGTCATGCTTATCGTCCCAGTGATATTTTGACCACTATGTCCGGCCAGACTGTTGAAGTGACAAATACGGATGCGGAAGGTCGTCTGGTGTTGTGTGATGTGCTGACATATGTTGAACGTTTCGAGCCAGAACTGGTTATTGATGTTGCCACTCTGACAGGCGCTTGCATGGTTGCGCTGGGAAGCCACTACACGGGCTTGATGTCCAACCATAACCCGCTTGCACATGAGCTACTGAACGCATCAGAACAAGCGGGAGATCGTGCATGGCGTCTGCCACTGGGTGACGAATATTCTGAGCAATTGGAATCCAATTTTGCGGATATGGTCAACTCGTGCGGACGTCTTGGCGGCGCAATCACTGCCGGTGCTTTCCTGTCCCGGTTTACAGCTAAATACAACTGGGCACATCTGGATATCGCCGGTACAGCATGGCGTTCAGGCAAGGCAAAAGGGGCAACGGGTCGCCCGGTTGCACTGTTGTCACAATTCCTGTTAAATCGTGCAGGTCTGAATGCAGATGATTAATACCCAGACTAGCCATTTTTTGCTTAAAGGCTAACGTAAAAGGTATTGAAAAAGTCAACGGGATTGAGGGTATTGCAATAGCAATACCCTTTTCCGTCACTTTGTCCATCATTTTTTCTGTAACTCGTTTTCTATAATCATGAGACATTGTCAGTAAAAGAATTTATGAAAAACGCCACTTTCTATTTATTGGAAAAGCTGTTGTTGGAAAAACCGTTACAGGAAGAATCATCGTCTTTTGATGAATTGCAGCCGCATGAATGGCTGGCATGTCAGTTGGCTGCCGATCAATGGCGTGCAGGGAAGCGGGTTCTGATTGCTTGTGAAAGCCAGCAACAGGCCGAAAAACTGGATGAAGCACTATGGCAACGAAAGCCAGGTCAATTTGTGCCACATAACCTTGCAGGAGAAGGCCCTCGTTATGGTGCCCCTGTGGAACTGTGCTGGCCGCAAAAAAGAGGCAACGCTCCCCGTGATATTCTGGTAACACTGCTTCCTCATTTTGTAGACTTTGCCACGGCTTTCCATGAAGTGATAGACTTCGTCCCTATTGATGAAAATCTGAAACAGTTAGCGCGCGAACGATATAAATCCTATCGTAGCGTCGGCTTTAATTTGACCATGGCAACCCCGCCAACTTATTAAATATCAAGATACAATGGAAAAGACACCCGCTACTAAAACGCAATCTGAGCCATCTCTCGATAAAACATACAATCCGACAGAGATAGAGCAACCTCTTTATAACCACTGGGAAAAGAGCGGTTATTTCAAGCCGAATGGCGATACCAGCCGTGAAAGTTTCTGCATCGTCATTCCGCCACCAAATGTGACCGGAAGTCTGCATATGGGGCACGCATTTCAGCAGACGATCATGGATACTATGGTGCGCTATCAACGCATGCAGGGTAAAAACACGCTATGGCAAGTCGGTACTGACCACGCAGGCATCGCAACGCAAATGGTTGTCGAGCGCAAGATCGCGGCAGAAGAAAACAAAACTCGCCACGATTACGGCCGCGATGCCTTTATTGACAAGATTTGGCAGTGGAAAGCGGAATCAGGTGGTACTATCACCAATCAGATGCGCCGCCTGGGTAACTCTGTGGATTGGGAGCGTGAACGCTTCACTATGGATGAGGGTTTGTCAAAAGCCGTTAAAGAAGCCTTTGTTCGCCTGTATCAAGAAGATCTGATTTACCGTGGCAAACGTCTGGTTAACTGGGATCCTAAACTGCGTACCGCGATTTCTGATCTGGAAGTCGAAAACCGCGAAGTTAAAGGCTCTATGTGGCATCTGCGTTATCCATTGGCTGACGGTGCCAAAACTGCCGAAGGCAAAGATTACCTGATTGTTGCCACTACCCGCCCGGAAACCATGCTAGGGGATACCGGCGTTGCTGTTAACCCGGAAGATCCTCGTTATAAAGATCTGATTGGAAAAGAGATCATTCTGCCACTGGTCAACCGTCGTATTCCTATCGTGGGAGATGAACATGCAGATATGGAAAAAGGCACTGGCTGTGTGAAAATCACTCCGGCTCACGATTTCAATGACTATGAAGTCGGTAAACGCCACAACCTGCCAATGATCAACATTCTGACCTTCGATGGCGATATCCGCGAAGCCGCAGAAGTTTTCAACACTAATGGTGAAGTTTCTGATAGTTACTCGACCGAAATCCCTATTAAATACCGTGGCATGGAACGCTTTGCTGCCCGTAAGGCGATTGTCGCTGAATTTGAAAAACTGGGCCTGCTGGTAGAAATCAAACCTCATGATCTGACCGTACCTTACGGTGACCGTGGCGGTGTGGTTATCGAGCCAATGCTAACTGACCAATGGTATGTCCGCACAGCGCCACTGGCAAAAGTGGCGATTGAAGCGGTTGAAAACGGTGATATCCAGTTCGTACCAAAACAGTACGAAAACATGTACTACTCCTGGATGCGTGATATTCAAGATTGGTGTATTTCCCGTCAATTGTGGTGGGGTCACCGTATTCCGGCATGGTATGACGCACAAGGCAATGTTTATGTTGGACGCGATGAAGAAGAAGTTCGCTGCGAAAACAATCTGGGTGCAGATATTGCACTGACTCAGGACGAAGACGTACTGGATACCTGGTTCTCCTCTGGCCTGTGGACATTCTCTACCCTCGGCTGGCCTGAGCAAACTGAAGCCCTGAAAACCTTCCATCCAACGAATGTGCTGGTCAGTGGTTTTGACATCATCTTCTTCTGGATTGCCCGCATGATCATGATGACTATGCACTTCATCAAAGATGAAAACGGCAAACCACAAGTACCATTCAAAACTGTCTATATGACCGGTCTGATCCGCGATGAAGAAGGCCAGAAGATGTCAAAATCCAAAGGGAATGTTATCGACCCATTGGATATGATTGACGGTATCTCGCTGGAAACTCTGCTGGAAAAACGTACCGGCAATATGATGCAGCCACAAATGGCAGAGAAAATCCGCAAGCGTACCGAAAAACAGTTCCCGGAAGGCATTGAAACCCACGGCACTGACGCTCTGCGTTTCACTCTGGCAGCACTGGCTTCTACTGGTCGTGATATCAACTGGGATATGAAACGCCTGCAAGGTTATCGCAATTTCTGTAACAAGCTATGGAACGCCAGCCGTTTCGTACTGATGAACACCGAAGGACAGGATTGCGGCCAGAACGGTGGTGAAATGTCATTGTCACTGGCAGACCGTTGGATTTTGGCAGAGTTCAACCAGACAGTAAAAGCCTATCGCGAAGCATTGGATACTTACCGTTTCGATATCGCCGCCAATATTCTTTACGAATTCACATGGAACCAATTCTGTGACTGGTATCTGGAATTGTCAAAACCAGCTATCAACAAAGGCGCTGAAACAGAAGTTCGCGCTGCACGTCATACTCTGACCGAAGTATTGGAAGGTTTGCTGCGTCTGGCACATCCAATCATTCCATTCATCACCGAAACTATCTGGCAACGTGTGAAAGTGGTTAAAGGTATTGATGCGGATACCATCATGCTGCAACCTTTCCCTGAATTTGATCAAGCGAAAGTCAATGAACTGGCACTGAACGATCTGGAGTGGATCAAGGAAGCGATCATTGCAGTACGTAACATTCGTGCAGAAATGAACATCGTACCAAGCAAGCCGCTGGAAGTTCTGCTGCGTGATGCAAATGCTGATGCGCAACGTCGTGTAGCTGAAAACCTTAACTTTATTCAGGCAATGGGCCGTCTCTCTTCTGTTACCGTATTGGCGGCAGGAGAAGAAGCGCCTGTTTCTGTAACCAAACTGATCAACGGTGCAGAAATACTGATCCCAATGGCGGGTTTGATAGATAAAGACGCAGAACTGGCTCGTCTGGATAAAGAAATCGAGAAGCTGGATAAAGAAATCAACAGTATCGAAGTCAAACTGGCTAACGAAGGTTTTGTCAGCCGAGCACCAGAAGCCGTTGTTGCCAAAGAGCGTGAGCGTCTGGCAACGGACAATGCTGCTAAAGAAAAATTATTGGCGCAAAAAGAGACTATTGCTGCCCTGTAATATTTTTCACTTATATTAAGATTAAGCCACCGCATTTTTTGCGGTGGCTTTTATTTTTAACTTACAATAAATAAATAACTTATTATTTGTTTGTAAAAGTTCACACTTAAGCCTTCTATAATAAATAGACATTCATGATATCATCCTATGTTCTTGCCCTGATATGCGGAATAACAGTTTTATCTTTGTATCTTAAAATATAAACTATTTTAATTTGTGATATCTTCTTATAAAAGAAGAATCATTTGATCTATATTTTAAATGGTTAATAAAATAAAAGGGTTTAATAAACGGGAATTAAAACAGCATTCAAGGGAGTTAAAATTAAAACACATCATATAACTTCATATTATATAGACTATTTGGACATAAAAGCTGATCATGTATTATATTTGATAATAAATTTCATTATCAGGAAGGCACAATGAAAATTGTAAGTAAAGTATTATTAGCAAGTATTCTCCAATTAAGCGTTACCCATTTAGCCTATGCAAAATCTACCTTTGATAATATTCAATCCACAGGTGTATTCAGAATCGCAACGGAAGGGGCTTATGCTCCGTTCAGTTATCATGATGCTTCTGGAAAACTAACTGGATTTGATGTGGAAATCGGTCGTGAAATTGCTCAGCGTATGCAAGTTAAACCTGAATTTATTGAAGGTAAATGGGATGGACTAATCGCTGGCCTTGATGCTGGACGCTCAGATGCAGTTATGAACCAAATTGCGATTACACCTGAACGCGAGAAAAAATATATATTCTCTCTGCCTTATGTCATTTCTGAAGCCGTGCTAATTACCCGGACAGATAACAACACAATTAAAACATTCAGTGACTTGAAAGATCGGACTTCTGCCCATACTCTGACCAATAACTTCGCCCAAATTGCCCGCAAACATGGCGCCGAAATTATCGGTACAAATGGTTTCAATCAAGAGGTGGAACTTGTCAGTACAGGTCGTGCTGATGCCACCATCAATGACAAACTTTCCTATCTCGACTACAAAAAACATCGACCAGAAGCACCAGTAAAAATAGTGGCAGCCGATACCAACGCAGCGCAAACCGCCGTACTCCTGCGCAAGAACGACACTGCATTAAAAGCCGCAGTTGATAAAGCCATTACTGAGATCAATGCTGACGGTACTTATCAACGTATTTGGGACAAATATTTTGGTGAGGAAATAACAAAATAAATCAAAGCCGCTTCTCAAGGGCTGTCTGTCTTCACCAAAACTAACATCCAATTGCCAGTGGAGTTTCGTTTCAATGTGCCAATGGCTGCGTATTGCACAAGCGATAAACTCTGCCGCCCGACGTGGATCACTGAGGATGGATGACGATATCGCTAACCAGCTACAACTGACGCAGCTCTATACGTCCATGATCGCCGTCCACACTTCGATAATTGGTATGGGAAACATCTGTAAAAACGTTCGCCAACTGGGTATCCCAAAACAATTTAATATGGAGCCTTCAATATCCAGCATTGCCAACAGTTTTGGGAGCACAGTAATCTCGTTCGATCGGAGTTTATCACTCCACCGATTCAAAGGTGGAGTGAAGTTAAACACTATTATAAAAAGCTGGCATTTAAAAAAGCGGTTATCGATAAGCCATCATGGCATTGCCTCCATTATAAGTATCACTACCCCAATCATACAGAAACTCCTGAACCCCACGAATTTGTGCAACAGCAATACCTCTGATTGCCACATATTCTTCCTGATCTTCATAAACATTAATTAGTCTCAGATAATTTGTATTACCTGTCTGAGCATAAAGGTTCCGTAATGATAAAATCACATTATAAAAATTATAGGTTGGCCTTATGTCATAAAGACGGCAAGGGAGCGAATCCCCAGGAGCATAGATAACTATGTGACTGGGGTGAGCGAGTGGAGCCAACAAAGATACAACTTGAAAGACGAAGGGTATAAGATATAACTATATTTTATATAACTATGATCTCTTATTGCCATATCATCAATAAAACAATCACATAAAAAATAAATACTTTTTGAAGTTAGGCTATATACCCAATGGATTACAAATTGCGTCTCGGCGGCAAGGGAATGACAAATTCGTCGGGAACGAATTTGTCCAGCCAAAGGCTGGCCTCCGGTGAGAGGCAGGAGCCTCTCATTAATCCCCTGAAACATAGATAACGATGTGACCGGGGGTGTAATTGTAAAGAGTAGCACAGCCAACAGAAAGACAACTTGAAAGACGAAAGGTATAAAATATAGGAACAATATATGACTCCATCCTGGTTCAGCTTAGCGCTGGATTCCCTTTGGCCAATGCTTTACGCAGGCCTGACATTCACTATTCCCCTCACCCTGATTACATTTGCTCTTGGGCTTACACTAGGGTTTATTGTTGCCCTGATCAGGCTTTACGGGCCTAAGCCACTGGTTGCAGTCGTACGTTTTTATGTTTGGTTGATCCGTGGAACACCCTTACTGGTTCAGCTATTCCTGATATTTTACGCCCTGCCCAGCATCGGTATTACATTGGAAGCATTCACCTCTGCCGTGATTGGTTTTACTCTGAATGTTGGTGCCTATACCTCGGAAGTGATCCGCGCAGCTCTGAATTCCGTTCCCAAAGGACAATGGGAAGCTTCCCACTCCATCGGCATGAGTTGGTGGCAATCCTTACGTCGGATCGTGCTGCCACAAGCGGCAAGAGTTTCGATACCTCCACTGTCCAATACCTTTATTTCACTGGTAAAAGATACCTCATTAGCTTCTGTCATCACCGTGCCAGAGATGTTCCTGGCTGCACAACGCATCGCTGCCGTAACATACCAACCAATGATCCTGTACACCGAAGCAGCTATCCTTTATCTGATCCTGAGTTCGTTGCTATCGGTACTGCAAGTTCGTCTGGAAAAGAAATTCTCCCAGCAATACTCTCAAAATAGCAATAATAAGGAAGTCAAAGATGATTCAGCTCTCTAACATTGAAAAAAGTTTCGACGGACAAAAGGTGCTGAAAAACATTAACCTGACTATTCAGGAAGGGAGTCTGACGGCGCTTATCGGGCCTTCCGGCAGTGGGAAAAGTACTCTGTTGCGTTGCATTAATCTATTAGAAATTCCGCAAGCGGGTCAACTGATGATCGGCAAGGAAAAAATCACATTTACAGGTAAAGAGCGACTGCCTCACAAAGAAATTCAGCGCTTTAGCCTGCAAACTGGCATGGTATTCCAGAATTTCCAGCTTTTTCCTCATCTCACTGTGATTGAAAACATCATGGAAGGGCTGATTTGGGTACAAAAATGGCCACGTGAACGCGCCAGAAAACGAGCATTCGAATTACTGGAAAAAGTGGATATGTCCCATAAGGCTGATACCTGGCCAACCACATTATCAGGAGGTCAGCAGCAGCGTGTTGCCATTGCCAGAGCGATGGCCCCATCCCCCAAAGTATTATTATGTGATGAACCCACTTCAGCCCTTGATCCTGAGTTATCGAAAGAAGTTGTCTCAGTATTGAAACAGCTGGCGGACGAAGGAACAACCATGTTAATGGCAACACACGATCTGCGTCTGGCAGCTAATCTTGCCCATGATGTTGTCTTTTTGGAGTTCGGTGAAATTATTGAATCAGGAAGCGCAAAACACATGTTTACCCGCCCAAATCAACAACGTACTGTCGAATTTATTTCAACCCTGACAGAAACCTTACCGGATTGGGAAATATAGAGCACTGTGCCACCGTTAGCCTGAAAAAAACTTAGCTTGAAAAACTTGATTTGAAGAAAAATTGCTTCGGAGAAAAACAATGAAAGTATTCTTGAAATTATTACTAGTTGGTGCCGCTGCCCTTGCTATTTCTGCTCCCAGCTATGCTGGTAAAGATTTTGATACCATAAAATCTTCTGGCGTATTTAAGATTGGGACAGAAGGCACATATCCTCCTTTTACCTACCATGATGCCACTAACAAGCTCACCGGTTTTGACGTGGATATTGCCAAAGAAATTGCGCATCGCCTGAATGTCAAACCAGAGTTTATGGAAGTGAAATGGGATGGACTGATTGCGGGGCTGGATGCCAAACGTTTTGATGCCGTTATCAACCAAGTGGGTGTCACCCCAGAGCGGAAAGCCAAATACAGTTTCTCGACCCCTTACTCAACATCTCAGGTTGCCTTGATCACCAAGGATAACAACAACAATATTAAATCATTCGCTGATCTCAAAGGAAAACGCTCGGCTCAGTCTCTGACCAGTAACTACGGTCAGTTAGCAACTTCCTATGGGGCTAATTTGGTCAGTACGGATGGTTTTAACCAATCCATTGATTTAGTTGTCACCGGACGTGCAGATGCAACCTTAAATGATCGTCTGTCATTTTTAGATTTCAAAAAACATCGCCCTAACGCACCAGTTAACATTGTTGCCCAACAGACTGATGCAAGTAAATCTGCCGTTTTGCTGCGCAAAGGTGACCCGGAATTGGTAGAAGCTATCAATAAAGCACTGCAAGACATGAAAAATGACGGAACCTATGCCCACATTTCCAAGAAATACTTCGGCACTGATATTTCGAAATAATTAATTGATCAGGTTATATTCTTCAATTGCATTATCTTCTACAAAACGTTGGATATAACCTGATGTTTCTATAGCAGAGTTTGTAAATATTTTCCATCCCTCTTTTCACCTGCTTTAGTTGGTAAAATAAATAAAAACTATACATATTTAGACGCCACATTAATAAGTACTGGATAATTATGATAATAGAGAGCATCAATACAATGTTAATAATCAGCCATATCCACTTTCATTGGAATTAATTGATTTTTAATCCACCTCAGAACATTTGTAACCATTCAATTGCTATCTATTGATTCAGCAGGAATAAAATTGAATATCTCTAGCGTTGGATATAACCATTGCGGGTTAGTATTGAATCAAATCCTACCATTAATTACTATATATTTAATAAGTTATATCAAACTAACCCTTCGTTAGTTACAAAATACTCTTACCCTAAGCGCTTACCTAAGATTTTTACCCGAAATTCAGAAAGAGGAAAAAATGGCCAAAAGCACAACACACGACTATATCATCCGTCCTATCATCCAACAGGACAATGCAGATATTGCTGCTGTTATCCGTGAGGTATCTGCCGAACATGGTTTAACCGCTGACAGAGGTTTTGCCGTCGCCGATCCTATTCTGGATACCCTGTACGAAGTTTACAGCCAGCCACGCAGCGCTTACTGGGTTGTTGAAATGGAGGGGAAAATCGTTGGAGGTGGAGGGGTTGCTCCACTGGCAGGCGGTGACAATGATACCTGTGAACTACAAAAAATGTATCTTTCATCAGTGCTGCGGGGAAAAGGCGTTGCTAAACAAATCGTAAAACAATCTCTGGAGTTCGGCACAGAACAAGGTTTTACACGCTGTTATTTAGAAACCACGGCATATCTGAAGGCAGCCATTACACTCTATGAAAAACTGGGCTTCAGCTATCTTGACGAACCACTGGGAAATACCGGGCATAGTGATTGCGAAGTCAGAATGATCAAAGCACTATAACAAGCTCTATACCTTATGGATTTCAATAAATAAGCCCCACAGTTTACGCGGGGCATATATCATTAACCGATTCTTGAAAAGAAGTTAGTGCAGTCTGGGTTCATCTTCATCCGGGAAGAGAGCACTGTCATCATCTTCATCATCCGGCGCATTCGGATCTTCAAAATATGTACCCCAACCATCGTAATTCACGCCGATCTTTTCAACCAGATCCATCAGTTGCTCAACCTGTACGTTGATCAGTTCAGCATCCAGACGGCTTTCACTGATCACATCACAACACATCAAAACAACGCGATCTTCTGTTTCCAACTCTTCTGCATCTGTCACTTCATAACCAAGTTTAAATGCTTCAACAGCAGCTTTTTCCAGAAGATCAAAATTCTCTGCCGAAAAATGATGTTCAATAATATAAAGCGCATCAGGGTCACTACCATCTTCCAATAATTCTTCGATGATCAAGCGAGTTTCTTCACGCTGTTCTTCTAATGCATGTGGGTCTGCCATGCCAATCCCCCTGTCAGTTGGCTATCCTGTTTCGCATTCTCCCATCTTTTCCCCACAAAGGATATAGCCATCCAATTTTGTTAAACAGAAAGTACAGGTCGTAAATGACTGAATCTCAATTATCTTAATGATCCTCAAATTACCAATTCATATTATAGGGGTTGTAATTAGATTTTTTATCGATATATAGTGAATATTAATTCAATGTTTCGCTCATGGAGAAAATGCTGTATGAATCCATTTTTCCAACATCATTTCCTGAGATTACTTGATTATAAGCCCTCAGAAATTGATACACTTTTAACACTGGCAGTTAAATTAAAAGCGAATAAAAAATCAGGTAAAGAATCTCCCTTACTGGCAGGAAAAAATATCGTCCTGATTTTTGAGAAAGATTCGACCCGTACACGCTGTGCGTTTGAAGTTGCAGCCCATGATCAGGGAGCAAATGTCACCTATTTAGGCCCCAGTGGCAACCAGATCGGCCACAAGGAATCTATCAAGGATACTGCAAGGGTACTTGGGCGCCTGTATGATGGCATTCAGTACCGCGGCTATGGACAGCATATTGTCGAAACATTAGCGACATATGCTGGTGTTCCTGTCTGGAATGGGCTGACAAATGAATTTCATCCGACTCAACTACTGGCAGATCTCATGACCATGCAGGAACATAGCCAAAAACCACTCACCGAAATAAAACTGGCCTATCTGGGTGATGCACGTAATAACATGGGCAATACAATGTTAGAAGCAGCCGCATTGACAGGTTTGGATCTGCGTTTAGTCGCCCCGAAAGCCTGCTGGCCAGATCCTAAACTGGTGGCAGAATGCCAACAACAGGCCGAAAAAACGGCGGGTAAGATCACACTGACAGAAGATATTACAACGGGCGTTAAGGATGTGGATTTTCTCTATACCGATGTTTGGGTTTCAATGGGAGAACCTAAAAACGTCTGGCAGGAACGGATTGACGTATTAAAGCCTTATCAGGTCAATATGGATGTCGTGAAATTGACAGAGAATCCGAATGTAAAATTCCTGCATTGCCTGCCGGCTTTCCACGATGAAGAAACGATACTTGGTAAACAATTAGCAGAAGAGTTCAATCTGTATGGTGGGTTGGAAGTCACTAATGAAGTGTTTGAGTCAAAGCACAGCATTGTGTTTGATCAGACAGAAAACCGTATGCATACCATTAAGGCCGTAATGGTGGCAACGTTGGTGGAAGAGTTGAATTTCGATATCTAAAAATAAGAAACTATCCGAAAAATATGCCAATTAAACACTAGCCAAGGATAAGCTAAATTAGGAAAAATTTACGCCAGTTTGTTAATACTGGCGTCTATATTATACGAAATGAATGAATTATGAACATCAACAGGTATCTACTTAATTCATAATATATAATGTGTCTTAAAGCCCTTGGAAGCTTTCACTAATAACCTGAAAATACATCTAAATTGAAGAATAATTTAAATTTATTAACATTTAAATCAGTGATATTGTCACTATACTTGCTAAAATCAATATTACCGCCGACTCAACGCCAAATTAAACGCGAAAAATAAAAACAATCCACCTGTCGCGCGATTCATCCATTTAATAACGTTCCCACGACGTAAGATGTGGGAAAGAGGCCGGGTGGCATAAATCAGGATCAATGACCATAGCGTGCCGAGCATAACGTGAATTGCCACTAATCCAAATGTCCAGATAATTGGTGAATACCCCTGGGGAATAAACTGTGGTAAAAAGGAGACGTAAAATACGCCAACTTTTGGATTCAACACATTTCCCAACATTCCTTTGATAAACCAATTCGATATTTTCGCAGAAGAAGAGTTTTCCCCACCAAGATCTGAGTTAGGTCGCCATATCATCTGGATCCCCAACCAGCATAAATACAGTACACCGCACCATTTCAGAATGTTAAATGCCAGTTCAGATATGGCAATTAACGCCCCTAAACCAAATGCCACCATCGCTCCCCATATCAAACATCCGGTATCAATCCCAAGTACAGCCTGAAAAGCTTTTTTCCCGCCTTCTGCCGCGGCTGTTCTTAAAATCAAAGCGGTATCCAAACCGGGGGTTAGAGTTAACAGTGTAGCCGCAACTGTAAAGGTAAATAAGGAATCCAGAACTGTCATTTTTATCTCCGAAAATAAGAGTACGTAAGAATGCTTAATTATGATGTTATTTCATACCCATATATTCGACAGGAACAGTTTTTGTCAACCAAACTCCGTTGCGAACCGGAAGCTGACACTTTTGACATCCTCCCCCGCCCTAAAGCTGCATCTTGATCACATTTATACTCAATGGATTCCAAGTATTCTGCTTAAATATGGTAAGGGACGGAGAATATATCAGAACGTGTTTATCTTACAGGCACATTAATTCCAAATAGAATTGAAATTCGTCTCCCACTGCCGTTACAAGTTTTCAAACCCAACGCGGCACTAAATCAGGATTAATACCCGTGAATTAGGCAACCATAAACGCCAGTAGGGAGTCCATAACTATTATTTTTTATCCTTAAGGATAAGGGATAAAACAATGTTTACTAATGAAGTTAAATCACACTCATATATCGATTTGATCCATATTTCCCCTCAGTAATCGGAATTCTTTTATTTATTTATTTTTTTGTTTTAGCATCATCTCATTACCCAACATTTCAAATAGTTATCAAGTAATTCCTGATTATGTTCACAGTTATCACTAAGCTCACAACGCGCCAATGTTTCATCAAGTTCAGATTCAATAAATGAGTGGACTTTCGTCTTACGCAAACCATATTCTGCCTCACTTGCAGATCGTTTAATTTGTAACAGATCGGCAATTTCTGCTTTTACTTGAGGATCATGTACTGTTCCTTCCACCAACGTCTCAAAATCTATCGGCGGTACACCTTTGCCCATTTCAATCCAGTGGGCAGCCAATAACGGGCGCAATACGTAGAAATATTTTTTTAACCGGACTTCTTCACCTTGCAGATAACCTCGGAAATTTTTCTTCGCCATTGAGAGATAGTGGTAACGCGCTTTAATGTCCGAAAAGAAATGTGGCACCAGCGTTTTCAATCCATTGGTTGCTGCCGCATTTGCCTGGTAGATGATGGGGGAATCCAACCATTCCATCAATGTTGGATTTGCCTGTTTCAGTAATTTTAAAGCTTTGCGTAACTCCCAACCACTGATATCCAACTTATCATTAATTGACTGTTCAATAACATCCCGTCCTGCTTCCACTCTCAGATACCAATCCATAGGATGAACATAAATAAACCGCACATCGTAATCACTATCGGGTGAAGCAAAACCCCACCCACGGCTACCCGATTCACAGGCGTACAATATGTGCACGTCATATTTTTTCTCTATCTTATCCAGTTCCCTCTTGATACGCTTTTTCATCACTAGACTGACTATTTCCCTTTCCATTTTTTCTTACCTATTTCTATTTACTATCCTTTTACACAAACGACCTAACGCAAAGTATGTACAACTTTCACCAGCGAAGACTGGGCTGCCATTACTGCATCAATATCTTTGTACGCCATCGGGATCTCATCAATCACATCGCTATCTTTACGACACTCTACATGAGCAGTAGCTCGTTTCTGATCACTCACGGTAAAGCGTTTTTTCATTTCCGGCGCGTCATGCCATGACCCTTTATCTCGTCCTCCACGGTTTATATTACGTCCATGTGGCACAGCGACTTCGATGGCATGACGAATATTCAACAAATTATCCGGTAAATCTGATGCCACCAGCGAAGTACGGACTGCAATCATTCCACAGCCGATATCCACCCCAATCTCCACCGGGATAATGGCACCACCAGTCGGGATCACACTACCGATGGTAGAACCTTTGCCAAAATGAACATCCGGCATTACCGCCATATGTTTAAATACAAAAAGCATCTTGGCGGTATTCTGCAATTGAGTAATGGCTTTTGGATCAACAGGGACTCCATTCGCCCACATTTTTACCGGAGCACCATTCTCTTGCGTCAATAAGTTATAACCGTTGGTTTTTATTTCAGTTGTTTTCATTTTTGCTCTCCTTTAATTGCTTAGAACTCCATACGACTTCATCAGTGCGTTAACACTTATAGTTATTGCCAATCTTGTTATTACTAATCCTGTGCCAACTTTGGAAAAACATAAAAACATTTTTTATTATTTTGAAAAATAACCGTTTTTATTTTTACCTATTTTCGACAATTGTTTTTGCTATTTGATTTTCTTATCTTTTTGTATCGTTATTTATAAATTAAGATAATCTAATGATAGGGAAAGGGATGAAACGCAGAGTTGCTATTGGAGTTTTGGGCACAACATTAGACCGACACAGACCAAATTGAGCATGTCGCCCTGCATTCTTCCGCACCGATTTTATTAACAGGGCCAACGGAAGCCAACTCGCAAGATAAAGCGTATAGGAGAAAATGACATGGAATTGAGATTTCTGGGCACAAGCGCAGGCATTCCCACTAAAGAGCGTAATGTCACCAGCCTTATTCTGGATTTACAGGCGATCCGCAGTGCACTGTGGATGTTTGACTGTGGAGAAGGAACACAGCATCAAATCCTTAATTCTCCAATTAAGATCCGCAAACTGGAAAAGATTTTTATCACCCATTTGCACGGCGATCATATCTTTGGTTTGCCGGGCTTACTGTGCAGCCGATCAATGGCAGGCTCGACCGTTCCCTTAACATTATATGGCCCAAAAGGAATACGCCAGTTTGTAAAAACCACATTACAACTAAGTGGCTCCTTCCTGACCTATCCATTAGAAATTACCGAAGTGCAACCAGGATTACTGTTTGATGATGATACAATGAAAGTCACGGCTTACGCTCTGAATCATCGCGTGGAATGTTACGGCTATCGGATTGAAGAACATGATAAACCCGGGGTACTTGATGCCCAAAAACTGAATCAGGACAGTGTTCCCCGTGGCCCGTGGATGCAAGCGTTGAAGCAAGGAAAATCGGTAACATTGGAAGATGGAAGAACGATTTGTGGCAAAGACTATCTGGGAGAACCGATACGTGGCAAATCACTGGCTATTTTCGGGGATACAGAACCCACACCGGAAGCCCTGAAACTAGCCACTAATGTTGATGTGATGGTACATGAAATCACACTGGAAGATGCATTTGCAGAAAAAGCCAATGAACGCGGACACTCTACGACTAAACAAGCTGCAACATTGGCACGCGATGCTAAGGTAAGACATTTTATTGCAACACATATCAGCGGACGCTATAGCAAAGAAGATTGTCCACGATTATTGGCAGAATGCCGGGAAATATTTCCCGATACTGATTTAGCTGAAGATTTTTCAGTATTTGTGGTTAAATAATCTAGAAAACTCCCCAGATAAATCGTGATTAAGTATACTGCACCGATAATAATTCTCCCATAATGTTTCATCTGAAACCCAAGGTGGACAAATAGGTTTTTGATTCAACCAAAATTGTATTTTGCTAGCAACTTTTCTATTATTTCTGTGTCTGTAAATCCACCTCAATTCTTTTGCAGTTATATAATCCCTTGTTTTATCTACGACTTCTTTTATATTTATTTCATCAAGGATGAAGTGTATATGCATATCCTCAGTAAGTTGGCAATTATTCATAGTTACCCATGATAACCCTCCTTTACATTTCCTCCCTATAGTTACATTATCCTTACTTATATTTTCATCAAGCACAGTATAATATTTATTGTGTTTTCTAAGATGAGAATAGAAACTTTCTTTATATTCTCTGTATTCTTCAAAAGCAACAACATTAAGATAACGCTTGTATTCATTTGCCCTATTAATCAGACATTGAGTGGGGACTCTTTGCCTATTTCCCATTGAACGCTTAAAATTATCTAAAAACGATACCATTTCTCTCTCTTCAACCGGAATTAAATAATAATTAATCATTGCCAGTTTAGAGAATTCTTGTCCAGAAGTAGATTTAGTAAGTTTATGTTTAACGATTTTAAATTTATCAACACAACTGATATAATGTTCTCTTTCATCAGTTAAACCATATATCAGATCACCCTCAAAAAACTCATTTCTAAAAGGAGGAGAAAATGGCATATACCACCCTCTTATTTGACGAAAAAATAAAAAGTAACACATTATAATTCCGATTATTAAAATAAACGTCATGTTTTATATAGTTATCAAAATCACTAAAATCGCAAATATATTTTATTCGCAGATTCAAGATGAAATTATTTTCATATAAAATATTCAATATATTTATATAATTGATAAAATTATAATATATTATCAATCAGGATTATTATGGTAAGTCAATGAATATTATTCCACCAAAATAATAAACAAAATGGCAATCAGTTTGAGTGACAAAAACGACTAATACCCAATGGATTTCAAGTTACCTCTTTGTTGGCTACACTCACCCCGGTCACATAGTTATCTATGCTGATGTGAAATAAAAATTTCTTCCACAAACCTTGCGGTGAATACAATCGTGAGTATAATGCGCGACGATTTGCCGGGAGAAAACATGAAATACTGCGCCACAGATAACGTTGCAAAATATCAATCCAACAAAGCACTGCCAGCTGGCAGCCTGGGCGTATTGTTTTTACCATTGCTAAACCGATCATTTAAAAAGCCCCTCAATTGAGGGGCTTTTTTTTGTCTGCCCAGTCAAAGGCTAAAAGTCATAAAAGAGGAATGTAAACATGGCTAACCCGTTATATCGCAAGCATATCATTTCAATTAATGATTTGAGCCGCACAGATCTTGAATTGGTATTGCAGACAGCAGCAGCACTGAAAGCCAATCCACAGACTGACTTACTGAAACATAAGGTTATCGCTAGCTGCTTTTTTGAGGCCTCTACGCGCACCCGTCTCTCTTTTGAAACAGCTATTCAGCGGCTTGGTGCGTCTGTGGTCGGCTTCGCGGACAGCAGCAATACGTCATTAGGCAAAAAAGGAGAAACACTGGCCGATACTATTTCTATTATCAGCCAGTATGTTGATGCGATTGTGATGCGTCACCCACAAGAAGGAGCCGCTCGCCTTGCTTCTGAATTTTCCGGTCATATACCGATCATTAACGCCGGTGATGGTGCAAATCAGCACCCAACCCAAACTTTGCTCGACCTGTTTACCATTCAGGAAACCCAAAACAAACTGGATAACCTGAAAATCGCTATGGTGGGTGATTTGAAATACGGGCGTACCGTACATTCGTTGACACAGGCACTGGCAAAATTTGAAGGTAACCATTTCTGCTTTATCGCACCGGATGCCCTTTCCATGCCTAACTACATCCTGCATATGCTGGATGAAAAACAAGTGAATTACAGCATTCACAACAATTTTGAAGATGTGTTGCCAGAGCTGGATATTCTATATATGACCCGTGTACAGAAAGAGCGTCTTGATCCTTCTGAATACGCTAATATCAAAGCCCAGTTTGTACTGCGCGCAGCGGATTTGGTCAATGTCAAAGATAACCTGAAAGTATTACATCCACTACCACGTATTGATGAAATTACTGTTGATGTGGATAAAACTCCTTATGCCTACTATTTCCAACAGGCAGGCAATGGTATTTACGCCCGTCAGGCACTGCTGTCACTGGTATTGAATGAGAATACCGTTATCGCGTAATAATGAAATAGCTTATTAACAAAAATAAGCGTCCGTTAATATTATGACCAAGTGAGTTATGCTTTGGTCATAATGTTATTTTTTGAAAAATGTTTTTCTGTCATTATTTCAATACACTGTTATTTTTTAATAAAGTCATTGGGTATTATCTAAACATTCGCCAATATCAAAAAATAAGCGTCACGACCGATTAGTTTAACAATACTCTTATAGTAGCTTAATGCGAAAGTATTTTATTTTTTCTCTTCATATATGAGCAATCAGTAGACCATACGATAAACTTTGTTTTCAGAACAGAATGATCCTTCGATGAAAAAATAATATAACCATAATTTTCGCCTTTGGGGGATAAGGGATTAAGTAGTACAGGGTCTACAATTTTCTGTGAGATGGAAATTACACCATCATAATCTTCAGCTTTAAAACACCCAATGTCTGTGGCAAAAGACAAATTTTTATCTGATGAGTTGAAAACCTCTATAAAAAATTTCTTGGAATAATGTTTTACTCCATTCTCTGTTGTTGATGTAACTAAAATACTATCGCTGACTGTAATAAAAATATCTTTTTCAGAAGGGATATTATTCACAGTTTTCGAATTTACATCCACAGCATTAGCTATTAATGGCAAAAACAACAGTGATACTAAAACAACTAACTTACTCATATAATTCCTGAATTATGAAATGGAAAAAATCGCACACTGGTTTCCGGCTGCGAGTTGTTCAGACTTTTTACGGAAAATTACTTTCCGTAAAAAATTGCTGTCCGTCAAAAACGGATACGGATAGTGCCATTGATGCATGTGACTGCATTACCACCGACCAGAATTTTCTCGTCAGTGACCGTTAGTTGAAGCTTCCCATCACGACCGAGTATCTGCCCTTGAAAGGAGCAAATCAGACCATCTTCAGGCAAGGTGACAGCGTGATGGCGTATAAATGCCGCTACACTGCCGTTACCTCCACCACATACCGGATCTTCATTCATACCGCATCCTGGTGCAAAAGACCGGACTTCGATATGCAAACCGTTATTTCTACTATATTCGCCATAGAGACAGATCCCAGTTACATTCATTTCGCGATCATGTTCCCGAAGTTGTGCATAATCAGGACGAGCTTGCAAGACTGAATTAACATCTATGGTATGCACTACGATCCAGCGCGCGCCTACATCAACAAGGGCTGGCATCAGGGAACGATCAACCATGCAGCCTAGAATATTTTCAAGACAGTCTACTTGCACGGTTGTCAGTGGAGTGATAACGGGCTTAGGTAATTCAAAGGCTATCGACAAGTTACCAGATACCTTTTCTGTCACTGAAAGATTGACAAGACCTGTGCCGCACTCTTGAACAATTCGGCCTTCACGGTGCTGGATAACACCCGCTTCGAGCAGGGCGTATGCTGTACCTATAGTGGGATGGTCAGCAAACGGAAGCTCGCTTTCTGGTGTGAATATTCGTACCCGGTAATCGGCTTCGCTGCTTTCAGGAGGCAGGACAAACGTAGTTTCAGAAAGGTTTGTCCAATTTGCGATTGCCTGCATTTGTGTTGTCGAAAGCTCATGAGCTTCCATAACGACTGCAACCGGATTGCCCTTAAAAGACGTAGTGGTAAAAACATCAACCTGTTTAAAATTAACACTAGACATTACTATTCCTTATGTAAATCCCTGGCGTCACAAGGCTGGGTTTGATGAAACCCTTATAAAACTGATTGAGCAAAGAAATGCTTAATATCGGAATGTATTAGATACTACATGCACCTATTGATTAGATATAGATACAGGTTTCAGCAAATTTTATGGACACAGTTGTATTATGTTAATCTGTTATTTCAGCAGATAATTATGTCTAATAAAGTATTGCGGTAGATATGAACTGTATCCATATTTTACGAGGGTAGTAAAGTGTTTACTTATGAGGTTATTGCAGACGAGGTAGCAGCAGCCATCGCCAGTGACCAACTCCAACCTAGGGCGCGTATTAGGTCCATTAGGGCGTATGCCAACAGTCACAACGTAAGTATTAATACCGTTAAGGCGGCATACAGACTACTTGAAGATCGGGGATTGATTGTAGCTCGTCCGCAGTCAGGCTATTTTGTGAGTCACACACTACCTAAACTTATAGGGCGACGACAAGTATGCTAATTCATTAAGGCCAGACCATTTCATGTTTAAAACAACAATTCACAGTGGTTGCATGAATACTTTGGCGTCTCGTCCCCGTTCATCATAACATGTTGAGTGATGCATGTTTTCTTTTTCATTTCAATAATATGCTCAGAAGAAGTGATTTTATATATATTATTGATATAAAACCCTGCATTATTTGCAAGTTCCTCATATTCAGATTGATAGCGTATTTTACCCCTAAAAAGAATAACCATAAATAAATGAAAAGAAATATCCTCCACATTATTTTCTTCTTTAATTGTATCAATAATATAGAGTACTGAATCATCACGCATAACTTGATGGATATTCTTAAGAATATCGGTCATGTAGACCACTGTGTTGAAAGGAGCCAGTAACGCCATCAAACACGGTGTGGCGAAATCGCAAAATCATACTCTCTGGAAAGGCGGTGGAAGAAAGAACACTTGATGAAAAGTGATCATTTTAGGTAATAAAAAATTATCCAGATTCACAAAAGGAATATTTAATTACTTAATGACTGGGAACGATGACGTTTTGCGACCTGATTAGAAAAATTGCTACCAGCACTGCCAACCACTCCCGTAATCACATTAGCCGGTGATTGAATAATGCCCGAACAGTTATGACATGCCGGGAAATCTTGTCCAGCATTTGCTGTGGTTAACCGTTTGGTAAAAATTGATGATTGAAGCATTGCCTTGTCATAGCGTGCTGGATTGAGAGGTTCATTCTGATCTGCTGTAATAAATATCTGGTTCAACGCTTGTACTTCGGCATGCAGACCGGCAATACCTGCCATTGTGGGCAAAATGCCCCCGTTATGTGCAATATGATCTTCAACCAGACGTTGAATCATCGGGTGTAGCGTTTGCCCATTTCTTTCATACATATCCTGTAATGCTTTAATAAAGGCAGGAGTATTTATTACACGATATTCATTTTCCATATTATTTCTAAATATATCTTCGATATCATAGGCAAGTTTATTTCTCCGTGGTCCTATCGGTCTGTTTATTTCGATCGTTTTTTGGGGAATTAATTCTACCCCCCTAAACAATTTTCCGGGGGCTAAGTTATGATTGTTGTCTTTAAAATTAACAAAACTATCTTGATAAGTGTTGTTATGCAAATAGCCAGCATGGGCAGCAAAGTTTTGTAATGCCTTTTTGCTCTTCTCTTTACGAAGCAAGTCCGTTTTATTCTGGAAACTAGACATATAAGACGATAGCAAGTGCTGATAGGCAGCAGAAACCCTTTCTGTATCTGGTTTATCGAGATGCAGACTTTCCAGAGTCGTATTTAATCCCGGCTTTTTTTTATAAATCATTTTATTGTCATAACTGTATGTCATTGTTGTTTCCTCTAATTATTGATTAAGGTTTATTGATATTTAAAATAAATAAACCTACTATGAATTAATTATTCATTTCTATTTTATGATGAAAGTTTTAATGCTTGTCTATTAATGCTGTTAAACCTAATTTATTTTTTGTTCTAACCAGTGTACATAAAGTTAATTAGAAGAGATTGTTTATATATCTGATGATTTATATTAAATCATTATTTTTGTTTCTATAAACATCATAATAAAATTATTTATGATCCTTATAATCATTTTCGATATTTTTAAGTTGTTCATAAATTGATAACACTTTATTGTATAGGCACTCTCCTTCTTCCGTTAAAACTAATCCCTGGCCTTTTCTGACAAAGAGTTTTACACCTAATGAGAATTCCAGTTTTTTTAAGCTTCGGCTAATTGGCGACTGTGTAATAAAAAGCTCCTTTGTTGCCTTATTGATTGATTTATTTTTGGCTACAACAATAAAGTTTTCTAGTTCTTTTGAAATAAACACTGAAGTCCTTTTTAAATACAATAGGGTTTAATTTTGGTATTATAAAATTATTATTGAATTTATTATATTGTCATTTTAAATAAATAATTTTATATGATAACTCATCATAATAAAAATCATTAATTATGCAATGATCATATATAGGCATTGGTATTTGTCAACACTTGAATATACAAATTATTGCATTCATTAATGTAACCTTAACATAAATAAAACTTATTGAAGAATGATGAAATGTTCATAATAAATGATAAATATTATTATTCATAAGATTTATTTAAATATTGTCAGGGCAAGTTTGATTAATGGGAGATATCATTATGTTATAAATAAAAAAATTACTCTTGATTGACTAATCACCTTTTATACGATTTTAAGCAGCTCATTGGAATAGTCGTTAAAAATGACATTTCAGCATCATTAACTGGCCCATGATTTAAGGCAATAATTGTTGCGTCTTCCAGATTTTGCGTATCAAGAAGAATAGAAGGTTTCATATTTCCCATTCTTCCATTTGGCAATGGAACCAATTTTCCTTTATCTACCCCAAATTCATAGAGCTCCATTGATATTTCATAAAGTGGCGCTCCTGAGCTTTGTCCACCGACCTCAGTATTGACTGCGGTAGAAACCCAAACAGTTGAGCGATCTTTGGTATATTTTATGAATGTGGAAAGATCACTCAACTTAGGTGTTCCCGCTTTCTTCCATTTATTAATTTCATCGATAATATGTTTAGGTAAATTTTCTACATTGTCATTACCCAAAAACACGCTGGCAAATTTTCTCGCTTTTTCACTATCAAGATGTACCCAAGCCTTAAATCCCTCTGGGCTATTTTTTTGTAACTCTTCAAAATTCCGGTTATCTGCACGATATAGTGTAAATGATTTTTTTACACCTGTTAGTGCCGGGGTTGATGTTGGTGTCGCTTTCGGGTTTCGTATATCACTGACAGATGTTTTGATAGACGTGCTGGCAGAAGCCATAGGTGCTTTTGTAGCCTGTTGAAATGGTCTTGTCTTTAAAAGTGAATACAATGGACGAGGGGCAACACATGGGCGCATGGTTTGAGTTTGCGAATCAGGCTGCTGAAAGTTTTTCCTCAATTCCGCTATTCTTGATGTTATTACATTCTCACTATTGACAGTGTCTTGGGTAGGACGGAAGGATGGATTTTTCTTTTCTTCTTTCTGTTTTAAACAATACATAATAATACTCCGATTTAAATAAACTGTTATTTAAAGATTTAGCAAAATAAAAATAAATTCCGAAATTTTATTAACATCTGTCAGATATTTCTGTTTGATAATATCTGAGTTTGTGTCACTTGTTCCACTGTAGAAGAAATATCGTTCACTTGAGTCACATTATCTTGATCATCGGTGAGGCTAATCGGTATTGTCACTGAATAATTCAGGGAAAGCCGCGGGCGATTTCCCAGTGACTGCCAAAAATTGCCTAAACTGTTTAAACTTTCTTTCGGCGGTACAACCTGAGTATAAGCGCCAGGAATGCCCGCCAATTGGCGGTTATTAATCAAGGCATTCAAGACTTGTGACATGACTTGTATTGCCTGATTATCAGGTTGGCTATCTGGGCTGCCGGGATCTATTGCGGGTTTGTTCGATTCCCAATAGGTAATCAGATAATTACATTTAATATTGATCCAACCTGGCAATAACCTCCCTGAAGCAGCATTAAACACCCTCGATTCTGTTGAACGAAGTTGTAGATCCTCATGGATATCATAAAGAAAGACACTCACCATCGCATCAGATTGCACGGTATCCAGCTCAGGCAGATCAAAACGGATCGCAACTTTTTTATCCAGATATTTTTCCAGAATCGCCTTCATTGCCTTATTGACATCAATAACGGTTTGCATTTTTGACATAGGAAAATCCTCTTAATTTATTATTGTGATCACTATTCAGTTATTAGTGTATTTAATTTTTAGGTATTTTTATTTCTATGAATTTTGGAAATTCAGTCGCCCCACTTTGGCTAATTCACGTGATAATGCTATTTCAATATTTTTATTACTGACTTCGTTATGGTTATTCTCTGCGGCAAAAAGTGAAGACAATAAAGCAATATTACGAATATTCGCGCCTGTTACGCTTGTTTTTAGCGCTAATTTATCGAAATCTACATCTTGGGCGACTTTTATATTTTCAGGCCAGATTGTCTGCCACATTTTCTTACGGATTTTTTCATCCGGGTAAGTAAAGCGGGTAATAAAGGTAAAACGTCGATTAAAAGCATTATCCAAATGATTGCGGTTATTCGTCGACAAAATCACTAAGCCCGGAAAATTCTCCATGCGTTGCAGTAAATAAGAGACTTCAATATTGGCATGTCGGTCTTGTGCATCTTTGGTTTCACTGCGCTTACCAAATAGGGCATCTGCCTCATCAAAAAATAAAATACCGGCATCATGTTCTGCTAAATCGAAAATGCGTGACAAATTTTTCTCTGTTTCACCGATGTATTTATTTACGACGGTAGATAAATCTACTTTGATTAAGTCAACACCAATGTAATTGGCAATCACTTCTGCCGCCATCGTTTTCCCTGTACCGGAATCACCATAAAACAGGGCACTGATACCGGTGCCATAACCAATCTTATCTTTAAAACCGCCCGCCAGAACTTTTTCCCGATGCTTAATTGCTGTCAGTATTTCTTGTATCTGTTGAGCAATTTCGTCGGAGACTAACAAGTCTTTTAATGAACGTTTAGGGATAATTCGCTGTGCTAATTGGCCGAAATTTTGCTGAGCGCGTAAATTAAGAGCTTTGCGAATATCACATTGCTGCAAGATACCTGAAGGATCTCGCTGTTGTTGGTAAAGTTTCGCCTCTTGTAAAATTAATGGCAGGGTTGCGGGATTAAATGCGTAACGTTGGCTTAAAGTTATTGCATCAATATCATTCGCACAGTTATTGGGCAAGTGAGCCGTCAATAACCTCGCTTTTTCCACCGAAGTGAAAGCGGGCATTTCAATCAGTAATGTCGATATCTTTTTCAGCCATACTAACGGTGAATACGGTTCGACCAGGCAGATCACCCTTAATTCAGGCTGGTTTAATAAGCCTGACAGGGAATCTAGCAAGTGTTTATTCTGTTCTGCAAATAAGCAAAAGTTTCGCAACAATAAACAGGCACCACGCATACGAATTTCTCGCAAAATGGCTTTTATATGGCAAAACAGGGAGTTGTCATCGTTATCAGCCAATCTGGCGATATCCACAAGCAGCGTTTGCCGCTGTTCCGATGCCATCATATTGGCAACGGCATGGGATCTTGCACTATCGGCCATCCCTCTCAGCAAGATAACGGGCCGGATATCATCGCACTCAGATAACAAAATGTTACCCAATGCTTGTTTTAAGCCTGCTGGATAATTGCCGATTTCTGTGGGCGTTATCCACTCAACACAATGTTCCAGAGCAGGTGCAATATAATGATGCCCAAGTAAAAAATGATACACGCTGCTGTCTGTGATAAAGGGTGTATGGAGCCAGGACAACGTTTTTTGACGGTTATCAATGGATAACAGTTGGCAACCAATCAAGGGAGCCTGATGTAAAAAACTGGCCTGCTGTGCCTGTTTTTCCAGCATTGAGCGGCAAAACAGTTCCAAAGCCAACGCAAAAGAGGGCAGCCGGGATTGTGGTTCTCCCTGAACCAGAGCAAACAGGTGATAGTAGCGGTTATCGAAATGGGGCAGTAAACCTAATAGCAAAACATCCCTTTCAAAGTCAGTCAGTTCAAAATGTGTAATCAGGTCAGTTAATCGGGAGGCGACAGCAGTGATGGTTTGCGGTATTGTCAGGCAATCATCGGTGAGCCAATGAGGTTTACCCATTGGGTTATCCAGCCTGTTTATCACATCTTCTTCGCTTAACAGAAACTCATCAAGGAGGTCACCTTTCTGGCCTGATATGCAATGGAAATGGTATTGAAGAATGAGATCGATGCGCTCCAATTGGCTATATAAGAACGCTAAATGTGGATCATTATTTTGCTGAAATAAATCAGGGAAAACAGGCGCTGTATTCATAAATTTTTACTCAGACTAATTTACTGTGTTTGATGGTTATAACCACGTTATGGTGATAGGGTGGTTCAACCAGCTAAAGCTCGCTATATTCATTGGCCACGGCCATTCGCTTATTAGTGCATCATAAACTTCGGGTTTAATATGGACGTTTAATTCACTTAATTCCCCGCAACGTTGCAGAAATAAGTGCCGCACATCGTTCGCGCCCATTTTTTTCCAAGCCGGAAGTTGCACGATGGTTTTTTCCAGCCATTGGTTGATGGCAATTTGCTGTTCTAGCTCTGGTGTACACCATAGCGCGTTATCATGAATGGGTAATCCACAAAGCACTTTATTGAGTGTCAACCGCCATGCGGGTATTTCCTCTTCGGCCCAAATCAGCCAATCAAGTAAACAAACGGCCTCTCTTTGCGCTTCAAGGCTGATAAATTGATTCTTTTCCAGTAAATCAAAAGCGCGGAAAAATGTTGGCAGTAACGGCCATAAAATCATGCAGCCGGCGTTGCTGATGGGTAAGACTGACTGTGCCGATGGCGTTTGAATTCTATTACTCGGTTGCGTGGATGGTACTTGCGCTGATAAAACCGATTTTAGTGATTCCCTGTGTTGCTCTCTATTTTGCAAAGTTGCAGGGTTTTGTTCTACAGCCCCCTTTGTCAGACCATAATGCTGTTGTGTAGCCGTTGGCTGATGGTGTGCTTGCATGGGCTGGAGTGCAAACGGCGGTATTGCATCCATCTGTATATCGGGTTTATTGTGAGTCTGTTTTAATAGACTATTATCATTCTGAGTGATATTTACCGTTGACGTTTGCTTATTTTGAATTTGCAATGTAATTGCTTGTTGTAAGTCATGTACATATTTAATCTGATGTTGCAGATAATATTCAGCCACCAAACTTAATTTTTCTGGTGTCACTTTTTTATCTATGCTTGCTTGTGTTTTCGGATTAACAAATTCAGATGTTGTTGTTTCAGTAAATAACTGACAAAGCATAGCAAGAACGTCTGGCTGGCAGATTTGAATTAAGCGACTTAGACCCACAGATTGTAAACAGTGTTTAGCTAACATAGGTAACCACTGTTGTGGTTGGTGGTTGATCTTTTGCCATAATTCATTATCAATACGCACAATATTTGTGACGTGATGTTTGCTGTTATCAGATAACCAGTATCCCTTACGTAAGTAATGATCTACTTTTTCTATCAATAAATTCTCAGTAGATATTTGGTAGGAAATATTATTCCCTGATCTATCTATATATTTACCCACGGGTTTATGCATTGATAATAGGCAAGATCTTTTCTCTTCCCTCGGAGTATATTCGCAAGGATAATAATACTTTTGCAGAGTTTTTCTTAATTCAGACTTTAATTTTATGGGGAGTTCTGTTTCAAATGCATTAATATCAATATTACCTAAATCCACGAATATCCTTTCTAAGGAAAATTTTTTATTCCTGTTTGACTCTAATGCTTTGATGTTTTCTTTTATAATGAAGTATAGCTTATCATTAAATAATGACGAGCATTTATCCATTACCTTTTCACCATAATAATCTACTGACTCAATGGAGATGATAGTTCTGTGGATAATGCTATTCTTTTCTTTTTCCAATAAAGACATCAGCTAACTTAACTCCACTCACCAATATAATAAGTTATGCAAATTAGCAATGAGTATTTACTAACACCCATTGCTACTAATATAAATTAAAAAATTTCATTAGAGCTTCATAATAAAAGCCAAAATATAATACGGTACAGTGACGTTGTTATTATGGCTATGTTTACTACTGGTCAGGTCGATATAATGAGAATGTGCTTTTCCTTTACCACTTTCAAATGTATATGGCCTGTACCTAGTTATACTTGGATCCCGACCAGAGCTTCCACCGTTAACCCAGTCACGCATACTGTTATCATTTGTGGAATCATTGTGACACATAGTTGACAAATTTAGGACTTCACCTTGTTCATGTTTGTGTGGACCATTTTCATCAGCGGTTAATCCATGCCCATCTGTTCTTCCTGATATACGAACACTTTGGCTTTCTGATGTGAACGTAAATTCCTTATTGTTCTCATTGCCGGAAAACGTATTTGAAGATTTACCATGTGTATTTTGTATTGTACCTCCCATAATAAATCTATCGATAAGATTAGGTGTTCCCTTAGAACCATCACACAATGCCCATCCTACTGGAATATCTTTTCCAGAAAACATCACAATCATGCCTTTTGGCAATACAGTGTTAGGATCGATAGCAACGCGATCAGCATCTATCTTAATACCATTACCAGGTTTAACATAAATTCCTGAAGAACCATTACCAATACCACCATCCGTGCGGATATTTACATCCAAACCTTCACCACCAACTTTAACTCCCCAACCGATAGCAACTTTTATTCCTGAGCCATCAACTTTAATAGTTGAATCAGCCGAATTTACTGTTAATGCACCATCTGAACTAAACTTCATCCCATTGCCAGGTTTTATGGCGATACCATTACTATCAACAACCAAACCTTTATTAGCAGCCAGTTTCACTGCAACATCGTTAGCATTAACTGTAATACCATTTCCATGACCAACACATATTCCATTAGTTTTATTAATCAAACCACTGCCTAGATCGATAGATAAAATATCTTTCTCTAATATTAATGGGGAAAAATCCTGGCTATCAATAGTGCCCATTTTTAAATTAAGCGTACCGTCATCGCCCAGCTTTAACCCTACTCCCGGGCCATTTTGTTCTGGTGCCTGACCACAAGCTTTACGCCCAACATCGGCAATATCAATTAATTGATTGAAATCGGTTTGTAAGGGAATACTGCCTTCTTTAAACTTATCTTTTAATTTATCAATATCAGGTCCAACACCTTTTGAGTCAGACAATGTTTGTTGCTCTTGTATTTTTGCAGAATAACGAATTTCTTTCATGGTTAACTCCATAAAATATTTTTAATTTAAAGTTTTGGTTAGTAGCTAATTGTTTTTTATTCTTTCTCTTGCGGAATATAGAATAATTCGTTCTGTTTTATTCTATTGGTATTCCATTGATCACCATTCTTACCGATAACTTCCTCTCTCTGATGTGGTGTGGCAACACGCATTGTCCCTATTCCTTTAAAAGCAGAAGGTAATTTACCCAGTGTCAAACTTTCCAGAATCGAATAGGCAGCATCCCCTAATGGCGTGCCATTATTTTGCCAACGTTGGTAAGTATTGCCGAAGTTTAAAAATGGTTCCCAATCCATCCAGTGAATAATCATGGAAATGTGGGCAGGGAATTCGGTAAGAATGGTTTCCTTAACCCATTCTTCTAATTGATATGGATCAACTTTGTGCTCACGCGATTTAATTAAATCACTATTTACCACAACACTAATCACAAATGAGAAACGATCCGTATTTTCATATTCTTTACCCGAAAAATGCCAACTGTACCACCAGGCTTCTTCTGGGGCAGGGAATGCTAATGTAGAATGTTTCTGACGCTCAATAACCAAGGTTCCCTTGATACGATCAAAGCTGACAACTTTTGCATATAATTTTTCTGATTCATTAGAAGATTCTTGCTCCAAACCAACTCCCCCCAACTCTTTTGTCAAGGTAATTTCATTACCTACAGCAATCATAGCCGGAAATGGAGTTTGTGCTGTGCGGGTCAGGCGCCGCTGGTTTTCAGGCAAGGATTGATCACTATCATAGGCCAGGCGGTAGTTCATATCTTCCATCCATACCGGGCTATTTTGCCAGACGAGCTTTTTCCCTTTGGCGGCAGTCATTACCCGTTCCAGATTGTATTCCAGTTGAGTACTGTTGCCCACGTCCAGCCAAAACTGATCCCCTTCGGTTTTGGTGATCATTTGACTACGCACAGTAAATCGGTTTTCGTTCTGTTCGCCTTCATAGAGAATTAAATCAATCACCTGTCCCTGTATCAGTTTTCCATCAATACCGATTTGCTTAATCACCAAATAATGTTGATCAGTTTGATTTTCCCTTTCTGCTGTCACTGAATCTGGCTTCTGCTCTTCATCAAACTGGCTGTTGGGTTTGACTGGCAGCAATGCCCGGTGCTCCACCAGATAAAAAGGCAGTTTGCTCAGGTCAGGCTTTGGCTTAAATAATTCCCCGCCTAACCCCATGCGGGCAGCAATGCGCTTTTGTAGCGACGAAACTTGATCAATCCGAATATTGGCACGGTGATAAGTTAATGTCGGTTGTTGAGCCAGATAGCCTTGTTGCACAGCGCGAAAATCACTGATGTTGGTGGTAAATGTACGTGGTGCTCGCTGAGTGCCAAAGTATCCGAGCAGATAATTGACGATATCCAATTCGTGATCGCTATCGTGCGCAATCTCTTTTAGTAATTCCTTTAATTTGTGAGCGTAATTTTGGTGGGCATCATCACTGACAGAGCCTAGCTTAAACGGCCATTGATCGCCCCAAACTTCGCATCCTTCACGCTTAAAAGCCAATAATTTGGGCAGCATGGCAATTTGCTGACAGCCGCAAGCCAGCAATTGTTCAAATGGCAGCATAAATTGATGAAGTGACAACAGGCGTTGGGAATGTTCACTTTCAGATAAGGGTTGCTGTAACTCATAGCAGGCAGGCAACGTATCGCTGACGGGATAATAGTGCTCCACATCGCGATGCTTACCATAAGGTAATACCACGGGTTTATTATGAATCAAGGAGGGATTGGATAAACTGTCCCGAATTTGTTGTTCACTCACCGTGACGCTGATGCCGCCTTTGGCGATCACCTTTAGTGGACCATCATGTTGCGCCAATTGATGGATTGGATCTTTACCCCACAAGCGAGGGTAGCCGCCTTCTTTAATTGACCATGACCAGCTATCCCCTTTAATCGGCTCAATCAGAGTCTTATCAAAACTTTCATCCAGACGAAGGCGATTTACATTCTGAATACCCTTAATCTCAAGCAGTTTATTGACCAGCCGGCTAAGATTGAGGATGAGCCGTTTGGTATAGTCACGGGATATCGGCAATTCAGGGATCCAGCCATGTTTTAATTTTGGCCCCTCAAAGATTTCATCATTGTGCATCCCGTCATTTTGTAGTGTTTCGGTGCTGAAACGCTGTGCCTCAGGCATCAGATACTGTTCTGCTGTGCTATAAACGGCAGCAAAAATACCAGCGACATCTTGCACATCGTCATCCAGTTCAATCTCCAGTAATAGCGGAAAATCAACCGGATTTGTCCAGATAATCTGACTGACCGATTCACCAATATTGCGGTTCTTGGTCAAAAAATCGGTTAACTGTTGGATGGCAGTAGCCAAATTTTCCTGACTATAGCGGGTCGGTTCCAGATAAAGACAATAATTCCCCCGCAACGTAAACTTTTTCGCCTCTTTACGCTCGACAAAGCTATATTCCCTTTTGGTGGAATCATACCAATAGGTATAGCGTTGCGTTGCCGGTTCACGGACTAATTGCACGTTACGGAACAGAAAATCCCCTTTATTCTGTTCTGATTTTGTCCAGTCACTACTATGCAGATCCAGTAATGCTTTGCGGTAATCATCAGTGGTGATTGGTCCACAAGTCAGTATATTGTGGGGGCCAAATTCAGCGGGAAAAATTCCGTCTTGCTGTTTCTGCCCATTGGGGGCAGGGGTCAATAAGTCTGTTAAGGGAAGAGTATGGCGGTAAGACAAATCTGACACACCGTAGCTGAGTCCTTCCAGAAAAGTAACGCCGGGATCGTGTTCCGCCGTATCACTCCACAGTTTTCCGGCCTGTTGCTCAACCATTTGATGAGCCTGTTCCAGCAAGGTATCAAAGTGAATATCGTTTTTCACTTTGCGAAACAGTACATCTTTATCACTCATAGTTAATTTCCTCGGTATTGCAGCTTGTCTTCTGCTTCCCAGACTAAAATCAGCACTTCATTATCTTTGGCTTCCACTGATACGGTGATATCACTGTCTTTAGCCGCATCTGACCGACGCAGTGTTAGACAAGTAACTCGCGCAACCAGCGGCTGTTGCTGAATGGTCGCCAGTAACTGGTAATAATTAATGCTGTTATTCAACATAACAGGGCGTCGCTCATCGACGCTCCAGGGCATATATGTCTCACTAATTTGCTGTCGTAGCTGGCGATAACCAAAATCTTCGTTAACGTCTGGCTTAAAAATCACCTGGTAATTGATTATTACCTTAACGTATTGAGGATTGCTGATCTCAATCTCAGCCCAGGGAGAGCCTTTTTGCTGTAACCACTCTGCCATTTCTTGCAGGCGTGCCGGGTTTAGCACCGGACGCAAAGGGTCATCACTGTCGTTGTATCGATTGGCGGGAATGATCGTCAGTTGCTGTTTCTTCAGTGCGGGGACTCGCGTGAGCTCATCATTGCTGGGGTACTTAACATCAAAGATACTGACATAACGCTCTTTTAACAGTGTCGCCATATTGCCCCAAGTTAAGGCCCGGTTACGGTGGGACAGATGTTGGGCTCCCCGTTCAAAAAAGGCGCTGTAGGATTCCGGTACACGTCCATTCCACGACGGCCAAGGCTGATTGATCGAAGCCACCACAACCATGGGTTCAACAGGGCGTTGAATAGTGTCTGCCAGTAATGGCGTTAAGAAATGGCTGTCACTGATGCTATTGACGTTCACCAATGTTGCTGTCATGGCGTTATAGATCAAGCCGTATAACCAAGGTTTTTTTCCCCATGAACCTTCGTGTGTGGGTATTACCACGACGGCTTTTAACCAATGGCGCCCTGTTGGCATCCGGGTAGACTGAGCGGAAGCATCCGCAGGCAGAACAACTTGCCAGATGCCATCTTGATACAGGTGTTGGGTTTCATCATTGACCCACGCATCCAATGTTGCCCATTGATTCTTATTATTCAGGTAATACCAAGAAACCTTTTTAGGTTGCTGCGGCGATTTTAATTTCCAATACAGCGATAAGGTTTGCCCCGGCTCGACGTCGGTGATACCAAGGTATAACGTGGGGTTCTCTTCCAACGGCTCAATTTCAGGGCTATAACCAAAGGGGGTTAAGTGATATGTCTTGAATGAAACTTTGTCTATAGTTGTTTCTTGCACCTTTAGTGCGGTTACTGTAGGCAATGTCTGACTGTCTTTTCCCTGTAGTCTGAGCACCGGCTTACTGAAAACAAGATTATCCAACCCCTCCGGGGCACTGATTGCTGGCTCTTTATCTGAAAGCGTTAGTATGACCTCTGTTCCCTTTCCCTCAGCAATCAAGATTAGCCACTGGTTTCCACTACTGATTTGAGCCACCAGATTTTGGCTATCAATATCTTTATCAAAGGTAACAGTTATCTTTCTTATCCCTTCTTCCATCGCCAGTTGTGCAGAAGTCATTAATACGCCACCCAATACAGATTTATCCGTATCAGTTTCACTGAATAACCGAATTCCATCAGATGGCAATGATAATTGTGCTTGTGAATCCCAAGGAGTCGCGGTAATCCATTGTTGTTGTTCTTTTTGACGGAGCCAGCGCAAGTCACTGATATAGCCACGATTCGCCAGCAGACTGGTGTCCAACGCATATTGCAAGGCATTGCCTTGTTCATCTTGCCCTGCTTCAAATAAAGTGCCTTTAGTGAGTAGTTGTTCTGTTACTGTGGTATTCAGTTCTACAGATAAGGCGACTTGATCCGGTTGTGCCGGACGGGGAGATAACCCCAAAAGTGCCCGGTAATAGAGATTGCGATGCGCCGCCGGTAAGGCATTAAATAAAGATATTGGTGTTTCCAGTAATCGTAATACCACTAACAGAAAAGCTTGATGAGGTAATAATTCCCCATTGGCTTCGATTTTCCCCTGATATAATTCGGCAAGTTTCTCCGGCGTATTATCCGCCATAAAGAAAAAATCATTCCAATGCTTATCGGTTTGATTAAAGGGAATTATTTTAGTGTACTCCTCAATATATTGGAGTAATTGCAAACTGGTTCGATTATCTAATTTAAAATCGCTCATCGGCACCAAGTCTGACAATTTTTTATTTAACTCAGTCAATTCCATAATATCACCTGTTTGGCACAGCGATTCCTCTGTGAATAAGTGATTATTCACACCATTTAATTTCTATTTGATTCAGCCAATGCCTTAATTTACGGTGGCAAAGTTTTGTTGCGTGATAAAACTGCCTTTGCCTGATGAGGGGCTTGGGTAATTTGGGTCAGGTTGAGGTGGATTCACAGTATTATTTATGGCTGGTGATTGAGGCGTAAACACGGTTGTAAATTTTTGCCCTTTGATAATTAAGGCGGCACCACTGGTACAGTGAAGGGCTTGCTGACTGCTATCTAACGCCGTGATAGTAATGGTGCCATTTCCCGGCGTCATATGGGTTGTTGTGGTATAAGTTGCAGAAACAGTAACCCGTTTCTCATCACCCAAAATGCAGACTTTTTTGCCGTTTACCTGAGCATGCCCTGTACCTTTGATTTTAACCAGACCGGGAATGTTCAACTTTCGACTGCCAAATTGAGGCTCAAACTGTAGCGTGTCACCGTCAACTACAATGAGTTCACTCATATTACCTCCATCCTCCGGTCTTCACTCAGCGCCAGTGTTCCTTGAATTTTCTGATTGATATCACTTCCCCGCAGGCGATACATAATCTGAATTTGCAAGGTACTCTTATTATTTGGTGACTGACGAACCTGGATATCGGTAATATCTGCCCGTGATTCATAACGTAATACGCTGTCATGAATATGGGACTCAATTTCAGCAAACAGTTCGTTACGGATATTTTCAAACATAAAATCATTTAATCCGCAACCATAATTTTCACGCATCAGGCGTTCCCCCGGCTCAGTTTTGAACAGAATGTGCAAACTTTGGCGCACATCTGCTGCTCCTTCAGCCATTTCCACCCCCTTTTCAAGGGAAAACGCGGGAGGAAAAGCCCAACCACGACCATAGAGTTGTGTCAGTATTTGGTTTTCCATTGTTCACCTTTCACTGGGTAAGATTAATTTTGCCACCCTTGATCTCAACACTGTTTTTGCCAGACAGATTGAGCGATTTATCCATTTGGGCATTCATGGTTTGTGCTTTCAGCGTTAATTCTTTTTTCGTTGACAAGGAAATATCTTTATCCTGCTGGAGTTCTATTTGGTTTTCTCCTGCATTCATTTGGATTATTTTCTTTTTGCCATCAATCCTGATTTGTTGTTGAGTTTCTCCTTTTTTCACCACCAGCACTTTTTCTTGATTATCCTGGGTAGGTTCTAAAGGTGCTTTATTTTTCGGGTTGTGCATTGCGCCCAGAATCACCGGATAACGTGGGTCATTTTCAAAAAAGCCAACAATCACTTCGTCGCCGGGCTCTGGATAAAAACAGAAACCGCTTTCGTGGCTGGCGTAAGGTTTCCCCAATCTGGCCCATAAGAATTCATTCGGACGATTCAATACTGGCAGAATAATTGGAATGCGGTTCAGGGCTGCTTTGTCTTGCTGATATTTCGCGACTATTGCAATGTGGAGTTCGGTGGCATCGGGTAGCATCGGCAGGTGTTCCTGTTGTAGGCCAATGCTCAAAGTGGTTTCCCAGTCAATTCGTCGGTTAAAACGATGACGAACCGCAGTAATGCTTGCAGTTCCATCCAATTGTGCACCGAATCCGGTCAATTGAATGTTGTCCCCTAACTGATAACGTCCATTACCTTTAAGCAAGAACTCGCCTGTAACACCAGAGATACGCTGATTCAGCAACAGCCCCTGTGCCAAATAGCCACTTTCCTGAGTAGTTAACGGGCTGCTATAGCGAATGTCCCAACTTGTTTTATTTAAAGATGCCAGCCTGTCAGGGGAGAGAGCCGCTTTACCCACGGCAACACTGCTGTGGCGACCGCCTGATAATTCCTGTTGTTTGCTGATATCCCAACCACTGACTTCCAGCGAAGCAGGGTTAAGATGGTTATCAAACTGCCAATTGGCATCTTTGACGATGATATCTTTTTTCTCATCCCCGCGACTTTTCAGGGTATGGATTGGGTTAGATTTCAGGGATTCAGGCTGGACAAGCTGAACGCCTTCTGTCGTTGGCAACAACCACACGCCGGTTGCCGATAGACGGCACAACAGAAAACGCCAGTCTGAACAACGAAATTGCACCATTTGCTCATGTTTTTGATCTAATGCGGCTATCTGTTCAAAATGCGCCTTGATACCCGCCTGATTCAATAAGGTGTTCAGAATGTTTTTTTCGTTACTGGCCTTAAACAGTTGTGAGTGCTGAGTATCAACCATTAGCTGCAACCGATGTCTGATGACCAAAGTAAGCAATAATTGCTTGTTTTTGATCTTCAACGTGTTACGGGTAATCAGGCCATTGAACAGTACCGATTTCCTGCCACCATCAATTACTTTCAGACGCAAGGTTTTCCCTGCCTGACAATGAGCCAGTTCTGCTTGTACATCTGCTTGACTAAAAGCGGAAAGCGGCCTGTCCGGCAAGCTGAGTTTCAGCGTTGCACAAGGGATGCTGTTAACACGGTAATAGGTATCTACATCAACGGCGGCCAACAGTGACAGAACCTTGCCATCTGCAATGATTTTCAGTTGATGGCTCATCAGGTGTCTCCTCTGGTGGCCTGCAATATCTCACCCGGAGCAAATCCGTTAAGATTATCCAGGCCGTTTTGCCAAGCCAGCGTCAGATAATCGACACCACCAGACAGCGTTGAGGCTGTGCTGGCCGCCATCAGAGACAGTGAAACACCATCCTGTACCCGTAAGGCGATTTTCGCCGGTGATTTCAGGTTTTGCTCTGTCTCCTGTAAGACCAGACTTTCATCCGCCACCAATGCCAGGATGACCCGCGCCCGCAAAGGGGTAGCATCACGATCAAATAAGGTGTAATTGACCGATAAGCCTTTTACTCTGCCGGCAAAATAGCCGCGGTTTTCCCAACGCATTTTCCCCCATTTAATTTGCAGGAATCGCGTTTCATTACTGGTGGCATCTACGCTGCACAATTGCTTAAGCTGCATTAGCTGAGCTTCAACGGGAGTTTTGTTACCCGGCATTGTGGCGTCAAAAATCAACTCAAGGGATAAGCCTGCGGGCTTGGCCTGTACATAAATGCTGCTCTGTTTTTCGCTATTAATCGCCTGGGATTGTTGGTAATCCGTTTGGTAATCCAGTTGCAGGGAATCGGGGTTATATATAGCCTGAATGGTGCCTGCCCGTATTTTTCCTTCCCTGTCTTTATAAGCGTTAATGGTCAGCTTCGCTAAACCACGTTCTATTAAACTCATGGACGCCACCCTTCCTCATCGCGTAATGCCGCCAACACTTCGCGTTTAATTTTCTCAACCCAAATTGCTTCATCCAGACTTTCCTGCATCAAAGAATGGCCTTGTTGAACTGATCCAGTCGCTTGTGTTGGTAATATTGGTGCTGATGAAACCACTTTTGCCTGAATAATTAACTCTCTGATTTCTACTGTCATACTTTGACTCCCAACCAGCACATATCCTGATAGCGAAGCTCAAGGGTATTCACCAAGATGGCGTTACTGTTCGCATCAAAGTCGCTGGTTTGCCAGCGTACCGGTAAGGCGTTGCTCAACGTCCAACTGGATAAAGGCAGTGAATTTTCGTTTAACAGCATAATCACCACATCCGCATAAGCGATTTTCTCACCGCGCAATACCCGATCAAACATCCAGGTCAAAGGAGAAACGGTCATCACACCGCGCTCCAGTGTTAATGTGCCGTGTTGGATCTTCTCGGCCAGATAGTTATTGCGGGCATTCTCGCCGCCTTGACTGTGTTGAGTGATTTGAAGTTCACGGCTCAGACCAGAAATGTGTTGGAAACGGATATCCAGCGGATCAGGAATGCCATTAAAAATAAAACTCGCCATAAAGCGGTGGGATACCACAGGGGTGTAATAATCTTTCATTGTGCTCTTTCCTTCTAAGACAAAAGCGCTCCCGTTTGGGTATCAAACACTAAACTGATTTCGATAAATTCAGCGGGAGACAAAACGGCCAAGGCGACTTTCATGATCATTTTCCCGGCACGGATATCCTCTTCAGTCATCGTTTCATTTACGCCTAACAACACAGTAAATGCCTCATCTTCCCGTGAACCGTACAAGCCGCCCTGTAACCACAGTTGCCGTAACCAGTTATAGCTTTGCCCCTTGCATTTCATCCACGTCAGTTCGTTATTGGGTTCAAAGACGTACATACGGGCTAATTGCGTCAAATGAACGGTAACATGAGAAACCAGACGTCGCGTTTGCAGGTAGCGCCACGGCGAGCTGTCCCTGTTTTCCAGTGTGCGGCATCCCCATACACGTATACCTTTGCCGGGGAAAGTGCGGATCACATTGAGTGAAGTGCCGTTGGCGTTAAATAGTGCACTCCCTTGAAGATAAGACTTAGCCGGACGAATAACTTGGGATAAGGCAATATTGGCTGGTGCTTTCCACACGCCGACTTCACTATCTGTGTGCTGGATAACTGCCGCAATGGCTGCGGTGGGAGAGAGCACGATATTTTGCGGGCTGGATATATCCTGATAAATGGTTTCCAGCCGAGGCCAATAAGCGGCTCCCCATTGGCGATACTCTGACGAGAGACCTTCCAGACATTGCCGGGCCTGTTTAACCTCATCCGGCGCATCCAGCAGCACAAAAAGATTGGCGCGGATCTGACTCAATTGCAGCAATGTCATCCAACCTTCAGACCACAAATTAACTAAAGTGTGTTGGTCATCAATCACACTGTCATTCAGTCGAGTGATATCCGGCGCCAAAATCAGGGTAATCTGCGTTTCACCACCAATAGCTTCTGCTACCGCATCAGAGCTTAATGCTGTCATCAGTGCTCCAGCTTCCGCTTGGGTTATGTTTGCTGAGGGCATCTTTCCTTGCAGCGGTAAGACAAAAGCCTGTTGCCCGCCATTATCGAAATAGTGCCTGACCGCCCACGCCATCAAATGATTGTCGCCAAATAGCCGGGTATATTCCGCCAGATTATCGATACGAACCGCAGTTTTTGCTTGTTGTGAATTGTGGGATGTATAGCCAATAAATACCGGTACTGCACTAGGTATCTCTTGCTGACCTGTAGTGATGATACTCTCTGTTAAGGTTACTCCCGGTTGAATTCTTTCCATCATCATCTCCTTTAATTGAGTGAGATAGGCACTGCTAATACAGTGCCTGATGTTTAGTCACGGAGATTACTGAGCAACATCCTGCGTAAATTGCAGAACGATAAATTCAGCCGGTCGTACTGCGGCCAGACCTACTTTCATAATCATTTTGCCTTGTTTGATATCAGCATCAGACATGGTGATACCCTGACCAATATGGACAAAATAAGCTTCTTCCGGCCGATCCCCCATCAGGGCATTTTTTTGCCAGAGGGCATAAAGATATTGGTCAACGGCAACTCTGGCACGCATCCAGGTCGGTTGATTATTGGTTTCAAATAATACGGCTCGCAGTGCCTGGCGGATATCGCGTTCAACAGAATTGAACAAACGACGGACAGGAATGTAGCGCCAGTGGGTATCGTTGATGTCGGTACAAGTACGGGCTCCCCAAACTATCAGACCACGATCAGTAAATGAACGGATGACATTAATGCCCTTGTTATTCATCTCGCCTTGTCGTTCGTCATCGACTTTATCCGTCAATCCTTTGATACCTGTAAGTGCAACGTTGGCTGGCGCTTTCCAGACACCACGCTGGTTATCTGTTTTACAATAAATTCCTGCAATAACAGCACTTGGAGGAATGGTGAGGTTACGTTGCTGTTCCTGTTGCAATCTGGTATCAATTTTTTGTGCTAGCGTTTTATCTTTTTTCCTGAATTCATCCAGATTTTTCAGTTTATCTTTGCCTGATTCATCCTGATACCCACTGATAGTAACGTCCTTATCGTCAGGTAAGGCAGATAATTTCAAGTTTGTTTCCAACAGAGGATAATAAGTGGCAACCTTAGCGCCATTGCCTACACCAGGTGTCGATTCACCATTGTGGCTATCTGCAATCAGAAAATAGCCCACTTTGTCATCATCCAACAGTGGGCTGACTGCACCATAGACTTTACTTTTATAATCCTGATCCTGTTCTGGACAAACCAACAAAGTGATATCCCCTTTTTGTTCTATCACTTCGGGAATGGAGGACAGAGCCAAATCGTCACTAACATTGTTTAATGGGTAGATATAACAAGCTCCACCCCCATTTTGAAAATAGAGCCTCAAAGCTTCTACGGCTTGAGATAGATTGACTTCCTCAATATTGTGAATCCATTTTTTGGGTTCTTCTTCGGCTGCCGGGAGAGATTGAATTTTGGGATTTTCTTGGGTTTCAGTCTCTTTATTTTCGACTTTTTCTTTTTTGGTCTCTTCTTTTTTTGTTGCACCATCAGAAGAAGCTTCAAGACTAGAGTGGATGACAATTTCTGTCACTGGCGCCAAAGAAAAAGCGGAAGTAAATTCAAGCCAATTGCTGATACGAATACAGGCTTGGGTTGACATCTCAGGTTTTCGGGTAAATTTACCAATAAAAACAGGCACGGCAGTTGGACTGTTACTCACAGACAATGCAAGGGATGCATCTTCTTCAATATAAACACCGGGCACTTTTAAATTAGCTGGCATAATAATTCCTCATCAATGTGATTAACGCTGTTCTACATCTTGCGTAAACTGGAGGATGATAAATTCCGCAGGTCGAACAGCAGCCAGACCAATTTTTACTATCATCTGTCCTTGATTAATCTGTTCTGGCGTCATTGTGATCCCCTTGCCAATCTGCACGAAATAAGCCTCTTCTTCCTTGCTGCCAGCCAATCCCCCTTGTTGCCACAAGCCATGAAGATAGTTGCTGATCGCCGCCCTGACACGTTCCCAAGTTGGCTGGCTGTTAGGTTCAAACATGGCAAAGCTCATGGCACGCTTAACATCTCGCTCAACGGTATTAAACAGGCGACGTACAGGGACATAGCGCCAGTTGTCATCGTCTTGCAGTGTTCTTGCTCCCCAGACGGTAGCGCCGGTATTGCTGAAATTTCGAATCATATTGATGGCACGACCAGAGTTATATACGCCCTGAACTTCATCCGTGACCAGAAATGCAGGTTCCAGCCCCCCTTTCAATGCGATATTGGCGGGAGCTTTCCACACTCCACGGGATAGATCGACGGAGGCGTAAACTCCGGCTATAACAGCACTCGGTGGAATGGTCGTCTCAGCCCAATCAGCTTTCAGCCACGGGTAGTAAACTGCGGCGAACGCTGTGGCGTCATATTTGTTCTTAACTATTTCCGCATTCGCGATAGTCAACGCTTCTTCAGGGCCATCAAAAATGGCAAATAACCCTTTTCCTGGTTGGCATAAAGTTGCTACTGCTGTTTTAATATCTTCACCCGCAGCAACCAGCAAAGTGACATCATCTAAAGTTGGAATAAATTTTTCTAATCTCTGAGTTTTGATGAGGTAGCAGTAGCCTCCGCCATTGATAAAATACGCACGCAGAGAAACTGACAATTTATCCTCATTGTCAAAGTTGACCACCAGATTAAGATAATCCATCCAGGAATTAATTCGGAGTGCAGTATCTTCATTAAGATATTTATTTTCTTTGTTCACTGCAAAAACAGGAACGGCGGTGGCGCTATTAGATACAGATAGCGCCAGGCTATTTAATTCTTCAATATAAACGCCAGGATAACTGGTATCGGTTGTCATAAGAAATACCCTTATACGAAATGATTAACTATCAATGCTTCAGATAGCCTGCATAGTTACGCGATCGGCTGTCAGGGTAATTTCCTGAACGGCTATGTCATTGCTAGTGGCATCAAAGGAAGGAGAAGTCAGTGAGGTAGGAAAAGCATTAGCAACATTCCAGGTCATTAATAACTCAGTGCCTGCGTCATTGGTTAAGCTAATGGTAATATCTTTTTTCTCGACCTGATTAAGTTGGATAGAATTAATCCAGTCAAATAATTCAGTTTTGCCAGGAAAAACACCTTTACGCAGGGTAATATTAATAGGTTGACGCTGACCCGGCATTTTGAACCAATTACCCACGCCATCACGGTATTCAATGGTTTCATAATTAATATCAAGTCCTGAAACACTGTTAAATGGAATTTGCTCATTGCCAACGGAAACAAGGAAACGATAAGAGGGAATTGGATATTCAACTGAAATTTTAGATGTGCTTATAGACATAATAGCCTCTTTTTAAAATAAAAATAGTTATGATTAATCTCTTTGAAATAGGATGTAAGACTATATATTTGGAGAAAGCTACCGCCACAAAATGACAAGGAATATCATTTTGGAAATTTTTTGGGGCTATATCATGCTTACATCGATATTTATGATCGATACCTAAATAGATATTTATATCAATGATCATCGTGCCGAAAAATCTATAATGAGTATATTGCCAATAATGCAATTTGCTTTTTATGCAATTTGATTTATGTAATAAAAAATATTTTTGTTAATTGTTAATTTATAATGTTTAACATATGTTAAAAATAATATAATGAATAAAATATTGACAGTAAAAATAGAGTTAAGTGAAAAACTGCTATTATTAAGGTTATTCGGAAAGAGGTTATATGAAATGGAAAATACAGATGTGATTTCAAAAACCGGGCCTGAATTGGTATCTGCTCAAAGAACTATTTTTAAGATAACAATTCATTAAGCAGAGACACATAAATAAAATAGCAAACAAGTTATACAAGGCGCTGAGGTTCTGATTCATTCAGTGCAGTCAACGATAATTTCACCGGAACAGATTTAGAAGTTGGTGTACCAGTACCATTACCAATACTATCCATCGGCACTAACGGATTAGCTTCCGGGTAATAAGCCGCAAGGTTACCGCGAGGAATAATATAAGGAACGAGTTTAAAGCCATGCACTTTACGCTCAATACCGTCATGCCATATTGTCTCGATATCAACCATATCCCCTGCTTGGTATCCCAATTGAGCAATATCTTCGGGGTTCATAAACAAGACTTCCCGCTGGCCATAAACGCCACGATAACGGTCATCCAAACCATAGATGGTAGTGTTGTATTGATCATGCGAGCGTAAAGTCTGCAAAGCAAAAGGAACTTCAGCTCCGTCGATTTGTGGGAACAGTGTTTTCGGTAGTGGTGCGTGGCTAAACTGGGCTTTTTTACTCGGTGTTGGAAAACGCAGTTCTGCCGCAGCATTGCCAAGATAGAAACCACCCGGATGTTCACATTTTTTATTAAAGTCAGCAAATCCGGGAATAGTTGCCGCAATATGATCACGGATTTTGTTGTAATCTCCGGCTAATTCCAGCCAGTTAATTGTTGAGGTATTGCCCAAAACCGCATCGGCAATGCCTGCAATAATGGCAGTTTCAGAACGTTGAGTATCAAATAGTGGTTTATTCACCCCCTCGGAAGCATGTACCATACTGAAAGAATCTTCTACCGTCACAAACTGTGCACCACTGAGCTGGATATCCTGCTCAGTACGTCCCAATGCAGGCAGGATCAGAGCATCTTTTTTACCAGTAACAAGATGGCTTCGATTTAATTTTGTACTGATATGAACTGTCAAGTCGCAATGCCGAAGCGCTTCTTCTGCACGTGGGCTATCAGGCGCAGCAGCGGCGAGGTTTCCGCCTAAAGCGATCAACACTTTCACTTCATCACGCAACATAGCATCCAGCGCTTCCACGACATTATGACCATGGGTGCGAGGCGGTTCAAAACCAAAATGGTTTGCCAAACTATCAAGGAAATTTGGGGAAGGTTGTTCATTAATCCCCATTGTCCGGTTTCCCTGTACGTTGCTGTGACCACGAACCGGGCATACACCTGCACCGGGTTTGCCCAATTGGCCAAACAGCAATTGCAGGTTTGTAATTTCACGAACGGTATCCAGAGAATGTTTGTGCTGGGTGATCCCCATCGCCCAGGTACAAATAACCCGTTCAGCGTTCTGATAAATATCAGCAGCCTCGCGTAATTGTGCCTGTGTTAAGCCTGATTGTTCCTCAATAAACGACCACTCAGTAGCAGCAACTTCCTGCAAATAAGCATCCACACCTTCGGTGTAGGTCGAAATAAAATCTTGATCAAAAATACCTGCTTCTCCGGCATTCGTAAGTGTGTTATGGGTTTCCAAAAGTGCTTTGACCATACCCCGCACAGCCGCCATATCTCCACCCAGTTTAGGTTGATAGTAGCGATGGCTAATATTACCCGCCATTGGCGTGACCACTTCGAGTGGTTTTTGTGGATCAGCAAAACGTTCTAAGCCACGTTCGCGCAATGTATTAAAGGTGACAATTCTGGCGCCGTGCTCAGCAGCATGCCGTAAACTATGCAGCATTCGTGGATGGTTTGTACCGGGGTTTTGACCAAATACAAAGATGGCATCAGCGTGATCAAAATCATTCAGACGAATAGTTCCCTTACCAACTCCCAGGCTCTTCAGCAATCCATAACCACTTGCTTCATGGCACATGTTCGAACAATCCGGGAAATTATTGGTTCCCAATACCCGGCCAAATAATTGATATAACCACGAAGCTTCATTACTGGCTCGACCGGAGGTATACAGTTCCAACTGATTGGGGTTATCCATTGTCTTAATGTGTTTGGCGATAAGAGAAAAAGCCTGCTTCCAACTAATTGGTTCGTAGTGATCCGTTTTATGGTTATAATGCATCGGTTCAACGACTCGTCCTTGATATTCCAGAAAATAATCACTTTGTTGGTAGAGTTTATTAACGCTGTATTTGGCGAAAAATTCGTTGTCTACATAGCGACGGGTCGCTTCCCAGGTAACCGCTTTAGCCCCGTTTTCACAGAAACTGAAAAGACTTTTGTTATCATCTCCCCACGCACATCCCGGGCAATCAAAGCCTTTGGGTTTGTTCATGCGCATCAGGTTAACCATGTTTTTTAATGCTTGTTTACTATCAAAGACAAAGCGTGTTGTTGCCTCCAATGAACCCCAACCTCCCGCAGCAGCGCGATAAGGTTCTATTTTTGTTTTGAATTTCATAACAATCTCGATTTTTTAACATGGTGGTCAAAAAATTGGCCACGGATTGGCAGATGAATCAGAAACGACGAACTGATTTATTGTGATATTTATTCCGTTCTTATACAACGAGAAAACCGAATTGTCCCCCTATTGATAGTACTAATTGAAATTTAATAGAGATCACAACATCCAATAGAGCAAGCAGATTGGTGAAAATAAATACAATAAATAATAAGACGTTATCAAAGCAAGGTATTGCTTATTTTTAATTCATAACTGAGCGTTTTTTATGCTTTGAGCGGGAGGTACAAGTGTAATTTTTCTGTACACAAGTGATCTTCTCACGGTGCAAGTGATTCTGAGATTGCACTCAACAAACGGAAAAATTTACTAGGGGGGTGTATTACTTTTATTGATTCTACGAGCTTATACGTTTGCCATAACATCCGCATTCCCCCGTCATAAAGTCTTTGAAGGTGTAGAAAAACGAGGAAAAACCTCAATAGGATGGTTTTACAGTTTCAAGTTACACTCTTAAGAAAATGTGGGTGAAATATTGGAGTGTGATTATGGAAATTACCAAAAAATAAAGACGGTAAAATAATAACTAATTATTTTGATGGCTATAGAGGCCCTAAATTTTTATTTCCCTTGAGGAACCTATGAAGCCTAGTTAATTCTAGGCTTCTGCTATTTTAGCATTCCAAAATTATCAACTCTAATCATACAATCCTTCCCTTTTTTCTATACCTTGGCATAGTTTTTAATCGAACTAGAATGTTGGCAGCGTCAGACATATCCCTTTCCGTTGTATTAATTCAACACATAACATATTATTTCGATTTAGGATCAAACAATGTTAATGCTCAAAAAATTAACCCAAGAGTATGGCAAATTACACACCAAAGGAAAATCTTAGAGTGTCATTTCACCTCCTATACTGCAAAATTAAACATGGACAGGATATCCCTTATTTATATCATATAAAATAATATCGTGGTGTAATATGTACTATCGTGATGAAATTGGTTGTTTGTTTTTAGATAAAAAAGATAAATTAGATTATTTCAGTCAGCAAAATGCCTTTATTAAAAATAAAGTCACTGCCCTTACTGTTTATAATAAAATGACCCAAAAAACACCATTATGGTTACGTCTGTCTTTTACTATAAGAGATAAAATCTCAAGTCTTGCAGGCGTTAAAAAAATTCACGGATTCTCTGGTGGGCACTTAAAAGAAACACTGCATAACGGAAGCCATATTGATTTTTTTAAAATTGTACGTATTAGTGATAATGAAATGTGTCTCTTGTCGAAAGATGTACACTTAACGGTTTTGATATCCCTGAACGTTTTCTCTGATGACAATCATGTAAACGGTTCCACAGCAACGGTGACAGCATCTGTAATTACCCATAGTTTTTTTGGGAAAATGTATATGATACCGGTATCTCTCACACACGGCATTATTGTGAAGAGTATGCTCTCTAAGGTTAAGTTCCCATAAAAACTTAATGACATATACAGGAAATATCTAAATAGGGAAACATTATCAACACAGTTTTCCACCGACTATGACGTTTTCCCCACAACAAACTCAACAACCACCGACTTTAGTCGGTGGTTGATTTCACAAGCAACTATGATATGTCCATTACGCAGGATGAAATACCAAACCTTATATGACAAAATAGATGCATGTCCCTGATTCCCTAATATCTGGAGGAGGAATACCCTAAGCGGTATTCACAGCACAACATGACCCAAGACCATTCACGACACGATCATCAATTACAAGTAGAAGCCATTAAATGTGGCACAGTTATCGACCACATTCCGGCCCATGTTGGTTTTAAGTTATTGTCACTATTCAAACTCACAGAAACCGACCAACGCATTACTATTGGTCTAAATTTACCTTCCAATCAATTGGGTAAGAAAGATCTAATCAAAATTGAAAATACATTCCTGACAGAACAACAGGCAAATCAACTCGCTATGTATGCGCCACATGCAACTGTGAATAATATTGAAAATTACGTTGTCGTGAAGAAAATGCCAATCAACCTACCAGAGCAGATTGACGGTATCCTTGTATGCCCGAACGGTAACTGTATCAGTCATAATGAACCAGTAGAAAGCAGTTTCCGCGTCATGGAAGCCGCTAACGATGTTGTCGTCTGTTGCAAATACTGCGAAAAAGAGTTTGATCGTCAGGCTGTCATCAGCAACGATTAAAATCCCGCAGTTGATGCCGGGCAGAGGGGCACTATAATGTTGGCCTCACAAAAATTTTCTATTCTGACGTTAAACAGGAGTTTCTAATGTCACATTCCATTCATACCGACAATGCACCAGCCGCAATCGGCCCTTATGTTCAGGGCGTTGATCTAGGCAGCATGGTTATTACTTCCGGTCAGATCCCTGTAGATCCGAAAACGGGTGACGTTTCTGAAGATATCACGGCACAAACCCGCCAATCACTGGAAAACGTCAAGGCTATTATTGAACAGTCTGGCCTGAAAGTAGCGAATATCGTAAAAACTACAGTGTTTGTTAAAGATCTGAATGATTTTGCTACAGTGAATGCAGCCTATGAAGCATTCTTTACTGAACATAACGCGCCTTTTCCCGCTCGTTCATGTGTTGAAGTTGCTCGTCTGCCAAAAGATGTGAAAATCGAAATCGAAGCGATCGCAGTCCGCAGCTAATTCATAGCTCCATCAACCCTGATAACTCAATATCAGGGTTGGTATTCTCTCCTTTTGCCCCCCACTTCTCCTCAGAATAATTTCCCTTTTCTTTGTCTTAGATCAACTTATTGAATGGTATATTGGATAGAAAAACCCATATATTGTGCTTAAATATAAATAAATAACTATATATAGTGATTATACACAAGATTATCCACACCAAGCTAAAAACTGACCATCATGCAGTTTTAGTTTGTGGATAACATATTGAGGAACCCTATTGTGAAAACGGTTGTGATGCAGCACAGTGACCATACAGTTAATGTTGGGGAAAAAGCTCTCCACAAATGGCATGATCGACTAGATCAGGAAATCCGCGGCCTGATCGAACAGAGTGATCTGCCTTTACTCAATGAAAATGCCAATAAAGACGCTAAAGTGATCCCCACTCAGCGTGATTTACTGGCAGGGATCGTCGCCAGACAGTATGCCAAACAACATATGTTGCCGGGTGATGTTGTTCTGGCACATGAAAAAGGAGAAATTCACTATCATGATCTGGATTATGCCCCATTCTTCCCAATGTTTAACTGTATGTTAGTTGACTTACAGGGCATGCTGACCAAGGGTTTTAAGATGGGAAATGCCGAGATTGAACCGCCAAAATCGATCTCCACAGCGACTGCCATTACAGCCCAAATTATTGCACAGGTCGCCAGCCATATTTATGGCGGTACAACCATCGACCGTATTGATGAAGTGCTCGCTCCATTCGTTAAGGCCAGCTATAACAAACATTTGATCATCGCAAAAGAGTGGCATATTACGGATCACACAGCCTATGCTGAAGCCCGCACCGAAAAAGAGTGTTACGATGCTTTCCAATCTTTGGAGTATGAAGTGAACACGCTGCACACCGCCAACGGACAAACACCGTTTGTGACATTCGGTTTTGGACTGGGGACATCAAATGAATCCCGTTTGATTCAAACGGCTATTTTACGTAACCGCATTGCAGGCTTAGGCAAAAATCACAAAACCGCCGTATTCCCAAAACTGGTTTTTGCCATTCGTGACGGGCTGAATCATAAATTTGGAGATCCCAACTATGACATCAAATTATTGGCTCTGGAATGTGCCAGCAAGCGCATGTATCCAGATATTCTTAATTATGATCAAGTGGTTAAAGTAACCGGATCATTTAAAACGCCAATGGGTTGCCGTAGCTTTCTCGGTGTTTATGAAGAGAAGGGTCAACAAATTCATGCAGGGCGCAATAATCTGGGGGTAATAAGTCTGAATCTTCCCCGTATCGCGATTGAAGCCAAAGGCAATGAAATGCGTTTTTGGCAGCTACTGGAGCAGCGCCTGTTGGTTGTCAGACAAGCATTAATGACCCGAATTGAACGTCTTGAAAACACCAAAGCACGGGTTGCCCCTATCCTCTATATGGAAGGCGCTTGTGGAATAAGGTTGAAAGAGGATGACAATATTGCCGAAATTTTCAAACATGGGCGGGCTTCTATTTCATTAGGGTATATTGGTATCAATGAAACAATTAATGCGTTATACGGTGATCACATTCATCTATTTGACGATGAACAACGTCGCCAAAAAGCAATCGCTATCGTCAAGCGGTTACGCAAAGCGGTTGATACCTGGAAACAGGAAACCGGATATGGATTCAGTTTATACAGTACGCCAAGTGAAAGTTTATGTGACCGTTTCTGTCGCCTTGATGCCGCTGAATTTGGCGTGATCCAGGGAGTCACGGACAAAGGTTATTACACCAACAGTTTTCATCTGGATGTAGAGAAAAAAGTCAATCCCTACGATAAGCTGGACTTTGAAGCACCTTATCCCCCATTAGCGAATGGTGGTTTTATCTGCTATGGCGAATATCCCAATCTGCAACATAATGTGAAGGCATTGGAAGATGTATGGGACTACAGTTATTCCCGTGTCCCTTACTATGGAACCAATACTCCAATTGATGAATGCTATCAATGCGGTTTTACCGGAGAATTTTCCTGTATCAGCAAAGGGTTCATCTGTCCTCGTTGTGGTAATCATGATCCAGCGCATGTTTCTGTGATCCGACGGGTTTGTGGATATCTTGGCAGCCCTGATGCCCGTCCGTTTAACGCAGGTAAACAGGAAGAGGTGAAACGTCGCATCAAACATCTCAGTAACGAGCGAATTGGCTAATACTATGAATTACCATCAATATTATCCGGTTGATGTGGTGAATGGCCCCGGAACCCGCTGTACCCTGTTTGTGGCTGGCTGTTCCCATCAATGTCGTGGTTGTTATAACCAAAGTACATGGCGGACTAACTCAGGTTATCCGTTCACGCAGGCTGTTGAAGATCAGATCATTACTGACTTGAAAGATCTTCGCATCAAACGGAAAGGGTTATCATTGTCTGGCGGCGACCCTCTTCATCCCTCCAATACACCCGATATTCTCAAACTGGTCAAACGGATAAAGAGAGAGTGCCCGAATAAAGATATCTGGCTATGGACAGGTTATGTACTCCACGAGTTAAGCGGTCTCCAACAAGAAATTGTCAGTTATATTCATGTGTTAGTTGACGGGAAATTTGAACAGGCGTTGCACGACCCGGCGTTAATCTGGCGAGGCAGTAGTAATCAGGTTATTCACTATTTACGATAATTAATTATGATACTGATATTAACGCTGCCAATGTAATTTTTTGCCAAAGCCAAGGGTGTTGTCCACCATTTTGATCTCATTCAGGTTCAATTGCCAAATAGGCGATTTTGCTGTTATCGCTATAGGAAAGCGGTGGCAGTAACTTGCTTTGGCAACTGTTTCATCCCTACCTGTCAATGGGACGACTTCACCACGAAACTGAATGCCTCTGATCTGGGAAACATTGTGAGTTTGTCCGGCAATAGTACCTGCAACTACGGCGTTTTCCTGCATCATTTTACCGTGGCGGGTATCAGGTTCAGTCATAAACCAAAGTGTCATTTTATCGACATCAAAGGCATAGAAACAATTTGCGCACCATAGATCCTGATTTGAAGAAGTACAAATTGTGAAGACATGTTGCTCGGCAAGGTATTGGCAGATTATTAAGATATCTTTATTCAATTCCATCTAATTCCATACTGTTATATTTGCTCATCTCAATCAGAACACATAGCTGGATCAATGTCCAGATGTGTTCTGATAGTTATACAGTAGTATAAGATTTAATCTGTTTTAACTATAAGTTATTTATAAATTTCAGCAACACCATGCAGTTTATTGTCTCCAGTAGCAGAAATAATGCGGAAATAAGATGCTCCAGCTTTGTCAGCTTTTTTGGATAACTCTTCTGTCAGGTTATCCAGTGTTTCTGCTCCCGTCACAGAAACAATACCAATCTTCTCTCCTGTAGCATTTCTTACTTCAGTTGCCGCAAAAGAACCAAACGAAACAGCACATAGTGTTAAAACAGCGGCAATAAATTTTGCGTTTCTCATTTTCAGATCCTCTGTCTACTTTTCAATATAAAGGGTGTCTCTCTGTGACTTAGATCAAGTTATACGCTTCTTCAAAAAATGATAATTAGCAACTCTTGCTATAGTTTTTCAGTTATTTTGAATAAAAAATGCTGTCACTTACTGTTAATAAACATGTAATTTAATATAATTCATCATGTTATGATGTTCAAAAAACCATAATACAGTCTATAGCCTCATAATGATTTAATCCCATACAGTATTTATATATTTGTAACTATTTAAAATTACTAATGAATATTAACAAATCTGATTGGTATCTTTACTTGATAAAAACCCAGAATGGTTCTTTATATACCGGAATTACTACAGATATTTCCCGTCGTCTGATACAACACAGTACCGGAAAAGGGGCGAAGGCTTTGAGGGGAAAAGGTTCATTGACTCTGGTCTATCACAGTTTAGTACGAGATAAGAGCACAGCATTAAAGCTGGAATACCGAGTGAAGCAACTAAACAAACAGCAAAAAGAGAGGCTGGTTACAACCCAGCCTGTCTGTATAGCAATCTATTTGTCAGAGACTTCATTAGAATAGACATCGTTGCCAGAGTATCTCCAACATTTCTTCAGCGTGTATTTACTATTTCTGTATTTACGTCTTGTAGTTACACATAATCAAAATGACTGGGATATGTGACTAAACCATGACAATCATCCAGCGAGACATCAGCCAGTGTGTAAACCTGAAAGAATTCCTCACTATCAGGCCATTGACAATGTAATTGGTACTCTTTAGCAAGCCTGAAACCAAAACGGTGATAATATTCAGGTTTACCAAGCACGACTACTGCGCCATAACCAAACTCATTCAGGCTATCCAATCCTTCATACACTAACTTCTCACCAATGCCCTGACGACGATACGGTTCAGACACTACCAATGGCGCCAATCCAACCCAATTATGATCCTGACCATTGATGTCAACAGGTGTGAAACCAACATAGCCAATCACGTGACCTTCATCGTCAGTCGCAACAACACCCAGCGTCAACAAGCCATCTTCTCTTAATCTATGAACTAACTCAGCTTCTGCCGAGGTCTCAAAGGATTCTCGCAGCAAGCGATCAATACCCGTGGCATCAACCGGAATTTCGACCCTGATTAACATGACGATAACGCGCGATCGTGCTGATCTGCGCCCTCTTTTTGTTCCACTTTGATAAATTCAGCTAACGATAATAAACCAAAACGGAAAGTGGATTTAACCTAACACAAGTCAGATCCCTTTTCGTGAAAAGGAACATGTTATTTTACCTAAATACTGTGATATTTCCTGATACTATCTCAAGAATTGATAATAAAATTCTATCACTGAGATCCAGTAAATCAGCACCAGTGACATTTGCACGGAACCTGTCCCAAATCAATATATTTTCATTATCAGTCTAAAGATAATTCTTGATTATTGTTATTAATTCTTTCGCTGCCGTTTCCTAAAACTCTTCAGTCCCCGCAGCTCACCATTACGCAACATCCCAACCAAAATCCCCAGGATCATGTACACGACACCAAGGAACAGGATCATTGCAATATCCCCCAACATACTTTGTAAAGGCATGTTCATTTGGTTTATTCCTGCAATAATTTTGGTTGCCCATGTGGATGGCAAAGCTGATGAAATCGCTCTTACCCAATCAGGCATCGCCTGAACCGGCCAGATAGTCCCCGAAATATAGAAAACAGGAGTAGTGATAAACGCCAATGTCAGATAAATCATTTCCACACTGCGCAAACACTCTGTTACCAGTTTACCTAACCCCAATACTGCCAGCAGGAATGGGAAAGTCATCAGCAACAATTGATAAATTGGTGCATCCTGCCGATATCCCAATACCCATGGCCACAGGACAAAAAATATAACAGACAAAAACAGCCAAATAGGCAACAGCGCAGACAAAGCACCCAGATAGACAGGGAGTGGAGGCTTACCGTTAGGAGTGCTACGTATAGCAATACTCACACGTACACAAGCAATCAACAAGGAGTGCTGCAAAAGCATCACCAGTAGTCCGGGAAAAACAATTGCGGCATAACTGATCCCCGGATTAAATAATCCAATGGTTTCTCCTTTAATCGGTTGTAGCAGTACTTTCACCTGTTCCGTACTGAAACCCGATTTCAGCAGTAACTGGGTATTGTATTCAGATAATAATTGTTGATACGCCAACGCCAAATCCTGCTGAATCTGCCCATTGGCAAGGCGGTTCGTCGCGTCACCATAAACCGGTACTGTCACATTTTTTCCGCCTAAAAGACGTTTTTCAAAATCCGGCGGCACAATGATAATGGCGAAGATTTTCCGTCGTAACATGTCATTACGGGCGTTAGCAAGACTAGCGTAGCTTTTGGTTTCAACTTTCGCCGTCGCATCAACGTGGCGGATCAGCGCACGGCTCATATGGCTGTTGTCCTGATCAATAATCGCGATGGGTAGATCCCATAATGTAGGGCGGACATAAACCAGACTCATCACACACAGAGAAACAATCAGCATTAACCACAAGGGTTTTTCCAGCATTCCCAACAATACATTGTGGAAAGTTTGCCAATACATCTTCCAGTTATTCATTTATCTGCTTCCTCTGCATCATATAACTTCCCCTGGCTGGTTAAGCCGTTTCCACAAGCGATTGCGGATCAACAAGGCACAAACCAAAGGATAAATCATCAATAGCATGCAAATATGCAGGATGATTTTTAATGACACTTCCCGCAGAAAGATATCGAACATGGCATTTAAAGCATGGGTTAATGGCTCCAGATTCGAAATAACTCTTGCCGGCCATACCATTGATAATTCAGGCACCACCATGCCAGAAAATGACATCGCAATACTAACCAGCATTCCGATTAGCGAATAAGCCGTCAATGCACTACTGGTGAAAGTAAACAATAATAAGCCGATACTTTGAGCCGCAATCACATAGAAAAATCCAACAACCGGCATATATATCGGGTTACCTGCAACTTTGGCATCAGAGAATGCAACCAATGCTGCAATTTCTATCATCAACAACAGGGTAAAAATTAAGGTATAAGGCGCAAGTTTTCCTAATAAAGCCGGTACAAAAGATTTTGCGCTTAAGAGCTGCTTTCCCCTTGCCATCGTATAAATAGTACAGGTCACGACGAAAAGCTGTAATAAATGGATGGTTGCAGCAAATTGCTGGAAATAGATATAACTGCCACTGGCATTGAACAGGCTGTCATAAGACATCGTCGCCTTAGCAAGTGGTGGAAGCTGACGACCAATTTCAGACGCAATGATCTCACGATATTTGGCATTTGTTTCTGCCATCAATCCGCTGAAGTCCTGAATCGAATAACGCCCTGAACCATAAAACAAGGCATTATAATAGATGCTCACTGTTGGCTGTTTACCACTCAACGCATCTTTTTCTAGATCGTGGGGAATATAGAGTAAAGAGTAATCCTTTGCACTCCCCAATCTCTCTAGTGATTCCGTCAGGCCATTATCATAAGTTTTAATATCAGCGTGAGGGGCCGCATTTAAATTACGAATTAATGTGCGTGATAAAGTACTGTGATCATTATCCACTACTGAAACAGGCAGGTTTAGCAGCGTTCCTTCCGAAAAATTGGCACTGATTAAGATAAACAGCAACAGAGGAAACAGCCAACTCAGCCAATGAAAAATCGGGCTACGGACTGCAACCACCAGCTCGCGGGTAAACGCACGCTTAAAGCTATGCCATTCAGAATTATGCCATTTAAGACTATTCCATTTAAGACCATGCCACACAGCTTTTCTGTTCATCAAGCTGCCACCTTACTTATCCCAGTGCCATAATGCACTCATTCCCGGACGCAGCCCATCAACAGGTTGTAGTGGGTATAAACGCACTTCAAATGTTTTCAGATCAAAGTCCCCTGTCGCACGAGTTGCCCGTTTTGTCGCGTAATCCCCCATTGGAGCGATATAACGTACTTCTGCCTCAATATCTTTGTTATCCAAAGCCGGTACACGCAATGTCACTTTGTCACCTTTACGGATTTTAGCCAGAATATCTTCGCGCAAGTTATAGACAAAGTAAGCTTCAGGCATACGTACTAATGTTGCCAATGGGCTATTGGCATTGAAAAGTTGCCCGACCTCCGCCGGAAGTGGCCCAACTTCACCATCAACGGGAGCTTTTACCTGTAGATCATTACTCTGAATTTTTAACTCCTGTAATTTTTCTTCAGCTTCATTCAATGCTGCCTGATATTGTTGCCGTAATTCTATACGATCACCATTTTTTCCTGCATCCAGCTCCGCTTTTGCTGACAGCATTTTCTGGTAAGCAATATCACGCGCGTTTCGTGCGTTATCCAATTCACTCGCAGATGAATAACCTTTGACTGAAATATTACTGAGTCGCTCAAATTCACGTTGAGCGTTTTTATATCCAAATTCAGCCTGTAAGTATGCCGCTTCCAGACTGCGAATATTTTCTTCTCGTGTACCATGCAAAGATAAATTGAGTTTTGCTTTGGCCTGATCACGAGCGGCTTGAGCTGCGGCAACTTTTGCAGTCAGTTCAGGGCCATCAAGGCTTACCAATAGTTGCCCGGCTTTTATATCGTCTCCTCTCCTAACGTGAAGCGCAACCACTCGTCCAGAGGCTTTAGATGCAATGATGACCTCGGGTGCTTCAACCTCTCCCTGCAACAATAAGTCCTGATGATGTGAGCGAAAAAGCACGGCCATTGCGGTCAGAAAGATAATCAGCAATATCGTGAAAAGTGTTCTTTTCTTCATTATGTTTTGTAAGCTCCAAGCATACTACCAGATCAAAACTCGTCAGAGATTAACGAATTAGTTTAGCTATACCGACCTAATGTGACACTATCTTCATAAATTCTTTTTAGAAATTAGTGCGCCTGATCATTGACAAAAATGAAATGCTTTATGCAGCTACCTATCACATTATATACCCAATCAATTTCAAGTGGCAGTAAGACGGGAAATTAACATATTCCATCAATTCGACTTGTTCTCTGATTATTTTTATTTCTTAAAATAAATTCATCAATTAATATTTAATTATAAATTAAAAAGAGAGTTCTTTCTGAATCTACATTGCAGAATATTCGCCAATAGAAAATTAAAGATTAATAAAATTAAAATACAAATAAAAACTAATAATAATTTGCAACAAATATTTGGCTGTCAAAAATTCCCTTATATTTAAGGCTATTTTTATCCTTCCTCAGATAATCTCTGGACATATAAGATATAAAAATTTCAACATAATGTTTTTATTTGAAAAAATTTTAAAAAACATGTTTTAATCTCATAAAAAATACGTATAAATCACCTATTATTTTTTATTTAAAATGCCTGATATAGAAAGTAATGTTGACCACTAAATAATTTTATGCTGGAATAAAAACCATATGCATAAGATATGTCAAATCAATAATCCTTGTGTTAACAAATTAACAATTTTTTTGTTAACCAATTTATGATGTCTCAAATAAGGCAATACCGTTTTGCCCCTCTTTTATTTCATCATCACCTGACGCTGTTACTATTACAGGTTTATTTTTATGCACAAAAAATTTGATAAGCCCCGGACACAAAATCAGCAACGCTTGCTGAAACGAGTAGCCTGGGTGAATATTATCGTCCAATTTTCGTTCCCGCTCGCTGGCACATTTACTCCTATTATCGCCGCCGCCTAAACGCATACGATGTCTCAACATTCCCCTCTGGCAATACCAACTGAGCCTTATATTCTGAAGCCGGGAGAAACGATCCATACAATAGCTAAACGTTACGGTTTCACCATTAATCAACTTAAGGAAATAAATAAATTCCGTACTTTCAGCAAACCGTTTCCAGTACTTGAGATTGGTGATGAAATTGATGTCCCTAAATCGCGCCCTAATAAATATTTACCATTCAATTACTTTCCATCAGAACCATTTTCCGGAACCAATGATACAGAACGCAAGCTGGCTAATGCGGCTACCCGCGTTGGTGAGATACTGACACTCAATTTGGCCTGCGCCGCATTGATAAACGCAACACCATCAATATCGGTATCGGACAACGTCAATTTTTTGATAACTGGATGCCGGGATGCAATGCTTTTCTGGATCACGATCTTACCGGAGATAATACCCGGCTTGGCCTCGGTACAGAGTACGCCCACGATTATCTGAGATTAGGCATGAACGGCTATTTTCGCTTAACTAACTGGAAAGATTCGCGTTTGCTGAAAGATTACGATGAACACCCTGCCAATGGTTTGATGTGAGAGCACAAGGCTATATCCCCGCTTTGCCACAACTTGGCGGTAAGTTGGTATATGAACAATATTTTGGCGATGAAGTTGGGTTAATCAATAAAGATCACCGCCAAAAGACCCCCGCAGCCTTTACTGCCGGAATTAATTATACGCCTATTCCATTGCTGACTTTCGATATTGACCGCAAACAAGAGATATCCGGCAATGGCAATACTCAATGGGACGTTGGAAGCTTGCTTGCCAACGGAGGTAAAATCAAAGTGCTTGTTGTTCAGGCACAGAATGGTCTCCACATTACTGGGAATACCAAAACGATTGATACCAGTATGGGTCAAGAGCAAGGTAACCATACCTATGGTGGCACTGAAAGCGGAAAAGTCAAAGGGATAGCTGATAACCTGGAAATCACTATCAATACAGGAAAAGTAAAAAAAGGCGAAACAATTACCCTGAATATTAAAGCATTCAATCACGGACAGCCTGTAAAAAATGTCCCTATAGAAATGAAAGCAACCAATGCACTAAACCGTCAGGAATTTCCTCAAACAGTTACTGCGCTGATAGACAGTGAATCAGATCACTACCAAGGAGTAACGGGAGATCAGGGTAGTTTGTCGCTCCCCATCACCGACCCAAATGGACTCGGCGTAAAAACGACCTTGCAAATAAAAGCATATGGCGTCTCAAACCCGAAAACTGAAGATGTCATTTTTACTGTCGTGACCAGCCCTGATTCTAAGTACGCAAATTTTGGGGGACATATGGCTAAAACGGTGACAAATACAAACGGAGCCGTTTTTGACCGATCTCTGTTACAAGCTGAGTTAGCAGATATGGATATGAAAGGAATGACTACGTATCTTGAAAATGGTGAGATTTGGTCATGTCGCGTCTATAAAGGCGCTGTATGGTATTGCAAAAAAATGCATAAAAAATTATCGACAGTAGAAGATTTAGCCAGCCTGTACCGCACACATCAACAAAATGCGATGCATGAGCTGTACGGCTGGCCACAATTCCGTTCTTATCGTTCTTCAACACCCGGAATAGATGAACACGGGAAAAATGTTCATTTCGCCGTGAATATAGATGATGGCGCAGTTCATGTTATTAACGAGATAGTCACCGATTACGTTATCTGCACTGAATAACCCTATTCCTATTTATTTCGACAAAAATCCTTAAAAAAATCCGCCCTTGCCGAAGAGGGTGGATAATCCTCTCAAGATCCGGAAATACATTAATCTTCAACGTACTATTGACGGCGTTAAATTTAAGCTTTGATAATAACTGCATAAATTAATTTATCGTTATCAAACATGTCGTGAAAAAATATGTATGAATTTAACCTCGTTTTACTACTGCTCCAGCAGATGTGTATCTATCTGGTGATTGCCTGGCTACTGAGTAAAACACCTCTGTTCATTCCTTTATTGCAAGTGAGTGTTCGCTTACCTCATAAGCTCATGTGTTATGTCATTTTCTCCATCTTCTGCATAATGGGAACATATTTTGGCCTGCATGTTAATGATTCTATTGCTAATACCCGTGCCATTGGTGCTGTATTAGGGGGGTTCCTTGGCGGGCCAACAGTCGGGGCGATGGTAGGATTCACCGGAGGATTACATCGCTATTCCCTTGGTGGAATGACCGCATTCAGTTGTATGGTATCCACCATTATAGAAGGCGTTATTGGCGGCCTTGTACACAGTTATTTAATGAAGCAGGGCAAGATCAATAAGTTACTTAATCTATGGACTGCGGCGATTGTGACATTCTTTGCCGAATGTGCTCAGATGGGGATTATTCTGCTGTTTACTAACCCTTTCAGTGAAGCATTTAATTTAGTGAAAAATATCGCCGCTCCTATGATTATCGCTAACAGTATCGGAGCAGCTATGTTTATCCGCATATTGCTGGACAGACGAGCCATATTCGAAAAATATACCAGTGCTTTTTCTGCCCAGGCCCTGAAAATCGCGGTATGTACCGAAGGGATATTACTTAAGGGATTTAATGAAGCTAACAGCATGCGTGTAGCAAAAGTTATCTATCAGGAATTGGAAATCGGGGCCGTCGCAATTACTGATCGGGAAAAACTACTGGCATTTATTGGTATTGGTTCTGACCATCACTTACCGGGAACACCTATTGCTTCCGAGCAATCACATCGTGCGATAGCAAATAATGAAGTCGTCTACGCTGATGGTAACGAAATCCCCTATTGCTGTTCTCTTAGTCCCATTTGCAAATTGGGTTCAGCACTGGTTATTCCTCTGCGGGGAGAAAATCAGCAAGTAATCGGTACGATAAAATTATATGAAGCCAAAAATCGTTTATTCAGTTCGATCAATCGAACATTAGGCGAAGGAATTGCCAGCTTGCTTTCTGCCCAAATCCTTGCGGGACAATATGAACGAAATAAGCAGTCTCTATTACAATCAGAAGTGAAACTACTTCACGCGCAAGTGAATCCTCACTTTTTATTTAATGCCCTGAATACACTACAGGCAGTGATCCGACGCGATAGCCAGCAAGCGGGCCAGCTTGTGCAGTACCTTTCGACATTCTTTCGCAAGAATCTGAAGCGACCAGAAGAAATTGCCACACTACAAAATGAAGTAGAGCATGTGAATGCTTACTTACAAATTGAAAAAGCGCGATTTTGTGAACATCTCCAGATAACCATAGATATACCGGAGTCTCTACGTTATGCCAAATTGCCTGCATTTTCCCTGCAACCTATGGTCGAAAATGCAATTAAACATGGCACATCACAGTTACTGGATACCGGAAGAATTACGATTAGAGCCCACCAGCAAACCAATCTGCTATTGGTAGAAATTGAAGATAATGCGGGGCTTTATTGCCCGAAAAAAATGGGGAATGGACTTGGAATGAGTTTAGTAGATAAGCGCTTGCGGCTTCGCTATGGTGAACATTATGGTGTGCGTGTTGATTACCAACCAGAAGAATTTACCCGTGTCATTTTATGTTTGCCATTGGAAAAAGAGGCTGATAAGGCGGCGTAGTTATGCATGTACTAATTGTTGATGATGAGCCACTAGCTCGTGAGAATTTACGTTGCCTGTTAGAAGAGGAAACAGATATTCAGATCATCGGTGAATGTGCCAATGCAGTAGAAGCAATTGGCACCATTCATCGTCTGAAACCGGACGTGGTTTTCCTTGATATTCAAATGCCTCGCATCACCGGGCTTGAAATGGTAGGTATGCTCAACCCTGAGCATCGCCCTTATATCGTTTTTCTTACTGCTTTTGATGAATATGCAATACAGGCGTTTGAAGAGCATGCATTTGATTATCTGCTAAAACCGCTGGAAAAAGAGCGACTGAGCAAGACATTACAACGACTGCGTTCGGGTTATCAAAAACAGAGTCTGACAGACTTACAACCCGAAAATGAGCAACTGAAATATATTCCCTGCATAGGACACAGCCGGATATGGCTGATGCAACTGGATGATGTGTTGTATATCACCTCACGTTTGAGTGGTGTATATGTGATGAGTGCCAACGGACAGGAAGGTTTTACTGAATTGACCTTGCGCACTCTGGAAATCCGTACTCCCCTGACCCGTTGCCATCGACAGTATCTGGTCAATATGACGCATTTGCGGGAGATTGTTTTTGGGGAGAATCGTCAGGCGGAATTGGTATTGAGCAATGATGAACGAATTCCTGTCAGCCGCCGTTACTTAAAGCCTCTCAAAGAAGAACTGGGGTTAAGTTAATCATTTTTGCAGAGATAATGTCTGTACTCTCTACTATTAATCCAGAATAAAATAAGAAAATGTATAGCCGCTATTGCTCTCGACGAGTTATTTTTAGAAAAAGCAACACAATTAATTGAACACCCTAATTCTGCCCGATTTGGTAAAATGAAAATATTGAAAACATAAAAGCCCTTTCTCTTTATAGGGGAAAGGGCTTAATTCAATTTGATATTTCAGCGTGTTATTGCTAACACGAGACAACAATCAACAGTGTATTACACGTTACCATTGCTTTGTTGCTGACGGCGACGTTGTCCACCACCGTTGAAATCGTCGTTATTGCGACCACGGAAAGAACCGCGCTCACCGCCACCACGGCGTTCATTGTTAAAACGACGACCACCGCTATTGCCAAAACCGTCACGATCACGGCGTGAGCCATTACCACCATTACCGTTACGACCACCACCACGACGCTCACGACGTTCAAATGGCTGTGCATCCCCCATCAACTGTATGTTCATTGGCTTATTCAGGATACGGGTACGGGTAAAGTGAGACAATAACTCTCCCGGCATCCCTTTTGGCAGCTCAATTGTGGAGTGCGTTGCGAACAGTTTGATATTGCCGATGTAACGGCTGCTGATATCACCTTCGTTAGCGATAGCACCAACAATATGGCGTACTTCAACACCATCATCGCGACCCACTTCAATACGGTACAGTTCCATATCACCAACATCACGGCGTTCTCGGCGAGGACGATCACCTCTGTCACCTCTATCACCTCTATCACCTCTGTCACGCTCACCAAAGCCATTACCATTACCATTACGGCGACGGTCATCATGTTCATTAAATTCACGGCGAGGACGACGAACTGGATCTGGTGGCAGGATCAGTGGACGCTCACCTTGTGCCATTTTCAGCAGTGCCGCAGCCAATGTTTCTATATCCAACTCGTCACTGATACTCAATTTAGACAGCAGAGCACGATATTGATCCAGATCGCTGCTTTCCAACTGCTGCTGAACGTTAGCAGCGAATTTTTCCAGACGACGCTGGCTCAGAAGTTCAGCATTCGGCAGCTCTACTTCCGGGATTGTCAGCTTCATGGTGCGTTCAATGTTACGCAGCAGACGGCGTTCACGATTTTCAACAAACAATAGCGCACGACCAGCACGACCAGCACGACCTGTACGGCCGATACGGTGTACATATGACTCAGCATCCATCGGAATGTCATAGTTAACAACCAGACTGATGCGGTCAACATCCAAACCACGGGCAGCAACATCTGTTGCGATCAGAATGTCCAGACGGCCATCTTTCAAACGCTCCAGAGTCTGTTCACGCAGAGCCTGATTCATATCGCCATTCAGTGCCGCAGAATTATAACCGTTACGCTCAAGCGTTTCTGCCACTTCCAGAGTCGCATTCTTGGTACGGACGAAAATAATCGCCGCATCAAAATCTTCTGTTTCAAGGAAACGTACCAGTGCTTCATTCTTACGCATACCGTAAACAGACCAGTAACTCTGGCTGATATCCGGACGGTTGGTTACGCTGGTCTGAATGCGAACTTCTTGTGGCTCGTTCATGAAACGACGAGTGATACGACGAATCGCTTCAGGCATAGTCGCTGAGAACAATGCAGTCTGATGTTCTGCCGGGATCTGGCTCATGATGTTTTCAACATCTTCAATAAAGCCCATACGCAGCATTTCGTCAGCTTCGTCCAGTACCAGACCTTTCAGGTTGGACAGATCCAACGTGCCACGCTTCAGGTGATCCAACAGACGACCCGGTGTTCCCACTACAACTTGTGGCCCCTGGCGCAAAGCACGCAATTGAACGTCATAACGCTGTCCACCATAGAGCGCGACAACATTCACGTTACGCATATGTTTGGAAAAATCTGAACATGCTTCAGCAACCTGTACCGCCAGTTCACGGGTCGGTGCTAACACAAGGATCTGTGGAGCTCTAAGCTCAGCATCAATATTATGCAGTAAAGGCAAGCTGAATGCCGCAGTTTTACCACTACCAGTCTGCGCCATACCCAGCACGTCACGGCCATTTAACAGGTGAGGAATACATTGCTGTTGAATTGGTGAGGGCTTCTCATAGCCCATGTCTTGCAGTGCAGAAAGAATAGGTGCTGATAATCCTAAATCAGCAAAAGAGATTTCAGTCTCAGTGGTCATGTAATGGTGCCTCATTGATCGTGGCGGCCAGTCTACATAACACAGTGAAAAGAATTTCTGTCATTTTCATTTAAAATGTGAACTGGCTCAAATTATGTTATTAAACGAACAAATAAGCCCCCACCTCTCAAGATGTGGACTTAAAAATCTGTCGTGAAAATGTTCGTCAGCTATTGTTGGTTCGATTCTGATACTGATAGGTCATCTTGTCTTTGGCCTAGCAGCGCCAATTCCAACAATGCATAGCGGTGCTCAACAAAGTTATGAACATTGTTAGCTACCGTCAGCTTGAATAACGCAACTGCGCTATCCTCATCCCCCAGACTTAGGTAATGCTTACCTAAATAGAAGTCAGTTTCACTGAGATGCTCAGCGAGCGAAGTGTTATCTGTCGAATCCTGTTTCAGGCGTTCCATCAGTGTTTTCTCACTGATCTTACCCAAATAAAATTCAACAATATTCCAGCCCCATAGCCCCCGGTTCGTTTTGTCAAAACGGTGCGACAAATTAGTCATTGCAACCTTAGGATCGATTTTCTCTTCCACAAGGTACAACCACAACGAACGGAAGGGATCATTTGGATCGTCTTGATAAAACGCCTGCAGATCATCCTGCGCTAAACGATAGCGGCCACCGTAATACAGTGCAATTCCGCGATTCATCCGCGCGTAGTTGTAAGTTGGATCAAGCTCTAAAACAGAATCAAACGCTTCATAGGCAGCATCAAAATTGCCTGCCTGCGTAAAATAAATCCCCAGATAATTAAAAATTTCAGGGATATCTGGACGGATAGACAAAGCCACTGAAAAATCATTCTGTGCCAATGCTCTCAGCCCGAGGCTATCATACAGCACACCTCTTTCATATAAAAGCTGTGCATACTCATCTTCCTTAAGAGAGCGGCTCGCAAGTATTTGTTCCATGCGTGCCAGAATAACCTCTTGTTGCAATGTTGGTTGAAGTGGAATAGCAAAAACTTCATTTTTACGCCATTCAGTGCTGCCACATCCTATAAGGAGAAAAATAGCTGCAACGTAATACCAGCGCAGAAAAGAATTCATTTCCCACTCCCGAAGTCAGACATTAATCAGAATGCCCTGTTACTCCACCCACGGTTGTTCCACCCACATTGTATATTTCAGGCATCCTGCCCGAAATTATCTGCCCCCCTGTATCTTTCAAATTGCCCTCTGTTGGCGACAATTCGAAATTTATTGGGGATAAACGGCGCCCTTTTTACAGGACACCGCTCTCTACGTCAAATTTATTCTACTGATGATTCCGGTGATTGTGATGCTTCATCGGTAGTATTCAGCATAGTATTAACTGCTGCTTCTTTCATACTCAGACGGATACGACCCTGACGGTCAATTTCCAGCACCTTGACAGGAACTTCCTGACCAATCTGTAAATAGTCAGTTACTTTCTCTACACGCTTGTCTGCGATCTGAGAAATGTGTACCAACCCTTCTTTACCACCGCCAATTGCAACAAATGCGCCAAAGTCAACAATACGGGTAACTTTACCAGTATAAATACGACCAACTTCGACTTCAGCAGTAATCTCTTCAATACGGCTGATAGCATGACGAGCTTTTTCACCATCAGTCGCTGCGATCTTCACAGTACCGTCATCTTCGATTTCAATAGTTGTGCCTGTTTCTTCAGTCAGAGCACGGATCACGGAACCACCTTTACCGATCACATCTTTGATCTTATCTGGGTTGATCTTGATGGTGTGAATACGTGGCGCAAATTCAGAGATGTCATTACGTGGGCTCTGGATTGCCTGCTCCATCACATTCAGGATGTGTAAACGAGCACCTTTGGCCTGATTCAAAGCAATTTGCATGATTTCACGGGTGATACCTTCAATTTTGATGTCCATCTGCAATGCGCTGATACCATCACGGCTACCCGCAACTTTAAAGTCCATATCACCCAGATGATCTTCATCACCCAGAATGTCAGAAAGAACCACAAAGTTATCGCCTTCTTTCACCAGCCCCATGGCGATACCTGCAACTGCTGCCTTAATCGGTACACCTGCATCCATCAGTGCCAATGAAGCACCACAGACGGAAGCCATAGAAGAAGAACCATTGGATTCCGTAATTTCAGAAACCACACGAACCGTATACGGGAACTCGTTGATGCTAGGCATTACCGCCAGAACACCACGCTTCGCCAAACGACCGTGACCAATTTCACGACGTTTTGGCGAACCAACCATACCCGTTTCACCAACAGAGTATGGAGGGAAGTTGTAATGGAACAGGAAGCGATCTGTGTACTCTCCCATCAGTTCGTCGATCACCTGGGCATCACGTTCAGTACCCAGTGTTGCTGTAACCAGTGCCTGAGTTTCACCACGGGTAAACAGAGATGAACCGTGAGTACGTGGCAATACGCCAGTACGAACGTCCAGTGCACGAACCATATCTTTTTCACGACCATCAATGCGAGGCTCACCACGCAGTACGCGGCCACGAACGACATTTTTCTCCAGAACAGACAACACTTCAAGCACTTCTGTCTCTTCCAGCTCAACGCTATTTTCTGCTGCTTCTGCCAGAATGATTGCAGAAACTTCTTCTTTGATAGTATCAACCTGAGCGTAACGCTCCTGTTTTTCAGTAATGCGGTAAGCATTGCCCAGACGGCTTTCTGCCAACTCAGCAACGCGATCATGCAGAGATTGGTTGACAGGCTCTGGTGCCCAATCCCACTTCTCTTTACCCGCTTCAGCAGCCAGTGCATTGATGTTATCAATCACAATCTGCTGTTGTTCATGGCCGAACACCACCGCACCCAGCATCTGTTCTTCTGTCAGCAGCTCCGCTTCGGATTCAACCATTAGTACAGCGCCTTCAGTACCTGCAACAACCAAATCCAGACGGCTGTTTTTCAGCTCATTGCTGGTTGGGTTCAGTACATACTGATCATTGATATAACCAACACGTGCTGCGCCAATTGGGCCGTTGAATGGAATGCCAGACAATGCCAATGCCGCAGAAGAGCCGATCATAGCAACGATATCCGGATGAACCTGTGGGTTTACAGAAACAACAGTTGCAATGATTTGAACTTCGTTCAGGAAACCTTCTGGAAAAAGTGGGCGCAGTGGACGGTCGATAAGACGAGCAACAAGGGTTTCACCTTCACCCGGACGGCCTTCACGACGGAAAAAACTGCCAGGAATACGGCCAGCAGCATATGTACGTTCTTGATAGTTAACAGTCAGTGGAAAGAAATCCTGACCTGGTTTTACTTTTTTCTGACCAACAACGGTAACAAATACCGCAGTGTCATCCATATTTACCATAACAGCCGCTGTCGCCTGACGAGCCATCATGCCTGTTTCGATGGTCACAGTGTGCTGACCATACTGGAATTTACGAACAATCGGATTCAGCAAAATAATATTCCTTCGTTAGTGTTGCTGCCTTTTAAATATCAGCAACAATGGATATTCTCTTCATTGCTACACCCTCACGACTAATGACAGTGCTTAATCCCCTTTGTTTTCCAAGTAACAGCTCTGTTAGCCGCTCTATAACTTGGAATCTACCGGGTATATCCTTTTCAGTACTCTCATTAGCCGCGCGAGTCACTGTAGCTGAAGAGATTCAAATATTTCAGAAACGGAATTTAAGTTTCTTAAATTCCACTTTCTAGAAGAAAAGGGGCCCGATAGGCCCCTTTCCACTGAAACTCATTGATTAGCGGCGCAGTCCCAGACGCTCAATCAGCGCGGTGTAGCGTGCCAGATCTTTACGCTTCAGGTAGTTCAGCTGGTTACGGCGCTGTGCAACCATACGCAACAGACCACGACGGCTGTGGTGATCTTTTTTGTGCTCTGCAAAGTGACCTTGCAGATGGTTGATTTGTGCAGTCAGCAGGGCAATCTGAACTTCGCTAGAACCACTGTCGTTAGCGCCACGGCCAAACTCAGCAATAATCTGCGCTTTTGCTTCAGTACTTAGAGACATAGTATAACTCCAAATAATTGATTACGAATGACGAGTGCCGATCTCTAATTCAGCTACTCATATACAGGCACATCATTCTACGCTGCAAATAGGTGAAGCGCAAGATAGTCCCATTAATGCTTACTTTTGATATGTTTCAACTATCATCAGTTTCAACTACCAAGCGACGCGGAGCCACTAAACCATCATCATCAATCACAGCAATACCGATGAATTTGTTTTCATCTCCTTCGGTAACGCGTACCCACTCACTAGATGGTAAACGGTGCTGGCTACGAACAGGCTGTCCCTGCTTAAAATAAGCAGCAACGACAGATGTCAAATGAATTACGGGGAAATGCGTAACTGCCGTATCCATCGGTAACAGCAATGGATCGAGCAATTCTCCCGCTTCAATCTGTTGTCTTGCCGCCTGTTCTTTTAACTCATACAGCTGTTCCAATGTCACCATCCTATGATTAGGATAATTGGCAACCTGCAAACGATGCAGATAAATCACATGGGCACCACACCCCAACAACTCTCCTAAATCGTCAACGATCGTGCGGACATAGGTTCCTTTGGAACAGTGGATTTCCAGCTCCAGTTCATCACCCTCCCAGCGAATGAACTGCAATTCATACACGGTAATTGGACGCGCTTCCCGCTCAACTTCAACGCCTTGACGGGCATATTCATACAGCGGTTTTCCCTGGTGTTTTAACGCAGAGTATATGGAAGGAACCTGCATGGTATCACCGCGGAATATCTCCAATGCTGCATCAAGCTGAGCCGGAGTCACCTGAACTTCACGTTCACAAATGATTTTTCCATGTGAATCTGAAGTATCAGTGCGCTGTCCTAAACGGGCAATGACTCTATAGCGTTTGTCAGAATCCAACAAAAACTGGGAAAACTTGGTCGCTTCACCCAGGCAAATCGGCAACATTCCTGTTGCCAGCGGATCTAACGCACCTGTATGACCTGCTTTGCTGGCATTAAAGATCCGCCTTACTTTCTGTAAAGCATCATTGGAGGAAATATCCTGCGGCTTGTCCAACAGCAGTACACCGTGTATCGCACGACCCCGACGACGACGCCCCATTACTTTTCCTCGTTATGATCCGCAGAAGCACGACGCTGCTCGTCATTTTTTACGACATTAGTCACCAGATTTGACATGCGCATCCCTTCTATCAAAGAACTGTCGTAAGAAAACGTCAGTTCAGGAATAACGCGCAGACGCATCGCTTTACCCAGCAAAGAACGAATAAACCCAGAGGCTTCATTCAATGCCTTGATACTCCCCTGAACCTTATCTGAATCATGTTCTTCCACTAACACATTCAGAAAAGTCACAAATACTTTGGCATAAGCCAGATCGCGAGAAACCTCAACACCAGAAACAGTTGCCATACCGATGCGGGGATCTTTGACTTCACGCTGTAAAATGATGGCAATCTCTTTTTGCATTTCCTGTGCAACGCGCTGAGTACGACTGAATTCTCTTGCCATTGTTTTATCTCCTGACATTTTGGGGGGCATTGAGCCCCCCAAGAATGGAATGAATCTATACCCGTCTTTCTTTCAAGCTGCTACCTGAAATCTATTGGGCAATTGTGGTTTTTTAATCGATAGAGCGTTTAACTTCAACAACTTCGAAGACTTCAATCATATCGCCAACACGAACATCATTGTAGTTCTTCACACCGATACCACATTCCATGCCATTACGGACTTCGTTAACATCATCCTTAAAGCGACGCAGGGATTCCAGCTCACCTTCGTAGATAACCACGTTATCACGCAGGACACGGATTGGATTATTACGCTTGATAGTACCTTCTGTCACCATACAGCCAGCAACTGCACCAAATTTCGGTGATTTAAAGACATCACGAACTTCTGCCAATCCCATGATTTGCTGTTTGTATTCTGGTGCCAGCATACCGCTCATTGCCTGTTTGATTTCATCAATCAAACTATAGATAACAGAGTAATAACGCAGATCAACACTTTCGTTTTCAATGATGCGACGTGCAGAAGCATCAGCACGAACGTTAAAGCCCAGAATAATCGCGTTGGATGCTGCCGCAAGCGTTGCGTCCGTTTCAGTGATACCACCTACGCCAGAGCCGATGATTTTCACTTTCACTTCGTCAGTAGACAATTTCAGCAGTGAATCACAAATCGCTTCGCATGTACCCTGAACGTCAGTTTTCAGAACGATGTTCAGTTCAGATACCTTACCCTCTTCCATGTTAGCAAACATGTTTTCCAGTTTGGATTTCTGCTGACGAGCCAGTTTCACTTCGCGGAATTTGCCTTGGCGGTACAGTGCTACTTCACGTGCTTTCTTCTCATCACGTACAACAGTCGTTTCATCACCCGCAGATGGCACGTTGGATAGACCAAGGATTTCCACTGGCATAGATGGGCCGGCAGACATGACTTCCTGACCAAGTTCGTTACGCATCGCACGGATACGGCCATATTCGAAGCCGCACAGAACGATATCACCTTTGTTCAGGGTACCGGACTGCACCAGAATAGTAGCAACAGGACCGCGGCCTTTATCCAGGAAGGATTCAATAACCACGCCATTTGCCATACCAGTACGAACTGCATTTAGCTCCAGAACTTCAGCTTGCAGCAGGATAGCTTCCAACAATTCATCAATACCGATACCAGCTTTAGCAGATACATTAATGAATTGGTTTTCACCGCCCCAATCTTCCGGAATAATACCGTACTGTGACAGTTCATTCTTCACGCGATCCGGATCAGCTTCTGGTTTATCAATTTTGTTAACCGCAACAACAACTGGCACACTAGCTGCTTTGGCGTGCTGGATAGCTTCGATAGTCTGAGGCATCACGCCATCATCCGCAGCGACAACCAGAACAACGATGTCGGTTGCCTTAGCACCACGAGCACGCATGGAGGTAAACGCAGCGTGGCCTGGAGTATCCAGGAAGGTAATCATGCCTTTTTCAGTTTTCACATGATATGCACCAATATGCTGGGTAATACCGCCCGCCTCACCGGAGGCCACTTTGGTTGAGCGGATGTAATCCAGCAAAGAGGTTTTACCATGGTCAACGTGACCCATGATAGTAACCACAGGCGCACGAGGCTCTGCCTGAGTTTCACCGGTGTCACGATCGCTCATCAGCGCTTCTTCCAGTTCGTTTTCACGACGCAGGATAACTTTGTGCCCCATTTCTTCAGCAACCAATTGAGCTGTTTCCTGATCGATAACCTGATTAATGGTCGCCATTGCGCCCATTTTTATCATGGTTTTGATGACCTGGGAACCTTTAACAGCCATCTTATTAGCCAGTTCAGCAACGGTAATGGTTTCACCAATCACTACATCACGGTTAACGGCTGCTACAGGTTTGGTAAAGCTCTGCTGCAAAGCAGAGGTTTTGCGCTGTTTACCTTTGGTACGGCCGACTGCACGTGCTTCTTCACGATCAGCTTTCGATTCAGAATGTTTGTTATTCTTCTTCTGGCGGGAGGATTTGCCACCACGGGTTCGGGTGCGACGATCACCTTCAACTTTAGCGTCATTCTCATCTTCCGCATCACGGGCATGACGGGAAGTAGTTACATGGTAGTCATTGCTGTCATTAAAATCAGAGTTGTCAGACCATTTATCCTGATTTTCTTCTGCCATGCGGCGGGCTTCTTCTGCTACACGTTTTGCTTCTGCTTCAACTTTACGACGCATTTCTTCTTCAGCTTTGCGTTTTAAATTTGCTGCTTCAGCTTCACGACGCGCTTTTTCAGTTTGCGCTGCTGGCTCAGTTTGCACTGGTTTCGATTTCTTTTCGGTATGTTGCTTAGTCACTTTTTCTTTTTCCGCTACCTCACGCTGAGCCTTTTCAGCCTCTTCACGTTTGGCTTTTTCTTTTGCTTCACGTTTCGCTTGCTCTTCCGCGAGTTTCTTCGCTTCAGTTTCAAGCCGCGCCTTTTCTTCTGCCTCGCGCCGAGCCTGCTCTTCCGCTTCACGCTTCGCCTGTTCTTCCGCTTTAGCTTGTTCAATCGCGTCACGGTTCACATATGTGCGTTTTTTACGGACTTCAATCGCTACCGATTTACTTTTGCCACCGGTGCCAGGGACGTTCAGTGTACTGCGCGTTTTACGCTGTAGTGTCAATTTACCTGGCTGGCCGCCAGTACCGCCTTGTTCACGGTTCAGGTGGGCCAGCAAAGCTTCTTTTTCTTTCTGGGAAACAGAGTCAGTTGCGGTTTTCTGAATGCCAGCATCAGCGAATTGCTGGATCAAGCGTTCAACCGATGTCTGGATCTCTTCTGCCAGTAATCTTACGGTTACCTCTGTCATTCTGTTCCTTCCTGCTACAGTTTATTTATGCATCATCGCCAAACCAACAGATATTACGGGCTGCCATAATGAGTTCTCCTGCTTTCTCATCATTCAGTCCTTCGATATCAGATAAGTCGTCGATACCCTGCTCGGCAAGATCTTCCAGAGTACAGATGCCAAGGGCAGCCAGGTTAAACGCCAAAGTACGCTCCATGCCAGGCAGATCCAGTAAATCTTTGGCAGGTTGCTGATCACCAAAACTCTCTTTCTGGGCCAGTTCTAGCGTCGTCAAGGCCGCTTTTGCACGTTCACGGAGAACTTCAACGGTTTCCTCATCAAGGCCTTCTACTACCAGAAGTTCATTGATTGGTACATAGGCCAACTCTTCCAGTGTGGAGAAACCTTCTTCGACCAATACAGTGGCGAAATCTTCATCAATGTCGAGATGCTTAGTAAATGTATCAATAGAAGCATGAGCTTCTGCCTGATGTTTCGCTTGCAGCTCTTCCGCAGTCATGACATTCAATTCCCACTTGTCATCACCACGATGTTTTTTCAGCAATTGTGCCGCCAGACGGACATTTTGGCCATTACGACCAATAGCCTGAGCAAGATTGCTGTTTTCCACGGCAACATCCATCGTACAGTTATCTTCATCAACAACGATAGATGCAACATCCGCCGGAGCCATTGCATTAATAACAAATTGCGCAGGATTGTCATCCCACAATACGATATCAATTCGTTCGCCGCCCAACTCACTGGAAACGGCCTGTACCCTTGCACCACGCATACCTACGCAAGCACCAACCGGATCGATACGCTTGTCGTTAGTTTTTACTGCGATTTTGGCGCGGGAACCCGGATCACGGGCAGCAGCTTTGATCTCAATGATCTCTTCGCCAATTTCCGGTACTTCAATGCGGAACAATTCAACCAGCATCTCTGGACGAGAACGGCTAATGAAAAGCTGTGCACCACGTGCCTCTGGACGCACATCATACAAGACACCACGCACGCGGTCACCCGGGCGGAAGTTTTCACGTGGCAGCATGTCTTCACGTAAAATAACCGCTTCAGCATTATTACCCAAATCAAGCGTAATATTGTCACGATTTACTTTTTTGACCTGACCAGTCACGATCTCGCCCTGCTGTTCGCGGAATTGATCGACGACCATTGCACGTTCAGCTTCACGTACTTTCTGCACGATAACCTGTTTTGCAGTCTGGGTTGTAATACGGTCAAAAGTTACTGATTCAATTTGATCTTCAATATAACCACCCAGTTCAATTTCTGGGTCTTCAAATTTTGCAGCATCAAATGTGATTTCACGAGTCGGCAGAGTGACTTCTTCAACAACTAACCAACGGCGGAAAGTATCAAAATCACCGGATTTACGATCGATGCAAACACGGACATCAATTTCCTGCTCATATTTTTTCTTGGTGGCTGTCGCCAATGCAATCTCTAATGCTTCGAAGATTTTTTCACGAGGGAGAGATTTTTCATTAGAAACCGCTTCCACAACAGCCAGAATTTCTTTATTCATCCTAGTTGCCTCATCCGAACTTTAAAAGTGGGGTACCAGGTTCGCTTTCTGGATGTTGCTCAGTGCGAACACTTCGTCTTTTCCATCCACCGTAACCGTAATTATTTCACCATCAACAGCTTTGATAATTCCTCGCCATTTACGACGGTTTTGCATTGCCATACGTAACATCAAGCTGACTTCTTCACCCATGAAACTCTGGTAGTGTTCAGCCTTAAACAGTGGACGATCAAGCCCCGGTGAAGATATTTCTAGGTTATAAAGCCCTGAGATCGGATCTTCGACATCGAGTACTGCACTGACCTGATGGCTAACATCAGCACAATCATCAACAGTGATACCCTCCTCACTATCGATATAGACCCGCAGTGTCGATACACGTGCGCGAATAAACTCCAGGCCCACTAATTCAAAACCCAAAGCTTCAACTGGTGCTGAAATCATCGCTGTTAATTTTTGCTCTAATGTGGACAAGCCCACCCCCAAGACATAAAAAAAGGGCTATATTAGCCCAGTAGTTCTGCTGTCAAATAACAAAAAACCCCGAAATCCGGGGCTTATGTAACTGGACCCTGTTTACTGCCAGTGGTCTCAACCAACTTCTTTTATACCTCTCAAAGCTATACCTCTGGGAGCAACCTGTCAAATCAGGATTGATACCCTAGGCTGCTAAATCATAACTATTTGAAAAGGTACATGTTGTTAAGAAGTGGTTGCGGGAGCCGGATTTGAACCGACGACCTTCGGGTTATGAGCCCGACGAGCTACCATGCTGCTCCATCCCGCGTTCGAAAACGTGGCAAATCTTACGCTGATAACACTAAAAACGCAAGTTTCTAGATTAATGGTGCCGAGGACGGGACTTGAACCCGTACGCCCGTTGTTTAGGCACTACCACCTCAAGGTAGCGTGTATACCAATTTCACCACCTCGGCACTGATTGTAGAACTGTTATCTTAACCTGTTAATGATACTAACCGTTTAAATCAACAACCCTACTCCAATTCTTTTACTGACTATTCTTTTTATAGAAAACTTTCTATCGAAAATTACTGTGGGATATCACTATTCGGTTTAGTTGGCTTTGCTGGTACTACTGGAACTTCTGCTTGTTTCTCAACGTGTGCAGGCTCAGCAATATCGTCCCACTTACCGCTTGAACCAGTTTTGTTACTGGTCATATTACCCAGCACCAGACTGATAACAAAAAACAGTGTTGCAAAAACCGCTGTCATGCGGGTCATAAAATTCGCAGAACCCGATGAACCAAATATTGTTGCAGACGCACCCGCACCAAAGGAAGCACCCATATCAGCACCTTTCCCCTGCTGTAGCAGAACCAGAGCGATTAGCCCGATACCGACCAGCAAGAATATACTTAAAAGAGCTCCATACATATGTTGTACCCGTTTCCTCGTGGGATTTACCATAACTTTGGTAACGTCATAACTCTAGTAATGTTTACTGCATCACCCGCTCAAAATTAAAAAAATTAACTTATTGAGCGGGTGTGAATACTAACCAAAGCGTTTCAGACAAGCAAGGTTAATTTCAAATACTGATGCTGATCGAAGAAAAAATCAACAAATCAGGCTATTTTTTTACAGCATCTGCAATGCGATGCGCCAGTGCCGTAACCTGTCCCTCATCTTCACCTTCCACCATCACACGGATCAATGGTTCAGTGCCCGATTTGCGTAACAGTACTCGACCACGACCCTCTAACTCAGTTTCAACTTCTTTAACAACTTCGAGTACTCGTTCCGATTGCAAAGGATCGTTATCACCACTAAAACGAACATTGACCAGCACTTGTGGCAATAATTTCATGCCACTACACAGGTCATGCAGACTCATATTATTGCGTACTATAGCACTCAATACCTGCAAACCAGCAACGATACCATCACCTGTTGTGGTTTTATCCAGTAATATGATATGGCCTGAATTTTCTGCACCTAAACGCCAGCCTTTTTCCTGCAACTTCTCCAGTACATAGCGGTCACCGACTTTGGCACGTTCAAATGGAATACCAAGCTGTTTCAACGCCAGCTCCAATCCCATATTACTCATCAAAGTTCCTACTGCACCACCGCGCAGTTGCCCTTGTCGCAATGCTTCACGTGCGATGATGTAAAGTATCTGGTCTCCATCTACTTTCTGACCCAAATGATCAACCATGATTATCCGGTCACCATCGCCATCAAATGCCAAACCGACATTTGCCTGCTCTTCCTGAACCCGTTTCTGCAATAGCCGGACATCTGTCGCACCGCATTCTTCATTGATATTGATGCCATTTGGCTCACAGCCAATAGTTATAACATCGGCGCCCAACTCTCTCAGAACATTCGGTGCGATATGGTAGGTAGCACCATTAGCACAATCCAATACGATTTTTAATCCATTTAGACTTTGTTCACTAGGGAATGTGCCTTTACAGAATTCGATATAACGGCCTGCCGCATCAACAATACGATTAGCACGTCCTAATTCAGCAGATTCTACGCAGGTTAGCGGTTTTTCCATTTCGGCTTCAATTGCTTCTTCCACATCATCAGGAAGTTTAGTGCCATCAATGGAGAAGAATTTAATACCGTTATCGTAGTAAGGATTATGGGAAGCTGAAATAACAATTCCCGCTTCAGCACGGAAAGTGCGTGTCAGGTATGCTACGGCTGGCGTCGGCATCGGGCCAGTAAACGATGCTGATAGCCCAGCGGCTGCCAGTCCCGCTTCCAAAGCAGATTCCAGCATATAGCCAGAAATACGGGTATCTTTACCAATAATAATTTTGCGAGAACCATGACGCGCCAGTACCTTACCCGCGGCCCAACCAAGTTTTAAAACAAAATCAGGGGTAATCGGGCTATTACCGACTTTGCCACGGATACCGTCAGTACCAAAATATTTACGGTTACTCATAAATTTCTTTCTTCCTTTGCTGAACGTATTCTTTGTTCACAATCTGCGTTTTGCTGATAATTTTTCCGGCGGGGTTCGCTACTGACGAAAAATATTCTTCTCTGACAAAGTTGCCTGGACAATCTGCATTGCCTGCACCGTTTCTTTTACATCATGCACGCGAATAATCTGAGCTCCCTGCATAGCCGCAATGACAGCGCAAGCAACACTTCCCGTTACTCTTTCCTGTGGTGGCACATGAAGTAACTGACCAATCATGGACTTGCGTGACATACCAGCCAGAATCGGCAGGCCAAGATGGTGGAGCTCTTTTAAATGAGCCAATAATTGATAATTATGTGATAAATTCTTACCAAAACCGAATCCCGGATCTATCATCAGTTTGTTTCTTGTAATACCTGCTGCAACACAGCGTTCAATCTGTGTTTCCAGATATGTTCTGACTTCCGCCACAACATCTTCGTAGTGAGGTTCTACCTGCATTGTTCGGGGTTGTCCCTGCATGTGCATTAAACAAACTGGTAACTCTGTTTTTGCCGCTGCCTCTAGTGCACCCGGCCCCTGCAATGAACGGATGTCATTAATGATATGAGCACCTACTTTGGCAGCTTCCTGCATTACGATAGCTTTTGACGTATCAACAGAGATCCATACATTAAAACGCTGTGCCAAAGATTCTATTACAGGTACAACGCGATCTAGTTCCTCCTGTTCACTGACATCATCAGCACCAGGACGCGTCGATTCACCACCAACATCAATAATAGTGGCTCCTTCTTCAATCATTTTGGCAGCATGTTGTAGTGCCGCATCAAGGGTACTGTAAGTACCACCATCTGAAAAGGAATCAGGAGTAACATTCAGTATTCCCATGACTTGCGGATGGGAAAGGTCAAGAATACTGCCTCTGGCTGTCAGTTTCATCGCTAGGGGGCCTTAATGTTAAAAACCCCAGGAAAAACCCGGGGTTTAGTAAGTACGGTCTGTCAAAACCAGAGGCAACCTTCTATCAATGATCGCCCTTGGTCTGAATAGATTATGCAGTTGGATTACCATCCGCAGGCTTCGTGGCCTGCTGCTGAGACGATGTATTCTGACGGTTATTACTACTATTACTGCTATTACCGCCATTATTATTATCGCCTTCCCAACCTGCTGGCGGACGAACTGTAGTACGGTTCATCAGGTCATCAATCTGAGGCGCATCAATGGTTTCGTACTTCATTAAAGCATCTTTCATTGAATGCAAAATATCCAGATTATCCATCAGAATCTGACGTGCGCGCTGGTAGTTGCGATCAATGATAACTTTCACTTCTTGATCAATTAAACGTGCGGTATCTTCCGACATGTGTTTTGCCTTAGCCACAGAACGACCAAGGAAAACTTCGCCTTCTTCTTCCGCATACAACAATGGGCCTAGTTTTTCCGAGAAACCCCATTGTGTCACCATGTTACGGGCAATGGATGTCGCCACTTTAATGTCATTGGAAGCGCCCGTAGAAACATTATCTGGACCGTAGATGATCTCTTCTGCAAGACGGCCGCCATATAAAGTAGAAATCTGACTTTCTAATTTTTGACGGCTGGCACTGATTTGATCACCTTCTGGCAAGAAAAAAGTTACACCCAACGCGCGACCACGGGGAATGATTGTCACTTTATGGACAGGATCATGTTCAGGAACCAAACGGCCAATGATGGCATGTCCTGCTTCATGGTAAGCGGTGGATTCTTTCTGCTCTTCTGTCATGACCATTGAACGGCGCTCTGCACCCATCATGATCTTATCTTTTGCCTTCTCAAATTCCACCATAGATACGACGCGTCTGTTGCCACGAGCGGCAAATAAAGCGGCTTCGTTCACCAGGTTTGCCAAATCCGCACCAGAGAAACCTGGTGTACCACGGGCAATAATGGAAGCATCAATGTCAGTATCCAATGGAATACGGCGCATATGAACTTTCAGAATCTGTTCACGGCCGCGAACATCAGGCAGACCAACGACAACCTGACGGTCGAAACGACCCGGACGCAACAGCGCAGGATCCAAAACATCAGGACGGTTAGTTGCAGCGATAACGATAATGCCTTCGTTACCCTCAAAACCATCCATTTCAACCAGCATCTGGTTCAGTGTTTGTTCACGTTCATCGTGTCCACCACCCAAACCAGCACCACGTTGACGCCCTACAGCATCAATTTCGTCGATAAAGATAATACAAGGAGCTGCTTTCTTAGCCTGTTCAAACATGTCACGAACACGAGAAGCGCCAACACCAACAAACATTTCAACAAAGTCAGAACCAGAAATAGTGAAGAATGGTACTTTAGCCTCACCTGCAATTGCTTTCGCCAGCAAGGTCTTACCTGTACCCGGAGGCCCTACCATCAGGATACCTTTCGGGATCTTACCACCCAGTTTCTGGAATCGGCCGGGTTCACGCAGGTATTCCACCAATTCACCCACTTCTTCTTTTGCTTCGTCACAACCAGCAACATCCGCAAACGTGGTTTTGATCTGATCTTCCGTTAACATACGGGCTTTGCTTTTACCGAAAGACATCGCTCCTTTACCGCCACCACCTTGCATTTGGCGCATAAAGAAGATCCAAACGCCAATCAGCAGTAGCATTGGGAACCATGAAATAAAGAGAGTCGCTAACAGGCCTTGTTGCTCTGGTGGTTCACCGACAACTTTTACCTGTTTGTTGAGCAGTGTATCCAGCAGCTTCTCATCCTGAACTGGCATATACGTGCTATATTTTCCACCGTTGTCTTTCTTAGTGAAATCAATGTCACGACCCGAAATACGTACTTCACTGATTTGATTATGTGATAACTCACTGATGAAGTTCGAGTAATCCACCCTACGACCACTAGAATCGCCGGGACCAAAACTCTGGAACAATAACATCAAGACAACTGCGATGACTAACCAGAGAATCAGGTTTTTCGCCATGTCACTCAAGGGATTAACCTCATATTACAACTGTGTTAACAAATAGCAGCAGGGTACTACACTTTCCGCCCTGTAGCTACAATGTATACTTCACGTGATCGTGCCCGCGAAGCGTCTGGTTTACGAATTTTAACTTTCGTAAAAAGGGAGCGTATTTCCCTCAGGTACTCATCAAAGCCCTCTCCCTGAAACACTTTGACGATAAAACTACCCCCAGGGGCCAGCACATCACGACACATATCCAACGCTAACTCAACCAGATACATGGATCGAGGAATATCGACCGCGGGGGTTCCACTCATATTGGGAGCCATATCCGACATGACGACCTGGACTTTATTATCACCAACCCTCTCAAGCAATGTTTTCAATATAAGTTCATCACGAAAGTCCCCCTGTAGGAAATCAACTCCGACAATGGGATCCATTGGCAAAAGATCGCAGGCAATTACCCGACCACGATCACCAATCTGACTGACTACGTACTGAGACCACCCACCTGGAGCAGCGCCTAAATCAACAACGGTCATGCCCAGTTTAAAAATTTTGTCGCTTTGCTGTATCTCATCAAGTTTAAACCAAGCACGGGAGCGAAGCCCTTTTTTCTGCGCCTGAAGAACATATTTATCACTAAAATGTTCCTGCAACCAGCGACTTGAGCTTGCTGAACGTTTTTTATTGGCCATTGTTCTTTCCAACTATACTAATAGAGAGTCCTATTTTTGCACTCTCTTATCAAACCACACCACACACTTATGGTGATAGATAAGAGATGGCGGTAGAATATGTCGTTTTCAATCCCAACTAAGCAAAAAAACGATGACTCTTAACAAGAAACAAGTGCAATACCTGAAAAGCCTCGCTCATTCATTAAAGCCTGTTGTTATGATCGGTAACAACGGACTGACTGAAGGAGTATTGGCCGAAATCGAACAAACCCTTTCGCATCACGAGCTTATCAAAGTCAAAGTTGCAGGCGAAGACCGTGAAATCAAAACTTTGATCGCGGAAGCTATTGTTCGTGAAACTGGCGCATATAATGTGCAAATTATTGGAAAAATGCTAGTTCTCTACCGCCCATCGGAAGAGCGCAAGATTAGTTTACCGAAATAATCTCAACATACTTATACAAAAGTGCCATTCTACTATGATAAAAAAGGCCAAATCAGGCCTTTTTATTCCCATCATCAACATATAATGGCCACTTTCTATGCCCTTCCCCACCCTACGAGCGGGAAAGTTAATTCAACCTTTAAATTGAATATCAAATATACTCGACGCTCAAAACTTCATATTCCACTTTGCCACCCGGAGTATCGATCACAGCAACGTCATCCACTTCTTTGCCAATTAAACCACGGGCGATGGGCGAGTTAACCGAAAGCAGGTTTTCTTTGATATTCGCTTCATCGTCCCCCACAATGCGGTAAGTCTGTTCTTCATCAGAATCAACATTCAATACCGTTACCGTTGAACCAAAAATCACACGGCCATTGTTGGTCATCTTAGTGATATCGATCACTTGTGCATTAGAAAGTTTAGCTTCAATTTCTTGAATACGGCCTTCACAGAATCCCTGTTGCTCACGAGCAGCGTGATATTCAGCATTTTCTTTCAAGTCACCGTGCTCACGCGCCTCAGCGATTGCAGCAATAATTTGAGGGCGACGTACATTTTTCAGATATTCTAATTCTTCGCGCAATTTATCTGCGCCACGTACCGTCATCGGAATTTGTTTCATTTATCAAACCTCTAAATCAATCCTAAGCCCAGACAACATCTTCCTGATTTTTGCAATAACATCACTTCTCTTGCAATAACAGTATCTTGCAATAGACTACAACACAATGAGCACACCCTATCAGGCGGGCTTCCAGACAATAAAAGAAGCGTAAACTGCAGAATACGCTGATAGTTCACATACATATTTAAACTGCTAATCTATCATTTTAACGTAGAGTTGATGATGGATCATCGTTTACTTTTTCCTGAATTGCATCTTAGTATTATTGATACAAATATTATCGGAATACATCCACGTTTATATGCGAGATCTATGGCTCTTTTAAAAATTACCAGCAGAATAGCTTGGATGCTCAGTTTGAGCCTGAGTATTTTCAGTGCGAATGCCTCTTCAATTGAAGAAAATATTCAATATTTGCCAGCGGGAACCAATTTTTCATTTATCGCCCAGAAAGTCGGCGAAAAAATACCTATCATTGATTATCATGGACAGCAATTGGCATTACCTGCCAGTACTCAGAAAATTGTGACAGCATTAGCTGCCTTATTACAGCTTGGCAAAGATTTCCGTTTTGTCACTACATTAGAGAGTGACGCTAATGTTGAAGATGGCAGATTAAAGGGCAATCTTATTGCCCGTTTCGTTGGTGATCCATCGCTAACACGCACACAACTGCGCAATATGGTAGAAGAGTTAAAACAGTCTGGTGTACAGCAGATTGATGGGGATCTCATCATAGATATTTCCATTTTTTCCAGCCACGATAAAGCACCCGGCTGGGTATGGAATGATATGACACAATGTTTTAGTGCTCCTCCTGCCGCCGCCATTGTGGATAAGAACTGTTTTTCAGTCTTACTCTACAGCGCTGAACAAGCTGATACATTAGCCACTGTCCATGTTCCTTCGTATTATCCTGTCAATGTATTCAGTGAAGTAAAAACACTTGCGAAAGGTTCTCCAGAAACAAAGTATTGTGAACTTGATGTGACAACAGGAGAATTGAACCGATATACGCTAACTGGCTGCCTGACACAACGTAGCGAACCCTTGCCACTGGCATTTGCTATCCAGAATGGAGCAAGCTATGTGGGTGCTATTCTGAAAAATGAACTACATCTTGCTGGAATTGAACTAAAAGGTCATCTACGACGTCAATCGCTCCCTGAACAACCAGAAAAGATCCTCACATTGAATCAATCAGCACCTTTACATGACCTGCTCAGAATCATGCTGAAAAAGTCAGATAACATGATAGCCGATACCGTTTTTCGCACCTTGGGGCATTATTACTTTAACGTTCCCGGTACCTGGCGCTCCGGCTCTGATGCTGTTCGTCAGATCTTAAAACAAAAAGCAGGTATTGATCTTGATAATACTGTCTTAGTTGATGGTTCCGGCCTTTCACGCCATGATCTTATCACTCCTTCAACAATGATGGAGATTTTACAATTCATTGCCCAGCACAATAATGAACTGGATTTTATCTCCATGCTGCCGCAAGCAGGTTATGATGGTACTTTAGCCTATCGTCCCGGCTTGCATGAAGCTGGAGTTAATGGCAAAGTTTTTGCGAAAACAGGGTCACTACAAGGTGTATATAATCTTGCTGGCTTTATGAACGCTGCCAGCGGACAACAGATCGCTTTTGTCCAATTTATTTCGTCTTACTCCGTCTCTCCTGAAAATCATCGTCAGCGCCGTGTTCCTCTTACCCGTTTTGAAAGCCATTTATATAAATCGCTATACAAAAACAATTGATGAAAATGCCTTCAGAGAGAATAAGAAAAAAGGGCGCTTCAAATACGCCCTTTTCCATCATTTGTATATCTGGTGTGAAAACTTAGCGTTTGTAAATAAATTCAACGCCTTCTTCATCTTCTTTGTCCCAGTCGTCATCCCAATCATCAGTATCAGGTGCTTGCTGCAACTGTTCTTTATGGTAGTCATCCCACATGAACTCAACTTTTTCTGGCTGCGATCCTTCCTCGGCATCTACTTGACGAGGCTGAGCCTTGATGAATTCCATGATATCCCAGCAGAGTTCTTTCACTCCCTGACGATTCACGGCTGAAATCATGTAGTAGTCACCTTCCCAACCCAGTTCATCAGCGATCGCCTTCGCTTTCAATTTAGCCTCTTCCGGATCGGTCAGATCAACCTTATTGAATACCAACCAGCGTGGTTTTTCAGCCAGTTTTTCACTGTATTTATGCAACTCATTGATGATAATACGGGCATTTTCTACTGGGTCAGATTCATCAATCGGACAGAGGTCGATTAAGTGCAACAGTACACGGCAACGCTCCAAATGTTTCAGGAAACGAATACCCAAACCAGCCCCTTCTGATGCACCTTCAATCAAACCTGGGATATCTGCTACTACGAAGCTTTGCTCGTTATCCATACGTACGACGCCAAGACTTGGTACTAACGTCGTAAATGGATAATCAGCGACTTTAGGTTTTGCTGCTGAAACAGCGCGAATGAAGGTAGATTTACCCGCATTTGGCATTCCCAACATCCCTACGTCAGCCAGTAACATCAGCTCCAACATCAAGTCGCGGCTCTCTCCCAGCGTTCCCATGGTTCTCTGGCGAGGAGCGCGGTTAACAGAGGATTTAAAACGGGTGTTACCCAACCCATGAAAACCACCTTTTGCAACCATCAGACGCTGCTCATGACGTACCATATCACCCAGAATTTCTCCTGTAGCAATATCACGGATACGGGTCCCTACTGGTACTTTAATGGTAATATCCTGACCACGCTTGCCTGTACAATCGCGGCTTTGCCCATTTTGCCCACGTTCAGCACGGAAGGACTTTTCAAAACGGTAATCGATTAGCGTATTGAGGTTTTCATCTGCCAGTAGATAAACATCACCACCATCACCGCCGTCACCTCCGTCCGGCCCACCTTTTGGAATATATTTTTCACGACGGAAGCTGACACAGCCATTGCCACCATCTCCCGCTACAACCAGTATCCTGGCTTCATCTACAAATTTCATCACTTTTCTCCGTAGGATAGCCACTATAAAGCTGGATGGCAGATCGTACCCAGAGATGGCATAATCCAAAATATAAAAAGCCCCGCAACACACATTGCAGGGCTTCCGATTCGATCGAAGTTCAAAAAACTTATTCAGCTACTATGCTAATAAATTTACGGTTTTTTGGACCTTTAACTTCGAATTTAACTTTTCCGTCAGCTAATGCGAACAGGGTGTGGTCACGGCCACAACCTACATTGTTGCCTGCGTGGAATTTAGTACCACGTTGACGAACGATGATGCTACCTGCCAAAACAGATTCACCACCAAAACGTTTTACACCCAGACGTTTGCTTTCAGAATCGCGACCGTTACGAGTCGAGCCGCCAGCCTTTTTGTGTGCCATTAATCTGCTCTCCTAATATCTTAAGCGATGCCAGTGATTTTAACATCAGTGAACCACTGACGGTGGCCCTGCTGCTTACGGCTGTGTTTACGACGACGAAACTTAACGATTTTAACTTTCTCACCACGACCGTGCGCAACAACTTCAGCTTTAACTTTAACGCCTTCAACTACTGGAGCGCCGATTTTGATGTCTTCACCATTAGCGACCATCAGAACCTGGTCAAACTCAACAGTTTCACCTGTTGCGATGTCCAGCTTTTCCAAGCGAATAGTTTGACCTTCGCTTACTCGGTGTTGTTTACCACCACTTTGGAAAACCGCGTACATATAAACTCCGCTTTCCGCGCACCCCCCTAAAATTCTTTCCAGAGCGCGCTATAAAAAATATTCACAATAGGGCGCGAATTCTACGCAAAAACCGCTTGGAAGACAAGAGCAGAATTAGAACAGAGGAGAAAAAAGCCGAGTTTTTCGATTGTCATTTATTTGAACGTTTTTTCAAGTACAATCAATATACCGTGATATCTATTGATATACTAATTAATGAGCACAGCTCTGAATCAGAGTCCGAAGCTAAAACATGAACTTAGAATCGATAATTAAACTTACAGCTGATGATATGGCAGCGGTTAATGAAACAATTCTTAACCAATTAAATTCTGATGTAGCGCTAATCAACCAGCTTGGCTACTACATTATCAGCGGCGGTGGTAAACGTATTCGCCCAATGATCGCAGTGTTGGCTGGTAAGGCACTGCATTATGAGGGAGAAAAACATATCAAAATTGCTGCCCTGATCGAATTTATTCACACAGCAACCCTACTCCATGATGATGTCGTAGATGAGTCCGATATGCGCCGCGGTAAAGCAACTGCCAATGCTATGTATGGCAACGCAGCCAGCGTATTGGTTGGTGATTTTATCTATACTCGCTCGTTTCAGATGATGACAGACCTCAACTCCATGCGAGTGCTGAAATTGATGTCTGACGCCACGAATGTTATCGCTGAAGGTGAAGTGATGCAGTTGATGAACTGTAATGATCCGAACATTTCAGAAGATGACTACATGCGTGTCATTTACAGTAAAACTGCGCGTTTGTTTGAGGTAGCCGCCCATTCTCCCGCTATTTTGTCTAATGCCACTCCAGAGCAAGAAGAGGCACTACGTGATTATGGTCGCTATCTTGGTACTGCATTTCAATTGATTGATGACCTGTTAGACTACAATTCCGATGATAATACACTTGGAAAAAACACCGGAGATGATTTAAATGAAGGTAAACCAACGCTTCCCCTCTTACACGCTATGAATCACGGAACGCCTGAACAGTCAGCACTGATCCGCGAAGCTATTGAAAAAGGCAATGGCCGCCATTTACTGGATACTGTGCTTACAACGATGAAACAGTGCGGTTCACTTGATTACACCCGCCAACGGGCGGAGGAAGAAGCAGATAAAGCAATTTCAGCGTTACAAGTGCTTGATGAGTCTCCATACAAAGCGGCCCTTGTGGGATTAGCCCACATCGCTGTACAGCGACGTTCCTGAGCCAGACCCAGATAGTATACCCTGGGTATAAGTATCCCAGACTATTCAGTCTGGGATACTCCCTTTGTTTTCAACCTCTTGAATTCCTACATATTGAACAATGCTGGTAAGTCCTTTACGTAAAATGAACTTAACCATTCGCTCCCTTTCTGGCTTGGTCAATTGATAATAAGCTTCCACCCAAATCATAAACGGATCCTGTCGTTTGTTCCGATAATGCTCAACCGAGTTCTCACTGACAGTCAGTACACTCAAAACATCTTCGGGCAAGCTATTGATATGATATTCTAGTGCTTTTCCCTGCACTCCACGCTTACGGCGTTGTTCCCAGCCTTCACGTCTTGCCATCAGGTTCACTCCTTGGGGAGACGATGGCAGGCCAGCGAGGCCAATGAGTTCCTTTGCAGAATACCATTCTTTTTTCATCTCTCTCTCCTCGCTTTATACCGGAGCAGTAAAGAGGAAGCCAAATTTTAAGCATTTAGCTTTTCAAAAGCTGCCTCAGGTAGCTATAATTTTTTCCAAAAAACTTCTTATTCCATCTCGTAGTATCACTTCTGTAATTACCTCCTTTTCTTCATCCGTGAGTAAATTAAACGCACTTACCCAAATGGATAGAGGGTCTTGTTTCTGAACCTGATATTCAGGTGATATTTCATTAAGCTCCAGAGCGGCCAATGTTGATTCAGGAAAACATGAATAGTGATATTCAATTGCTCTTCCCTGAACACCTGTTCGTTTTTGTCTCAACCACTCTTCACGTTTGGCTCTGGCATTGACTCCTTGTGGTGATCTAGGTAACTCACCTACACCGGTCAACTCCATTGCCGTATACCACTCTTTTTTCATAATGTTTCTCTATTTTTGTAACCAAGTTCAAAAAAGAAGTTATTAAGAAAAAATTAAAAATATTTTTAGAAAAAATAATGTTATTTTATTTTCTTAATAACAGATCCATGTTCGTTATTAATTTCACTCTAACGCTTTAGTTATACCACTAATGTGGCTCTAAATTTAATAGGAAAGGATTAAAAAAATGATTTCTATGAAATCGGATTGGCATCCTGCTGATATTATTGCTGCTTTACGTAAACGTGGAACAACTCTGGCCGCTGTTTCTCGTGAATCAGGACTAAGCTCATCAACTTTGGCGAATACTCTTTCTCGCTCGTGGCCCAAGGGAGAATGGATAATAGCAAACTACTTAGGTATTCATCCGTCTGAAATATGGCCAAGCCGTTATTTCAATCCTCATACTGGAGAGTTATTAGAAAGGAAAATAAGAGAGAAAAAAGAATAATTAGCTACCAATATAATTGTTGAAAGAAAAACCGCTAGCTTTTTTTAAACTAGCGGTTTTCGTTATCTAATATATTTAAGTTAATTCGTATATTAATAAATTAAGAATTAATTGAATTAACCATTAATAAATCTTTCGCCTAATTCAATATCTTTTTTCAGAACGTCCAGCATATTATCCAATGCTTTCTGTTCAAACTCACTCAATCGACCAATATCTAAACGTTCTTCGATACCATTTTTACCCAAACGAACAGGTTGTGCGAAGAAACGAGCATATTTGCCGTCACCTTCTACGTAACAGCATTCAATAACATTGCTTTCACCCTGCAAACCACGGATCAAAGAAAGGCCCAGACGTGCTGCTGCTTGACCCATAGACAAAGTTGCAGATCCACCACCTGCTTTTGCTTCAACAACTTCAGTACCTGCATTCTGAATACGTTTCGTCAACGCTTCCACTTCTTCATCAGTGAAGCTGACACCCGGGATCTGAGACAGTAATGGCAGAATAGTTACGCCAGAGTGACCGCCGATAACAGGAATTTCCAACTCTTCTGGTTTCTTACCTTTCAGTTCTGCCACAAACGTATTAGAACGGATAATATCCAGAGTAGTTACGCCAAACAGACGATTCTTGTCGTAAACCCCCTCTTTTTTCAGCACTTCGGCAGCGATTGCCACAGTGGTGTTCACAGGGTTGGTAATAATTCCGATTAATGCTTTTGGACATGTTTTAGCAATCTGTTGAACCAGATTACGGATAATTCCTGCATTAATATTGAACAGATCTGAACGATCCATACCAGGTTTACGTGCTACACCTGCAGAAATCAATACAACATCCGCTCCTACCAATGCAGGAGTTGCATCTTCACCAGCAAAACCAGTGACCTTCACAGCTGTTGGGATATGGCTCAGATCGGCAGCTACACCAGGGGTCACCGGAGCAATGTCATACAAGGAAAGTTCTGAACCTGAAGGAAGCTGGGTCTTGAGTAGAAGGGCAAGTGCCTGACCAATACCACCGGCTGCACCGAGAACTGCAACTTTCATCCTGATACTCCTTTAAATAAGTGCTGTAAAAAACTTAAACCTGTCTGGTTAAGAGACTTAATATTTCCCATACAAAGTATAAGTATGGAATAAGCTCTCAGCCTTACTCATCACTACGTATTAAAACAATCTGTTAACAGACAGATTATCTACCTAATAGCCCAATGATGGAACACTAAAGTTTTTTATTTTAGACAAAATGCTTGTCTGTGAATGAGATAACAGGCACTTTTTTAGGAATTATTCCTATTATCTTATTAATTACTCTGTTGATTAACTTGTCTTTCTCCTTTACCTGAATAATGCCATTTTATTAACAATACATTTACCAGGCTCAATAACGTAAATATTCGATCTATTGGGTTTGTTCTTCTCTTCCTTGCATAAAAATTCACTTTTTGCATAATATTGGCTTCATAAGTGGATTTAACGATGGTGAAATATGCGAATTCCTTCGAAACAGGAAGATTTGGTAAAAGCTTTCAAAGCATTATTAAAAGAAGAAAAATTCAGTTCTCAAGGCGAGATAGTTGCAGCACTCCAAGAAGACGGTTTTGAAAACATTAACCAATCTAAAGTTTCCAGAATGCTGACAAAATTTGGCGCTGTCAGAACCCGTAATGCAAAAATGGAAATGGTCTACTGTCTGCCAGCAGAATTAGGTGTCCCCACGGCCACCAGCCCATTGAAAAATCTGGTATTAGATGTTGATTATAACCATTCCGTAGTTGTCATTCGTACCAGTCCTGGCGCAGCACAGTTGATCGCGCGTTTATTGGATTCATTAGGAAAAGCAGAAGGGATCCTTGGCAGTATTGCAGGAGATGACACTGTTTTTTCTACACCGACACAAGCCCTTACAACCAAGCAGCTCTATGAGGCTATCCTCAATCTGTTTGAGCAAGAACTGTAAATCAACCGCCTGTAAAACCATTTAAAAACACGGCATCACTACATACCATTTTGCCAGAGAAAATTGTGCCATAGGTTCTGTACAAGAGGAACGCTGCTCATTGCGATCCTCTTAATTCAACGTTTATGATCAATTAAGCAGCGTGTGCTTTCTTATTCAACGCCGCCAATAATTTCTCATGAATACCACCAAAACCGCCATTACTCATGATCAGTATGTGGTCACCCGGCTGGGCTGCCTCCACAATCATGCGTACTAACGTGTCAATATCCGTACTCCAGCTAACAGGTTGAACACATTGTTCCGCAATTTCAGCAACCTGCCACTGGATATTACCAGGTTGAAACAGAAAAACTTCATCCGCACGACCCAAGGAAGGAGCAATATCATTTTTGCTCATACCCAATTTCATGGTATTTGAACGTGGTTCCAGCACTGCAAGAATGCGCGCCATACTACCCGCTTTGCTTCTCAACGCTTCCAGTGTCGCCAAAATTGCCGTTGGATGATGGGCAAAGTCATCATAAACCGAGATATCATTCACTCTGCCAAGCAATTCCAGTCGGCGACGAGCATTGATAAAGTCACCTAATACCTGACAGGCATCATTAGGCTGAATTCCTACATGGTGAGCTGCTGCAATAGCCATCAAGCCATTATGCATATTGTGTTCCCCCACCAATGACCAGTTAACTTCACCCACTAATTCACCATGATGGTATACCTGATAAGTACTGCTGTCCTGAGTGTTTTTTTGGACGTGCCAAACCCCTGTTTCCCCGAGGTGTTCCAACTCACTCCAGCATCCCATTCCAAGTACTTGTTTCAGATTTACGTCATTATCAGGTACAAGGATTTTACCCAAGCCCGGTACGATTCTGACAAGATGGTGAAATTGCTTTTGGATGGCAGCCAGATTTTCGAAAATATCAGCATGATCGAATTCAAGATTATTCATGATGAGTGTACGAGGGCTATAATGAACAAACTTTGAACGTTTATCAAAGAAAGCACTGTCATATTCATCCGCTTCAATCACGAAAAACGGGCTTTCACCAATCTGTGCTGAAACATCAAAATTGCCCGGCACACCACCAATCAGAAATCCCGGTTTATAGCCACAGGCTTCCAAGATCCACGCCAGCATACCCGCTGTTGTTGTTTTGCCATGTGTTCCTGCAACAGCCAAAACCCAACGCTCTGGTAAAACATGATCATGTAACCACTGTGGGCCGGATGTATAAGGAATACCGCGATCCAGAACCGCCTCAACACAAGGATTACCACGTGTCATAGCGTTACCGATGATCACCATATCTGGCACAGGAGCGAGTTGGGAAGGATCGTATCCTTGGATCAGTTCAATACCCTGATTTTTCAACAGAGTACTCATGGGAGGATACACATTGGCGTCAGAGCCGATAACTTCGTGACCTAATGAACGGGCGAGTATCGCCAGCCCTCCCATGAAAGTACCGCAGATGCCAAGAATATGAATACGCATTTATTTCTATCCGATATCATGAAGTGTATCACTATTCTAACCATCAAATCACAGATTAGAAATGCAATAGCCTATCAATCATTTTATTCTTTAGCTAAACTGCCCGCACTTAAGTGCTACCCCAACGTGGAGCACGATTTTAAAATCATAACCAAATCAGGGCCTTCGTCATGAAAACATTAGGCGAATTCATCGTCGAGAAACAGCACGACTTTCCTCATGCTACGGGTGAACTGACCGCACTACTTTCTGCCATTAAACTGGGTGCCAAAATCATTCATCGGGACATAAATAAAGCCGGTCTGGTAGATATTTTAGGCACCAGCGGTGTTTCAAATGTTCAGGGTGAAGTGCAGATGAAACTGGACTTGTATGCCAATGAAAAGCTCAAAGCAGCATTGAAAGCACGCGGTGAAGTAGCTGGTATTGCTTCCGAAGAAGAAGACGAGATCGTCATCTTTGATGGTGATCGGGCAGAAAATGCGAAGTATGTTGTTTTGATGGATCCATTGGATGGTTCTTCAAATATTGATGTAAACGTTTCCGTTGGGACTATTTTCTCCATTTACCATCGAATTACGCCAGTTGGGCAGCCCGTTACCGAAGAAGACTTCCTGCAACCGGGTCATCGTCAGGTTGCAGCGGGTTATGTGGTTTACGGTTCGTCCACCATGTTGGTTTACACCACTGGCTATGGTGTTCATACTTTCACTTACGACCCTTCCCTTGGTGTATTCTGTCTGACCCATGAGAAAGTCCAGTTCCCGGCAAAAGGTAATATGTACTCGATTAACGAAGGGAACTACATCAAATTCCCTCTGGGCGTGAAAAAGTACATCAAGTATTGCCAGGAACAAGACGAAGCAACTCAACGCCCTTACACTACCCGTTATATTGGCTCACTAGTTGCCGACTTCCACCGCAACCTGTTGAAAGGCGGTATCTATATCTACCCAAGTACAGCAAGTCACCCGACAGGCAAACTCCGTCTACTATATGAGTGCAACCCGATTGCTTTCCTGGCTGAACAAGCTGGCGGCAAAGCCAGTGATGGCGTCAACCGGATTTTAGATATCGTACCAAGCAAGCTGCATCAACGAGTGCCTTTCTTCGTCGGAACTAAATCTATGGTAGAAAAAGCCGAAAGTTTTATGGCTGAGTTTCCGGATGAGTAATATAAATCAACTGGTTGATTAATTGGTTGTAAGAAGAGGCGAAGTTTCGCCTCTTTCTATTCGACGACATAGTAAGGCAATGACCAGCAGAGCAGTCAGAAACCATAGCACAAATCATGAATAATTTTTGGACAGGAATCCTCTACCACCATTAACCCATAGGAGTACAGGCATAATACAGAAAAATGGAATTACTTTAGGCCTGTTTTGGCTATAATACCTCGCACTCCATTTTGGTTTGAAATTGAAGGAAACCTTTTATGAGCCTGAACAATGTACCGGCGGGTAAAGAACTGCCAGAAGACATCTACGTTATTATTGAGATCCCTGCAAACGCCGACCCAATCAAATATGAAGTGGACAAAGAATCTGGCGCCCTGTTTGTAGACCGTTTCATGGCGACCTCCATGTTCTATCCATGCAACTACGGTTATATCAACAATACCCTGTCTCTTGATGGCGATCCTGTTGACGTACTGGTTCCAACTCCATACCCATTGCAGCCAGGCTCTGTTATTCGCTGCCGCCCAGTTGGTGTTCTGAAAATGACCGACGAATCCGGTGAAGACGCTAAACTGGTTGCTGTTCCTCATTCTAAGCTGACTAAAGAATACGATCACATCAAAGATGTAAACGATCTGCCAGAGCTGCTGCGTGCTCAAATTACACATTTCTTTGAACACTACAAAGATCTGGAAAAAGGTAAGTGGGTAAAAGTTGATGGTTGGGAGAACGTCGAAGCCGCTAAAGCGGAAATCCAATCTTCTTTCGAACGCGCTGCGAAAAAATAATCTTCTCGGATAACAGCAAGTTCTGATTATATAATAACCTCTGTACTTTTATTTATTGGCACAGAGGTTTTTTTATTTGGTTATATTGGTTAATTTGTCAAAAATGATATAAAAACAGTAACACCACTGATTTTTATCTCTCTTCGTAACGCTTCAGCCAGTCACCGCTTTCTATTCTAGGCACCCCCTCAACAGATAACATGTATAAATAGATCCATGCGCTGCCATAAGAGGTTTTGACCAATTCCCTTTGATATTCCTGAGTATTCTTTTTCAAATCATCCAGTTCAGTCAAAATGGATGACGTAATGCGATAAACCTCACATTCAATTGTTCCTTCGCCACGGATCACCGCTGGATAATGCCCCAGATCGTAGATTTCATAACCTTCCAACCTATGCTCCCCCAAAAGTTGAGCATAGGTCATCCAGTGGTGATTACCTTGTTTGCGCCTCAGGCTGCCATAAACAATAACTCGCATCTTTAAAACTCAAACTCATAGAGCAGATCCAAAGCTTTATCAATACCAGATACTGCTTCCAGATACAATCTAGGCATCACACGATAACGTAACGTCAGAGTTGCCAGAGAGTCAAAAATACCAACACCATATTTTACCTGTAAGTCGTTGGTAATCTTGCCACTCACAACAACCTGCGATTTGTTACCAATTCCCTGTGTATTCAGGGCCAGATCAGAAACACCAAAAGTCTCACCAATTTTGCCCACCAATCGACCGCTCTGTGCGACGCCCAAACCAATCAACACAGAAGTCATCTGGGAGCTATCAGCCCCTCCCTTCTCTAAGCCTTCACCACTCAACAGGTAAGACAACGCTTCCTCTTGCGATTTGACTGGCTCAGAGAAAATTTCAATCTTAGGTTTATCTGCCAACCCCATCACTTTCACACCAGCAATAACATTATTCGCTGTCGATTCGGGGTTACGGATCGCTTCAATATTCAACATGGGTTGATCCGGTGGACCAGAGAACAGAATAATTCCTTTACGTACCTGTAAATCCTGCCCATAAGCGCGAAAGCGACCATCAGGAATATCAATTTGACCGTTCAGCCCCAATCCCTGCTGATCCTGAATGACGTTCAGGTCTCCTTTCAACTGAGCGTTCAAACCAAATGCACTCAAGCGGACATCATCACCTACGTGAATATTTAAATTACTTTGGATCAAGATGGAAGATTTTTTCTTTTCTACCGGCTGTAGATTTTTATCCAGCATCACTTCGTCAGGAGAAACATCCACCGCAGACTCTGGTAATTCCTGTACAGTAATGCGCGCCCACGGAATATCCACATTGCCATTGAGTTTCAATAATTGGGGCATCGCTTCAAAAACCAGATCAGGGCGTACATCAATTTTTACCATTGGTGGTACTGTCACACGCAGTTTTTCACCATACGCTGTCACTCTGGCATACCATGCGTCCAGATTGCGCCAATCCGCATTACCATGAAGATTAAGTTGCCCTTGCGGAGTTTTGATCACACCATCCAGATCGGAACGAACACCATCAAAATGAACTGCTACCTGACTTTGGTTGATATCAAACGGCAGCCAATGGCTACTGACCTGAAAAACATCTGCTTTCAACATGCCAAATAACAACGGATTCTTAGCATTACCGCCAAGGCGCAAGTTCGCATTTAAATTCCCTTCAGCTTTTTCATCTTTATCCAGAATCGGTTTCATCAACTTCAGAGAAAGGGACTGGATATCTACATTACCCGTTAATTTACGACGGCCTTCTAAGTCATTGATTTGAATATGGCCATTCAGTTGTCCATTATCTGCCAGTTTAAATAACCACGATAAATCCGCCTTACCATTTGTCAAACCAGCATTCAAAGTCAATGTCTCAAAATCAACAGGTAACGTGGTGCCCTCCACAACCTGCCAAATCTGGACACCGTTTCCTTGCAGAGTCACGTTCGCTTGTGGTAATTGATGCCCTGCTGTCCATTTAACATTAGCACTCCCACTAAATACGCCTTTAAGTTGGGTTGTTTTATCCAGGAATGGCTGGATCATGGCAAGATCAAAACGCTCAAACACAATATCAGCCTGCCCACTGGTGCCAGCTTCAATCGGTTTCGGAATACAAAGTTGAGCATTCGGATTCAACCAACAATGAGTGCCAACGATCACTTTTTGCTGCAAATTCTGGTAATCAATGGTTATCGCCTTACTTAAGCGCCACTCACCAACTGGAGTCTCAAAGTGGGTATTGTTGATATTGCCTTTCCAACGTTCTTGTTTACGGTCAAAACTACCATTGAGCGCCAGCTTACCTGATACGGGACTCCCATCCACCTGCAATTGTAAATCATGCTGTTTTTCTGTTCCTTTGGCATTGAGCATCAAGTTACTGATAATCAGATCCGATTGCTTCAATTGACGAATAACAACCGATAATTGCCCTTCAATCTGGTCAGTAGAACGCACATTTCCTTTAATAACCGCGCTATCCACCCTCAGCATATTCTGCCAACCCACACCATGTGCATTTAAATCTGCCACAACTTGCGGTGCTTTCATATTGCCACGCAGCTTCACATCACCGACAACCACTCCGGACAATCCCGGCAGCAAGCCATTTAGTTGTGGAGCATTGATATCACCATCCAAATTCCATTTTTCATCGGTAAGATACCCTTTAATATCCAGCGTGTTACGGCCAAAAATGAAGTTAAAGTGGGGAATATCCCATTGTCCGGCCGCATTGCCGGAAACTTTACCATGTGCTTTGATGGTATTCTGTTTTACATAACCACCAAGGGATATTTCAGGCAGCTGGAGCTGCCAACTGCCACCATATAAACTGCCACGTACTGCCACCTTGCCATCTATTTTGGCAGGCCATTCTGGCCACTGTTTAGCAGTATCAATGCCATTAAACGTCAACAGCGCGTTCCAGCTAATGGCTTTGCTCCAGTCAACTACACCAGTGAGATCCGCATTACCCTGCAATGCAGATAGGCGCAACCGAGTTAATCTGAGCAGTTCTTCATTTCCCTTTGCATCCAACATCAATAATGCCGGTGGAAGTTCTTCACCCTTAATATCAGAACGCAGGGAAAGATCATAACCACTGGCTTTACCATTCAGACGTAATTTGACATCATTTAGCTGATATTCAGATTTACCCGTCAATGGCCACTGTAACCGTTTACCTGCCAATGTCAGGCGTACAGGCAGGCCCGCTTTAGCTAATTCGACCTGAGCATCCAAATTAGCATTCACTGGCCCTGAAAGATTCAATGCCAGATTAAGCTGCTGTAATAAAGCACCGTTCAGTTTTGCCTCAACCTGTTGCCCGTTTAGTTCATCCAGCGTGGTATTGCCCTTAACTGATAAGTTGACTGGCCACTGTTCGGACAGTTTTGCCGTTCCCTGTATCGTAAGAGAGCCTTCCGGTGCACTGACGCTAAAGGTTTTGATATCTACCTGCTGCCCCTGATTACTGGCTTGCAGTTTCAGATCATTGAGAGTGATAGCGGTATCTCCCGTCAGACGAAGCTGGCGGCCGTGAATATTTTCTACCGTAATATCAAGGGGAATAGGAACATTAGGCAATTCAGCCAATAGTGGTTTAGAAAACAGTGTCTTTAAAACCTCTCCCAATGATTCTTCTGGTTCAGCTTTCTGCTGAATTTTCTGTGCAGTATGTTCAGGAGGTGTTTTCGGCAATGCAACCAATAGCTGATTGACTTGTATGGGTTTTAGCGTCAGATGTTTTTCCTGCCACTGAGCACCCGCTTTGAACTCGTCTAAATCAATGACTGTATCATCTACTTTGACATGGGTATTCTTTAAAGAAAGCAGATCCAACGAAATAGGATACGGTGTTTGCAGTTCAGTTAATGGCTCTGATTCTGACGGGCTTTCTGATGGCGGAAATTCTGTCGTATTGAGCAAAACAGATACCCCTTCCGTCGTCAGAGCACTGACACAAACATGACTGTGTTTCAAACAAGAGAGCCGCAACGAAAGGTGTATCTTGTCTGCATTAACATCAACACCCGGCATCTTATATTTGATACCTTGTAATGTTAAATCGCGCCAACCGCCACTGATATCTGCTATCTCCAGCCCTGGAACTAAGCGTGTCGCACTGTTAATCATAAAATGCAGGCCAATTCGTGTACCAACTAATCCCGCAATCATTATCAACAACAGACCAACAATCAATAGGAAAGCAATGCTAAGCCTTTTTGCCCACCTCATAGTTCAGCCCCTAAACCGATATAAAATTGAATGCCATGATTATTTTTATCTTTCACAGGGGTTGCCAGATCGAATTTAATCGGCCCAACAGGGGAAGCCCAACGTATACCTAAACCTGCACCTGTTTTAAAATTACTCTTCTTGATATCATTCACTGCTTCGCCAGTATCCACAAACAATGCACTCCACCAATTACCATAGATATTGTATTGATATTCCAGCGAACCAATGACCAACTTTGACGCCCCGGTTAATTTACCGTTACTATCTTTAGGGGAAATTTTCTGGTACTTATAACCACGGATACTTCTATCCCCCCCGGCAAAAAAACGCAAATCAGGCGGCACTTTCTCGAATTGATTGGTTTCTATCCAACCAAGATCTCCCCGTAAAACAAAACGATGTTTATCACGGAACGTTCTGATCCAAACGTGGTGAGCCTGTAAGACCAGAAAATCCACATTTGATCGCCAGGTCGTATCAGAAACATCAATTGAATAACGCTGACTGTCTCCCCAATAAGGCATAGTACCGCCACGCTGACGAATTCGGCTTATATTCGCTCCCGGATAAAGCAATGTCGTTGTATTCGTTACATTAGCCTGAGTAAAGTGGCTGAGGCTCCAGCGCAGATTGACACTATATCGCCACCCTGTGGAGAGATCCCAGTTGCGGGAAAGGTTTAAAGTTGCAGTATCCGAGATGGTATCGTTGATATTTTTACGCTTATAACCCGTTTGTAACTCATAATATTGTTCAAGTGGATTAGCCTTAAGTGGCATTTTATAAGACGCATCAATCAATTGATCACGTCCGGAAATATTGATGCTGGTACTCAAACTGTGCCCACGCGAATTGAGCCACGGCTTTTTCCATTTTGCCTGAATACGAGGACCAACATCTGTTGCATATCCTCCTCCCAACTCAACATAATTGGCAGAACGGGGAACCAAAGAAGCATCCAGTGGCAATATTTTATCTTTACTATTGCGCCCCGCCGTAAAATCAGGCACGACAACCGCCGAGTTGAACCATCCGGTATCTGCCAGACGGTGGTTAAATTCTGCCAGTTCTTCCGAAGAGTAATAATCCCCTTCTCTAAATGGCACAAGATTATTCAGGTAACTTTCTTGAATTTGTGAGCCTTGAAACTTAACAGGGCCAAAGCGATAGCGCTCTCCACTATCAAAATCAAAATCCCAGAAGGATTCATGCCGTTCCCGGGATACTCCCAGTTCACTTTTTTTTATCTCGGCATCAAAATATCCCTTCCTGAGCGCCAGATTATTTAACCCATTCTTAAAGTTCTCATACTCACCATGATTTAGAATCGTCCCTTTCTTCGGCGTATTTTTTTTGATAAGTGCGGCATAATCCTGATCGGTTTTAGCTCCCCCCTCTAAATCAACCTTAACTTCAGCGACCTGCACTGGTTCACCTGGTGTGACTTTTGCCGTCAAAACAGAACGGGAAGGCGGAGTATTTTCCTGATAAGTGAATTCAATGGTGGGATCATAATACCCCAATGGTCTTAACCCTTTTCGTATGGCTTTTTCGACACGGGCTCGAAAACGTCCATCAGGAAAAACTTCATCAGTACTAATGCTTGAGAGCTGCACTCTGGCATTTTTATCCAGTTCGCCAGAAAGTCCTTCCACTTTCAATCGTAAATTTGCACTATAAGCCGATGGAGCTGCGATAGACACACAAAAAATAAATATGAAAAGGTATCGTGACACGCGAACTCCTAATATTTACTTAGGGGTAAGATTCAGCAGCATAAAAGAATACTGCCATGGATTAATTCTGGTAAAGTTTGAAAGATATACAAGCAACTCATAACCATAAAATAGATGACAAACGGGAGAGAATCTTGCCAAATTCAGTCAACGAAAGCCAACATGTTTCTGAACAGAATGCATTACCAGGCCGAGAAATACCATTAACTGTATCACCCTATCACTACGTTACACAGCATGCGATAAATAACATACCTGATAATATGGAAATTGCTTATATAGGCATGGGATGCTTCTGGGGTGTCGAACGTCTTTTCTGGCAGCAGGAAGGCGTGTATACCACATCTGTTGGTTACAGTGGAGGCACTACTCCAAATCCGACCTACGAGGAAGTCTGTTCAGGGTTAACCGGACATACCGAAATCGTCAAAATTGTATTTGACCCGACCAAAATCACCTATGGGCAATTATTGAAGTTGTTCTGGGAAAACCACGATCCTGCACAAGGCATGCGTCAACAAGGTGATATCGGTACACAATATCGCTCAGCCCTTTACACGGTTTCTCCTGAACAATATGCGCAGGCACTCTCCAGTCGCGAGCAATACCAGCAAGCAATGGATGATAATGACGATAAGCGCACAATTACCACAGAGATCCGTGAAGCCGGACCATTCTATTTTGCAGAAGATTATCACCAGCAATATCTGATGAAAAATCCTGAAGGATATTGTGGATTAGGTGGTACAGGCATCTGTTTTCCACCTCTGTCCTGAAACTAGCCGATTTAATAAACCTAAGTTATAATTATCGGACTAAATTCATTTGTCTTACGGCAATGTGCCGTAAGATATTATTTGTGTAATTTTTCATATCTTCCTCCAGTGTTATTCAAATAAAAAACTACCCTGCCACTGGAGATAAGAAACGGATACTTTATGTTAAATAGTTTATTAGTCATACTCTTGCTTTGTGCGATTAGCGCATTTTTTTCGTTATCAGAAATTTCTCTCGCCGCTTCAAGAAGAATTAAATTAAAACTGATGGCTAACGAGGGAAATATCAATGCAGCTCATGTTCTCAAATTACAAGAAACGCCAGGCATGTTTTTTACTGTCGTACAGATTGGCCTGAATGCAGTAGCCATCCTCGCAGGTGTTGTCGGAGAATCCGCTTTTTCTCCTGCCATTAAATCATTATTGCTCAAATTTATACCTTATGAATGGGCAGAACAACTTGGCTTTATCTGTTCTTTCACTATCGTAACCAGCTTCTTTATTTTACTTGCTGACTTGACCCCTAAACGCCTTGGAATGATTAAACCCGAAGCTGTTGCAATCAGGATTGTTAATCCAATGCGTTTTTGTTTGGCAGTATGTCGTCCATTAGTCTGGTTGTTCAATGGACTCGCTGACTGCATATTCAAAGTCTTCAAAATCCCGATGGCACGCAATGAAGATATCACCTCTGATGATATTTATGCTGTGGTTGAAGCGGGAGCCGTCGCTGGAGTATTACGTAAACAAGAACATGAGTTGATCGAAAATGTTTTCGAACTGGAGTCCCGTACCGTTCCTTCTGCCATGACGTCCCGTGAAAGCGTGGTTTATTTTGACAAAAATGAAGACGAAAACAGTATCAAAGAAAAGATCTCTACCCATCCACACTCAAAGTTCCTTGTTTGCGATGGTGATATTGATCATGTCCTTGGTTATGTAGACTCCAAAGATTTACTGAACCGCGTTTTAAATGGGCAGAACCTCAGCTTAAAAAATGGTGTTCAAATCCGTAATACTCTGATGATCCCTGATACTCTCTCGTTGTCTGACACTCTGGAAAGTTTCAAAGCTGCCGGCGAGGATTTTGCCATCATTCTCAATGAGTACGCACTGGTGATGGGTGTGATAACTTTGAATGACGTCATGACGACTTTAATGGGAGATCTAATTGGTCAGGGGCAGGAAGAACAGATCGTTGTCCGCGATGAAAATTCATGGCTAGTAGAAGGTGGCACACCTATTGAGGATGTGCTTCGGGTTCTGGATATTGATGATTTCCCCGATTCCAGCAATTATGAAACGATTGCCGGGTTTATGATGTTCCGTTTGCGGAAGATCCCAAAACGCACAGATTATGTGAAATTTGAAGGTTACAAATTTGAAGTAGTAGATATTGATAACTACAAAATTGATCAATTACTGGTAACCAAAATTGTGGATACACCATCTCCTTCCAGTTCAGACCCTGCTGAGCAGGCAGTATCTGAGTAATAAACTCAAAGAAAAACTGTCATTAGAAAAACTACCCCTACAAAAAACGGCCGAGAGGCCGTTTATTACACTCATTATGTTGCGTCAATCATGACATATAAGCATATATAATCAGTAAGTTAGCTGTTACAGAAAGCTATCCCATTTCAGCCTGTAGGAGCAACACGTGCTGGTTAACTTCACTCATTACATGGAAATGACGTTTATCTTTTATCCTTGGAGGTAAAATTTTCCCATAATTAAATTCAAAAGCACCCATATCCTTAATGTACAACCGCCCACGGAATAGGGTTTTTATGTAGAGAGCAATTTTTAGTGGATTATAGTGGCGAAAGATTTTCATCTCTTTTTATTCCTCCGTGCTTCTTACGATACTATTTTACTACGTTGTTTACTTCATTGTTGTTTACTGCATTGTGTAATCAGACACATCACTGCTGTGTAGTACGATGTATAGACTCTATATCCGGCAATTTGTTCCCCAACATTAAAGGTTCAATCACTACTTTTACGTAACATGATGAAAAAATAGAGCATTATGTTATATTGGCTGAAGATTACCTTATATTTTATTTTGAATGTTACCAAATTGTTGTGTTTTGTAAGGACAGACCAGTCAACAAGCGCTATGCTGAATGTGATGCACCCTGATAACATGCCACATCATGCCAAATAAGGAATAAAAATGCTAAAAAACATAATGTTACCTTTAATATTGGGCTTAGCTTCAATATCTGCGTTTGCCCATAATATTACTGTCGAAAAACCCGTTCCCACTGTCATCGTAACAGATAAAGGTGAACTACTTCTTAACGACAATAAGTTTAGCTATCAGGAATGGAGCAGTGCAGAACTTCCAGGGAAAGTAAGAACTATCCAGCATATTGCCGGGCGCAGCTCAGCCAAAGAGATGAATGATCCCCTCATTCAAGCCTTGAAAGCGGCTGGCCTTCCGAAGGATCAATATCAAACCACCAGTCTTGTAAATACCGATGATGCTATTTTTGGCACCAGTGCTTTCGTCCGCAGTAGCCTTGAAGACAGTAAAAAAGAGTTTCCATGGTCACAATTTATTGTCGATAGTAATGGTGTTGCCAAAAAAGCATGGGGACTGGAACCCAAAAGTTCAGCAATCATTGTGCTGGATAAGCATGGTAATGTGAAATTTGTCAAAGATGGCAAATTAAATCATGATGAGATCGCACATGTTCTTACTTTGATCAAAGAAGAACTGAAAAATTAATTATCTTCATATTTTTCTATCATATTGAGCTGGTGATAATGGTTTCGTGACAGGAACCATTATCACTTTAGCTATTATGATGGTATTAAAACGGTAGTGTTAAAATTGAGCTACGATTCGTATCACTTTAAAAAATCGTCACTCTGAACCCCGGATTCAAAAAAGATTCACGCGGTACATAACTTAGTGTTTTACCTGCCCAATCTGTTACATGTGCGCCCGCGGCGATTGCAACAGCATGACCTGCGGCAGTATCCCAAATATTCGTTGGTCCGAAGCGAGGATAAAGTTGAGCTTTTCCTTCAGCCACCATACAAAATTTAAGTGAAGATCCGACTGACAACGTCTGATGCGTACCTAATTGAGTAAGATAATCTTTTAGTTCATCATCCATATGCGAACGACTAACTACAACAGTGGGTGGCATTGCGGCAACAACTTTAATGGGAAATTTCTGCCCACTCGTTTCTTTCCACGCCTGACGTTTCTGCCCTGAATAAAGAACATCATATGCGGGAACATAAACCACCCCCATTACGGGTACACCATCCTCAATCAGTGCAATATTAACGGTAAATTCACCATTTCGGTTAATAAACTCTTTTGTTCCATCCAGCGGATCCACCAGCCAATAACGCTGCCAATTTTTCCGCTCATCCCATGTTGGTGGATCTTCTTCTGACAGCAACGGAATATCAGGCGAAATACGCATCAAACCCGCTTTAATGATCTCGTGGGCGGCAAAATCCGCCGCGGTAACAGGTGAATCATCCGTTTTATGTTTTACTTGCAGCGGTTGCTCATCATGATAAACCGCCATGATTGCTGTTCCCGCTTCCCGTGCCAATTGGCAGATCTGTTGTAACATCATACACCTCTGCATTTTCTAAAATAAAATAGCCGGCAAACCAGCTATTTTATTGATTAGAATTACAGAATCTCAAGTAGTTCGACTTCAAAGATCAATGTGCTGTAAGGAGGAATGGAAGCACCGGCACCACGCTCACCATAAGCTAGGTTATGCGGAATATAGAGCTCCCACTTGGAACCAACAGGCATCAGAGTCAGTGCTTCAATCCAACCTGGAATTACACCGCTGACAGGGAATTCTGCTGGTGTCCCACGCTGTACAGAGCTATCAAACACAGTGCCGTCAATCAGACGACCGGTGTAGTGAACACGGACACGATCACTGCGGGCAGGGATTGTGCCATCACCCTGAGTCAGAACAGAGAATTGCAAACCAGATTCTGTGCTGTTTACACCTTCACGCTGTGCGTTTTCTGCCAAGAACTTTTTGCCTTCTTCTGCCATCGTCTGCTGACGTTCACGACGAACGCTATCAGCACGTTCATGTATTTCACGCAGAGCACGATGCAGTTCTTCCACAGGAAGAACCGGAGCACGGTCTTCCAATGCATCACACAAACCTGCCAGCAGAGCTTCTGGCTCCAATCCCTGCAAACCAGATTCCTGCAATTGTTGTCCAACCTGCAAACCAATACCGTAGCTTGCCCGCGCCTCAATAGATTCAAAAGAAGGTTTTGTCATGAAATTACCTGTTATTAAATGAATAAAGACTCAAGCATAACAGCCCTGTCTGGATGGGTAAACGCGTGAAGGGATTTAAAAAGAGTTTTACTCTTGTAAAACATCTTTTGATTTATAACTAACAAAAAACGCTGGCATTGCCAGCGTTTTTTGTTCACATGTTCTGTCGCTAATCAGAGATTAAGCTTCTGGAACGATGTTAACGTTCAACTGTGCGAATACATCGCTGTGTACCTGGAAGTGAACTTCGTGCTCACCAACAGTACGCAGAACGCCGTTAGACAGGCGAACTTCGCTCTTAGATACAGCAACACCAGCCGCAGTAATTGCATCAGCGATGTCACGAGTACCGATAGAACCGAACAATTTACCTTCGTCACCCGCTTTAGAAACGATAGTGACAGAGCCCAGTGCACTGATTTGCTCTGCACGAGCTTGTGCTGCTGCCAGAATGTCAGCCAGTTTAGCTTCCAGTTCAGCACGGCGAGCTTCGAAGAATTCGATGTTTTTCTTAGTTGCAGGAACAGCTTTGCCCTGTGGAACTAAGAAGTTACGGGCATAACCCGATTTAACGCTAACTTGGTCACCCAGACTACCTAGGTTTGCTACTTTATCAAGCAGAATAACTTGCATTACCTTATCCTCTCAAAGTCGTGAATGGACTGTGCCTATTACTGATGACGATCAGTGTAAGGCAACAAAGACAGGTAGCGCGCACGCTTGATAGCACGAGCGAGCTGGCGCTGATATTTTGCACGAGTGCCAGTGATGCGGCTAGGTACAATTTTACCACTTTCAGTAATGTAGTTTTTCAGCGTAGCAATGTCTTTATAATCAATCTCTTGTACGCCTTCCGCTGTGAAACGGCAGAACTTGCGACGACGGAAATAACGTGCCATTTGGCTAGTCTCCAGAATCTATCAATTCAATCTGCTCGGCATGAAGAACCAGTTTGTTAAGACCATTGCGCCCATGGTGGGAGTTAATGAATCCTGAAACGGTTATTCGACTGCCGACCGTTATACTGTGAGTATATTCCTGTAACAACTGTCCACTGGCAATAATGGGCATTCTGCACCATGATTGCCTGTTTAATCCGGCTTCCTGTTGCTGTGAGCGATGTTCAAGCACAAACTGACAATGAGGAATACCGGATGGACTGACTCTTCGTATCGGTGCTTTGCACACTGTGCCGGAAAGCACCAAACGATTGGTTGTCACGGTGATTACTCTTCAGAATCCCCAGCTTCATCAACATCATCAACCAGGTCTTCTTCCAAGACCAGGTCACGGCTACGACGTTCGTCTTTAGCCTTAACCATTGGTGATGGTTCAGTTATTGCGTGCTTAACGCGCATAACCATGCTGCGGATAACGGCATCGTTGAAGCGGAAGTTAGTTTCCAGCTCATCAATCGCTTCTTGTGGCGCTTCAACGTTCATCAGAACGTAGTGAGCCTTGTGCAGTTTGTTGATTGGATAAGCCAGTTGACGACGGCCCCAGTCTTCCAGACGGTGAATCTGACCTTGCGCGTTAGTGATAGTCGCACTGTAACGCTCGATCATGCCCGGAACCTGTTCGCTTTGGTCAGGATGGACCATAAAAACGATTTCGTAATGACGCATTATTATTGCTCCTTACGGATTATTCAGCCTCCTGTCAGGGTCAGCCGTGGCCCATGGAGGCAAGGAACGTGTTAAGTACGGCTGAAAAATCGACGCGTCACTATACCCGCACAATAAAAAAAACTCAAGCAACTATTGGGCGCTTCTCTGACGCACAATTTCAAATAGACAAACTCCTGTTGCCACCGATACATTCAGGGAAGAGACAGAACCCGCCATCGGAATACTGATCAGTTCATCACAATGTTCACGGGTCAATCGACGCATACCTTCCCCCTCAGCCCCCATAATCAGAGCCATCGAGCCTGTCAGCTTGCTCTGATACAAAGAATGCGTGGCTTCCCCCGCCGTTCCTACAATCCAAACATTATTTTCTTGTAGTAAACGCAGAGTACGGGCAAGGTTCGTGACACAGATCAGCGGAACACTTTCTGCCGCACCACAGGCAACTTTTTTCACGGTTGCGTTCAATTGAGCGGAACGATCACGAGGAACAATGACTGCATCAACTCCTGCCGCATCGGCAGTACGCAAGCAAGCTCCCAAATTATGCGGATCGGTAACACCATCCAACACCAACAAGAAAGGACGCTCCCATTGAGCTAACAAATCAGGTAAGTCATTCTCCTGATATTGTCTTCCAAGCTTAACCTTAGCAATAATACCCTGGTGTACCGCGTTTTCTGTCTGCGCATCCAACCATTGACGGTTAGCCAATTGAACTGAAATACCGATGTTTTCCACGTCCTGTAACAACGGAGTTAAACGGCGATCTTCGCGCCCTTTCAATACATAAACTTCCATGAAGCGCTGTGGATCACGCTCCAATAAGGCTTTAACGGCATGAATACCGTAGATAATTTCACTCATGACTGGATGATACCTAAAAAATAGAAGGCGGCAGAAACCGCCCCTGATTATCTGTAGTTGTTAGCTATTTGGCTGTCAGCTATTTTCGCGCGTTTTTTTCGCGCGTTTTGCTTTCAATTTTGCCGTGATCTTTTTGGTTTTGTCTGAAACTTTTTTCTTCTTGCCTGATTTATTGTTTGATTTGTCTTGTTCCGTTTTTTTCTTCTTACGGAACTCACTGTCTTGACGGAAAACACGATCTGACTCGAAATCGGCTAATTTTTTATAATCTCGCCCTTTTTTAGCATTTTTACGTTCAGAAGCCCCTTTTTTCGCCTTATCTCTTGCAGTCTTACCTTTATTACGAGCCTTGCGGGTGGTAGAAAGCAGGATAAAGTCAATCTTGCGCTCATCCATGTGAACCGCTTCTACACGAATTTCCACTTCATCACCGAGCCGGTAAGTCTGCCCGGAAGATTCACCTATCAGACGCTGGCCGACATTATCATATCGGTAATAGTCATTATCCAATGTTGAAACATGCACCAAACCATCAATGAAAAGATCATGCAGTCTGACAAAGAAACCAAAGCCAGTCACACTGGTAATCAGACCGGTGAAAATATTACCTACCTGATCTTGCATGAAATCACATTTCAGCCAGTCTGCTACATCTCTTGTCGCTTCATCGGCACGACGTTCAGTCATTGAACAGTGGTCACCCAATTGCAGCATCTGCTCCATATCGTTGTGCCAGCCACCCGTTGGTGTCCAATGCTGCTCAACAGTACCCTTCTCTTGTGCCAACAGGTATTTGATCGCACGATGCAATGCCAAATCAGGATAACGGCGGATCGGCGATGTAAAATGCGCATAAGAACGCAGAGCAAGACCAAAATGCCCACGATTTTCCGGATCATAGATGGCCTGTTTCATAGAGCGCAACAACATCGTCTGCAATAGTTCATGATCAGGTCGTTCAGCGACTATTTTCATCAATTGAGCATAGTCTTTTGGCTCTGGTGTCATGCCTCCCAATAGACTCAGTCCCAACTCATTAAAGACTGAGCGTAAATTCAGAATACTTTCTTCTTTCGGTCGGTCATGAATACGATACAAAGCGGGTTCACGATGCTTTTCAACAAAACGGGCTGCCGCAATATTCGCCAGGATCATGCACTCTTCAATGAGTTTGTGAGCATCGTTACGTGCTACCGGCTCAATACGCTCAATACGGCGTTCTGCATTGAAGATAAACTTTGCTTCTTCAGATTCAAACGAAATAGCGCCACGCTCGTCACGCGACTTATCCAATGCCTGATAAAGTTCATGTAAATGCTCAATATGCTTTACCAATGGTTTGTAATGCTCACGCAGCTCTTGATCACCCTGCAAGATTTTCCATACTTTGGTGTAAGTCAAACGAGCATGAGAATTCATTACAGCTTCGTAAAACTTGTATGAAGAGAGTCTTCCTTGGGCGGAAACCGTCATTTCGCACACCATACACAGGCGATCAACTTCCGGGTTAAGTGAACACAATCCATTCGACAGAACTTCCGGCAGCATTGGCACAACTTGCGATGGAAAATAAACTGAGTTACCACGGCTGCGTGCTTCGGTATCCAAAGGGGTTTGTGGGCGCACATAATAACTGACGTCTGCAATCGCTACCCATAACCGCCAGCCACCGCCCCGTTTTCTTTCGCAATAAACCGCATCATCGAAATCACGGGCATCTTCACCATCGATTGTAACTAATGGTAATTCTCGTAAATCAACTCGCCCTTGCTTAGCCGATTCCGGTACATTTTCATCCAGATCAGCGACCTGTTTTTCCACCGTTGGCGGCCAGTTATAAGGGATTTCATGGGTTCGGAGAGCAATATCAACTGCCATGCTCGTTCCCATCGTTTCGCCGAGTACTTCAACAATTTTGCCAATGGCTTTAGTACGGCGAGTCGGGCGATTCGTCAATTCCACAACGACGACATTGCCCATTCTTGCCCCACAGATCTCCTCTTTAGGGATCAAGATATCGAAACACAGACGGCTATCATCAGGAACAACGAATCCCATGCCGGCATCAATAAAATACCGTCCAACAATTTGGCTGTCCTTTGGCTCCAACACTCTTACAATACGAACTTCAACCCGACCTTTACGATCCGGACGCAAAGGTTGTGCCAGTACAACATCGCCATGGATCGCCATCTTCATCTGCTCTGCCGACAGATAAAAATCTTCTTTGTGACCCTCCACTCGCAGAAAACCGTAGCCATCACGATGACCAATCACTGTACCCTTCAATAAGTCCAATCTTTCTGGCAACGCATAACACTGGCGGCGAGTGAAAACTAATTGTCCATCACGCTCCATTGCCCGCAAACGGCGACGCAACGCTTCCTGCGCATCTGCGCTGGTCAACTGAAGTTCTTGTGCTAATTCCTGACGACTTACCGGAGTGGTGTGTTTAGAAAGGATATCCAAGATATATTCCCGACTTGGGATAGGAGATTCGTATTTTTCAGCCTCTCGTTCCTGAAAAGGATCTTTTGACATCGCAATTCCTCTGTTGTCATCAGTAAGCTGTTTATCCCCATATTTCATTTCTTGCTTCATTTTGTCAGCAACAATTTATAAAGGGGACGATTGTCTTCGACCATATCGGCCAAAGTATATTGATTCAATTCTGCCAAAAATTTTTCTACCGCCTGATTCAATACTAATTTTAAACGACAAGCAGGTGTAATATGGCAACTACTACAGTTAACTAATCCAAGTGGTTCTAATGCACGAACCACATCACCGATTTTAATCTCGCTGGCGGCCTTACCCAGACTAATACCGCCATTTTTCCCCCTAACAGCATTAACTAGCCCTAAGTTACTCAGTTGATTAATTATTTTTACCATATGATTACGTGAGACACCGTAAACTTCTGTTACCTCAGTAATGTTTGTCATCTGGCCTTCTGGTAAAGAAGCCATATAAATCAGGGCACGCAAGCCATAATCGGTAAAACTGGTTAACTGCACACTTACCTCTGGGTGGCTGAATATAACGGGGGGTTATTGATAACCAAACAAACAGATATTATTGGTTTATCATTAGCTGGTCACATTATGTGGGTATTTTAAAAATTAAGCAAAACGAGCTGCTCCCTTTTCCTTCTATCTCCTCAAAACACAAAATCAGACAGTAAACATAACTTTTTGTGGCAAGTGATAAATTCGAAGCTATACGACTTTGTCAGAAAAAAAATCAAGGGCAATCGTTACAAGAAGCTGATGAGTATTTTAGCTCACCAGCAGCTTATCTAAATATCAATTTATTTTACTTTATCAAACAACTTCGGCCTGTCTCCTGAAAAATCAATCCAGGGATTAGTCCCAAGCAACTCTGAATGAGATACGCTGGGATCAACATAACGCATTACAAAAATTTCCGGGCCATGTTCATATGCGACAAGTAAGCCTTGCTCTGCAATCAAGAAACCACCGTGAATACCCAATCCTGGATAACTGAGACGCACAGCCAAATCGTCTAAGCCAACGTAATCAACAGTCAAACGTACAACCACACCATCAGGTAATACGAAGAACCAAGTTAACGGACCACCCGAAACTACGGTCATTACCTCATCAATACCCGCCCCGCTATCCGCAGAGTTTACATGCAGCCGGCCAAATTTATTCAATACAGCTATTTGAGTTTCAGGCGTTATTGCCCTCATATCATACACTTTGGGATAAGGAGCCACATCCACTTCCGAAATTGATAAATAGCCTCCACAGTGAACTTCAGGTGTTCGTCCTGCCAGGCGGATTTGCTGGAGCAAATCCGCACGGTTTAAGTTGAAAATGGAAATCAACTTGTGCTGTTCCTCTTCGGTGATTGCACGAGTCTGAGTTTACCCTCCTAATCTGGATTGAACTTAGAAAAATTGAACTTAGAAAATAAGTGCAGAAAGAAGAGCAGAAATCGCAGTCATGCTGCATATATTACTCCTTTACAAAAACGCACTAATGACGATATCCGAATCATCGTTCATCTGGTAACTTGATGAAAATCACTTATATATGTTAATTATTCGCCGTATGGATGAACTTCGCCGCATCGACCTTAACCTGCTACTAACATTGCATGCTTTACTAACAGAAAAACATGTCACCCGAGCTTCTTTACGATTACATAAGAGCCAACCAGCTATCAGCCACGCACTCGCACAGCTTCGAACACACTTCAATGACCCTATATTGACGTAACGGCCGAATGACTTTGACGATACGTGCCCAGGCGCTGATACAACCACTCAATGACGCCTTGGGTAGCCTAAACAGTTTGCTAGGTACCTCTGAATTCGACCCATCGCAAGCCCATAGGCGTTTCCGGCTTTCCTTATCAGATTATGCCGCACGGATCATACTCCCCCCGCTAGTACGGTACGTTCGCAAATGGGCAACAGGGATTGATCTTGCGATTAGTCAGGCTAGCAGGGAAACGGTGCTATCAACCAAAGGGGAATTATCACTAGAGCAATGGCTACAACGTCCTCATGTGATGTTGGCCTTACGACCCGATGCAAATGACGAAATCGAAAAAAACTTATCATTACTAGGGCTAAAGCGGCATATTGCCCTAGCTCTTCCACACTGGAATGCAGCGGTGGAATTACTGCCTGGCACATTAGGCGAGAAAGAGACGCCGCACATCGTTGGTTACATCAGGCTATATTGACTGTAGCCAATCCACTAAAACTATGTGCCGGGGTGAGTGAGCGCAGCCAACAAAGAGGCAACTTGAAAGACGAAAGGTATAAGTTGGAACCAATCAAAACCAAATAATACAAACTCATATATATTTTTTCGCGAAGCGACTGCTAAATACAAAGCTGCTACTGGAAAAGGGGGCATTAACTTGAGAAGAACAAGACGACAGGGATAAGTAGTACATATTGTGGGCTTACCAGTAACTTAAACCGGGCACAAAGCCCGGTTATAGATACTTTAAAGATTTAAAATCATCAATTAAGCATCAAATGGATCACGCAGGATCATGGTTTCAGAACGATCTGGGCCAGTAGAAATAATATCAACAGGAACGCCGGTCAGCTCTTCAACACGTTTGATATAGTTTAATGCTGTTGCTGGCAACTGGCTGTGCTCTTTAACACCGAAAGTGCTTTCATCCCAACCTGGCAGAGTTTCATATACCGCTTCCAGACCTTCCCAGTTTTCTGCGGCCAATGGCGTAGTCTCAATAACAGTACCATCAGGCTTACGATAACCAACGCAGATTTTCACTTCTTTCAAACCATCCAGTACGTCCAGTTTAGTCATACAGAAACCGGACAGGGAATTAATTTGGATAGCGCGACGAATAGCAACGATATCCAACCAACCAGTACGACGACTACGCCCTGTGGTTGCACCAAATTCCTGACCTTTCTGGCGCAAATATTCACCAGTTTCATCAAATAATTCGGTTGGGAATGGGCCTGCACCAACACGGGTGGAGTAAGCTTTGATAATGCCTAATACGTAATCAACGTAACGCGGACCCAAACCTGAACCAGTTGCAACACCACCAGCGGTAGTATTGGAAGAGGTTACATAAGGATAAGTACCGTGGTCGATATCCAGCAATGTACCCTGCGCACCTTCGAACATTACCAGTTCACCTTTCTGAGTTGCTTTGTAGAGCAGGTCAGAAACGTCAACTACCATGCCAGTCAGAATATCCGCAACTGCCAGAATATCATCCAGCGTTTTCTGATAATCAACAGCAGGTTCGTTGTAATAGTTAACCAATTGGAAGTTATGGTAATCGATGATTTCTTTCAGCTTAACTGCGAAAGTTTCTTTATCGAACAGATCGCCCACACGCAGGCCACGACGAGCCACTTTATCTTCGTATGCAGGCCCAATACCACGGCCAGTTGTACCAATTGCCTTAGCACCGCGCGCCTTTTCGCGGGCATTATCCAATGCAACATGATAAGGCAGGATCAACGGACAAGCTTCGGAAATAAGCAAGCGTTCACGTACAGGAACCCCACGTGATTCAAGCTCTTTCATCTCTTTCATCAAAGCATCTGGTGCTAAAACGACCCCATTTGCGATAATGCTAATGACATTTTCACGTAAGATCCCAGATGGGATTAAATGGAGAACGGTTTTTTCACCGTTGATGACTAGTGTATGGCCTGCATTATGGCCGCCCTGATAACGAACTACATATTTAGCTCGTTCAGTCAGCAAGTCGACGATTTTACCCTTGCCCTCGTCACCCCATTGGGTGCCCAATACGACAACGTTCTTACCCATTTCAAAAGTTCACTCGGTTGCTTAAAAATGGATTCTAACATCTCATTTAGCACCTTTCAGTATTTTTTCTCACTTCTGTTATTTCGTTTCGTCATATTAATGGGCTGCTAAGTAAACATTGGTAATGATAGCAGACAAAAAACTAGCATGAAAAAGCCACTGTAAATTCTCTTACAGTGGCTCAAATGAGTTTTCTTTTTTCAATTCAGGCGAATATAAAACAATTCACCTATCAGAACTCATTAGTTATCAGCACGATTAACATGGTCACGCTGTTTAGTCGGATCTTTCATATAACGGAAGAAATCAGTATCTGGGCTGAGAACCATGATGTTCCCGTCATTCTTGAAGCTTTTCTCGTAAGCACGCAAACTACGGATAAAAGCGTAGAAATCAGGATCTTTACTGAAAGCATCAGCAAACAGTTTAGTGGCTTCTGCATCACCTTCACCACGTAAAACTAGTGCCTGACTATATGCCGCTGCTTTAATCTCAGTAGCTGATTTGTCAGCCGCAGCACGGACCTTCTCAGCTTCTTCCATACCCTGTGAACGGTGACGACGTGCTACCGCTTCACGTTCTGCACGCATACGCTGATAGATTGCACCAGAAACTTCATCAGGCAAGTTGATTTGCTTGATGCGGACATCCACAACTTCAATCCCTAACGCAGCCATACTGTTCGGGTTGAAAGCGGGTTGTTCACCTTTAGTTTCTTTCTTCACACGGGCAGCCGCAGAGGCGATTGCGCTGTCTGCGGAAGAATCATCATCACTTGTACCCAGATTCAGAGCATTACGCACATCCGTCGTCAAACGACCACGGGAGTCTGTCACAATGCCACGAACATCCAGACGACCAATTTCAGAACGCAGGCGGTCACTGAATTTACGCTTTAACAGCACTTCAGCTTGAGAAATTGAACCATTTCCCGTTGCCAGATAATAGCTACTGAAATCTTTAATCCGCCATTTCAGATAAGAGTCAACGATCAGGTCTTTATTTTCACTTGTCAGGAAGCGGTCAGCCTTGATATCCATAGTCTGGATACGGGCATCAAGTGTTTTGACAGTTTCAATAAATGGAATTTTAAAATGCAGGCCGGGCTGATAAACCATTGGCTTATTTTCAGCATCGCGCATCACTTTGCCAAAGCGCAGCACAATACCACGCTGACCTTCATATACGATAAATAGCGATGAATACAGCACAACCAATACGGCGGCAATAGCAAAGACGAACGACTTACGCATGATTATGGTCTCCCTTGTCTTGTCGTATCACCACGCAGGTTGCTTGAATCATCATAGCCAGAACTGCCATAACCAGAATTACTATAACTAGATGACCCGTGTGTTAGTGTAGAATGTGTCGTGCTGCGTTGCTCCGATGTTACCTTCACTTCTGATGGCTTAATCTTTGCTTCTTCAGCTTGACTACGCAGAACCTGATCCAGCGGCAATACCAGCATATTGTTGCTCTTTTCATTTGCAATCACTTTACGGGTATTACTCAGAACACGCTCCATCGTCTCAATATAAAGGCGCTCACGGGTAATTTCCGGCGCAGCTTTATATTCTGGCAGGATTTTAGCGAAACTTGCCACTTCACCCCGTGCATTCAATACGACACTGACTTTATAGGCTTTAGCTTCTTCGATAATACGTTGAGCATTACCATTGGCAATCGGTAAGACAGAGTTTTTATAAGCTTCTGCTTCACGAATCGTTTTCTGCTCTTCTTCGCGGGCTGCGATAACGTCATCAAACGCCGCTTTCACCTCTTCAGGTGGACGTGCAGTCTGGAAGTTAACATCCAACAAAGTGATCCCCATATTGTACGGACGAATGGTTTCTTCCAGTACCTTTTGGGTATCGTTACGCACAATAGTACGATCCGCAGTCAGGATTTTTTCCATTGTGTATTTGCCGACAACCCCGCGTACAGCACTGTCAGTCGCCTGATGCAGACTGTTATCAGGATTAGTGACATTAAAAAGATAGGCGACAGGGTCAGTAACACGGTATTGAACGTTCATTTCAGCACGTACAACGTTTTCATCCGATGTCAACATGACACCCGATGTTGCCAATTCACGAACAGATTCAACGTTAACAGCACGAACCCGGTCGATAAATGTCATCTTCCAGTTCAAGCCGGGCTGCACGATATGGCTAAATTTACCCAATCGGGTAACAACACCACGTTCTGTTTCTTTAATTGTATAGAAACCACTTACAACCCAAACAGCAACTGCAGCAGCAACGGCGAGACCAATAAGACGCCCACCAAATTTAAGGTTCTGTCCAGAACCATTTCCACCTTTGTTTCCACCGAGACCACCGAGTTTTTCACTCAGTTTACGGAACAGATCGTCGAGATCAGTTGCCCCACGGTTTCGACCACCTTTATTGTTGCCGCCGGAGTTGCCGCCATTATTATTGCTGCTTCCCCACGGGTCGCGGTCCTGTCCGTTATTACCGGGCTGATTCCACGCCATGTTTTAGCTCCACTTTTAGTTTTTCACTGGTTTTTCAGAGGTGACTGCTCTCCACCCAGACGGGTGAGGCTTCCCACTTCACAGGCCGTTGCCTGTCCCTGACAGGTCTGACAGCGGCCTCCATGGGCAGAAACGATAACTTTCATCGTTTCGTAAGCAACCAATATTTTTGGTGATACTTTTGACAGTGCTGATTCCGTCACTGCAATTCTGGCACAGTCATTTCATCACCACCATTCCATCACCGCTATTCCATGACTTTAAGCACCTTGAAATGGCAGACAAAATGATACCTTGTTTGTCGTCCTGCGCCAATCAATCAGACAACATAGTCTGGTAAATTTGGCTCTTGTTTGCACAGACGACGCCAATCAACCATCGGCATCCTGACTTCAAGCCCTAACTGACCATCTTCTTCCATCCACTCACGCTCAATCGCCTGAAGCTGGTAAAAACGACTACGCAAACGCCCTGCTTCTGGTGGAAGATGCAATTCATAATGTGCAATTTCCCCTGAAAGACGCTCAGTCAGTGCCTGTAATAACAGAGGGATACCTTCTCCAGTCTGAGCAGAAAGCCAGACTCTCACCGGACGATTTTCTTCATCACGGTCAATACGGGGAACAAAATCAGCCAACATATCGATTTTGTTCATCACCAATAGAGAAGGGATCTCATGCGCCTCAATCTCTTCCAGAACACTATCAACAGCAAGGATATTTTCATCCAAACGATTATCTGACGCATCAACAACATGAAGCAGCAATCTTGCCTGTCGGGTTTCTTGCAAAGTAGCCTTAAATGCTGCAACCAAATCATGAGGCAACTGACGAATGAAACCAACGGTATCAGCCAAGACAACCGAACCAACATCATTCACATTGATCCGACGCAACGTAGGGTCGAGAGTAGCAAAAAGCTGATCAGCAGCAAATACCTCAGCCAAGGTTATTCTATTGAATAAACTTGATTTTCCTGCGTTGGTATAACCGACGAGGGAAACAGTAGGAATATCTGCTTTGTTGCGTGCCTGACGCCCCTGTTCACGTTGCTTTTCTACTTTATTAAGACGCCCCAAAATCTGCTTGATTTTGTCACGCAGCATACGGCGGTCTGATTCTAGCTGGGTTTCTCCCGGACCACGTAAACCAATCCCCCCTTTCTGGCGTTCAAGGTGAGTCCAACCCCGAACTAAACGGGTGGATAAATGACGCAATTGTGCAAGTTCTACCTGCAACTTACCTTCATGCGTTCTTGCCCGCTGAGCAAAGATATCCAGGATCACACCAGTGCGATCAACAATACGGCATTGACACAGGCGTTCAAGATTACGTTCCTGAGCAGGACTGAGTGCATGATTAAACAGCACCACATCTGCGCCGCTGTTTTTGACTGCTTCAGCAATTTCTTCTGCTTTGCCTTCCCCGACAAAATATTTCGGATGCGGAGCCTTACGGCTTCCTGTCACTATCTGCACAGGAGAAACACCTGCGGAAGTCACCAATGATTCAAATTCACTGAGATTTTCCGTATCTTTTTCCTGTGAGAAAAAAACATGCACCAGAACAGCTAGTTCTCCGCCTTCATAACGATCAAACAACGGTGCAACCCCTCAGGCTGAGTAAAATCCATAGGAAAAACATAGGTAAAGTCTCCCTACCTATGTTTTTATTTTCGCCAGGCATTATCACTGATTTATTCAGCGATATCATTTTCCTGTTGTGCCGCCGAGCTAGTATTAGCCTGATAATTTCCTACACTGGATCCCACATTTGCATTGCTACCATGGTGAGACACTGGGCGGGAAGGCACAACAGTAGAAATGGCGTGTTTATAAACCATCTGACTGACTGTGTTTTTCAGCAAAATGACAAATTGGTCAAAAGATTCAATTTGACCCTGCAATTTGATGCCGTTGACTAAATAAATAGAAACCGGGACCCTTTCACGTCGTAATGCGTTCAGGAATGGATCTTGCAAAGATTGCCCCTTAGCCATTCTATATTTTCCTTATTTTGTTGTTTTTAACTAAGAACCCGTTGGTTCGAAAAATTAACTACTCAAAAATGACACTTTGTACTGATCAATTGTACACAATCAATAAATTTATGTACTAATAACCTGCATGACTGTATTTAGTGCTTGTTCAGGTTGATCACTGTCCAACCAAGTCACATTGTCCCAACTCCTGAGCCATGTGATCTGACGCTTCGCTAACTGGCGAGTCGCACAGATACCACGATAAACCATCTCATCATGAGAGATTTCGCCCGCGAGATAAGACCACATCTGACGATAACCAACACAACGAATGGAAGGTAAATCTGTATGCAAATCGTTACGAGCATAAAGCGCTTTAACTTCATCTTCAAACCCTGATTTGATCATTTGTTCAAAACGGGCAGCAATGCGCTGATGCAGAACTTCACGGCTTGCAGGCGCAATCGCAAACTGATGAACACGATAAGGCAATACTTCTCCAGACGTTTCAGTCAATGTAGTTAGAGTTTTACCCGAAATCCGAAAAACTTCCAGTGCACGAGTAAGACGTTGTGGATCATTTGGGTGAATTCTTGCAGCAGCGACCGGATCAATCTCCTGCAACTGCTGATGCAATGCGTCCCACCCCTCTTCCGCTGCCTGCTGCTCAATTTGTGCCCGGACTTCAGGACTTGCAGAAGGCAATGGCGATAATCCTTCTAGTAATGCTTTGAAATATAGCATGGTTCCGCCAACCAGGAGTGGAATTCTCCCGGCAGCCGTAATTTCCGCCATGTGTTTCAACGCATCACGACGAAAATCAGCAGCAGAATAAACTTCGGCAGGATCCAAAACATCAATCAAACGATGAGGTGCCTGTACCTGTTCTTCTGCGGAAGGTTTCGCAGTACCAACATCCATGCCACGATAAATCAATGCAGAATCAACGCTAATCAGTTCAACCGGAAGATGCTGACGTAAAGCGATTGATAATGCCGTTTTTCCTGAGGCAGTCGGCCCCATGAGAAAAATGGCTGTGGGCAATTGTCGAGTTTTTGAATCACTCATGATTAAAAAGTGCCACCACTGCTTGTAAATCAATTAATTGTAATAATCCCTCAGGCGGAGATTCCACCAGCTGAGGGCAAAGGCGCTCGACATCAGCTAAAAGCTGAACAGCCTGCGCAACGTTCCACGTTTCGTGTTCGCTCCCCAAATGACGGGAGAGCCAGATCGCCACCTGTTCTACAGAGGCCGATGGCTGCTCTATCAGATAGCCCAACAATGCCGGAAACAGTTTTGGCAGGTTCTGTTGGCGCAGAGGCAACGATACCGCATGAATGGTTACTTTTCCATGTGCGACAGTAGATTCAATGCCAAAAGTCTTTAATAGCTCACTATTCTGCTCCAAAATACTAATTTCTGCCTGATCAAGAGACAGTTTCAATGGAATAAGCAGTGGTTGTGATTTTAGCCTTTGTTCTCCCGGAGTTAACTGTGCCTGCCTCAGCCAACGCTCCGCAACAGGTAAAGACAGCAACCCAATGCCTGACGCCGATTCAAACAAAACATAGTGAGAGGCATAAATACTTAATACCTTGCCGAAACTATAACTACCACTTTTCCCTTGTACGACAGTTGAATGAGTTGGTGTTAATGTCGTTTTTTCCGTGTCAGGAGTTGGTCTTCCAGAATCTTGTTTCTCAGGCGTTGCCTTTTCAGGAAATAATGGTTGTTTTTCCTCTGACTCAAACTGCATCAGTTTCTGATACAACTCCCCCTGTTTTTTCTGATAATTTTCCCCATGATAAGGCTGCCGGGTAGAGCTATGATCCGAACGCTCGCCTGAAGATGGATTTTTGCGTGGTTCTTGCCTTTGCTTATCATGCTGCCCGGACGAAGATAAAGAAACAGGGCGAGAAGGTGATGATGTATTTGAAGGCTGCTCTCCCGATAACGCCTTTGTTTGTTGGAGAAAATGGTTTTCTCCCGCAGAAGGCCGATTTTCCGGTATCCAATTGGCGGTATTCTCCTGACAATCAAGTGCCAGTCCAGCGCCATTACCCCGCTGTTTCAATACTGCTGCTACGCCCTGATAAATAAAATCGTGTACCAAACGCGCCTGATGAAAACGCACTTCATGTTTAGCCGGATGCACATTGACATCAACCTGATGCGGGTCGATCTCCAGGTACAGAACATAAGCGGGTTGCTGCTCTCCTTGCAGCAGATCTTGATAGGCCTGACGAATAGCATGATTAATCAGCCGATCCCGCATCATGCGTCCATTAACATAGCAATACTGAGTATCACCTGCCACAGCGGTATTCATCGGATCAACCACCCATCCCTTGATAGATAAAGAATCGTGCTGCCATGATAGTGCAAGTGCCTGCTGCACAAATGCCGCGCCACAAATCGCTGCTAATCGACGTTCATGCTGAGATTCTTCTTTGGCCGGACGATACTGACGAACCAATTTTCCATTGTGATTCAGATTGATCGCCACATCCAGTCGGGCAAGTGCGATTCTGCGCATGACTTCATCAATATGGCTGAACTCTGTTTTTTCCGTTCTTAGAAATTTTCGACGGGCAGGCGTGTTATAAAACAGGTCTAAGACCTCAACCGTTGTTCCAACAGGGTGAGCAGCAGGTTTTACCGTTACTTCCATATCACGACCTTCAGCATAAGACTGCCATGCCTCGGCCTGATTTTCAGGACGAGATGTCAGCGTCAGCCGTGAAACGGAACTGATACTAGCCAGCGCCTCCCCTCGGAATCCCATACTGACAATGGCTTCCAGATCATCTAGAGAAGCTATTTTACTGGTAGCATGCCGAGCTAATGCCAACGTGAGGTCTTGCCTGCTAATACCACAGCCATTATCACGAATACGGATCAATTTTATGCCGCCACGCTCAATATCAATGTCAATGCGGGTAGCGCCAGCATCCAGGCTATTTTCCACCAACTCCTTCACTACCGATGCAGGGCGTTCAACCACTTCACCAGCAGCAATCTGATTTGCCAATTGTGGGGGTAATATCCTGATAGCCATCATTCGACCTTATTTACTGTTTCTTACGTATTACTTCTTATCTTACGTATACGGTTTAAAATTACTTTGGTGCTGTTTGCAACGGATTAGTCTGAAAATAGTGACGTAACCCCAGATGGATAGCTTGCGCTAATTTTTCTTGATACTGATTGGAACTCAACAATCCTTCTTCTGACGAGTTACTGATAAAACCCGTTTCTACCAAGATGGAAGGAATATCCGGTGAACGCAGAACCCCCAAACTGGCATGTTCTGGTGTACGTTTATGCAAAGAACCAACCTGAGTTAACTGATGCAAAACCTGAATAGCTACGTCATAACCTACCCGTTGTGAATGCCCGAATTGCAGATCCAGCACAGCCTGACTCAAAAAAGGATCAGTGCCATTGGCAAGAGCATCTCCCGCACCACCTAGCAATTCAGACTGTTTCTCATGCTGTTCCAACCAATTCCCCAATTCACTGTTCGCACGACGATTGGACAGTACCCAAACAGAAGCCCCCCTGGCACTACGATTAGGTGCAGCATCCGCATGAATGGAAATCAACATATTGGCTTTGTGCTTACGGGCAACCTCAGATCGTCCTGCTACCGAAATAAAATAATCTCCGTTCCGTGTCAGGACAGGTTTGAACATGGGATCATTACGCAGAAGTGCTTCCAGTTTACGTGCCACACTGATGGTAACATTTTTTTCCCGCAATCCCCGCTGCCCGATTGCCCCCGGGTCCTGCCCTCCGTGCCCAGCGTCAATGGCAATAACAACTGGATATTTTCCTTTAGCTGCCTTGGTTAGCTGCTTTTTCACTACTTGTTCACCATGAGCAAATTGTTCACCATGAACAGACGTAGTTTTAGCATTCTGTTTTGTCGGCATTGTACCAGAAGTTGACTTATTTGTTAGTAATTGCTTACCTTCATTTGATCCTAGATTTTCTCTGAATGCAGGTTTTTTTTCCAATGTCGATGAACGACTCGCAGTACCATTTACTTTCAGAGTAAAGATAATCTGGTATTGATGACCTGATTGCTTCACAACGGAAGTTGCTGTTGCCTTCTGCGCTAACTCCAGCACAATTCGCTTATGAAGTAAATCAGGTGGCTGACTGGTTCGGACTACTTTTACCAAATTCTGTTTTGCCTGACCCTTACCTGACAAATGCATTGGCAGCCCTGTGAAATTAGCGGATTGACGAATATCCACCACCAGTCTTTCAGGGTTATGCAGAGGGAAAAAACGATACTCAGGATGTCCGCCGGTGAATCCCAACGTCACGGTCGCTTCAGATGGACTATTGCTCATATGCACATTTGACAGCGTAGACGCCATTACTGTTGTCATAACCAGTTGGCTTAACATCACAAACAACACACAAACCATCAGCCAATGGGTTTGCCATTTTTGTATCATCTTCACGAAGAAGGCATTCATCATGGTCAGAGATTCCTTCATAAGGATTCCAGATTATCCAGTAAATTTTCACCATATTCAGATAACGCCACAAAACGTGCTTGTCGACCTTCATTGTTATAGGTCAAATGCAACTCAATATCAGCTTTAGGCAAAAAACCTGCCCCCTGCTGCGGCCATTCCACCAAACAAATGGCATCCTGATGAAAATAATCCCGGATCCCCATAAATTCCAATTCTTCCGGATCAGCCAGACGGTACAAATCAAAATGATAAACAGAACGTGGTTGTAAGGTATAAGGTTCAACCAACGTATAAGTAGGGCTTTTTACGTGTCCCTGATGACCGAGAGCTTGCAGAAAACCACGACTGAATGTCGTTTTACCTGCGCCAAGATCACCGTATAAATAAATAACATAGCCGCGTTCGCAAGCTGCCGCCACTGCATTGCCCAGCGCAACCGTAGCATTTTCATCTGGAAGTGATAAAACGAGTTCTTTCATCGAAAATTATCTATTGTATTTATTGAATTGAAGCTTGTTGAAATATACACACCCTTTTCCAAGTCGCGACCTGAAATCCATAAGGTATATAAAAGACATATTAGTCAAATAGTTTAACCAATAACCATAACATAACTCAGCTATTATCATTTAGCATCTCCTGTGCTGACACCGAGCCAGATACCACATTTTTTGTCTTCAATCTATCCTGTGTTACTCTACGCCTCTTTTACAGCAGTAACTTATATTCAATGGTAACCCCTCTCGATCTGAATCTTCTGGCAACAAACATCAAGCAATGGGGGCTTTCCCTCGGTTTCCAGCAAGTTGGCATCTGTGATACTGATTTATCCACAGAAGAGCCGAGATTACAGGAATGGCTTGATAAGCAATACCACGGTGAAATGGACTGGATGGCACGTCACGGCATGATGCGAACGCGTCCCCGTGAATTACTGCCCGGCACGTTGCGGATTATTAGTGTTCGCATGAATTACCTGCCCACCAAAGCTGCTTTTGCCAGTACATTGAATAACCCTGAACTGGGCTATGTTAGCCGTTATTCACTGGGCAGAGATTACCATAAACTGCTACGCCAACGGCTTAAAAAGCTAGGTGAACAAATACAGGACTATTGCAGCACCCATGAATACCAAGGGACTCTGAATTTTCGTCCCTTCGTCGATTCTGCTCCCATTATGGAACGCCCATTGGCAACAAAAGCCGGACTTGGCTGGGTTGGTAAACACTCACTTATATTAAACAGGGAATCTGGCTCTTGGTTCTTTCTGGGAGAATTACTGATTAACCTTCCCTTACCTATCGATATTTCTCAAGAAGAACAATGCGGACGTTGTGTCGCTTGTATGACCACCTGCCCAACAGGAGCAATTGTAGAACCTTATACGATTGATGCCCGCCGCTGTATTTCTTACCTGACGATTGAACTCGACGGAACGATCCCAGAAGAATTTCGGTCATTGATGGGAAACCGGATTTATGGTTGTGACGATTGCCAACTTATTTGCCCCTGGAATCGTTTCTCACAATTAACAGATGAAGCTGATTTTAGCCCTCGTGCCGCACTGCATACACCTGAATTACTCGATTTGTTCAGTTGGAGCGAAGAAAAATTCCTGCGCATAACGGAAGGTTCAGCCATACGACGTATCGGTTATCTACGTTGGCTGCGCAATATTTCAGTTGCATTAGGTAACGCACCTTACCGGGATGAAATTGTACTAACTCTGAAAAAAAGAATCGGTTTGAGTGATGTATTAGATGAACATATCCACTGGGCCGTCGCTCAACAGATATCCCGTCGGAGTGCTAATGCAATTGAAGTCCAAACGTCACAACAGAAACGATTAATACGAGCAATTACCAAAGGGTTGCCCAGAGATGCTTAATATACAATCAGCTTAATTTCTTATTAAAAAGCCCCTCTGTTTCCTTGTGAATAAAATAAAAACGCTTTACTGATCAAGGCGCAAAGAAAGGATAAATATTAATTCAATAATTTTGAATAACAGACAATTATTCTAATTTATCAATTAGTTAATCAATAGATATTATTTTAAATAATGGGCTGCAAAGCTTAAATGTAATCGTATTGCCTGTGGATAACTCTGTGTAACAATCAAAGCAATACCGAGCAACTAAATACGGTAGTTACGTAAAATACTGTGGATAAAAAATAGAGATTGCACTTCGTTGGAAAAGTATTAAGTATTGGCAGTAAAAACGGAATCCACTCCTCATTCTAGACGCTACTGGAGAAATTTTCCTCTGCATATCCAAAAATGAGGCGGAATTATGGACTTGTTGAAGCAGGATGGCAAGCGCTTTATCAATAAATTATTTTTGGCAGGACTCTGACAAGTTATACTGATACGGAATAAGAAGTGCCAACACTCAATGCTGGCACTTTTTTCTTAGCGACTATTTCATTACCAACTATTGCCACTCATTATTATCCGGCAAACTTAACGTGACAACAGGATGAACATAGCAGCAGGATAAAAATTAATTTAAAGCTTTTTTATTCTTTCAACCAGTTCTCTTGATGACTCCCAGTCATATTGACCGTAAAGACGCCCCAACGTTTGATAAGGAGCTCCGGCATAAAACAGCTCATACTGATGGTGTCTTGAAGCACACTCTGAACCTACCGCATCCCACACCAACTTCATCAATCTGACCCTTTCGACAGGTGAAGCAATGGATGAATACTGTGTTTTCTCAATAACACTTAAAATTTCATCATCCTCTAAATCAGCCGCACTTGACGGCAACATCAAAACCCCCCCTCCTGCCAGTTTTCTAATTGTCTCCAATACATTCGGATACATTGACTGCGAGATCACCCGATACGTATAGAGCATGGTCTTATCAGGTAAGCAGAATCCATTATGAACTTTTGGGCAATGGAGCACACTCTTAAACAACCCTTCAATATTCATGGCGTAGCAAGCGAGCTGTGCGAGTGATTCCTTCACGGCAGGATATTCGCAGACACCATTGGTTTCGGCCATTACCTGCGCTAATCCCGCTAAAAAGTGTAATTTTACTGCATAACGGGCCAGGCTTTGGATATCCATCAAGATTTCCGTAGCCGTTGACTCCGTCTGCTTAGAGCACATCTCAATATCTTCAAAGACAAATACCCTTTCCCAAGGCACCAGAACGTCATCGAAATAGAGCATTGAATCATTTTCATCAAACCGGGATGACAATGGATAATCTGTGGGATTAGCACCAAACTCATAGGAGCGTCTGGATATAATTTTTATGCCTTTCGTATTGAGTGGCATAGCAAAAGAGAGCGCATAGCGTTCATCAAGATCTTTTTTCAGCGGCTTAGTAGTACCGACCAATACTTCATCAGCCAATACAGCGCCCGTAGCGAGCATTTTAGCACCTCGGACAATAATGCCTTCGGCATTCTTTTCCACTACACCAAGGGCATGATAAATATTCTTATCATGCCCACCGGGTGTCTTTGAACGGTCACCCTGCGGACTAATCAGGGCATAAGCCAGATAAAGATCATTCTTACTCGCATAGGCAAAATAATTTCGCAAAGCATCAGCGCGTTCTTGAGAATAAGATTCGAATAACTCAATATGTGTCAGCATTCCGGCTAGTGCTGATGACGTGTAATCAGGGCTTCTGCCAAGCCAGCCCACTGTCTGCTTTGCCCATTCATAGGCTGCATAACCTCGTGCAATTAGCTGTTCAGGGGTAGAAGGCAACTGCCAGTACAGGCTCATCTGCTCGCCAGCTTCCGTTGTGAAAGTCATTTTATCCGTATGCTGAATTTTATAATCATACAAATTCGCTACAGACCTAATCGCATTCCTGAACGCTGGGTGATCCACATGATCTGTGATCTTTTCGCCATTGATAAAAATAGTGCGTCCATCACGTAAATCCTCCATATATTGCTTTCCGGTTCTTATCATCTTTTCTATGCTCCTATCAATTACGACAATTTCTAAAGGTCAAGAAAAGAAATCTTTTTATTCAGCACTGGAAATCCAATATACAAGGATAATTGTCCCCAATTGAGAATAATATGACTACGATACATCTCATTAAAATATCGCAGAAAACAGCAGCCTATTAGCTGCACCGACATCGGTCTTGATTACTCTTTCCAGCACAAAAAAAGAATATACTTTTCAAGGCAATGAGATATATTCATGCGGATTAACTATAAAAGCGATATCAAATTGCGATGTCATCATAATAATGAACAATAAGTTAATTAGTTTAATCAGTGGTTATTACAGTTTTATAATACCATTTCATCTATTATATTAATCTACCCTTCATTATATTTATTACTCAAGAATATAAAATGTTACTCTAACTCATCACGAATTTCTTATTGTGAGATAACTCATTAATTTTCATTTCTCTTTACTGTATATTTTTTATATCGTTGAGCTATAAGCTAATACATAAATAACATATTGGATAATCAATTATAAATGAGGTTGTTATCTATGATTGTTAATGATAAATCAAACGTACCGCATATTGTAAACAAAAGTGATGACTTATTGTTTATATACGAATGTTATCATTGCATATTGGGAATGAAAAGGAACGAAAAACTTGCAAATATAAATTGGCTCCATTCAAGTAACATCTCTCTTTCAATATTACAGATACATATGACTGACTTGCTTATTTCAATGGAAAAAAGCAAATATGAGCAAGCTAAATCACTTCTTGATACACTAATAATGATAAGTGGAAAAGAATCAGATGAGCGTGTTGAACTCATCAACTCAGGAATAATTTCTTTAATTAAGAATAATTATTACCAAGCCAGAAATTATTTTTATAAATGCTTACTAAAAAATCCTAAAGATATATTCAGTTTTTACACATGTCATATGATTGAGTTCAATAATGGCATGACCGAAACCATGCTTGAAACGCTCAATCTGGTAAATAAATAGTCTGGCTACCGCTTCTTTGGATAACCCGCAATTATCACGGCTAGTTTGGGCAATTCTCGCTGTAATAAATAATTCGTGATGGTGATCATTAAAAATCCCTTGATTATTGCTTGTTTCATCGGGATATCATTCAACCTGACCAAAATTGGCTTACCTTACGGTTCAGAGCAATTTTTAAAAATTCTGGCAAGTACAAGCCTTCCATTGGGGTTGATTTGTATCGGTGCATCCTTACAACCATCAACGCTAAGATCTGAAAAAAGCCGATTATTATCAATAGACTATCTAGGTTATTATTAATGCCATTAATTGCCGGGATTATTGGTTTTCTACTTGAGTTCAATATGTTAGAACTCAATTTACTGATCTTATTTTTCTCAATACCTACAGCACCAACGGCTTATATCTTAACCCGCCAGCTAAATGGAGACAGCCAATTGATGTCAGCGATCATCACGCTACAAACAATTATTGCTGTTATTACTTTGCCTATTATATTAAGTTTAGGATTAAACTAAGTGAGTACTACTGAAGAAAGGATATATGATTTGGAGCGGGAAACGAGACTCGAACTCGCGACCCCAACCTTGGCAAGGTTGTGCTCTACCAACTGAGCTATTCCCGCACCCCAAGAACGGACGCCATTATGAACGCCTTCAACAAAGATGGCAAGCCATTTACTTGCACATCAAGACTGAACGCTTAAAAGACATCCAACAGAACAAATATATTACACAAATATGATGCTACAAAGCTTCATAACTGTTTATGATACAAACATTATATCCAATAGACCTCAAGATCTAGCAACAAAATTGCAACTTTATAAGTGAAGGGGCCCTTAAAATTTAACATTATATATACAACCATCCCCCTAATAAGATTTGTACTTGTCGGAATAATTTGCTGGAAATAGATTAGAACCATTTTTTAGTCGTATCTTACACGGTGATTGCCCTTCAGTAAGGCCTGAACATATGACTCAATATTATCCACCTAAATTTGTTACTGGCACCGATGCTCTTATCGAGCTTCTTCTGGCTCAGGCTGAGCTGGATAGAAGCCGTAATCTTAATACAGCAGGATTTGTTTCAGGATATCGGGGTTCACCATTAGCCCGTTTAGATCAGACATTATGGCAGAACAGTAAAAAACTGGCTCAGGCCAATATTCATTTCCAGCCCGCAGTCAATGAAGATCTGGCGGCTACTGCGATTTATGGTACCCAAAAAGTTGAATCTGACCCTGATCGCAATGTTACTGGCGTTTTTGGCATGTGGTATGGCAAAGGACCGGGCGTCGACCGTTCTGGAGATGCACTCAGGCATGGCAATGCCTATGGCTCTTCCCCTAATGGCGGTGTGCTGGTTATCCTTGGTGACGATCATGGCTGTGTGTCTTCTTCCATGTCTCACCAATCTGATCTCGCTTTGATGGCGTGGAGCATGCCAATCTTACATCCGGCCTCCGTTTCTGATTATTATGATGTGGGATTATGGGGCTGGACTGCATCCCGGGTAAGTGGGGCTTGGATTGGCTTTAAAGCAATCAGTGAAGTTGTGGAAAGTAGTGCTATCAGGGAGAGTAAGCCTATTCCTGAATATGAAATACCTCAAGTTGATCCCGGCCCAAGTGGGCTTCATTGGCGTTGGCCTGATCTCCCCAGCCCTCAAATAGAACAGCGTTTAGCTTATAAACTTAAAGCTGTTCAGGATTTCGCCAAACTTAACCCAATTGATCAACTCATTGTTCCATGTTCACATCCACAAGCTTTATTAGTTACCGTCGGCAAAGCCCATCGGGATGTTTTAGAAGCCCTGCGTGCCGGAGGTTTACCTCCTTCTGAATTAGCAAAACACGGTATTGCTTTTGTCCATATACGTCTGGTTTATCCTTTATCCCCACTTCTCAGCGAAATCGCATCACAGGTTACTGATATTTTTGTCATTGAAGAAAAAAACTCTGTAGTCGAAATGCTACTCGCACGGCATCTCATTAATTTGCCACAACATATCAACCTGATAGGTAAACATAATCATCTCGGCCAAAAACTTGTGCCCACAGACATAGAGTTACGTCCTTCACGGCTTGCTCCTCTGCTTGCAGGGTGGCTGAAGAAATTCAATTTATTCCTCTCTGTTCCTTTGGAATGGTCAACCCAAACTGCACTGCACGATATTATGCTCCCCAAACGTACTCCCTATTTCTGTGCGGGCTGTCCTCACAGTACTTCGACCCGTCTACCAGAGGGCAGTCAGGCTCAAATCGGCATTGGGTGTCATATCATGGCCTCGTGGATGGATCGAAATACAGGATATGGACTGACAGCAATGGGGGCTGAAGGTACCGACTGGGTAGGCCATTCCCCCTTTATTAATCGTTCTCATGTCTTTCAAAATCTGGGAGATGGCACTTACTTCCATTCCGGACATTTAGCTATTCGTCAGGCAGTCGCTGCGGGAAGCCACATTACTTATAAACTGCTGTTTAATGAGGCGGTGGCAATGACAGGCGGGCAACCACTGGATGGGAACATTACCATAACGCAGATCGCGTCTTTAATGCTGGCTGAAGGTGTGAAAGATGTCGCAATTGTGACCGATGAGCCTGATAAATATAAAGGTAAAAACAGACTTCCTGCCAGAGTGAATGCTTATCAACGGGATTTTCTTGAAGATATACAGAAACGCTTTCGAGACACTGATGGCGTGACTGCCATCATTTATGATCAAGCCTGCGCAACAGAATTACGACGTAAAAGAAAAAGAGGATTAGTACCGAAAGCGACAAGACGAGCAGTGATTAACGAGTCCGTCTGTGAAGGATGTGGTGATTGCCAGATACAATCCAATTGCCTTGCAGTGATCCCAACCGAGACATCCCTAGGCACTAAACGCGCGATAGATCAGCATGCTTGCAATTCAGATCTATCCTGTCTGAAAGGTTTTTGTCCCAGCTTTATCACTATAGAAAACGCGGAACCACGCCAAGACACCGGCAAGACATTGCCACAAAAAAAGCTTGATAAGCTACTGAATAAACTTCCCCAACCAGCCTTAAATTCCACAGACACCCCTTATGAAATCTTATTCGTTGGTGTAGGTGGTACTGGTATTATCACCGCTGGCCGCCTGCTTGGTATCGCTGCCAAAATAGAAAACTACGCCGTCAGCTTGCTTGATTTTACTGGTTTTGCCCAAAAAGGCGGAGAAGCAATAACCCACATTCGATTCAGCCGGGATGTCAATAAACTACATCAGGTCAGAATTGACCGGGGACGCGCCAATCTCGTCCTTGCGGCTGATTTAGTTGCTGCAACGGGGCAAAACTCACTAGAAGTGATGTCGAAAACAGGATCCAACTGCGTACTTAATACCCATAAGACGCAAATCGGCAATATGTTAAGAAATCCCATGCTGAAATTGGATCATACCAAGATGCTGGATACTCTTCACCAATATTGCCAGACACTGCAATCTGTTGACGCAGAGCAAATTGCCGCAGATTTGGTCGGTGACAGAAATCAAACTAATATCGTCTTAATCGGTTATGCCTGGCAACTTGGTCAGATCCCAATCAAGCTATCCTCTATAGAGAGCGCCATTCAGAACATGTCCCATCCAACAGAGAACATTGCAAATAATGCACAACGAGCCTTCCATCTCGGCCGCATTGCTGCTGAAAAGCCAGAACTTCTGGATAATTTTCTGTATGTTAAACCGAAACAGACTATTGAGACGCTGGATGATCTTATTTTGCATAGATATAGACTTCTGGTTGATTATCAGAATGAAAAATATGCACTCCGCTATTTGAGCCGTATTGCACAAGTCCAACAAACGGCTCAACAAATTGATGCAGAAGACCTGACTAAGTCTATTGCTGAGAATTTGTTCAAACTAATGGCGTATAAAGATGAATATGAAGTTGCCCGTCTCTACGTCAAAACAGGTTTTTTTGATAATCTTCGTTCACAATTTGATAATGCAGGTAAGATCCGCTTTCATCTGAGTCTTCCTTTTTTCAATCGCAAAGATCCCCGGACAGGTGAGCGAGGAAAACAGGAATATGGCACGTGGATCATTCCTGTTTTTCGCTTTCTTGCAGCATGTAAACTATTTCGTGGTACAGTTTTTGATATTTTCAGCTATCAGGAAGAGCGTAAACAGGAAAGAAGTTTACTACTCGAATATGAGCGATTGATTGATTTTCTGATAGAAAAATTGAATCGCAATAACCTGGCAATTTGTCAACAAATTGCCACTCTGCCTGATCAGGTACGAGGTTTCGGGCATGTGAAACAAAAAGCGATAAAAAATATGCAGGAACGCAAGGTAGCTTTGCTAAAAGAGCTGGAAAAAACTGTATGATGATACACATGGACATCACTAATAACGGTGATGTCCAACAGTCTTATTCTCTTCAGCAAATTTATTACTTCCAACAGTTGTAGTAAGCACGTAATCGCTCTGTTATCTGCTCTTCACGGCAAGAGAATGCAACCAATTCAGGAGGTGGCGTGAAGGTTTTATCGATCAATTCAGCCTGTGCCTGATACTTACGGAGTAAACCTTCGTTGATAACGCTTTCCCATCCTGGTTTGATATTCCACATATTTTCATAACCCATCGCTACCGTTTGTTTTGCCGCTTCCAAAACAATCATATCCCGCTCAAACCCGACTAAAGGTGGACGAATAGGGGTAAAGTCTTTTAAATCAATATTCTGATTCGGCAATCCCATTATTTCATTCGCAACATAGTCGGCTAAAAGCGGGGATTGGTGCAGACCGTCCCGGTAAGTGCCAGTCACAAGCCATACCCCATCAATGCCACACTCGCCAATCAATGGAAAACCATCTGCGGAGACAGGCCGATTGCCAACCTGGATTGCAATTATCTCTGATTCATACAAATCAACGTTTATCTGATTGTAAGTGCACTCCAGAAGGAACTGGACGGTAGCAATTGACCCATACTTATGAGGTTGGTTTTTCACAAGGTTGGTTGCACCGACGTAAAGAACACCATCCCCACGCGGCACACAATGCAGACCACAAGCAAATGCACGATTCGGAGTACGAATAACCGAGGTTGGTAGTGCATCAGCGTTTTTGAGTTTGAGTAAAACAGACACTCCATAGCCTGAAAAAAGTGGGGGAATTTTCTGCACGATAGAAGATTGGTCTGATAATACATCAAGCGACTGTACGCCTGCTGCGATAATCACTTTACCTGCGGTAAGACGCCTATCATCAACGGTTTCAACACCAGTTACAGCACCGTTTTTTGTGAGAATGCGCTTAACATTGTTATCGACGATCTCTCCCCCCTCCTTGAAAAAGGCAGAATCCAACATTTCAAGCAATATATGGGAATTAAGGGCATGTTCCTCTGAAATATAAAGCCCTTTGAGTGAACGCATTAAGTTGTTCGCTTTCATTCCCTTAATCAATTCTGGATCAACAATTTGATAAGGTTCATTGTGCTCACGAAGCGTACGCTCTATAGCATCATAGTTAACACTATCAACCTCAGCCATACCTGCGGTATTGAGAATGACATGCGTCCCTTTTGCCGTAAACAAAGGACGAGTATCCCCTGAAGAGGCAGCCAAACGCTGTGCCCATGTTGACCAGCAATCTTTCGCGACACGATCCATTTTGAGTTTCAACGTCCCATAGTCACTCGCAATAAGACCGCTTGTTACCTCACCAAAACAACCATTCATTGCTCCTGCAGCTCTTGATGCAGCATTGCTACGATCAAGACTTCCCACCCTGCATACTTTCAATCGGCGACTGATAAGTTCATAAGCAAGCGAACCTGCAATAGCACCAGATCCTACAACAATGACATCATAGTTCATTCCGTACTATCCTCTTAATTTGATGGATAAATATCCCTGAAAAACGGCCAGGGACAGGTTGGAGAAACTGTGCAGAAAACTGGTATGGAAAAGGAAAACGTTTCTATAAAATAATACGCTTATTCTCGGTTTGGAGAGTTTTGGCAATATTGATTTCTATAGGTGATTATACCAAGTTAGATTTAACTTAGCAGAGGGATCGAATATCGGTCAACATCAATCCTTATGGATTGGTCAGGCTGAAATTACAAAAAAAGCGCCTTTTGGCGCTTTTTCTATGACTTGCAGACTATTATAAAATCTACTGTCCTGAATTTGGAGCGGGAAACGAGACTCGAACTCGCGACCCCAACCTTGGCAAGGTTGTGCTCTACCAACTGAGCTATTCCCGCTTAATTTTGGCGTGCTGTACTTTCGAAATTCTTCGTCGGTACGGGAGCGCATTATACGAAGAATTCTTCTTCTGGCAAGCCCCAAAACATAAAAAATTGCATTTTTCCTCTGATTGATGATTAATTCGACGAATTATCTGCTTAATCATCAAATAAATGATTGATTTATATACAAATTTTGGTAACGACGATAAACTTCGATTAAAGTGGGTTCTCAATCCCACTTTAATCAACAGATACTCAGTGAAATACCACTCCTTACTTCTGGATAAAATGCTCACGGTAATAAACCAGTTCAGCAATTGATTCCCGGATATCATCCAATGCCTGATGGGTATTCTTCTTGCTTAATCCGGCCAGCAATTCAGGTTTCCAACGACGCGCCAACTCCTTAAGCGTACTCACATCCAGATAACGATAGTGAAAATATTTTTCCAATTCAGGCATATAGCAGAATAGAAAACGGCGATCCTGACCTATGCTATTACCACAGACAGGTGATTTTCCTGCCGGCACCCACTGCTCCAGAAAAGCAATAGTTGCTTTCTCAGCCTCAGCCTCATTAAATAAACTCTGCTTTACACGTTCCGCTAACCCGCTGGCGGTGTGCGTTCGAACGTTCCAATCATCCATCAGTGCCAGTTGTTCATCTGACTGATGTACTGCGATAACTGGCCCCTCCGCGAGGATATTCAGTTCCGAATCGGTAACGATTGTCGCAATTTCAATTATGCGATCGCGCTCTGGATCCAAGCCCGTCATCTCTAAATCTATCCAGATAAGATTGTTCTCACTTTTCGACATGATATATCCTAGGTTCCTTCAAAACAGGTAGTCTGTATCAGAGGTGTATCATAACTTTTTTGATCACCCACAGCGATAATCAGCAAGATAGATGAAATATAAGTGAGGTTCGGTGGCTAAAAGTAAACTCTCCAAAGGGCAGCAACGCCGTGTGCAGGCCAATCATCAGCGCAGACTGAAACAGCCGCTCAAAAGGACTGATACCCAAAAACCAGAACTGGATGACAGCCAGCTTGGTGAGCCACAAGAAGGGCTGGTTATCAGTCGATTCGGCCAACATACAGACATTGAAGCCGCAGACGGCTCCATACAACGCTGTAATATCCGCAGGACAATCCGTTCACTGGTGACCGGTGACCGTGTCGTATGGCGACCCGCATTACAGCTCCAGTCTGATGTGAAGATCAATGGGATTGTCGAAGCGGTACATGAACGCTCTTCCGTCCTCACCCGTCCCGATTATTACGATGGCATTAAACCCATTGCAGCCAATATCAACCAAATTGTGATTGTTTCTGCCATATTGCCTGAACTCTCACTGAATATTATCGATCGCTATCTGGTTGCGTGTGAAACACTCAATATTGAACCTTTGATTGTGCTCAATAAAATTGATCTATTGGATGACGAAAGACGTGAATGGGTCAACAGTGTCATGGATATTTACCGTCATATCAGCTATCGGGTGCTGGAAGTTTCCAGCTATACAGGAGAAGGTATATCAGAACTGATTAACTTACTGGCTGATAAAATCAGTATTTTCGCTGGTCAGTCCGGGGTCGGGAAATCCAGCCTACTTAACACCCTGCTCCCAAACAACGAAAAAGAGATTCTGGTCAATGAAGTCTCGGACAATTCCGGCCTTGGTCAGCATACAACTACAACAGCACGCCTCTATCATTTCCCACAGGGAGGAGATGTCATCGACTCCCCCGGTGTACGGGAATTCGGGTTATGGCACCTGACACCAGAACAGGTAGTACAAGGTTTCATTGAATTCCGCGATTATCTTGGTGGATGTAAATTCCGTGATTGTAAGCATCTAGATGATCCCGGCTGTGCTTTACGGGAAGCCCTGGAACTAGGGTCTATCGCGGAAGAGCGTTTTGAAAATTACCACCGCATACTGGAAAGTATGGCTCAGGTAAAGCCACGCAAAAATTTCACTGAAGGTCAAAAATGAGACACAATAATTAGCAATACGTTGCCCTGACATTCAGCATAAGGGCAGGTACAATAGCTGACTTTTGCCCAATTTACCTATATACCCTATGGATTTCAGACTGCAACTTGAAAGACGGGTATAAAAAATCCAAGAGGTTAATGTGCTAGACAATATTAAAATCAGACTACAATATTTATTGCCAAAGCAATGTATTACTCACTTAGCAGGTTGGTTTGCTAATAAAAAGGCTGGTTGGTTAACACAACTTGCCATTCAAGCTTTTGCCAAAGTTTATAAAGTCAATATGAATGAAGCCCAAGAGCCTTCTTTTAAAGCTTATTCAACATTCAATGAATTTTTTGTCCGCCCATTAAAAGAGGGTATTCGCCCTATCGTCAATGAAGCCCACCAACTGGCTCTTCCCGCAGACGGTGCTATCAGCCAGTTAGGCGCTATCCGGGAAGAACAAATTATTCAGGCTAAAGGCCACTACTACACTGTGGAAGCATTGCTGGCTGGTCAATACCAGCTTGCCGAGCAATTCCGCAATGGTCAGTTTGTCACGATTTACTTATCACCAAAAGATTATCACCGTGTCCATATGCCATGTGATGGCGTACTGAAAGAGATGATTTATGTTCCGGGAGATCTGTTTTCCGTCAATCCATTGACTGCTGCAAATGTCCCTAATTTGTTTGCACGCAATGAGCGCGTTATCTGCCTGTTTGATACCGCCTTCGGCCCAATGGCACAAATTTTAGTCGGTGCAACTATTGTAGGTAGCATAGAAACCGTCTGGAGTGGCTGTGTGACGCCTCCACGTGAAGGCATTATCAAACGCTGGACTTATCCGGCAGAAGGTGAAGAAGGTGCCGTTTCCCTCAAGAAAGGAGAAGAAATGGGTCGTTTCAAACTTGGTTCAACCGTGATCAACCTGTTTGTTCCTAATCAGATTCAGTTTGCTAATAATTTATACAGTGGTTCACAAACCCAGATGGGTGACTTACTGGCACAAACTATCACCAAAGAGGGAGAACAAACTGAGCACGCTAATGTTTCTATGAATCAAAATAACGCTAGTTAATTTATTACCAAGGAGCCCCTTATTGTGCGCCTGATTATCAGTTTACTTCTTAGCCTGTTAATTGCGAATCTGGCTTTTGCTTCCACAATACAGCTGGATGAAAATCAACTGAAACAAAATCTCAAACAGGTTGAAGGCAGTAAAAATCCACAGGATGCAGAGGTTGCGCAAGCATTTCAAGGGGCTATCAACTGGGTTAATGATGCCAAGTCCTCTAAAGAAAGAATTGAGAAATATCAACAGGCCATTGATGATTTTCCTAAAATCATTAAAGAGTTGCGCCAGAAAATTCTGGCTGCAAGTGAGCCTCCTCCAGCTATTCCAGCTAATCAGCCAATCAGCAACTTAGAGCAGCAAATTATCCAGCTCAGCAGCCAATTGCTGGAACAAGAGCGGCAGTTACAACAAGAACAGGATAAAATCCGCGAAATCAGTGACTCAGTCAATCTCTTACCTCAACAACAAGCTGAAGCAAGACGCCTGCTAACCGAGGCAACTTCCCGGCTTCAATCATTGAGTCCTACTCCCACGCTGTTGGGAGAAGCCCAATTAACCCTTGCACAAGCAGAAGTTAATGCCCGCAAAGCGGTAACTAATGAATTGGAGATGGCACAACTTTCTGCCAATAACCGACAGGAAATTGCCCGGTTACGGGCAGAATTATTCAAAAAACGCTATCAACGGCTGGATCTCCAACTCCAGCAATTGCGCAGCCAATTAAATGCTCAGCGGCAACAAAAAGCAGAGTCGGCCCTTGAACATACTGAAATGCTGGCAGGGCAGAATGGAGGGAAACTGCCGCAATTTTTATTGGATGAACTTCAGCAGAACCGCCATTTATCACAAATGCTTAACCAGCAAACCCAACGTATGGATTCCATTGGCTCACAGCAACGCAAAGCAGCCGATGATATTCTGCGGGTACGCCAGACACTCAATACCATTCGTGAACAGGCGCAATGGCTAGGTGATTCAACAGCACTGGGCGCAGCTTTAAGGACACAGTTAACCCACATCCCGGATGTTCCGAAATCCCAACAGCTTGACCGAAGCATAGTGGAGTTACGGGTCGAAAGGCTGAAATATGAAGAAATGCTGGAAAACTCTCAACGGGAAAGCGGGCAAGTTCCCGTTGCATATAATAATCTGACCCAGGCACAAAAACAGGTTTATGATTCCCTTATCCGTACCAGAAAAGAGTTACTGAATTCTCTGCTTTCAGGCTATGACAGCGAAATATTAGAGCTGACAAAACTCAAAGTATCCACCAACCAGTTAAATGATGCTTTGAAAGAAGTTAAAGATGCAACTCACCGTTATCTGTTTTGGGTTGCGGATGTCGACCCCATTTCGCTGGATTACCCGCTGCGGGTGGTAAAGGATCTAACCCGTCTGCTCTCTCTGGACACATTCTCCCAATTGGGCATCGCCATTCACGTTATGCTGACCACGCAGGATACGCTGCTTTATTTGCTAGGGACATTATTGCTGGTGATTTTCAGCATCAGTTCACATCGCCAATATCATGCTTTCCTTGAACGTTCCAGCAACCGTATTGGCAAAGTGACACAAGATCACTTCACCCTGACTCTGCGTACAGTATTCTGGTCTGTTGTCGCGGCTCTCCCTCTGCCGATGCTTTGGTCAGCGATTGGCTACGGCCTGAAAAATGCGTGGCAGTACCCAATGGCGACAGCAATTGGCAACGGTGTCAGTGAAACAACGCCTGTCCTGTGGATTTTCATGCTCAGTGCGGCATTTGCCCATCCTAATGGCCTGTTCATTGCCCATTTCCGTTGGCCAGAAGAGCGGGTAAAACGGGCCATGCGGTTTTATCGTTTGTCGATATTCCTGATTGTGCCCCTTATGATGGCACTTATCACATTCAACAATTACAGTGAGCGTGAGTTTGCCGCGACACTCGGCAGATTATGCTTCCTGATGCTCTGTGTTTCCCTGAGCTTGGTTACCATTACGTTAAAACGCGCAGGTATTCCACTGTATATGGACAAACACGGTTCGGGTGAAAACATCATAAACTCTGTGTTGTGGTGGATATTACTCTCTGCACCAATTCTGGCTGCACTGGCATCCGTGCTCGGCTACCTGCAAACGTCACAAGCATTGCTGGCACGGCTAGAAACTTCGGTTGCCATCTGGTTCTCCCTGTTGGTCATCTACCACATTACTCGTCGATGGATGTTAATCCAACGTCGTAAACTTGCTTTCGAAAGAGCGAAGCAGCGTCGTGCCGATATTCTTGCCCAACGTGCCAAAAGTGAAGAAGACTCCACCAATATCAACAGCAGCATTGAAGGCTCCATTGAAGTAGAAGAACCGATTATCGATTTAGATGCAATCAGTGCCCAATCTCTGGGGTTGATACGTTCTATCCTGACCATGATCGCGCTGGTTTCATTGATCCTGTTATGGTCAGAATTACATTCTGCTTTCTCTTTCCTCGAAAATATCCGGCTATGGGATGTCACCACGACCATCAACGGTGTTGATACCGTCCAGCCAATAACAATGGGTTCCGTTCTGATTGCGATCCTGGTTATTGTGATCACTGCACAGCTTATCCGCAACCTCCCTGCGCTACTTGAGCTAGCACTGTTACAGCACTTGGAACTGACACCGGGCACAGGTTATGCCATCACAACATTAACCAAATACGGTATTACCTTGATCGGTGGGATTGTCGGTTTCTCATTAGTGGGCATTGAATGGTCGAAACTGCAATGGCTGATTGCAGCAATGGGGGTTGGGCTTGGTTTTGGATTACAGGAAATTTTTGGCAATATTATTTCAGGCCTGATGATCTTGTTTGAAAAGCCAATCCGCATTGGCGATACGGTGACTATTCGTGGCTTGACCGGTAGTATCACGAAAATTAACACACGGGCAACCACCCTGTCCGATTGGGACAGAAAAGAGATTATCGTTCCTAATAAAGCATTTATTACTGAGCAATTTATCAACTGGTCATTGTCAGATACAATTACCCGTATTGTCCTGACTATTCCTGTCCCCGTAGAAACAGAGTCCGCGAAAGCAACCGATATATTAATGACTGCCGCCAGACGGTGCCCGTTAATTCTCGATAACCCGATGCCCGAAGTCTATCTGGTTGACCTGCAACAAGGGATTCAGATCTATGAACTGCGTGCTTATGCCGCAGAAATGGGGCACCGTATGCCTGCCCGCCATGAAGTGCATCAGTATATTTTGCAAGAATTCCGCAAACATGATATTACCCTGCCGTTCCCGCCATTTCAGGCACGCGTTGATATTTTTGGGCAGGAAATTCGCAGTACTACTATTCGCAGTGCTACTACCAACACATCAGGTCGTAATCCTCCCCGTAAACCAGGAGACCTGTAAAGTTAGGGCTTAATTAGGGAAGGAAATTAAGGAAAGAAGAAACTCAAAATATGGTCAAACGCATCCCTTTTCAAATAAGTGGCTTACTGGCATTAAATGGTGTTTCTATTCTGGGAAACACCATTACAGAAATTGCCATTCCGTGGTTGATTCTGGAAATATCAGGCAGCCCATTGCTGGTTGCCGCCGTCATGTCAGCCAAAATAGTGCCAATAATACTTTCTATTTTCTTTAGCGCACAGTTGGTGGATAAATATGGTGCGTTTCGCATCTCAATGCTATCTGATTTAGTTAATTTCTTGAGTATATTATTAATCCCTGTGTTTTACACTATGGATATCTTGCACTTTTATCTATTCGCTATCCTGCTAATATTTTCAACTATTCTGGATTCTCCAGGACGTCTGGCAAAAGATGTCATACTGGCAAAAGAGATAAAACAGCATAAAAGAGAAAATGAATTAATTAACGGAATAAATAGCACCATTGAAAATATCTGTGATCTTATTGGCCCTGTTTTTGGCTCACTGATTATCGCAATGCTCGGTACAATAAATGCCTTATATTTTGATGCAATCAGTTTTTTAGTGGTTGCACTGGGGATCATCATTCTGAAAAAACATTTTGTTACCGATATAGATCAGGTGACTGAACCCCATTCTCTGCCACATCGTTATTTCCTTGAAGCATTCAACTATATTAAATCAGAAAAGGAACTGTTTTCTGTTCTAATCCTCAGCTCAATAATTAATTTTGTTATTACTCCATTCTTGATCATTTATCTGCCTTACATAAATAAAACCGAATTTAATTCCGTTGTCAGCCTTGGCATTTCGATGACATGTTTTGGTATAGGTACAACGCTTTCCTCTTTGCTTTACGGTATCTGTGGCAAACATTTTTCCAGTTACCGAATTATTTTGGCCGGTTACAGCCTGCTCGGATTAGGTTTCATATCTTTGTCTCTATTCAGTGAGCAGTATGTACTATTTATCCAACTTTTTGCCATCGGCTATGGTATTGGTTTTACAGCGCCGGTAGAAGTCACACTAATTCAGCGCCAAGTGCCAGAAAATTTATTTGGCCGGATAATGACCCTATTTACCTCCACACGTTTTCTTAGTGTTCCTCTTGGATATGTCTGTTTCGGTGCTGTACTGGAATCCAGAATCGCTCAGCAAATACCGATACTCATGGCGGTAATGGTATTTAGTGGCTTATTGATTTACTTACTTCTGCGTGGGAGAAATGAGAATTAAGGTAATAAAAAACCATTTATATTCATACTAAACTTAGCTTTTTATTTATAAAAAAACGCCGCTATAAAATAATAGACGACGTTTTTGAGATGATGGCAAACTAAAGAAATAAAACCAAAGAGATATTAAAATACTAACGCATGGCTTTCGGATCAGCACCGTAGTCATTACTGCCTTCAGTGCCTTCTAAAAGAGTGAATATAAATACTACAATGCCTCCAATTGGAACAAAAACTAGTAAGATCCACCAACCAGAACGATTAGTATCGTGGAGACGACGTACTGTTACTGCAAGTGATGGGATCAAAGCAACTAGTGCATAAATAAGCATCACTATAGAACCAATGGTATCACTGAGTATTGCGCCTAATATACAGATTGCGAAAAAAATAATTATATTGAACAGATAGAACATCCAATATTCTTTACGACGCGCACGTCCTGAAAAATCAGCATAATTTTTAAAAACTTGAAAATACCAATTCATAATACTTTCTCTTTAAGAGCAAATCATATAAAAAAGGAAACAAACTATAAAAGTTGCCGAATTTTATACTCACATATCTCTTGAAGTCTATGCTCCATTCTTAAAAAAAGAATATGAAATTAATAATGTAATTATTAGATAATGGATTAAGAAAATCTTACAAAGATAAAATTTAAAGTGGGTTAAATATACATTCATCTATTTCATATCAAAGTTATCTATAAATCTATCAGTAAAAAAAATCCATTTAATTCATTATTAACCCCCAATAAAAATAACTTTTATTTAGCAACCTTATAATTAAATTAAGTTATTTAAAAATAGATTAATCCTCTTAAAGATATATCAGTTAACTATTTCAGAGTACAAATATTCAAAAAGTGCGATAACACCGGCCTGTATCGTATCATCTATGGCAGTGGTGCAATCCTGATTGGTTTTATCATAGGAAAAATTTCCGAACGCTATCCCCAACGCAATCTGGTGCTTGTATTTGTCTTCACCTTTGCGATAGCACTCGGAATTATCGCCTTGCAGCCGATTCTTGAAGTGATCCTGTCTGTGGTTTTTTCTCGGATTCAGTAACTCAGCCTCACGAATATCAAGCCATAATCTTATCCTGCGGGAAGTCGATTCTACAGTAATCGGCCGGGCAATTTTTCATCCTATGTGGCAGTTTATATTGCTGCCACATAGTTTGAGCAAGGTTACCGCTCAAATAGACAACCACAAGATTCACCAATTTGTAACTCAAACTCGAATTCGCATTCCTGAGCTTTGCCATTCCATGATCTCAATATTTCGATAGCTGTTTGTGCCATTTGGTCAACCGGCTGACGAACCGCGGTTAAGGAAGGCACATTAAACAGAGATTGCTGAGTCGCATTGAAACAGACCAATGCAATATCAGCGGGTACTGCTATCTTATGTTCAGCCAGCGCGCGCAAGCAACCGAATGCCTGTAATTCATTAGTAGCAAACAGTGCACGAGGCAATTTCCCTTTTAGCATCCGTAACGTTGCCTCATAACCGCCCGGGCGAGTATAGTCCGTGGAAAAGATCCATTCTTGCCGTACCGCCAAGTCTGCTTGTTTTAAAGCATCCCGCCAGCCAGAAAGACGATCCTGAGTATTCAGCATATTAAGAGGACCACAGATAATGGCAATATCCCAGTAATCATGCTCTGTCAGGTGTTGAGTCACTTTAAATGCTGCAATCCTTTCATTCACACGAATTGCACTAACATTTGAATCAGCATTAACCCAATCAAGCATAACGCAGGGAGTTCCACTGGCCTGAATCAAATCAATATAAGGATGGCGATCCACACTGGTATACAGCAAACCGTCGATCTGACGATTCAATAAGTTGTTGATAAGCTCCTTTTCCCGAAGCCGATTATCTCCTGAATCTCCCGGCAACAATACTTGCCCGTGCTTAAAAGCCTCCTGCTGCAAAGCACATGCTACCGAAGAAAGAAAGGGATTAGAGATATCCGGCAGGACCAAACCATAAGCGTGTGTCGAGCCAGAAGCCAATGCTTTAGCAATGTTATTCGGCCGATAACCTGTTTTTTCTATCGCTGCCAATACGCGCTGGCGAGTAGCTTCTGCAACAGGACGTGGGCCATTGTTGATGACATAACTGACGACAGCTACCGAGGTTCCAGCTTCTTTCGCAACATCGCTACGTGTTATTCTTTTTAAGCGAGAATTCATAATACCTATGTTAGTCCCACAAATTGAGACAGAGATCTAATTGGTAAAAATACGAAAAATGGAAGGACACTAAATCGCGTCCTCAAGTAAATTCAGGTCTCTGCCACGTGTTTCAGGTGCAAAAAATGTTGTAATAAGACCGATCCCCGCCATCACTGCAAAATAACAGGAAATAGGCCACCAATGCCCACTGAAAGATAATAAAGCCGCTGCAACCAATGGCGCAGTCCCACCGGACAACATAGCTCCTAATTCTTTCGCAACGGCCATTTTGGAATAACGGTTAGTTACTCCAAATAGTTCTACTCCCCAGGCGGCCTGCACACCAAAGATACCGAGTGAAGCCAATCCCATGCCTACAACAATAGTCAGGATAACAATAATAGGTTCACGGCTTTCCAAGAACATAAAAGCAGGAAGTGCATAACAAACAAGTAATAGACAAAACCAACGATAAGTAATACGGCGACCAAAACGATCTGAAAAATAGCCCGCCAATGGAATGATCAGAAAACCCAATATTGATGCGATAAGCACAGCAAACATTGGAATAAATTTGTCCATCATCAGCACATTAGCGACGTAACCGATGATGAACCCTTGCACCAAATATGACGGGCCATTTTCACCAATACGCAAGCCAACCATAAGCCAGAATGCTCTGGTTCGTTGCCAGAAACAACGAGAGCTATCGGCTGTCTGATACTTATCTCCCTCACCCAATGTTTGTTCGCGCTGTTCTGCCATCATCGCTTTATAACGTTCGAAGACTGGTGTTTCACTCATGTAATGACGAATGAATAAGGCCATTATCACTATCAAAAAACTGCACAGGAATGGGATACGCCAACCCCAATCCAGTAAACTCTCTTTATCCATCATCAATACCAGCAGCCAAACAAGTGATGCCAGTAACGTTCCACCATTAGAGCCAAGGGCAATAATAGATGAAACTAAACCACGTTGTGCTGACGGTGCAAATTCACCCAATATAACAGTACCACCGGATAACGCCGCTCCCGCTCCTAATCCCTGTATAAACCGCAGCGTCACCAAACAAATCGGTGCCCAAATACCAATAAGAGCGTAGCTAGGGATAAGCCCGATAAGTGTGGTTGATATTCCCATAAGCGTCACTGTCATTAACATGACAAATTTGCGTCCTTTGCGGTCTCCTAACCAACCAAACATAAGTGCGCCAATGGGACGGGCAATAAACCCGACAGAGTAAGTAGCAAAACTTGCCAATAAAGCTATCATTGGTGCTGTTTCAGGAAAGAAAACGTCAGCAAAGATGATACCCGCGGCTAAACCGTAAAGTGCGAAATCAGCATATTCCATTGTCGTACCTAGCCAACAAGAGAAAATAGCTCGCCAAAACCCTTTTCGCCCTTCCGGTGTAGCCAAACATGCTTCAGAAGCATGCTGCATCGGAGTTATAACCGATGCCGTATTTTCATACGGCATATCAATATATTCCCTGAGTGTCAGAACAGTAAGTTTTTAATTCCAACGTAACAAATATAACAACACTATTTTTATTCATGATTTATTTTCATATACAGACATATCTACTCGCGTAGACTGTTAAAATAAAGTAATTCAACAACTAGGTTGCAGTCATAACTATCATAGAAAATTTAACTTTTGTAATTAATAAATTTTAAAAAAGTATATCAATAATTATATCACCATTAATACAATGTAATCTTAGTCATTGATATTATTGAAAAAATAAGAATAAAACACCGTGACCATCTAAAAAATAACAAAAAAACCCAAGCAATAAATATAATAATAGGAAAAGAAAATTAAGTGATAGTTTTTTGATAATAGATAGAGAAGCATTCACATAAGAAAACTATTTCCTTTTATTTGATTTTTTATATTTAAAAATAAAAACAGCACCCATCAGAATGCTGTTTTCAATTGGTTACTTAAATGAACATCAAACTCGATACATTTTCTGCAAATAACACGAAACCGCATCATCGGCATTAGAGCCTATCACTTCCATGTCCGGCAAAATGTCTTTCAGGCGCTGATGGGCACCCTGCATAATGCAACCTTTACCCGCTACGCTTAGCATTTCCAGATCATTCATTCCATCACCAAAAGCAATACAGTCACTTAATTGATACCCAATGGATTGGCAGACCTGCGCCAATGCTTCCCCTTTGGATACTCCTCCTGACATGACTTCCAGACAATTTCTTAGAGAGAAACTCACGTTTACTTTATCTCCCCAACGCGCTTCAATTCTCTCTTCCAGTTGAATCAAATAATCATGATCTTCACTGGTATAATAGACCTTACACACACCATCAACAGGAAAATTCTCACGTTGGAAAAGCTGATAATGGAAATCAGACACCTTAAAAAATTCAGTCTGTTCCGAACTTTCACGATTAACCCACCACTCATCATTATTATAGTAGTTGGTCAAAACGTTCGGGTTATCAAACTCCAGCAAACATAAATCACGGGCAATTTCCGGTGCCAGATTATGGCTGAATACCAGTTCTCCCTGTGCATTATGCACTCTCGCCCCATTTGATGTGATCATGTAAGCATTAATTCCCAATCCATCGCGGATCTGCCCTACATCAATGTGATGACGCCCTGTCGCAAAAATAAAATGAATCCCTTTATCTGTCAGAAGATTCAAAATTTTCTTAGTATACGGCGTTAATACGTGATCGGGAGATAACAGTGTGCCATCTAAGTCTGAAGCAACAACATAGTACATAGTTCAAATTCCTAAGCGATACCCGCATCTTTCTTGAAATCTATTGGGTATAAATCAGTGTTGATCAAAAAAATCACAAATCGCATTAAGGGCCTGCGCCCGCAATGCATCTTTCTCGAACAGGATTTCATGGTATGCCCCTTGGATAACCAGAGGATTATGTTCTTCTTTTCCTGCTCCGGCTTTTTGACGCGCTTCGCAAAAAGCCAATAACTCCCGATTACTAACTACCTTATCTTCACTAGCTTCTAAAACAATAAGTGGTGTCTGAATTTTTCCTGCATTTTCAATTAAGTTATCTCCCGTTCGCATGTTTTCACGCATCCAACGGTAAGTCGGCCCTCCAAGGCGTAACTTAGGATAATCAACATAATAGCGTAAATATCGCTGATAACGTGCATAGCTATGGGTTAACAAGTTGATAAAATAGGGTAATGGTCGCCAATGCCCTGTTGATATCGCATATCTGTTACGTCTTTTAGGGTAAGGTTCTGCTTGGTTGACCAGAAAATTCGCCAACCAACGAGGCATTGGTAAGTTAATACCAAACATGGGAGCACACAGTGCCGCAGCACGGAATATTGATTCTTGGCGTAATAGAAGAGAACTCAGTATAGCCCCGCCCATTGAGTGAGCGAGTGCATAACAGCGATATGATTGAAGTGGAACGATTTCTAATTCGATGAATTTTGCCAAGTCATCCACATAGTGTTCAAATGCTTCAACATGTCCTTTTTGAGGATCTGTCAGCATTCTGCCTGAAAGCCCCTGACCGCGATGATCAATAATAAAGATGTTGTAACCCAGATGGTAAAAATCGTAAGCCACTTCCGGATATTTCACATAACTTTCACTACGACCAGGAGATATCACCAATGTCTTATCATGATGGGGCGAACAGAAAGAGACATAACGGATAGGAATATTATCAACGCCTATAAATTCCCGTTCGTTTCTGGTATTCCAAAAATCCAGTAATAATCCATTCGTAAACGCAGAGAACTGAGGTTCGCGGTTTAACCAGCTTGCTTTCAATATCTCAGGCGGCATTCATCATCCTCTATATCCGTCGTCTTTCCAGTTATTTGTTTGTTGACTACGGTTGACTGCGGTTATTCAAATCCTTCGAAATGCTCACGGATCAGCGTCATAAAGGCATCACCAAAACGTTCCAGTTTACGCTGCCCAACCCCGTTAATAAGCAGAAGTTCATTGGGCGTTATTGGGCACTGTTCTGCCATTTCAATCAGTGTTACGTCATTGAAAACGACAAAAGGCGGAATATTGTTCTCATCAGCAATGGATTTCCGCAATTTCCGCAACTTAGCGAACAATTTACGATCATAGTTCCCACTGTATGATTTGTTTTGTTGATTTCTGCTTTTCAAACTTAGGATTCGAGGCACAGCAAGCTGCAAAGGCACTTCGCCACGCAGAACAGGCCGCGCCGCTTCCATCAATTGTAATGCAGAATAATTGGCAATATTTTGGTTGATTAACCCCAGATGGATCAGCTGGCGCAGGATGCTCATCCAGTGTTCCTGACTATGCTCTTTGCCAAGGCCGTAAACGGGCAATTTATCATGCCCTAACTCCCTGATACGTTGATTATTAGCGCCGCGTAACACGTCTACAATATAGCCAATACCAAATCGTTGTCCAACGCGGTAGATACAGGACAAGGCTTTCTGCGCATCTACTAAACCATCATAACGTTTCGGCGGATCAAGGCAGATATCACAGTTGCCACAGGCGGTTTGCTGGCTTTCACCAAAATAGTTGAGCAATACCAATCGTCGGCAGGTTTGCGCTTCAGCAAACGCTCCCATGGCATTAAGTTTATGACGCTCAATATTTTGCTGTTCGCCTGCGGGTTTTTCTTCCAGACAACGGCGTAGCCACGCCATATCTGCCGGGTCGTAGAACAGTACCGCTTCAGCAGGCAGGCCATCCCGCCCTGCACGCCCCGTTTCCTGATAGTAAGATTCAATATTACGGGGAATATCAAAATGCACGACAAAACGTACGTTGGGTTTGTTGATCCCCATACCAAACGCCACTGTAGCAACAACTACCTGCAAATCATCCCGCTGGAAAGCATCCTGCACCCAGACACGCTGGTTAGTCTCCAGCCCCGCATGATAAGGAGCGACACTTAATCCCCGTTTTTGCAATCGCTCTGCGGTTTCTTCCACTTTGTTCCTGCTGTTGCAATAAATAATCCCGCTTTTTCCTTGCTGGCTACGAACAAATGACCAGAGTTGATCAAGAGGTTTATATTTTTCAACTAATGTATAGCGAATGTTAGGACGATCAAAACTGCTAATATGAATGATGGGATCACGCAACTCCAACAAGCGAACAATATCCTGTCGGGTGGTTTTATCTGCTGTGGCTGTTAGTGCGATAACAGGAAGATCGGGCAAGCGTCTGCGTAATTGTCCAAGCGCACGATATTCCGGCCGAAAATCATGTCCCCACTGAGAAATACAGTGCGCTTCATCAACTGCCAGCAAAGCCGGATGCCAGTCATGTAAATGATCGAGAAAGTTATCAGTTACCATCCGTTCCGGGGCAATATAAAGCAATTTGATATTTCCCTGACGGCAACGCCGGATAATATCGAATTGTTGCTCACGACTTTGAGTTGAGTTTAAGCACTCTGCTTCTATGCCATTTGTTCTCAATTGATCAACCTGATCTTTCATCAATGAGATCAATGGAGAAACGACCAGCGTTAATCCATTTTTGACCAAAGCAGGGATCTGATAACACAACGATTTACCGCCACCTGTCGGCATAATAACCAGACAATCACGGTCATCAAGAACGGCGTCTATTACCTGCTGCTGTCCGGGACGAAATTGCTGATATCCGAATGTTTTTCGTAATATTTGTTCAGCCAGCGATGCCGTGCTGATGACTTCTGCGGTAGACACGCCTTTCCTCAATTATTGAAATTATTTATTCAAAGCTATTTATTTAAACGATTTACATATAGAAGCTATACCCAATGGATTTCAAGTTGCGTCGCGGCGGCAAGGGAATGACAAATTCGTCGAGAACGAATTTGCCCAGCCAAAGGCTGGCCTCTGGTGAGTGAGCGCAGCCAACAAAGAGGCAACTTGAAAGACGAAGGGTATTACAGTATATCATTCAGCATGACATTGGGTCTGCTTGAAGTTGTAATCAATCATCGGTTCACCCTATCCACTGAATACTTGTGTATAAACGCGAACATGTTTCGACAGTAGGTAACTCCAATCCCGCTCTCCGCTACCATAACCATTGCTTGTTTATTACTGAGACATTCTAAACACGAAACGAGCATTTTTTATAGCAACTTTTTCTTCATAAAATTGTTTTTTCAAAGCGCTTCTCAGACTGGCAAGCTGGAAAATAAAAGCATAAACTTAACAAGTTATTAACCAAAAATAACTATCTAATATCAGTGAATTTATTTTTTTAATTTTCAGGAAATCCAATATGGAAACGATACAGCGACCAACCCAACCTTTAACACAAGAAGAGGCGCGTAAATTTATAGGTGAGGCGTTTGTTTATCATATGCCATTTAACCAACTTTTAGGGCTTGAATTGGTTCGTTTTGAAGAAGACTACGCAGAGATTCAGTTTATTAATCAAGATAAGCTAGTGGGTAATATGATCCAGAAAATCCTGCATGGCGGTGTTATAGCTTCAATACTTGATGTTGCTGGCGGTTTAGTCTGTACCGGGAGTGCACTGGCCACGATGAAAGTCATTACGATGGAAGAACTACAAAAACGCCTGTCTACGATAGGTACTATAGATCTGCGTGTTGATTACCTGCGTCCCGGACGTGGTGAAGTATTTACTGCCAGCAGTAATATCATTCGTGCCGGTAATAAAGTATCTGTCGCCAGAATAGAATTGCACAATGAAAAACAGGTACATATCGCCAGCGCAACGGGGACTTATCTGATTGGGTGATATTCAATATTCTTAAATATAATGTTCTGAATTCTGCAAGAGGGGGATGTGATAAAAAACACATTCCTTTTTTGCAAGATAAACCCGCCAATTATTAAATTATGATTGAACCTGAAATATTAATTTCCGCTAATTTCTTGTCAATTTATCACTTTATTTAGAAATACTCGTGTCATTCGCTACCCGCAGACAAATATCTTGATTTCCAACCCCATATTTTGTTTTTAATTATTTTATTTATATAAATTATTGAGTGATTGCAATCACATTGTAGTGACTATTTTTCATACTAAATAAAAACCTGCTATATCTTGTCGATTATTATCTGAGCGAAAAAAAATTAAACAATACAGTTCCTGATCGCCCTCAATATTCTCACATTAAATATTCCCGGCGAATCGTTGGTTAAAAGAGAAATTAAGGATAACAGCTACTCAAATATCGCATTAATAGCGACATTAAATAAGGACGAAAAATTATGTCACTGAAAAAGAGCATTATTTCTCAGAAGAGCCGGCAAACTGGCGGTAATTCATCCGGCGGACTTCTATTCACTCTGACAGCAGGCTGCCTGCCACCCCAAACTTTTGTTGTCACTGATTTCGCGTTGACAGAAGGTTTTTCACAACCTTTTCAACTTAATATTGGTCTGGCAAGTGCTAATCCCTCTATCGATTTTTCTACTGTGCTCGATCACACTGCCACACTCACGATTTTGCAGGGAGAAACCGAACAACGAAGCATCAGCGGTATGGTATCCAGCTTTGAACAAGGGAATACCGGATTACATCAGACCACCTATCAGATGATTATCCGCCCTGACTTGTGGCGTACAACACTACGCCAAAATTCACGCATCTTCCAACAGCGCGATATCGTTACCATCGTCACCACCATCTTAAAAGAACACGGCATTCGTGATGTGGTATTTAGTTTGCGCCAGCCACATCCAGAGCGTGAATTTTGTGTGCAATATCAGGAAAGCGACTTCACTTTCATCCAGCGTTTGAGCGCAGAAGAAGGCATTTTCTACTTTTTTGAATGCAGCAACGGGCGTAATACGCTGGTCTTTGCCGATGATGCTGGCTCAGTACCGTTGGGCATCGAACTTCCCTACCAACCCAGTGAACAAAGTCCTACAGGTGATGTTTCTGTTAGTAGTATCACCAACCGCGCGCAGGTCAGACCGGCACAGGTACAACTTAAAGATTACACCTTTAAAAATCCGGCCTGGGCAGCAGAATTCAGCCAGCAAATGAAAGAGGACAACCTCCAGAAGCTCTATTACGAGCATTACGATTATCCCGGACGCTTCAAAGATGAACAGCATGGTGCTGCTTTTACCCGCTACCGGCTCGAAGCACTGCGTAACGATGCGCTGATAGGACATGGCAACGGTTATGCCATCGCCATCCAACCGGGGCGGCTCTTCACCCTGACCAACCATCCGTGTGGAGAATGGAATCAGCCGTGGCAGGTTATTTCCGCCAGCCATACTGGTTATCAACCACAAGCGTTAGAACAGGAAATCAGTGGCAGTGGTACAACACTAAACAGCCAATTTAGTTTTATCCGCCAAACCCAGACTTGGCGCCCTTCTCCACTGCCTAAGCCGATCGTTGATGGGCCACAAATTGCCAAAGTCGTCGGCCCTGCCGGGGAAGAAATTTTTTGTGACCAATATGGTCGTGTTCGACTCCAGTTCCCGTGGGATCGCTATGGCCGCAGTGATGATCAAAGCTCCTGCTGGATACGCGTTACTCATCCGTGGGCGGGGCAAGGCTGGGGAATGCTCGCTATTCCTCGTGTCGGCCAAGAGGTTGTGGTTGATTTCTTACATGGCGATCCAGATCAACCCATCGTTATCGGCAGAACCTATCACGCCAGCAATATCCCTCCCGGCGGCTTGCCCGGCAGCAAAACCCAAATGGCGTTTCGCTCCAAAACCCATAAGGGAGAGGGCTATAACCAAATGTTGTTTGAGGATGCGAAAGGCAGTGAACAACTCGCCCTGCATGCCCAAAAAGATATGAATACCATCGTTCTGAATGATATGAACACCACTGTCCTCAACGACCGTACCACGCAGGTGAAACACGATCACACCGAAAACATCGGCAACAATCAGGTGATATCCGTACGTAAAGATCGCATCAAGGAAGTGACTGGCGAGGAGACCAGTACTATCCACGGTAACCGGCAAGTGACAGTGGAGAAAAAAAGTAAGTTAAGCGCCAAAGAAGACATTTCTATCCAGTCTGTCAACGGTGGCATCCAAATCAGCACAGGCGGTGCCAGTATCACTCTGGACAAGAAGGGCAATATCCATATTACCGGCAAAAATATCATCATCAACGGCAAGGAACAGGTTCAACTGAACTAGCCGAGCCAATCAAAACACATGCGAACACGGTAGCTACATAGACCAAAAAAGAGTGATAAAGGAAGACACCCATGAATAAACAACCCTATCAAATGAATGAAGGAACCTTAACTATTCCATCTGACTGGCGTGATGAATCGATGCAGGTATTTGTCCTGCCGGATGACAGTGGCGTTAATTTGGTGATTAACCGCACACCCGTACCGATGGGTTCTGACCACACCGCCTACTACGCCCAAACATTGACTCAATTTGAAACCCATCTCCCCGGTTATAAAGAGCATCAAAGGCTGGAGATAGAACTAAGCGGGGCGCTGGCTTGGCGACTGGACTACCAATGGCAAAGCCCGGAAGGTGAGATGCACCAGACTGTTGTGCTGCAAATACGGGACAATTTGCTGCTGGCTTTTAACCTGACTTCTCCACAGCCGTTTGAGGAAAGGCAGCGTAACGCTCTGCTGGCAATTGTCAGTAGTTTTCAGGCGACCTGACAGGAGGTCAGTTATGGGATTGATGGATGAAATTGCTCTTCGCACTGCGCGGGTAGGTGCGACTCATGCCAGTAAGCAACTTCAACCGATAGCACGAGAGCTTGGCCCTGCGGCTGCACGTGAGGGTGATCCTATTCAGCATAAAAGTTTTTTAGGGGCACTTGCAGGCGTGGTTGTGGGCGCGTTGATCGGTGCCGCGGTTTTTGGAGCTGCTGCATTTCTGATAGGTGCAACCGGCGGGCTGGCGACCGTTGCAATTATGGCTCTCGGCACGCTGGGGACAATAGCGCTGGGTGATGTAATAGGCAAAGCCAGTTCAGCCGTTACAGACGCTATCGATAGTTGTAACCCGCCAGCCGGGATGATTGCCACAGGTTCACCTAATGTCTTTATTGAAGGCAAACCAGCGGCGCGTGTGGAGTTAGACACAGCAGCTTGCAAAAATCATCCAGCACCACGCATCGCTCAGGGCAGTGAAAGCGTCTTTATCAACGAAAAGCCCGCCGCACGAATCAAGGATAAACTGGAGTGTGGCTCAACTATCAAAGGTGGTGCAAGCAAAGTCTTTATTGGTTCTGGTCAGGGCACATACCTTGATATACAAGAAGAGTTTTCAGCCTGGCAGCGTGCATTGCTTGTTGCAGTAGAATTTCTCGTTCCGCCATCACGAGGAGCCGTAAAAGGCTTTGCAAAACTATTTACTAAAGTAGGCCGGAAAGCGGCTATCAAAGGAGCTAAAAAAGGTGCTGAAACGGCCGCTAAAAAAATCAAAAATGTCCCCGGAAAAATCAAAGATATCGCCACACTCAAAACCATCGGTTGCGTCAAACATGCTTTTAAACATAATAAAGGCCTGAAGCGTTATACGGAAAGTGTCAAGAAATTCTTTACGGGCGATCCAATAGACGTTACCACCGGCGCTCTGTTTGACCAGCGTACCGATATCGAATTAGGGCAGACGATACCGCTGCAATTTATTCGCAGCTGGTCACCCGGTCATCGCGGATTGCTAGGGGAAAACTGGCTGGATAACTTCTCCGAATGTGTCCTTGTTACAGGGGATCGAATAGAAATTTTGACAACCGAAGGCGCTTCACTCTTCTTTGCCCTGCCAGCCAGTTATGACCACAGTATCAACCCTGAACACCCCAATTTCAGACTGAGCCGATATAAGCAAGGCCTTATCCTGAGTGATCGCGACAGCTTAATCAGTAAATATTTTACCTTCCCCGCGACTGTCTTTCCTACAACTGTCTTCCCTACAACCACGGAGGCTGACCCAGACAAAGAGAGCACCCAACGTTTGTGGCTGACCGAATATCGCGACAATAACGATAACACCATCCAGTTTCATTACAGTGAACAGCAGCAATTGGTTAAGGTTACCCATAGCGATGGCCCGGAATTAGTGTTGCTATACCGCGAAAATGGATTACTGGAAGAGATCCATCGTACCGATAATGGCCTGAATGAGATGCTGGCGCGTTACGGTTATCACGATAACGACTGGCTGGCTGATGCAGACAGTACACAAACCTATCACCTGTTTTATGAATACAACGAACAAGGCTTAATAAGCCAGTGGTCTGATCATGATCAAACTGCGGTGGATTACGTTTATGATGAGCAGGGGCGCTGTATTTATAGCGTCGGATCTGGGGGTTTCTATCCGGTTCATCTCTCCTATGAACCAGGCATCACCCATTCAACCACGCCACAAGGCCATACGACGACCTGGCATTACAATGATGAGCAACAAGTAACCCAGGTGGAAACACCATGCGGTAGTGTCACGCGCTATGAATACGATGAATGGGGAAATTTGCGCCGCCAGATTTTACCAAAAGGCGAAATTATTACCCTTGATTACCTCGCAGATACCGGATTAGTGACCGCTTTTACTAATGCCATCGGGGCAACATGGCGTTATCACTATGATGATGCCGATCGCCTTATCAGCATGACAGACCCACTCGGACGAGTTTGGTGGCAACAATTCGACAATAAAGGTAATCCTGAATGTTTTATCGCACCAGATGGGCATAAGACCACTCTGACCCGTAACGAGTTTGGCTTGATCACCGCCGTAGAAGACAGTGATGGCAATAAGCGCAGTTGGGAGTATGACCGTCATCAACGCCTGACTAAGTTGTTTGATGAAGAAAACCGCAGTCTGCAACTGGGTTATGACAGCCAGGATCGTCTGCGCCGAATGACGACTGGCGGTGGTGCCCTTTGGCGTTGGGATTATGATCGTCATCACCGCATTTCTTTAAGTGACCGACCCAATAACAGTATTGAGCGTTTCCGCCATGATCGTCACGGCAATCTGACCGAATGGACAGATGCTCATGGCGTAAAATGGCAGATTGAATACGGGCCATTTGATTTACCTCTCGCACGTGTGGATGGAGAAGGAAACCGCTGGCAGTACCGTTATGACTCTGACAGTCTGCAATTGTTGGAAGTGATCACGCCACAAGGGGAAAGCTACCGCTATACACTGGATGCAGACGGGCAGGTGATTACTGAAACCGACTATGCGGATACCCAATGGCATTACGCTTATGACCTTAACGGAAACTGCATTGAAAAGCGTGATGCGCTAGGCAATATCACTCGCTACGAATACGATGCCGCACAACGACTGACAGCCGTACATACACCGGAAGGAACCACCAACTACAGCTATGACCTCATCGGACGTCTGCTGGAAATCACCGCGCCTGACACTACTCCTTTAACATTCGAATACGATGAGCAAGGCCGTATTATCCGGGAAACCCAACCACACGGGGAAATTCGCCGCGAATATCCTGATAACACCACAACAGAAAGGCAGCTTCATACACACGACGGCCGACTCTGGCAGGCAAAAACCGCTGTTAATAAAGTTGGAGAGCTGAGTTTACTGGCAATCAATGGTGACCATTCTCTGACCTTTGAGCGGGATAAGGATGGAAACGAATGGCATCGCCAGTCTGATAAGGGTTTTATCCTGCGTCAGGAGCACTCGTTAATGGGGCTGCTCACTTCCCAACGTGCCGGACGTAACACTGAGTTTTTTGCTGCTCATGAAGTGGCAGATATCCCGCAACCGACATTAGCAGGATTAGATCGCGAATATCGTTACGACGATGCACTTAACCTGGTAGCGGCGAATGATGAACGGCAGTGGTTACGTTATGTGGTTAATGGTAATGGACAAGTGACCTCAGTCAGTGATGGTGATCGGTTGCGGGAACATTATCAATATGATGCCTGCGGTTACCCATCCCGCCGTTTTGACGGGCTCAATGAGATTGACGGGGAGCGGCTCTACCAGAAGGGCCACCGGTTACGCCAGCTCGGCCAGCATCTGTTTGAGTATGATGATGAGGGGCGGATGACTGCCATGCAGTTGTGGCAGGAAGGCCATCGTTCTCAGTTGACCAAGTTCCGCTGGAACAGCCAGAATCAACTCATCGGCGTGCTGACACCGGGCGGCCAGCAGTGGGATTATCGCTACGATGCCTTCGGGCGGCGAACTGAGAAAATTTGCCAGCAAGCCGGAATGAGCACAACATATTTGTGGGATGGCGATGTGCCGGCAGAAATCCGCGAGTATCGGCACAATCGGCTGTACAGCATCCGGCATCTGGTGTTTGATGGCTGGCAATTGCTGGCGCAGCAGGTTCAGTTTTTCACACCTGATCCAGAAAACTGTGATGAATTGATTGCGAGTGAAATCCAGACGCACTATGCCATCTGTGCCCCAACTGGGGAACCACTAGCGTTGTTTGATTCGCAAGGGCATCGGGTCTGGCGCCAACCTGTGCATTCCCTGTATGGAATGCGACTTGGAGTCGTGGGAGAAAATTCAAAATTTGATCCGGGACTAAAATTCGCAGGGCAGTGGCTGGATGAAGAAAGCGGGCTGGTCTACAATCGGTTCCGGTATTACTCGCCGGTGGCGAGTGTGTACCTGATGCCGGACCCGTTGGGGCTGGCAGGCGGTGAGAATCCGTATGCATACGTTAAGAATCCAACAGGATGGGTAGACCCCTTAGGATTGGCAGGGTGTCATATTAATCCCCGTTTACAAGAGCGACTAAGTAAATGGAAGGATTATAAAAATAGTGGCGGACAAATGAGCATGCAGCAGTGGGTTGCTCACACCCGTTCTCAATCTTGGGGACAAGGACCTAGAAGTAATTTTTCAGACTGGGTAAAAGCTACCACTGGTCGTATTCATGGCAATAGCAAATTAGCAACGGGCCCACATGATGTTTACGTAATCCGTGAAGTTGAAGTTGTCGGAGGATATGCACCAGGGTATTCACCAGGGCGTATACTTCACTTTGGAGAAACTGGTCGTGGATATATGACAAGATTTGCAGAGCATCAGCGAAAATTTGATAAGTTAGGAATTAAAGTTTACATTGAACACCTAGCAACTGTTGCAGGTAAAGCTGCTGCCAAGTCCGTGGAACTTCGTTACATTAAGACATATAAGAAAATTTTTGGTCATAAGCCACTATTTAATCCGGTATATCATTAATATGAAATTTTCAATTGTTGTTGTTTCCAAAAATAGGGCTTATACAAAAGCTTATAGACGCGTATTTGGCGATATTCAAGCAATAATAGAAGAGCTTGAAAAAGTTGATATGGAATGTCCTATCGGTGATTCAGTATTAATTATGGCCAGTGATGAAGATAATATTCAACCTTATGAATTAGTTGAAATACCGAATAAAGATGCACTTTTCCAATATACAGTAGGTATTGAAAAATATAGAAGTGACGATGAATTAAGAAAAGATCTCTTTCTAATTTTGAAACTCGTCATAGAAAAAGTGCCATTTGCAAATCCAGATCATGAACAATATGGAAGTATTTTTCGTGTCTGGGAATCAAAATTTATCTGATTATAGATATAAAAACCAATGATCTGTTTTTCTTTGTCGGCAATATAGAGTGTGAAAGGAAAAATAGTAGTTGGCTAGATGAAATATTGAATAGCATGTAATAAGTAAACTAACTTATATATTACAAGTCAAAATTATTTAGTCTGTCCATTTTAAAAGCCGGAAAGATCTCTGCGATCTTCCGGCTTTTTTATCATTATCCCGCCTGATAATCCCCAATCAGTTCCCGCATCCGCAGCTTAATTTCACTGAGCTGGTCTTGCTGGCGCTGATACTGTTGCTTGATAGTGCGGGTGTCATCGCTGTCAGGGATCAGCACCAGACAACCATCCATGATTTTAACGGTGAGTGTGCAGCCCTTATCAAAGCCCGCCGCTTTAAGCCATTGCCCTTTCAGGTGTATCGCAGGCGGTGCTGTGGCTTTGTTATTTTGCGGGACGTATCCCACGGTGTAATAACGTTCTGTTTTGGCAGCTTTATTTACCACCCGGTTTTGCTTAGAATGCGCCTTAGCCATCATTCAACTCCTACTTAGTTGCTTGTGGTTAGCATTCTGGTCGTGCTCCAACACGGTCAGAATGCGTTAAATATTAGCGTGTTATATTAATTGCCTGTTTAATCTTCTCTTGTGTGATTGCCATATCCAGAATGCGGCAAATCACATCCTGAGCTTAATCTCACTGAGCTGGTCTTGCGGGCGTTGGTACTACTGCTTGATGCTGCGGGTGTCATCGCTGTCAGGAATGAGCACCAGACAGCCCTCCATAATCTTAACGGTGAGTGTGCCGCCAATCTCAAAGCCCACCGCTTTAAGCCATCTTCCCGTTAAATTTATCGCGGGTCTGGGGTTCGGCCTGCCATTTTGCGGCACGTATCCCACGGTGTAATAACGTTCTGTTTTGACTATTTTATTTAAAATACTCCCCCAAATAGCCAAAATCATCTATTAACAAGCCACCACTCTGGGTATATGATAAATCATACTGCATCAGTCATTACACCGCGCTCATCTTAACAATCGCCAATTCCGGCAATACCAAAAAGTCGCAACAACTTGTCTTACAAAGTTATTTATTGAAACATCAATCAATAAACCAGCCAGAGAACAAGCTATGACCCCAAGAACCAAAGCAGAACAAAAAATCCTCGCGGGGACTCCCGTCTCTGCCGTTGTCTATATTTGGTATCCCTGCCACAAATTTGTTGCAGGGCATGCCGCTATCTATATTGGTGGAGTACCCAGATGCCCCTGGCCAATTGGGGTTACGGAACCCCCAACGCCGCCAAATTCCACACCAGCAAGCCCCATACCACCAACTGAAAGGAGACGTTCAGCTTCTTCCATTTTTTCAAGACATGAAAGAAGTCCTTCAAGGGGTTCTATCTTCTCACGGGGTGCCGGTTCTCCTGCTCCTTACAACGTTACTGAAAGAGATTGGCCTTCAACATCCATACAGCATCCACCATCTCCAACAGATAATAATTATGTCAGTTTCTATTCTGATCCCAACAGGTATCGAGGAGGCTTATCATTTGCAGGAACCTTCGATAATATTCAGAAAGATTTTATACTACAACCCCATCTGGAATATTTGCTTATCAACTTAGATGTTGAAAAAATGCAGGCAAAAAAGAATGAAATCTATATTGGGAAAACATATGGCAACTATCATGTGAGCCATAGCTATAGTACTTTCAGTAAAAATTGCGCAACAATAGTTGCCAGAATATTAACAGCGGGTGGTGTGGAAAGTTTATTAAACCCAATTCAGAGAATAGGATATGGAAAAAATATCTATTGGACTCCGAAAGACATTGCACAACTATGTAATGAGTTGAGAAATAACGATCTTGCAGTCAAAATACGAGGACTAGATTGCCCTGATAAATCTGAAATACCAATTAGAACGATGATGGGATTCAGATAGTTTGATAGTGTAAATATGTCAACATCGCTTGCCAACGTGGTTCACTGTTAGATCCTCTCCAACATTCAGACTACTTATGTAATAAATGAGTTTTCCGCATAAATCTAGTTTATTATTTTTATAATAAAATATTATTCAGCATAATTGTCTAAAAATCCGATTGGGAAATTTTCTTTATTATTTACATCATTAATTTCTTGTAAATTACTTAACCCAGTGACACATTGTACGGCTCTATGGGCTAACATCTAACAAGCTCTTCCCACTTTTTCTGAACACTCTCTGAACATTCAAGGATATTATGAACAAACCACAGACAGCCAAAGGTATCCTGTATGCCTTAGGTGCCTACCTGATTTGGGGGTTAGCTCCCATCTACTTCAAAAGCATACAATATGTTCCCCCCGATGAAATCGTATCGCACCGTGTTATATGGTCTGTATTTTTTATGGTGCTGATGTTGACAGTAACTCGTCACTGGCGTCAGGCCTGGGTAGTTGTCCGTCAACCCAAAATCTTGCTACTGTTAGGTTTTACTGCCTTCACGATTACCAGTAACTGGCTAACTTATATCTGGGCAGTCAATAATAACCATCTTCTTGAAGCAAGTCTGGGGTATTTTATTAACCCTTTGGTGAGTGTGTTACTTGGTATGATGTTCCTCGGTGAGCGGTTCCGGCGGATACAGTGGATTGCCGTGGCTTTAGCCTTTACAGGAGTACTCATCCAAGTCGTGCAATTTGGCTCTGTACCTGTGATTGGCCTGTATTTAGCGACAACATTTGCCGTCTACGGTTTGATCCGCAAAAAGCTAGGGGTGGATGCACAAACGGGCATGTTAATTGAGACAGTCTGGGTATTCCCTGTCGCTCTGAGTTATCTGCTGTTCTTCACCGACAGCCCGACCAGCAACATGTTAGATAATACCTATTCCTTGAATCTGATGCTGATTGCAGCCGGTATTATTACGACGGTGCCACTGTTGCTTTTTACCGCAGCGGCTGCACATCTACGTTTGTCCACGCTGGGTTTCTTCCAGTATCTTGGTCCAACCATAATGTTCTTGTTAGCAACTCTGGTTTATGGTGAGAAGATTGGGCCAGATCGTTTGATCACTTTTGGCTTTATTTGGGCTGCTCTGATTCTGTTTACGCTGGATGCGCTTTATACGCAGCGCCGCTTGCGGAAGTAGGCAATCATCTTTAGTAAATTCAGAACTGATCCAATACTGTATTGAAAGTTTGGATCAGTTTCTCGATTAATTTCATTATGATTTTATTGATATATTTCAGTCCAATCTTCTAAAGGCAACCCAATTACACGCGAAAATTCACGGGTATTGTTTGTTACTAATATAGCTCCCACAGACAGGGCGTGCCCTGCAATGGCGGTATCATTATGTCCGATTGATGTGCCCGCAGAAGTCAAAGCAACTTTTACTTTTGTTGTTGCGTCCACCGCAGATTTATCCCACGATAAGATTCCATCCAAACGTTTACAAAATTCGTCCACTAATACACCATGTTTCGGAGAGGCTTTTTCCCCAATTGCCCCGAAACGCATTTCCGAATAAGTAATAGCAGATACCACAATTGGATAGTTGTTCATTACACATTTCTGTAATTGGTTTATCACCGCAATAGGCGGCTCACGCATAATGAATGAACAAATGTTAGTATCCAACATGTAAAGCTTTTTCATAACGTAAAACGTCCTTCCTCAATAATATCCGGTCGTTCAGATAGAAAATCTTCGTCCGCCTTATCCTCTGATAAAAATGAATGCCAGCTAGGTTTTACTGGGCGTAATATAATGGTCTCTCCTTCTCGGATAATTTCCAATTCATTCACTCCCTCAAAATCCAGATCTTTAGGTAAACGGATAGCACGATTATTACCATTTTTAAAAACAGCTACAGTTCTCATATGAAATCTCCTACACTGGGAAACATATGTATAGCATATGCCAACACTCAGAGCAGGTCGATATACGAACAAATGCGAGTACGAAAATATACCTTTTCAGGTTGTAGTATAACGAGAGATAGCCCCCAGAAATATAGCTGACTATGTAACTGGGGGGTCTTTAGAAATAACTAGCAAAGCGGCTATAAAGAATGGAGATCGGAATTATTACAGCCAGTTTTTCCGCTTAAAGTAGAGGTAAGGAGCCAATCCTGCTGCAATCATCAGCCCAATGGCCGCAGGATAGCCGAATGTCCAATTCAGCTCCGGCATAAATTTGAAGTTCATTCCATAGCTGGAAGCCACCAGCGTTGGCGGCAGAAATACCACAGAAACAACGGAGAAAATTTTGATAATCCGGCTCTGTTCAATATTGATGAAGCCCATCGCTGCCTGCATCAAGAAGTTAACTTTCTGAAACAGTGATTCGTTATGCGGTAACAGGGATTCAATATCCCGCAGGATCTCACGGGCCTGTTCCAATTGGTTAGCAGGCAAACGGGCACGACGCACAAGAAAGTTCAGGGCGCGCTGGCTATCCATTAAACAAAGGCGCACTTTCCAGCCAATATCTTCCTGCTCAGCAAGATTCGATAGGGCGGAATCAAACTCATCCCCTTGTTTACCGTTCATAATCACCCGGCTCAGGGATTCCAGTACGCTGTAGATATTTTCAATCACATCTGCTAACTGTTCGATCTTGGTTTCGAACAAATCCATCAGCAGCTCATAAGCATTCCCGTCAACCATAGTCTGGTTACGGGCGCGCATTCGGTATAATCGAAATGCAGGGAGTTCACGCTCTCGCAGTGTGTAGAGACGACCGTCACGAATGGTAAATGCGACTGTCGAGTTGCCAGCATGGTCTTCAGCGTCTTCAAAATAGAAGAATGAGTGGACGTGCATACCGTCTTCATCTTCAAAAAAACGGGCCGAAGCCTCGATATCATCCAATTCAGTGCGGGTCGCCAAGGCTTGCCCTAACTCGTTCTGAACTTGGAGTCGATCATCATCTCCCAGTCCAACCAAATCTACCCACATGGAGTCGGATAACTTATCACCTTCTTCAAGTTCAAGACGGAGCAGGCGATTATTCTCTAATTTAAATGCGTTCAGCATGTACCATAAGTCTCCTTATACTCCCTACGTTTATCGTAAGGCGCGAATGTTACGCTTATACCTGTCGTATTTCAAACTGCCTCTTTGTTGACTGCGTTCGTGCCCCCTCGGTCACATAATAGTTATCTATGTTCTCAGGGATTCACTCTCTTGTCGCCGCAACGCAACTTAAAATCCATAGGGTATAGAAGAAAAAAACCTGTCAACATTCGACCGGATTATTATTGGCCGGTTTCAAGCCGGGCATAAGCAGCCACCAGCCACTTGATGCCTTCACCCTGAAACGCGATTTGCAAACGGCAATGCTCCCCACTGCCTTCAATATTGATAATCGTCCCTTCACCAAATTTAGGATGGCGGACACGCTGTCCTAGGGCATATCCGCTGTCATTAGTGCTAATCGGTGTTCCCAACCGTTTATGATTCACCGGACGGGACACTGTTGCCCGCAGGCGAACTTCAGTGACACATTCTGCCGGTAGCTCCCCGATAAAACGAGACGGACGGTGATACACTTCTTTTCCGTACAGGCGACGACTTTCGGCGTAGGTCAAGGTCAGTTTTTCCATCGCCCTTGTCACACCCACGTAAGCCAGACGGCGTTCTTCTTCCAAACGCCCCCCTTCTTCAATGGACATTTGGCTTGGGAACATACCCTCTTCCATACCGACAATAAAAACTTGCCGGAATTCCAATCCCTTCGCCGAGTGCAGGGTCATCAACTGAGCAGAATCCTGATAGGCATCTGCCTGCCCTTCACCCGCTTCAAGCGCAGCATGAGACAAGAAAGCCTGCAATGGCATCAAATCTTCGTCTTCATCCTGATAGCTGTACTGGCGGGTCGCCGTGACTAATTCCTCAAGGTTTTCGATACGTGCTTGCGCTTTTTCGCCTTTTTCCTGCTGATACATCGCCCATAAGCCAGAATCACGGATAATCCGATCAGTCTGTATATGTAGTGGCATCTCTTGTGTTTCAGTTTCCAGTGCATCAATTAACTCAATAAAACGCTGTAGGGCAGATGCGGCCCGTCCTGCCAGCACTTTTTGCTGAATCAGCATCAGACTGCTTTCCCACAGCGTTTTCTGCTGATCCCGCGCCATCTGACGCACTACATCTAATGTTCTGTCTCCAATCCCCCGAGTAGGTGTATTGACCACGCGTTCAAAGGAGGAATCATCATTACGGTTTGCTACCAGACGCAGGTAAGATAAAGCGTCTTTGATTTCCTGACGTTCAAAGAAGCGTTGGCCGCCATAAATACGGTAAGGTATGGAAGCCTGCAACAAGGCTTCTTCCAATACACGGGACTGGGCATTACTGCGGTACAGGATCGCACACTCTTTCAAAGCTCCGCCGTTGTCCAACCAATGCTTGATGCGGCTAACAACATAACGCGCCTCATCCAATTCATTAAAAGCAGAATAAAGTGAGATCAGTTCTCCTTCGCTGCCTTCTGTCCATAAGTTTTTACCCAGTCGGTCATTGTTATGAGCAATCAGGGCATTAGCTGCCTTAAGTATATTGCTGGTGGAACGGTAATTCTGTTCCAGACGAATAGTCTCCGCAGCCGGGAAATCTTTGAGGAAACGCTGAATGTTTTCTACCTGTGCTCCCCGCCAACCGTAAATAGACTGATCATCGTCGCCAACAATCATCACTTTACCGGAATCACCGGCTAACAAGCGGATCCAAGCGTATTGAATGCTGTTGGTATCCTGAAATTCATCTACCAGGATATTAGTAAAACGATCACGATAATGTTGCAATATTTGCGGTTTGTTCAACCACAGCTCATGGGCACGCAACAATAACTCAGCAAAATCCACCAATCCGGCACGATCACAAGCTTCCTGATAGGCCTGATAAATTTTCAGCCATGTTGCTTCCACCGGATTGCCGTAACTTTCAATGTGCTGAGGGCGCAATCCTTCATCTTTTTTGCCGTTGATGTACCACATACCCTGACGCGCAGGCCACTGTTTGTCATCCAGATTCATCGCTTTGACGATACGTTTAATCAGACGGTGCTGATCTTCACTGTCCAGAATCTGAAAATCCTGCGGCAAGTTGGCATCCAGATGATGAGCGCGCAGTAAACGATGAGCCAGACTATGAAACGTTCCAATCCACATGCCTCCCTGACTGGTGCCAATCAGATTTTCAATGCGGTGGCGCATCTCTGCTGCTGCTTTATTGGTAAATGTTACTGCCATAACGGAGAAAGGTGAGGCATGTTCAACTGACAGTAACCAGGCGATACGGTGCACCAATACGCGAGTCTTACCACTGCCGGCACCTGCCAGTACCAGCATATTGGTACGGGGTACAGCAACGGTTTCACGTTGTTTATCATTCAGGCTTTCGAGCAGATAAGAGACGTCCATAATTACCATCAGTTGTTAACAATGACTTTTGTCGCTGTTTTTTTATACAGAATTATAGTCTGAAATTATATCAGTGAGATCAAAGAATCCAAGTCAGAAATCTCAATATGTGGAACCAGCCGCCCTTCAGGCTCTTGCATCAGATTTTTATTTTCAACATTAATCCAACAAGCCTGCATACCGCTGCAAAGCGCCCCTTCGACATCTGTCTTTAAATTATCACCAACATGCAGGATTTGATTTGTTGGCAGCTCCAATCGTTCAGCCGCCAGATGATACATATCCGGACAAGGCTTGGAACGTCCGTCCACCCCTGCTTTAAGAACAAATTTAAAATAACGGACAAGACCACATTCAGCAAGTTCAACATTCCCATTGGTGATCGCCACCAGCGGCATTTTTTCTGCCAGCACCGATAAGGTGTTATGGGTCGATTCTGGTATGGTGATCTGATTACGCCAATAGGTGAAACAAGACATAATCTCATCCGCACCACGTATAGCAGCCTCACGGTTAAAGCCGTGGTAGCTGAACATCAGTTCTGCGGACTGCCGCCGCCATGCTGTCAGATCATGGTAAATTTCTGGTTCCATCTCAAGAACAGCCTGACGATATACATACAGATCTTCGCTGTCAAAAAGACTGAATTTGGCATCGTATTGCCTGATAAAACACAATACTTCTTTTTCGGTTTTATCAATGACTGGATGGTTATCGTAAAGTGTGTCATCCAGATCGAATGTCATCGCAGCAAATGGCGCGAGAGGCCGATAAAAACGCATTATGGTTTCCCTCTTTTTGCTCTAGGGTGAGCCACATCATAGACTTTGGATAAGTGTTGAAAATCCAGATGGGTGTAGATCTGGGTAGACGATAAACTTGCATGGCCCAACAATTCTTGTACAGCCCGGAGATCACCACTGGATTCCAGAATATGTGTAGCAAACGAATGGCGCAGTTTATGGGGATGAATATGATTGTTTATCCCCTGACGAATACCCCACTGTTCAAATCGTTTCTGTACATTGCGGGCTGAGATCCGTTTCCCACTTTGAGTGGAAATGAAAACGGCATTATCTTCCGGTTCAAACAGCTCCCGCATTTCCAGCCAACGTTGCAACCACTTCAATGCAACCCTTCCGACCGGGACTTTACGCTCTTTACTGCCTTTACCCTGCACCCAGACCTCACCATTTTCCAAATCCAGATGCCGACAATCCAGGCCAACCAGTTCAGATAGGCGTAAGCCCGCACCATACATGACTTCCATCATTGTTCTGTCACGCACAGACAGAGGATCATTCAGGTCAATATTGAGTAGTTGGTTAGCTTCGTCCACATCTATGTTTTTGGGTAAGTGGTGCTTTTTACGTGGTGTACTGACAACTTTGGCAGGATTGGCCTCTATTTTTTCCTGTGTCACCATCCAGTCAAGAAAACTGCGCAAGGAAGAAAGACGCAGTGCAAGACTGGCAGACTGCAACCCAGCCCGACGGCCACGGGTAGCGAACATTCTGACTTTAGTCGCATCAAGAGACTGCCATTCTGTCATCCCCATTTCCAATGATATTTCTGCCAATACTGTGAGGTGACGACGATAATTGATTATTGTCATCGGACTTAGACGACGCTCAACTCGCAGATAGTGCAAAAAGGCTTCTACTGGCTCAAGGAATAAATCGATTGGCTGACTCATATTCGTTCAATCCAACGGGATAGTAACCCCGGCAACAGTTTCACCAACTGATCCAACAGGTCAGTTCCCATCCCTTCGTGATAATGCCGTTTATCATGGCTATTGAAGATCACCATGCCTAACTCTCCCTGTCCTCCTAAAAGAGATACAGCAACTGAACCAACATGACGAGCCTGAGGCATCAACAATAAAATTTCCGGGCCGTGTAACATGCCGAGATAATGGTTATTGTCACCGAATCGTTGGATCCGGACTGGCTCAAAAGCATTGCGGGATATCGCTAAATTCGGTGCATTCAGTGGGGCACCAAGAAACCACTTGTCAGAGAACAACCGAATATAGCAGTTGCTCAGACCCAGTGTTTTTGACCATAAGCTTAAACGGGAAAGAAAATCCTGCAAACTTTCGGCAGCAGAAAGTTCAGCAAGCAATTGCAACAGGCGATTAAACAATATTTCATTTTGTTTTGCCTGTTCCACCAGATGTATAAGATCTTCTTCCAGATAGCGGATTCGTTTTCTCTGACGGTTCATATGCCATTCCATCAGAGAAACACATTCACGTACTGGATGAGGAACCTCTATTCTATCGACCGCATTAGCATTGCGGATAAAAAAATTGGGGTTATTCAGCAGATAATCCACCACTATCTGATCATCCAATTCGTTTTCGGTATGCAATGGTTTGCTTTCTTTACCCATTTTCCAAATGCCCCATATTTCAAAAATAACTCCAGCCACACTAAATCAACTACACATGAATTGTGCCGTCATAAACGTGAGTTGCAGGCCCGGTCATATAAAGTGGCTGCCCTGACCCATCCCAGCGAATATTCAGGGAACCGCCTGGCAAATCAACGCGAACCTGCTTATCTAACAGATTTTGCTGGATACCAACAGCAACAGCAGCACAAGCGCCACTGCCACACGCCTGCGTTTCTCCGGCACCTCGCTCAAAGACACGCAATCGGATATGGTTATGATTCACGACCTGCATAAAACCAATATTCGCTCTCTCAGGAAAACGTTCATGACGCTCTAAAACGGGGCCAAGCACTGCAACATCTGCGGTGTCCACATTCTCAACCTGAATAACACAGTGAGGGTTCCCCATTGATACAACACCACAGAGCACCGTACGATCCATAACCCGGATAATATAGGTTTTTTCTGCTTTGTTAGCGCGGAAAGGGACGGACTGCGGTTCAAAGACTGGCTCGCCCATATTGACACAGACCTGATCATCGTGCGTCACACTCAGCGTCATATGACCAGACCGCGTACTAACTTTAATGTCACGTTTATTCGTCAATCCTCTTAAACGGACAAAACGAGCAAAACAACGCGCTCCATTACCACATTGAGAAACTTCACTGCCATCCGCATTAAAAATACGATAGTGGAAGTCTAGGTCAGGATCATAGGGCGCTTCAACAACCAGCAGTTGATCAAACCCCACACCAGTATGTCTATCCGATAACCGGCAGATTAATTCCGGTGAAAAATAAACATTCTGGGTCACTGCATCAACGACCATAAAATCATTGCCAAGACCATGCATTTTGGAGAATTGCATATACTACTCCAAGTGAAATTCCATCACCTGCTTAGGCTTATTAAGCATTCGCTGAGGTATTGTTTTTAATAATATCGTTTTTAGAGATGTTATTTTGAGAAGTATTGCCCGTCGGTTGCACCTTATTCAATGAAGTTTGTGGTGCAACGGACTCTGCTGGCGGGAAATAAAGAGGGCCTTTCAAGCCACATCCCGCAATAGAGAGTAATGTTATGATAGCAAGTGACCAACGGAATTGTTTGTTCATCATAATAATTAATGCCTGTGATTCATACGCCAATACTCTCTATAATCGCAGTTAGGCCCTGAAAAGCAAATAGGAAATGAATATGAACGATAGCGAATTTCATCAATTAGCTGATCAATTGATGCTACATCTTGAAGAACAACTGGATAATTATGAGGGTGATGCAGATATTGACTGTGAAACCAATGGCGGCGTAATGACACTAAGCTTTGAGAATGGCAGCAAGATCATTATCAATCGCCAGGAACCTTTTCACCAAATCTGGCTGGCAACTAAAAATGGCGGTTATCACTTCGATTACCGGGATAACAAGTGGGTTTGCGACCGTAGCGGTAACGATTTTCTTTCCATGCTGGCACAAGCAATCACAGAACAGAGTGGCGAGCCATTTCAGTTTTAGTGAAGTTTTTATCCCTTCAGTGAAACAATCGACATCTTGTGCCGTATCCCAAATACGGCACTTTTACTGACTACAACTATGACCTAACTATAACCCACTCTCAATAGTGGTACAAAGAATGAAACGGGTCATTATTTGCCCTGAATACTTCATCCAGCTCCAGATCAATAATACTTCGTGTTTCATTATCCAACGGCGACTTACCATCCATAAATGGTGCTACATGAGTACGCTCGCCTTTCTTAACGATTTGATAGAACTGTGGCAAATTAAAATTGATAAAACTGGAGCCATAGGTAAAACGATCATGCGATGAAGAATAAAAACGGCTGACATCACGCACCAATTCTTCTTTACTTCCTTCACAATGGAAATAAATTTCTACCCGGTTTGATTCATCCAGAATATAGATATTGAACTCTTGATTACCTTCAATATCTTCAAAGAAAAACTGAATTATCCCTTCACAGGCAAAACCATCAATGACAGGGGGCAGATGTTTTTCTTTAGCATCAATTTTAACTGGCAGACCATGTAGCTTGGTATTTGAAATTGCACCATAGAATTCCACCGCATTTTCCAGTTTTTGCACTGAAACGTTGAGCCGTTCAAAAAACAGCCCCCAAGTTTGACCAGAAATGCGTAGTGCCTTGAAGCGGTTAGGATCCTGCCGATTACTGGAGAGACGCAACCCGATACACTCTGAAACCAACTGCTGGATGCGGGTGCGAATTAATCCACACAAATGCTCGCTATAACAAAAAACTTCAACACTAGCTGGCGGTGCTGCATCTCTGTGCATTTTTCCCAGTATCGTTTTCAACGCTTCCAGCATGGATTGTTCACCGCTGAAATGCAGTGTTCTCACTTCATTCCATGAATTACGGTAAAGCAGGTCGATACTATCCACCAGACATTGCTGTGACTCACCAAAACTAAATACATCTAACTTTCTGAAATCAAAATGTACAATCTGATTGGAAAAATTTATGGTTGGATCAGTTTCCAGATTCACAATAATTGCCAGGTGGCGGATTTCACAAGGACTGTATAATGCCTTTGGCGTCGGTGCTGGCAATCGGATAGGGAAATGAGTAGAAATATCACTCACCAAATCGCGCAATTTCTTCTTGTCAGTCTGAAGCTCGCCATGATGAATATGAATACGGGTTTTTTCCGTCAGCAACCCGTTGAAATATGTCCATGCCACCAATTTGTTCAAATAACGATTATATTCCAGCGGTTGATGACCAATGATGGATTCTATTGCGGGCGCTCGATTATAAAGATACCAGCCACTACGATTTGCCCGCCCTGGTGGGACATAAATAAATGTCAAATCTTGTTCTGACAAATCCAGCGAAATTTGTGGGTTTACCAACGTGATTTTACCCGGCAGCGCCTCAAACGCAGCATACAATTTACGGGTCAATACGCCAATGTCTTGTGGGCTAGCACTCACACTTAAATTGTTACGCCGGGCAAAACGGATAAGATTGCGATAACTCTGCATCATGGTATCCAGCAGTTCATTATGAGCTGCGCGTACCTGCTCGATTTTCCATGAGTTACGGTTATCCAACATTGCCAGTTTATCGTTATTCCAGCCCCATTCCTGCACTAACTGAGAGATAATCTGATGTCGCCATCCTGAGCACTCTTTATTATCATCACCACTTTCCTGAATTTTTTCGCAAACCTTCAGGTAAAAACAGCGACGTGCCAAATCCAAACGTGTCATGTCGTTAGTATCGGTAAGGTATCGGGTAACACGATCAAGCATCATGCTGTAAGCATCAAGGCCAAAAGAAACAATCGAGCCATCATGGAAATGCTGTTTCATCTCCATCGCCAGCAATTTGCCGTGCGGGTATTCCCACGAATAGGCTTCCAGCAACAGGCTTTTCAATACAGATTTATAAGGAGAATCTACGCTTTTATAAAGCTGCCACAGGCTGGCGCCAAAATATTCTTCTGCTGACAATTCACCTAATCCGCCCAGATCCAACCACTCATTCGGGGTTAAAACACCCTGTGCATATAAAGAAAGCACGTACTCATCGTAATTTCCTTCCTCTTCCACAGGAACCATCGTCCACAACAGGCGCTTACCCGCCATGCAGACCGCAGTGCGATAAAATTCATCCAGCAGAAGGATATGCTGAGTTGAACCACAATCTTCGCCATTCAGGCTGCCGCAGGCATGATGGCGAAAGCGATTCTCATCAATCAAAAAGAAGGTTACTTCAATATCCAGTGAAGCAGCCCACTGCTCTATTAGAATACATTTCTGTTCCAGTAGCGCTTTTTCACCACTATCCAGCCAGGATTGATGACAAACCCAAATATCTAAATCAGAAAAGCAACTCTGTCCGATAGAAGAAGTACTGCCCATTGAGTAAATACCCGTAATTGGCAGTTCACCATTAAAGGAGGGTGAGAAAACTCCAGTAAGCTGGTATTCCAGGTCATTAATCCAAAATTGCTGGGTTTCATCAGGCACAAAAAAACAGACACCATGAGGAACGTCATCTTTGATATAACCCGGCATCATTGGATGATGGTAGTGTAATAATACTGGAATTAAATTATAAACCTGCTTAAACGCGGCGCTCATTGAATTAGTCGCACGCTCTAACCTAAGCTGATTAATTGCATCCAGTCGCTGCTTCAGCGTTTCAATATAAAGATACAAGAGTTTCGCCTGTTTCAGTTCCAGTGCTTACAATCGCCAGTTTCCGCTAACGCTCAGCCACCGTTAACGTCCGATACTCGTTAACAGGTCGTATTACAAGACTATTTTTAGAATTTTTTACAAACTTATTATCGGAAACGTGATCAATTTAACACCTTGCAGTCAAGGCGTAAAGTCCGCAATATCATCTTTTCATCGTCCACACAACATCTAAAAATCAATTAACTCGTTGTAAAATATTAAGTTAATCACAAATTTGATACTAAAATATGTTTTTTTGAAATAGGTATTATAACTGACTATTTTCTGTATCATTGCTGTAAGGTATTGTAAACGCCGAATTTTGCATAACTGTTTCATTAATATTACTTTTAATTAATAAATATCTTTCTCTTTTTTCGAAAAAGATAAATTTCAAATAGCAATTTGATTTTAATTCAATCTTTTTGTTTATTTTCTCCATTTAATTAAAGCAATATTTTAATGTTTAAAATTATTTTTATCTTTTCGGGCTGTATATTTATATACTATTCTGGCTTTTTCTTAACTGGAAAAAAAATTATTGAAGTGTTAAAACTGAGCCATTTTTACTGTTCTATTTTTTCACTCTTTGGAGATAAAAATCTCCAATTGCCGTTAATTAATACAATTATCCAAGATAATTACCCATGACAATGAAAACCATTCGCATTGCAACTCGCCAAAGCCCTTTAGCTATGTGGCAAGCTCGATACGTTCAAAAGCAACTAGAACATTTCCATCCTCAACTAAAAGTTGAGTTAATTCCAATGATCACTCGCGGAGATATAATCCTTGATACGCCACTCGCAAAGGTTGGCGGTAAAGGATTATTTGTGAAAGAGCTGGAATTAGCAATGCTTGAAAACCGGGCGGATATCGCTGTTCACTCCATGAAAGATGTCCCTGTCGAATTTCCTGAGGGTTTGGGATTGGTCACAATCTGTGAAAGGGATGATCCACGAGATGCTTTTGTTTCAGTAGAATACGCCTCACTTGATGAACTGCCCGCAGGCAGTATTGTTGGAACATCCAGCTTACGCCGCCAGTGCCAGCTTCGCCAGTTGCGCCCTGATCTCGTGATCCACGACTTACGTGGTAATGTCGGCACCCGCTTGAGCAAACTCGACAATAGTGATTATGACGCCATTATCCTTGCAACTGCGGGCCTTAAGAGATTAGGGCTGGAAGAACGTATCCGAATGCCATTAGTACCGGAATTGCTGCTTCCTGCTGTCGGCCAAGGTGCTGTTGGTATTGAATGCCGCCTGGATGATACACAGACTCGTGAGCTGCTTGCTCCCTTAAATCATCAGAGAACAGAGATTTGTGTCCTCGCTGAACGTGCTATGAACACCCGCCTTGAAGGGGGATGTCAGGTTCCCATTGGTAGTTATGCTATCTGGCAGGACAGTAATATCTGGTTGCGTGCCCTTGTTGGCGCACCTGATGGCAGTGCCATTATTCGTGGTGAAAGAACTATTTACGGTGAAAGAACTCACAGTGAAAAAATGGTATCGCCAGAAGAGGCCCGCCTGGCGGGTATATCATTGGCAGAAGAGTTATTAGAGAAAGGTGCACGCCAGATCCTGGCTGACGTATATCAAAGGAACCCACCTGCATGAGCATCTTAGTCACCCGTCCTGCCCCCGCAGGAGAAGCATTGACCAATCAGTTAAGAGCTATCGGTAAAACAGCATTTAGTGCGCCACTTATTGCTATTTACCCTGGTGCTGAGTTGCCCTTGCTGGCACAAAAACTGCAACAGCTATCAGCGGGTGATTTCGTTTTTCTGCTATCCCAAAATGCCGTGCATTATGCCAACGAACAGCTTGTACAAGAAGGCCTCTCATGGCCTGACAAGCTATCCTATTATGGTATCGGCAAATCGACCTCCTTGCTCTTTCATCAACAAACGGGAAAAGACATTCTTTGGTCAGAGCAAGGAGAAACAAGTGAAGATCTCCTGCAACTGCCTACCTTACAGAAAATGGAGAATAAAAAGATTTTATTACTCCGGGGCAATGGTGGCCGAGAGATGATTGCTTTAACCTTGAGGATGCGGGGAGGAGCAATCGATTACTGTGAATGTTATTCACGTCAGCCAGTCAAATATTGCACAACTGAGTTCAATCATCATTGGCAACAATGTGGTATAAAAACCATCGTTGTTACAAGTGGCGAAATGTTGCAACTGTTATATAACTTAGTTACTGAAGATGATGGCAGTGAAGATAGTAGCACTGAGAATAGCGGTAATGGCAAAGCGTGGTTATTAGGTTGCCGACTAATTGTGGTCAGCGAACGCCTCGCCAATATTGCCCGAACGCTGGGCTGGCAAGAAATAAAAGTCGCTAAGAGTGCAGATAATGACGCCTTAATGCAGGCGCTGGAATAAACCAATATGGGATGTCCATTATGACGGAACAAAAGAAATCCACTGATGCGGTTGAGACAACACTCCCCCAGAAGCCTGAAAAGGCTTCTCGTAAATCCAGAAGTTACGGATGGGTGGGCAATACACTCTCAATTGCTATTACGCTGGCAATAGGTGCGGGTGGCATTTATCTTTTTTATCATGGTAAACAACAGAATGCAGCATTAGAAGCCGAAAACCTCACGCTGCAACAGCAAGTTGCTTCTCTCGTGCAACAACAGTCTGCGGATAAACAAGATGCAGATGACAAAATTGAAGCAATGAAAAATGCCCTGGAGCAAGCCAAGACAAAAAGACAGCAATTAGACAACCGCATGGCAGAACTTCAGGATCGCATGTCCGCAATTACAAATTCTGACATCGAAAACTGGCGGTTGGCACAGGCAAATTTTCTCATAAAAATGGCAAATCGCAAGATATGGGGTGATCAGGATATTGCCACCGCGATCGCACTGCTGAAAGATGCAGACAGCAGCCTTGCAGAAATGAATGATCCTAGTTTACTGCATGCTCGCTCAGCTATTATGCAAGATATCGACATACTATCCAAAATCAACCAGGTAGATATAGATGGCATTATTCTCACCTTGAATCAACTATCAAATCAGGTAGATAACTTGCCGCTGGTTGATAGTGTGGAACAAGGCAAGCCGATGGATGAAGATGATAAAGGGATCAGTGCTTCACTCTCTGACTGGCGCGAAAATCTGAGCAAAAGCTGGCATAGCTTTATGGATAATTTCATTACCATCAAACCTCATGATGGCTCTAAAGAACCTCTGTTGGCACCAAAACAGGAGATCTATCTACGGGAAAATATCCGCTCCAAACTGTTGATAGCAGCCCAGGCAGCTCCTCGCCGACAAGTTGATACTTACAAAGAATCATTAAAATCTGTTTCAACCTGGGTAAGAGCTTATTTTGATACATCTATGCCAGATACAGCAACTTTCCTGAATGAGGTAGATAAACTGGAAAAACGACCACTTTCCATTGACATACCAGAACAGTTAAGTAGCCAGACCGTACTGGCAGATTTAGTGCGCAAGCGTATTTATAACTTGCCACACCAGTCACTTTATCAGTCCCAAGTTCAACCAGAAATTCAGCCTCAGACGAAATCTGAAAAAGGCTCTAATCAGGCAGAAACACCCGCTAAGGAGGGCTGAACATGCTAAAAATATTATTGCTGTTCATCATCCTTATCATAGGTATTGTACTTGGCCCTTTGTTATCCGGGCATCAAGGATATGTTCTTATCCAGACAGACAATTACGATATCACTACCAGCGTTACCGGTTTGGTGATTATGTTCCTCTTACTGCAATTCCTACTGATTTTCATCGGTTGGTGTTACCGCAGATTAAAACGCACCGGTACTTTTACCCATAGCTGGATCTTTGGTGGGTATAAACGCAACCGGGCTCGGTTACAAACCAAGCAGGCATTGCTCAAGCTGGCTGAAGGGGATTTTAAACAGGTTGAACACTTAATGACCCGCAATGTTGATCATGCAGAAAACCCTGTCGTTAACTATCTGCTTGCTGCGGAAGCTGCCCAGCAGCGTGGTGATTATTTTCGTACCAATCAATATATCGAGCGTGCCGCAGAAGTGGCTGATAAAGATCAACTACCTGTCGATATTACCCGTGTGCGCATCCAATTAGCACAAGGGGAAGTTCATGCAGCCCGTAACGGTGTGGATAAGTTACTCAATCAAGCACCACGACATCCAGAAGTGTTGCGGCTGGCTGAACAGGCATATACACGTTCAGGTGCCTACCAATCCCTGATTGATATTTTACCTTCAATAACAAAAATTGGTTTGCATGATGAAGAACACGTGGCTCAATTGCATCAGCAAGCTTATATCGGCCTGATGAACCAGAGCATGGCAGAGAAAGGCAGTGCTGGACTGAAAGCATGGTGGAAAGATCAAAGCCGCAAAGTTCGCAATGACACTGCGTTACAGGTTGCTATGGCCGAACATCTGATTGAATGTAACGATCATGAAACTGCACAACAAATTATTCTCAATGGGTTAAAACAGCAATACGATGAACGGCTGTTATTGTTACTCCCCCACTTAAAGGCAGATAATGCTGAAGCTGTGCAAAAATCGCTTTCACATTTGTTGAAACAACACGGTGCAACACCTTTACTTAACAGTACATTGGGGCAAGTGGCATTGCGTCATGGGGAATGGTCAAAAGCAGAAACCGCCTTCAAGGCAGCTCTTGCACAGCGTCCTGATGCTCATGATTATGCCTGGCTTGCCGATGCACTGGACAGGCTGCACAAACGCGAAGAAGCCGCTCAAATACGTACTAAAGGCTTTATGCTGACACTGAAACGTGAGAGTGATACAGAAGCATAAATATTTTCCTTTAAATTAAAATTAGCCATGGTTAACGATGATTCTTAATCCAAATTGTTAACCATGGCAAAAATTTCGATACATACAAGGAGCTTAAGGAAGTTAATGCAGGGGCTGAGTAAGAAAACGCTAAGCAAAAGATAAAAAAAAACACCTATCAAATAAGACAGGTGTATAAATACAATCAGGTCTACAGACGGTATAGTGCCTCACTCAACGTTGTGTCCGGTTTCTGATGAAAAGACCATATGCTTACTCATCTATAACATGGACCATAGGCACTGACAATCAGCTCTACATCATCCAGAGGTTTATGAAGCTATGCTGTCATAAGGAGTAGGATGAGTATCTACTAATTTAGTAATGCACTTTTCATGCCAATTTTCTTATACCAAGCTAATTTCCTAACCTAATATCAAGATATAGCAACGATCATAAGAGAATTTCTCCCAAACTATATGGCCGGAGTGTGGCTGATATATCACCTTTCCATAAAACACGCTAAATACCGTCTCTTATTTGAGACGCCTATTCCACATGTCAGACATAGATAAGTTTAATCAATTAGTTAAATGTCTCTAATTGGAGACACAGGATGGGATGGTTTGTCGTTGAAATACAACACTGAACATTAAATAACTTTAAAAATAAAAAGTTAATAAAATTGCAAACATATAAAACAATTAATTTCAAAGTAATTAATTACAAGAAAAGAAAGAAATAGCAAGAAAAAGAGAAAATTTTCTGTTGAATACAACGAGAAAAAGCCCTGATTTTGGCAGGGCTATTTCTTTAGAATCTGGTCGGCGAGAGAGGATTCGAACCTCCGACCCACTGGTCCCAAACCAGTTGCGCTACCAAGCTGCGCTACTCGCCGAATACATTTTTAATACATCTATCTCTTTCTTATGGTGCGAAAGGGGGGACTTGAACCCCCACGTCCGTAAGGACACTAACACCTGAAGCTAGCGCGTCTACCAATTCCGCCACCCTCGCATGTCATAAAAAAGATGGGGTGGCTAACGAGACTCGAACTCGCGACGACTGGAATCACAATCCAGGGCTCTACCAACTGAGCTATAGCCACCATAACAACTATCTTTTCTTACTACCTACAATGCTGCTGACCACGATAACTCATCGTCATTGCTCTTGCACGCTTTAAATGGCGCGCCCGACAGGATTCGAACCTGAGACCTCTGCCTCCGGAGGGCAGCGCTCTATCCAGCTGAGCTACGGGCGCTTAACGCCGTTGCGGTGGAGGATAGTACGGATTTAATCTCCAACTGTCCAGTGCTTTTTTAAGATAAATAATGCGTTTGATTATGCTTTATTCATTTAGTTGATAAAGCCAGCATTTATCCACCGCAAATTGTTCCGTTGATTGAAAATCAAACTATATTTTCTATCTGTTTTTTCCCCCGGATAAACTTTGCCCCCCAATAAATGAGTGACACGATCAGCAAAAAGACCCCACCAACGATCAATGAAAAACGGGTATCAGGATTAATCGCCATGCCAATCAATACACAGGATAAGAAAATCAATGTCAAGTAATTGACGTAAGGGAAAAGTATCGACTTAAACCGGTGCTGTTTCAACGCTTCTTGGTGGTGTTGGCGGAAACGCAGTTGGCTCACCAGAATAACAAACCACGGCACCATTCCCGGCAGTACACTGGCACTATAAACATAAACAAAAACAGCCTGTGGTTCCGGGATCAAATAATTCAAACAGGAGCCTGCAATCAGGCAACCAATGGTGATCGAGATACATCTTACAGGTACACCGTTTTTCGAAAGCTTAAGCAATGAAGCTGGCAATTGACGGTTTTCAGCCAAGGCATACAGCATTCTGCCCCCACTGTACATTCCACTGTTACATCCCGAAAGCGCCGCAGTCAATACAACAAAGTTGATTACTGCTGCCGCAGAAGTAATGCCAACTTTAGCAAAAGTCATCACGAACGGGCTGCCATGAGTCCCCACTTCTGTCCACGGGAACAAGGTAACAACAATGAAAATCGCTCCGACATAAAAGATCAAAATTCGCCACAGGATATTGTTGATCGCTTTTTTCAGCGTAATTTGTGGGTTCTTAGCTTCACCTGCGGTAATACCAACCAACTCCACCCCTTGGTACGAAGCAACCACAATACAAAGGGCAAACAGGAAACCTTGCCAGCCCCCAGAGAAGAAACCACCGTGGGCAGTCAGATTATCTAAACCGATAGCTTGCCAATCATTACCTAACCCAAAAAATATCAGCCCAATACCGACCAGGATCATCACGATAATTGTGGTGACTTTGATCATAGCAAACCAGAATTCCAACTCCCCATACAATCGCACAGCAGCCAGGTTCGCTAACGCTACCAGACCAACAGCGGCCAGTGCAGAAACCCATTGGGGCAAATCCGGAAACCAGAGTTCAGCATAAACCCCCACCGCGGTAATTTCTGAAATTCCCACTGAAACCCACATAAACCAATAGCCCCAGGCTGTCAGGCATCCCCAGTAAGGGCTAAGATATTTATGTCCAAAAGCAGCAAATGAGCCAGTGACAGGTTCAAGGAACAACATTTCCCCCATCGACCGCATAATAAAAAAGACAAAAAGACCAGCAATAATATAAGCCAGTAATACCGATGGGCCAGCCCATTTCAGAGTGCTGGCGGACCCCATGAACAGCCCAACACCGATTGTGCCGCCTAGTGCAATCAATTCAATATGGCGTGCCTCAAGTCCCCTTTGCAGACTCTGTTTTGAATCACTCATAAAACTCCCTATCCATTTTTATGATGTCTATATTTGCAAATAGAAAAAATACAGGAATTGATAATCAATGGTTGTGAAGATCAGTCGTAAAAAGGCGGGGATCAAAACACGTTTTGCCCATCAGTGAAATAGAAAATTGTAAAATAGAGTCAACGGAGACGGCCAAATTACGTAGCTAGGATAAGACAACCCACCGTATCAAGCACCAATATTAAGCCATTAAGCCGGACACTATGGGTTATAACAATCAAATCGTAACTTACAGTTTACCACTGTAATAATACCCCAAAAATTTCAATAATTTGATTTGTCTGCGGATACGACTGGGCTGTGATAGCAGACGATAGAGCCATTCCAAACCTAAATTCTGCCAGATTTTCGGCGCACGTTTAACATGTCCGGTGAACACATCATACGTTCCTCCGACCCCCATATACAGTGAACCAGGATGCCCTTTTCGACAATCACGCATGAAAATCTCCTGTTTTGGCGACCCCATTGCTACTGTGACTATCTGCGCACCACTGGCACAGATTCGTCCAAATACCGCGTCACGTTCTTCAACAGTAAAATAACCATCCTGACTGCCAACAATATTGACGTTCCACTGATTGCGAAGTTTATTTACTGTCTTTGCCAGAATTTCAGGTTTTCCACCCACCAGAAATACTGGTGTACCTTCGCGCCCAGCACGTTCCATCAAAGCTTCCCATAAATCAGCTCCCGCAATGCGGGACACTTGTGCATCAGGATACTTACGCCGGATAGCACGTACAATACTGATACCATCCGCATAAAGATATTCTGCTTCATCCAGCAACATACTCAGCGCATTGTCTTTCTCCGCAGTGAGTACTTTTTCTGCGTTGATTGCCACCAATGTTCCTGTTTTTACCTGCCCATCCTGAAAAAGGTGATCAAGAAAATGGGGCATTCCACGAAATCCCCACAGGCTGAGTCCACGGATACGATATTTAGGAATGTTATTCATCGCCATTTTTTCTCCTTACACCCACCATAACAGGTGTTTTTTGTGATGCAGACAAATTATTGATGACAAATTTTCGGACAACGCCTGCACTATCGAACAACCAATACAGCAATTTCGCGGCTATCAGGCACAGGCCAAAAACGATACCAAAGAACACAACACGGGAGACAAAAGAATCTACACCTTCACGGGCAAGGACTATCATGTTAAAAATCGCCCCAAAGCAGAATGCCTGTAAAATGGCTGCTTTATAACGGTTTGTTTCCTGTTTTCCTGCTTCATAGATCCAGTCAAACCACTTGATAATCATACCAACGGCAACTGCACCAAGCGGTATAAAGAATACCCCGCCCATGACGACCAATGAACCGATTAAGGTAGGAGAAATCGCCAGACCAGAGTGGTTATCCAGAACATCCCACGTAAAGTAATTGGCTGTGTTCCAGACCAAATTAGGTCTGTCCGGCCAAACCCAGCCTGGAATAAAGACATAGAAGTCACGGATAATCGGTGCCAATCCCTGAAAATCAATTTTATGATAGTTATCCAGCAACAGAGCCAAATTCTCCCACGGAGAAAAAGTATCCCTGGTAAGGTACAGGAAGGTATAAAAAGCTTCTGCACCACTCACATCAAGGCTATAGCGCTTCAATGCCAGCCAGAACATACCAACGATCCCCATGACTCCCGCCACAAGCAACATCCACAGCGTAATCCAGCCCCGGACAATCCCAATAAACAAGAACAACGCAAACGCAATAATAATATTGGCCCGTGTTCCTCCGACAATGACATAAGTCAGAATACCGAACCCAACCGTTCCCACTAAAAAACACAGCCAGCGAACCTTAGTCGGTTTCAGGAAAAACACCACCAGCACGGCAGGAATAAAGAAATAGAAAAAGCGCTTAAGTGCTACCCCGGAAACTTGACTGGAAAATATCTGGCTATAGGACTGTAGTTTAAACAACAGAAAACCATTTTGTAGGAAGAAAGAGCCAACAGTAAAGATCGCAATACCTGCCAACAGCAGCCAGGTCAGGTTGGTTTCTACCCGATTCATGGTGAACAAAGGCTTACGAGATACAACATTATTGGATGCTGTATCATTGTCAGGAATCCGATACCTGAGCCGTATTTTATAACTGACAAAATAAATGGCATAAAAACAGCCCGACGCCAGCATCGCATGTAGCAATGAATCTACCGACACTACTTGTACATCAAACTGAAAAACCAATATGCTCGTCAGTGGAAAACCAAAATAAAATGTCAGTAAATAAAGTAATGAGAAAAAGATATTGAAGTTAAACCGAACACGTCGAAACTCCTGATACATCAATGTAAGAATGAAGATCAACGAGATGGTGTAAACAACAAATAACCCACCGAATTGCGCCAAAGTCATTGAAACTCTCCAGATGCTTCCAACAGGGCAATTTTCCACCCTTCTACAAATTTAGGATCAAAAAAGGCTATCGCCTTTTTATCAAGAGACAGCATCTGACGCTGTGCTTCCTGCACCCAGTGCTTATTCAGCTTATCACCATCAAACAGAACGGGGATTTGCTGCTCGGTTAAGTCTTGCCAGAATGGATTCTGACGACTCAAAACAAATGGAATACCTGACTGAATCAACTGGCAAAGAGTTCCTATCCCCTGCTGGCGCTTAAAAATGAAATAGCCCAAATCGCATTGACGCAGCAATGACAAATAATCGTCAAAAGCCAGTTTTGTTTTCAATATCCAGATATTCTCAGCCCGGAACAACGATAATGCAGTTCGTTCTACATGTTGGATATAGGCTTGATTATTATCAGGGTAACCCATTGGCAGAATGAGACGGGCTTCTGTGCCAAATTGACGATGAATTTTGTGCAATGCTTCAATATGACGATTGGATTTATCTCCTGAATTTCCCAACAGAATAGTGACCCCTTCAGATGAAAAGGATTTTTCCTTCACCACCAGCGAAGGTGCCATACGCGTTGGAAAATACAGCAGTGAAGCCGGTACATTAGGGTTGAACGCTGCGAAATGATTGAGATCGCCACGTGTAGCAAACACCTTTCCTATCCGTTTCTGCGCTAAACGGCGTAACAGATAGAACAGACGAAATTTAAGCTGACGGGAATCCTCATACAGATCGGCTCCCCATACATGCCACCAGAATTGATGACTTTTGATTTTTCCAATCAATAAAGCTATCCACAATCCTGTATTGAACTGTCCATGAAAAAAGAAACGTCTGGCTCTGTCTTCTTGCGCCTGTGCTATTACGGCCTTCGACAGTGCCGCTTTACTCTCATAAACAGAGATGGTTAAAGCAGGATAATTCTCTGTTATCCATGAATGCTCTTGCGCCACCACCATAAAACACGGTTTGGCTGGAGAATTTATTTCCTGTGCCAAGACGTCATTAAAAAAACGCAGTAGCGTTTGATTGTGATGTGGGATATCCGATCCCAAAACGTGGATTAAGGTTGTCATGCTCGTCCGCGATAAATAATAAATACGCTACAACAAAGAATAAAATAAACAATATAAGTAGCCATATATGACTGAGCTGCTCCCAGCGCCCCATTAACGGGGATCAGCCAATGCGAAAAACTGGTCAACAATAGAAATTGACTGATTTCAGCCAATAGATAAAAACGCAGTGCTGCTTTCGCTATCACCAGATAACCAAAAACATAAGCACCAACTTTCAGAACATCACCTACCAATTGCCATGCAAATAGTTCCCGCATTGCGGTAAATTTATCAGAAAACAGTAACCAAATAACAAAATCACGCAATAACCAGACTGAAAAGCTAGCAACTGCTACGGCCGGTAAGACAAATTTCAACGCTTTCACTATCTCACTGGCAATCTCGTTTTTATTTTCCAATCGGGAAAGGGTCGGCAGTAGATAAACCGTGAAAGAAGCCGTGATAAATTGTAAATAAGCATCTGAAATACTGCTCACTCCCTGCCAGATACCAACCTCTTCCCAGCTATAACGCTCTGCCATCAAATTTCGCATCATGATGTAGGCAACTGGCAGTGTGATGGAGGTCAATAACGCCATCAGAGTGAACTTCCCCAAATGGCTGGCAATCGCAGGATCCCAGAGAGGTTTCAATATCGAAAACGCAATAACTTTACGACGCAGAAGAATAACCACTGCCGGCAACACTACCAAAGCAGGCACTAAAGCCAACCCTATCAGAGCGCCTTCATACCCCCCTAACCAATAGCAAAGGCTATAGACAATCACACCGACTAGACTACCCAATATTATCGCCAGTGCGTTTCCCTGAGCATCGCGAAATCCCTTCAAAATAGCCAGAAAATAGTTGGCATAAGCGATTCCCATTTGAATAAATGCGAGCGCCTGCACAACCATTTTGTAATGGTTATGACCAAACAAACTGATACTGATGGTGTCGCTGAATAAGAGTAAAACTATCGCCAGCAGGGTAGAAAACCCCAAAATAATTGAGGATGATGTTCCCAATACTGCTCTGAGCTTTTCCGGTTGCTGATGGTGTTCTACAACATGCTGTTCTACAACATGGTGTTCCGCAACATATTTGGTAACACCGTTAAAGATCCCCGCACCAGACAGTACACCCAGAACAGTAATGAGTTGGCGGAAATTGCCCGCCTGCCCCACGCCTGTCGGGCCAAAGGAGACGGCCAGAAGTTTTACGACCAGCAACCCGACGCCAATCTTGATTAGTGTAGAGCCAGCCGTCCAGACTGAGGCTTTGGCAAGTGACATCAGGCAAAAAATTCCTTAATGCGGCTGATGACCATCTGCTGCTCTTCATCAGTAATATTGTAAAACATCGGCAAACGCACCAGACGTTCACTTTCGCTGGTGGTAAAGCGGTCTTCACCGTGAAAATGACCACATTTCTCACCGGCTGGGCTGGTGTGCAACGCTACATAGTGGAACACTGTCAAAATATCAGCCGCTTTCATATGGCTATTAAACTCGCTACGCTCTTCTACATCTTTCAGTTTGATATAGAACATATGCGCATTGTGCTCTACATTTTCTGGCACAATCGGCAGAGTTAAAAGCCCCTTCTCAGCCAATGGTTTCAAGGCCTGATAGTAGTTATCCCATAAGGTCAGACGGCGCTGATTGATTTCCTCAGCAACTTCCAACTGCGCCCACAGGAAAGCGGCTTGTAAATCGGACAGCAGATAACTGGAGCCAATATCACGCCATGTGTATTTATCCACTTGTCCACGGAAGAACTGCGTACGGTTAGTCCCTTTTTCACGAATAATCTCCGCGCGGGAGAACATGGATTTATCGTTGATCAGTATTGCCCCACCTTCACCTCCGGAAGAGTAATTTTTGGTCTCATGAAAGCTGAAACAGCCAATATGGCCAATGGTTCCCAACGCGCGGCCTTTGTAAGTGGACATTACACCCTGTGCAGCATCTTCCACGACATACAGATTGTATTTTTCCGCCAGTGCCAAGATAGTATCCATTTCACACGCTACCCCTGCATAATGCACTGGCACGATAGCACGGGTTTTATCTGTGATAGCAGCTTCAATCTTGGTTTCGTCAATATTCATCGTATCCGAACGGATATCCACGAAAACAATTGTCGCTCCACGCAGCACAAACGCATTGGAAGTCGAAACGAACGTGTAACTGGGCATGATAACTTCATCACCCGGCTGGATATTCAGCAGTATTGCCGCCATTTCTAATGCAGCGGTACAAGAGGGTGTCAGCAGCATTTTTGAACTATGAAGAGCGTTTGAATAATTAAAACGCTTTTCCATCCACTCTTCACAACGCTTGGTAAAACTGCCATCACCACACAATTTTCCACTGGTCATCGCCTGTTGCATATATTTCAGTTCAGTGCCGACTACCGGTGGTTTGTTAAATGGAATCATTTCGTCCTCTGTATAACCAATATGCGGTGCTTTCGATTGTCGCACCACTACGTGTATAAAGGCGCAAGGCCGTGATATTGCTGATTTGTGTTGCAATTCTCAACCGTTGTATCCTATGGCCATGACACCACTGCTGCGCCGCCGACATCAACTTCTTTCCAATTCCCTGGTGATGCTTTCCTGGTAATGCTGCCAGTAAACCTATTCGTGCTTCATGGCAACCGATGTTTCTCATGGTGACAAAGCCGGCAAGCCCACCACACTGATCATTGACGAGCAAACATTCGTGATCAAAGGTTCCCAGAACCGCGTTTTCAACCCAAGTCGCGTAAAAACGGCCACTGTCATCCGGTTGATACCAAGGGGCACGGAAGCGGCTGGTTGCGAACACACGGGTCGCTGCAGCTTTCAATACCGGAATATCCGGTGGCGTTGCGATTATCAATGCCTGGTATTTATCACATTCTTCTGAACTGGTAGGTAACGAACTGACAGATGATGAATTAACAGACAACAGTAAATCCGCTTCGCCTTCCACCAGAGAGAAGTCCAGAGCAGATAACTGATCAACCAAATAGAGTTGTTGCGCAGGAACTTTCGCCTGCACCAAAGCATATTCATCCAACTGAGTTGTTGTTATCCGTCCCTTAGTAGAAGAAAACTCCGATACAAAATTTAGACGGGCAGTAGATAAGCCAAAAAACTGACTATCCCATACCAAAGGCTCAATATCAGCGTGAACAGGTTCAACGTGAATAGACATGGAGTAAATCCAGCAAATATTGACCGTAACCTGTTTTTGCCAGCTCTGTCGCAGAGGCTCTTACCTGTTCCTCATCCATCCATCCATTGCGCCATGCGATCTCTTCCAGACAAGCTATTTTGAAACCTTGCCGTTTTTCGACAGTCTGAACAAACATACTGGCCTCGATCAGACTGTCATGCGTGCCAGTATCCAACCAGGCAAACCCACGTCCCAGCAGTTCAACATTTAGCTCTCCGCACTCCAAATACATCTGATTAATGCTGGTAATTTCCAGTTCACCACGGTCGGAAGGTTTCACCTGTTTAGCAAAATCCACGACTTTGTTGTCATAAAAATAGAGTCCGGTTACTGCCCAATTTGATTTTGGCTGCGCTGGCTTTTCTTCAATGGAAAGTACACGGTACTGCTCATCAAATTCCACAACCCCAAACCGTTCAGGATCCATAACCTGATAACCGAATACTGTTGCTCCGTGCCCGCGAGCCACAACACTTTGCAATTTCGGACTGAATGCTTGACCAAAATAGATATTGTCACCAAGTACCAGACAACAGGCATCATCGCCAATAAACTCCTCGCCGATCAGAAATGCCTGTGCCAAACCATCCGGTGAAGGTTGTACTACATAACTCAGGTGAATACCAAAACGATCACCATCACCCAATAACCGTTTGAAGGCAGGCAGATCTTCCGCAGTAGAAATAATCAGGATGTCGCGTATCCCTGCCAGCATCAAGACTGACAACGGATAGTAGATCATTGGCTTATCATAAATAGGCAGTAACTGCTTTGATACACCGCGTGTTATTGGATAGAGACGAGTACCAGAGCCACCTGCCAGTATAATGCCTTTCATGCTGTCCCCCAGGCGGGTTTATTCATTCCCGCAGTGATCAACCAAACCAAGACGCTCTCCTGCATAAGAGCCGTCCTGAACGCTACGCCACCAACTCTCATTTTCCAGATACCACTGCACCGTTTTACGAATGCCGGACTCAAATGTCTCCTGTGGTGTCCACCCCAATTCACGCTCAATTTTCGCTGCATCAATGGCATAACGCATATCATGCCCCGGACGGTCAGTGACATAGGTGATAAGCTCACGATAACAGGCAACACCCATTGGCTTTTCCGGACGCAACTCTTCCAGTAATTCGCAGATAGTTTTCACTACATCAATATTCCGGCGCTCATTGTGGCCGCCAATATTATAGGTTTCACCAGGTCTTGCCTTGGTAACCACCAGATGTAGTGCCCGTGCATGATCTTCTACATACAGCCAGTCACGGATCTGCTCTCCTTTACCGTAAACGGGCAAAGGTTTACCTGCCAGCGCATTCAGGATCATCAGAGGGATCAGTTTTTCCGGGAAATGGTAAGGCCCATAGTTATTCGAACAGTTAGTGATCACTGTCGGTAAACCATAGGTACGACGCCACGCTCTGACCAGATGATCACTGGATGCTTTCGATGCAGAATAAGGGCTGCTCGGTGCATAAGGTGTCGTTTCTGTGAAAAAGCCCTCATCACCATGCAAATCACCATATACTTCATCGGTTGAAATATGGTGAAAACGAAATGCAGCCTGCTTATCCTGATCCAATTGTTGCCAGAACGCTCGAGCAGCTTCTAATAAGGTATAAGTTCCAATAATATTGGTTTCGATAAAAGCCGCAGGCCCATCAATGGAGCGATCAACATGACTTTCTGCCGCCAGATGCATCACTGCATCAGGTTGGTATTGCTGAAAGATACAATCTAAAGCTTCGCGATGACGGATATCCACCCGCTCAAACACACAACGAGGATGTCCGGCAACCGGAGCCAATGACTCAAGATTGCCAGCATAAGTTAGGCTATCAACAACAACGACGCTGTCTTCAGTGTGATTAATAATATGGCGAACCACCGCTGAGCCGATAAAGCCTGCACCACCAGTAATCAGAATACGTTTCAACGCCAAACTCCTTTGGTATCAACAACCCATTTTTGTTTTATTTGATTGCCATTAATGGACTTAAATTGGCTGTGATCCACCAGCATTAACACAACGTCGGCCTCTTCCAGTGCCTGTTGCAAATCTACCAGTTCCACGACACCCTCCAGTGAATGAGGCAGTTTATGGATATTCGGCTCAACTGCGAAGGTGGTGCCGGCATGCCACTGTGCGACCATTTTGGTGATATGAACTGCCGGGCTTTCCCGTAAATCATCAATATTTGATTTAAATGCCAGACCAAAACAGGCGATTTTAATTTCACTTGCCCGTTTGCCACTTTCAACTAAACAGTCCGCCACCGCAGCTTTCACTTGATCAACGACCCAAAGTGGCTTGCCATCATTCACAAGGCGGGCAGTGTGAATCAAACGGGATTGTGCAGGATTCTGTGACACAATAAACCACGGATCTACAGCGATGCAGTGTCCACCAACCCCTGGGCCCGGTTGCAGAATATTAACGCGAGGATGCCGATTTGCCAGACTGATTAATTCCCAGACATTAATCCCCTGCTCAGCACAGATAAGCGAGAGTTCATTAGCAAATGCGATGTTGACATCCCGAAAGCTGTTCTCTGTCAGCTTACACATTTCCGCAGTTCTGGCATTGGTGACAACACATTCGCCTTCAAGGAAAATTTTATACAATTCGCTTGCTCTGGAAGACGATTTTGGTGTCATGCCTCCCACAACGCGATCATTTTTGATCAGCTCCACCATGACCTGCCCCGGCAGTACCCGCTCAGGGCAATATGCGATATCAATATCTGAATTTTCCCCTGCCTGCTGTGGAAACGAAAGATCAGGGCGAACTTCTGCCAGCCACTCTGCCATCTGCTCAGTCGCGCCAACAGGCGATGTTGATTCCAGAATAATCAAATTCCCTTTTTTCAAAACCGGAGCAAGAGATTCTGCCGCCGCGCGAACATAAGCTATATCAGGCTCGTGAGCTCCCTTAAAAGGCGTGGGAACCGCAATTAAAAATGCATCGGCGGGTTGGGGGGAAGACACTGCTTTCAGATAGCCATCTTCAACAGCGGTTTTGACTACTTTATCCAAATCAGGTTCAACAATATGGATCTTTCCACGATTAATCGTCTCCACTGCATGTTGATTAACATCAACACCAATAACCGTTTTCTGACGAGACGCAAATGCTGCTGCAGTAGGTAAGCCAATATAACCAAGACCGATAACAGAAATTGTTTCAAAGCTCATAATGTCACCTGATTTTTCTTCAATACTTCCAGAATTCGCTGGCAAGCCTTACCATCACCGTAAGGGTTATGGGCTCGGCTCATCTGTTGATAGGCAGAGTCATCCGTCAACAAACGTGTGACTTCATCAACGATAGTTTGGGTTTTTGTTCCTACCAACCGCACTGTGCCAGCATCAATTGCCTCTGGTCGCTCTGTGGTATTACGCATGACCAGAACGGGTTTTCCAAGTGAAGGGGCTTCTTCCTGGATCCCGCCTGAGTCGGTGAGGATCAGGTAGGCATGATCCATCAAATAGACAAATGGCAGATAGTCTTGTGGATTGATAAGAATAACATTATCAATATCATGCAGAATGCGTTTTACCGGCTCACACACATTAGGATTCAGGTGAACAGGATAAACGACCTGTACATCAGGGTGCATTCTGGCAATTTGCGCTAACGCTTCACAAATCCGCTCAAACCCACCACCAAAATTCTCACGGCGATGGCCTGTCACCAGGATCATTTTCTTATTGGGATCAATAAAGGGGTAAAGCTCAGCAAATTGTTCACTCAACACTTCATCATTCATAATGCGGTCACGCACCCAGAGCAAAGCATCAATGACCGTATTTCCCGTGACAAAAATAGTGTTATCTGCAATTGATTCTTGCAAGAGATTGTTACGAGAGTTTTCCGTCGGCGCGAAATGGTATGTTGCCAGATGACCAGCAATCTTACGATTGGCCTCTTCCGGCCACGGAGAGTACAAATCGCCAGTTCTCAATCCGGCTTCAACATGACCTACCGGAATACGTTGGTAAAAAGCTGCCAGACTAGTTGCCATTGTCGTTGTCGTATCACCATGCACCAGCACCACATCTGGCTTGAACTCACTTAATACAGGCTTCATGGATTCAAGTATCCGGCAGGTAATATCCGTGAGATCCTGCCCTTGTTTCATAATATTGAGATCAAAATCCGGCTTAACCCCAAATAAGTGCAGTACTTGATCTAACATTTCCCTATGCTGTGCAGTGACACAAACTTTTGCCTCAAAAGCATTATCCCTGGTCAAAGCATGTACCAATGGTGCCATTTTGATGGCTTCCGGGCGAGTACCAAACACAGTCAACACTTTCACAGTGGCTCTCTTATTTTGTCAATCAATTGCTGGTAATTCCACAAAGGGATATTTGTTGCAATTACTTTCATCCCGCTTCCAATGTATGTGTATACAAAATACAGACTATCTGAAACAGTCATTCATTTGTTCTTGCGATAAATGAAATTTATATAGTTATTATTTACATAAAATTATGTACGCGAACGCCTCGCTAATGCGATTCCAGCACCAACCAACATACCGATGGCTCCCCACAGAATCATCATAAATCCACGGCGAGGACTGTCTCTGTTGACAGGTTCTTCAGGTGTTCTGAGATAACGGTAGGTCTGAAAAATATTCTGCAAAGTAGGACCAACATTTAATGTCGCCAACATTGCTATATTTTGATCATAATCAATGCTGTAATTGGGACCTGTAGCTTGCAAAGTTTCGATCTGGGCTTGCAGCAATGGTACTCCTAGCATGAACATTTTGGATTCAGGCAGTTCATCAAGAGGGATGTTTGTCTGATTACGCTGAATGCCCTGTTTCTCAGCAACCTTCAATGATTGCTGCAAGACATTCAACTCACGGTTATACATTGCCTTGGCCACCATTTCTTGTCGTTTGACCAACGCCTTCATTGATTGAGTACGTGTAGCCCATGCACCTTTAATTTCATTGTTCAGGTAGGTGCTTGCGCGTTGATTAGCAAAAGCAATATATTCCCGCAGCAGCCGGTTGGCATCTATTGCTGTTTCTGCCGTTAATTTAATGTGTTCATTCTGCACATTTTTCTCATTACGGCGTGTCACCTGAATATTGTTGATCAATTCTTCCAGTAACACGGCATCCGCTTTACTATTGCCATCTCGGCGCTGTTTGTAATAATTGGAATGAAGCCAGAATTCACGACGGGTATCATATGCCTCGACTTGCGTCATGAACTCGTTATATGCACCGTCGGGAATAGTCGGTAACTGAGCTTCCGGCGAAGCATTAATGTGTGTATCTAAATTGCGCAGAAATTGCTGTTGTGAATAGTAGCTCCCCAGATTATTCGTCGTCGGTAAATCTACAATAGCGGTTGCGCTCCATTTTTGCTGCATCAGATACGATGCAGCCAGAGCGACAGCAGCGAAAATAATTGCCAGTGCGATAATCCATATCTTTCCACGCCACAGAGCATAACATAGTGCACGAATATCCAGTTCATGCTCTATAGCCGCCTGACCCTGATTAGATTTCGTTTCTGAGTTTTTCACTGCGCCAAACCTCTTTGATAAGCCGATTATTTTTTAATGATGGCTTGCAACCCGACGCATCCGACGTTTACACCGTTTGATAAAACGAGCAACTCGCCATGCTCTTTTGATGCAATAACCATACAATATAAATGTAAGCAAAAATAATACCAACATTACCCATTCAGGCACAAAACTTAACCGTTCACCCATAATGCCCACTCCGGCTAACAAAGCTGCCGCCACGGTAATTAAGACGAATGCCTGACGGGAAGTAAAACCTGCACGCATGATCAAGTGATGAATATGCTGACGATCCGGGGAAAATGGACTCATGCCCTTACGCAATCGGCGGTACATAATCGCAACCATATCCATCAATGGGATAGCAATGATCCATAATGCTGTCACAGGGTCAATAGAACGATTTTCCCCTTGAGTCACCTCAGTCAACAGCCAGATGATGGTGAAACCAATCAATGTACTTCCGGCGTCCCCCATAAAGACTTTGAAACGTTTACCAAGCAGGCCCAGATTGAGAAAAATATAAGGCAATATTCCAGCTATAAACGCAAAGCACCAAAATGCCAATGCAGTATTGCCGCTTTCATAAAGCAAAATACCTAATGCACCGAAAGAGACGCAAGACAATCCTCCCAGTAAACCATCAATGCCATCCATCATGTTAAAAGCATTAATGGCAGCCCAGACCGCAAACAGAGTAACCACATAGCTAAATGGGCCCAGAGTCATTTCCCACGGACCAAAAGTATTACCCAAACTTTCAAGCTTCAGACCAGCAAAGTACATCATACTAATGCCGACCAAAGCCTGAATTGTTGCGCGAATTTTTACACTGATATCAAAACGATCGTCCAGTGCTCCAATAAAAACCAATGTTCCTGCACAAGCTAGATACAACCACTTATGTGGTATAAACTCTTTTGTTATAACAAAAGCAAAACAGATACTAACAAAAACTGATATACCTCCTACCAGAGGAATTAATCCATGATGGCGTTTGCGGTAATTCGGTTTATCAACAAGACCAATCTTTTTTGCTACCTTCCTTGCTATAAACAAAAAAATTAATGAAAATATAAAGATGCAAAAAACTTCGGCGCTCATGCTGGGAATATTCACAATAACAACTCTCTGTAAAAAATAATAATGATGGGTCATCTATTATTCATTGACTTATGGAGGTTCCATTTAATATCGAATCCATAAGTTCCCTGTTCAAGAAGACATCCTACTGTGTATAAATACAAATCAAATAGATAATGCAGATTTTAGATCGTGATTAATAATTATTTATGGAACATTTGTAAAGCCTGTGTTCAATAAATATTCGCTTAATCAAACAAAAAGCATGCAAAATATGTACCATTTCAACGTATAAATTAACATACCTATAAAAAACGCCACAAAAAGTGGCGTTTTGAAGAAGTGATCGCTTAACTATTTTTTGTATATGGAGTGCGCGAATTTTTGTTTACAGACTACGAACGTTTCATAAAGTCGAAGAATTCTTCGTTTGTTTTTGTCATAGCCAGTTTGTTGATAAGGAATTCCATTGCATCAATTTCACCCATCGGATGAATGATTTTGCGCAATATCCACATTTTCTGTAATTCATCTTGCGCAGTGAGCAACTCTTCTTTACGTGTACCAGAGCGATTATAGTCGATAGCAGGGAAAACACGTTTTTCCGCAATCTTACGGGACAGGTGCAACTCCATGTTACCTGTACCTTTAAATTCTTCGTAAATAACCTCATCCATCTTAGACCCGGTATCAACCAAGGCTGTCGCGATAATGGTCAAGCTACCACCTTCCTCAACATTACGTGCCGCACCGAAGAAGCGTTTGGGACGATGCAATGCGTTTGCATCCACACCACCAGTCAATACCTTACCAGAAGCAGGAACAACGGTGTTATAGGCACGAGCCAGGCGGGTTATGGAATCTAACAGGATAATAACGTCTTTTTTGTGTTCAACCAGACGTTTTGCTTTTTCGATCACCATTTCAGCCACTTGAACGTGGCGGGAAGCCGGCTCATCAAAAGTAGAAGCGATAACTTCACCTTTTACCAGACGCTGCATTTCAGTGACTTCTTCCGGACGTTCATCGATCAGCAACACCATCAACACACAATCTGGATAATTATGGGCAATATTAGCTGCGATGTTTTGCAGCAGCATAGTCTTACCCGCTTTTGGTGGAGCAACAATCAAACCACGCTGACCACGACCAATAGGCGCCGCCAGATCCAGAACTCGAGCAGTCAAATCTTCAGTAGAACCATTACCACGCTCCATACGTAAACGGCTGTTAGCATGGAGGGGAGTCAAGTTCTCAAACAGGATTTTACTACGGGCATTTTCAGGTTTATCAAAGTTAACTTCATTAACTTTCAGCAGAGCAAAATAACGTTCACCTTCTTTCGGTGGGCGGATTTTACCTGAAATGGTGTCACCGGTACGGAGATTAAAACGGCGGATTTGACTAGGAGAAACGTAGATATCATCGGGACCTGCAAGGTAGGAGCTGTCTGCTGAGCGGAGGAAACCGAATCCATCCTGCAATATCTCCAGCACACCATCTCCGAAAATATCTTCTCCACTCTTCGCATGCTGTTTGAGGATAGAGAAGATAATGTCTTGTTTGCGCATACGAGCCAGGTTTTCCAGCCCCATATTTTCGCCGAGAGAGATCAACTCTGATACCGGCGTATTCTTTAATTCGGTAAGATTCATAATGGTGGGTTCTTTAACTCGGGGTATATCTCGAACTATGAACGTGAATGGTATGGCAGCGTTATCGGTGCCTGTTTATTTGTACCCAAAACAAATACAACCTTTTAACATATTAATTTATATTACAAGGCAATAGTCTGAAGTACTCTAATTGATTTCAAAATAAGGCTAACAAACTGTTAAAACATAACTGAGATGACAATAACGAAATGTGATTAATCTCAATACAAGAGCTATCTCAGTGTAAATACTGTTTCAGCACATACTGTTTAACAAATATTGTCTTAGTAAACATTATCTCAGCAAAAGGAGGCTTCGACATAAAACGCCCAGTACGAAAACATCATCGGAATGTTTAGCATAAAAACGTCTTCAGCACCAAGCTATATACTGAATGGCTCACTATATATGCTTTCAGATACTTTACTAAATACGATATGCTATCAGATATTTCAAGGTGATCCAGAGATAACAGATTTATCAGACACTATAGATTGTTTAGTATGTAACATGCCTGCTGTCAATTCTTCATATAAGTTATGAAAATCTTTCTAACGCATGTTTCATATAAGCACGTGGCAGCTAACTTACCATGCTTCGTTGCGGACGTCTAGCTGTCAATAAGATAAATCACTCTATCTGCTAAACGCCCATAATTACTGTGAGCTAACTCTAAATTAGAGGTGTGGTTTCAAAAATTCTTTCAATTGAGTTTTTGACAAAGCTCCCACTTTCACCGCAACTTTTTCGCCATCTTTGAACAAAATCATCGTCGGAATACCACGAATGCCGAATTTCGGCGCAGTTTTGGTATGATCATCAACGTTTAATTTAGCAACGATTAGTTTACCTGTGTACTCAACAGCGATTTCATCCAGAATAGGCGCAACCATTTTACAAGGGCCACACCATTCGGCCCAAAAATCAACCAGAACGACACCTTCCAATTTTAGCTTATCTTCATTAAAGTCACTGTCAGCCAGATGAATAACCCCAGCATTCACAATCTTTTCACTCATTATTTGGACTCCAAAGTAAAATCTTTTACGTTATCAGTGTACATTAACCAATATAAGGTGTCTTTATTTCAGCGGACACACTTTCTTAAAGCAATAGTTAGCTGATATTCTACCACACTATGAGCAAAACACATTTGACAGAAAAGAAGTTTTCCGACTTCGCATTGCACCCCAAGGTCATTGAAGCCCTTAATAAAAAGGGTTTTTCCAACTGTACACCGATACAGGCGCTAACATTGCCTTTTACTGTCGAAGGCCAAGATGTTGCGGGGCAAGCACAAACCGGAACGGGCAAGACGCTCGCATTTCTGGCGTCTACTTTTCATTATTTACTGACTCATCCCGCCAAGGCGGAGCATAAAACCAATCAACCAAGAGCGTTGATTATGGCTCCGACCCGTGAGCTGGCCGTCCAGATCTACTCTGACGCAGAAGAGCTAGCTGAAGTCACAGGGTTAAAAATGGGTCTGGCCTATGGTGGAGATGGCTATGATAAACAGCTAAAGGTGCTGGAATCTGGCGTTGATATCATCATTGGCACAACGGGTCGTCTTATTGATTACGCCAAGCAGGGGTATATCAATTTCAACGCCATTCAGGTTATCGTACTGGATGAAGCCGACCGCATGTACGATCTCGGTTTTATCAAAGATATCCGTTGGTTATTCCGTCGGATGCCTGTTGCAACTGAACGCATGAATCTGCTGTTTTCCGCCACCTTGTCTTATCGGGTGCGTGAACTGGCCTTTGAACAGATGAACAATCCTAAATATGTGGAAGTGGAACCATTACAAAAAACGGGACACCGCATCCGGGAAGAACTTTTTTATCCTTCCAATGAAGAAAAAATGCGTCTGCTACAGACCTTATTGGAAGAAGAGTGGCCCGACCGCTGCATTATTTTCGCGAATACCAAACACCGCTGCGAAGATATCTGGGCTCATCTGGCTGCCGATGGACATCGTGTCGGTCTGCTGACCGGTGATGTAGCACAGAAAAAACGCCTGCGCATATTGGAAGAATTCAGTCTGGGCAATCTGGATATTTTGGTCGCCACCGATGTTGCTGCACGTGGGCTGCATATCCCTTCCGTAACACACGTGTTTAACTATGATTTGCCGGATGATTGTGAAGATTACGTTCATCGTATCGGCCGAACGGGCCGTGCCGGCGAAAGCGGCCATTCAATCAGTCTGGCCTGTGAAGAATATGCGCTGAATCTGCCAGCCATTGAAGAATATATCCGGCATCAGATCCCTGTGAGCAAATATAACAGCGATACATTACTGAAAGATTTACCAGTGCCTAAACGCCGCAACCGCGCACGTTCAGGAGGACATCCGCGCCGTACCAATATGACGCGCCGTGGTAATACTGTTCATAATCGTAAACGCAATTCGTAACCGTAATGTTCAGGCTGATTAACATAATTCTGGAATAACAAAATGCTGAGTTCTTCTTCGCTCTATGCCGCTATCGATTTAGGCTCAAACAGTTTTCATATGCTGGTTGTCCGCAGAGTGTCCGATAGTATTCAAGTGGTCGCCCGCATCAAGCGTAAAGTCAGGCTGGCCGCTGGGTTGGATAAAAATCACCATTTATCACAACAGGCAATGGAGCGGGGATGGCAATGCCTTCGCCTTTTTGCAGAATATTTGCAGGATATCCCTGCTCCACAGATCCGCGTTGTTGCTACAGCAACATTGCGACTTGCCGAAAATTCCGATGAATTTGTTGGCAAAGCCTCTGAAATATTAGGCACTCCGACCAAAGTCATCAAAGGTGAAGAAGAAGCTCGGCTGATTTATCAAGGCGTTGCCCACACTACAGGCGGGCCGGAAAAACGTCTGGTGGTGGATATTGGTGGTGGCAGTACAGAACTTGTTACAGGTACTGGTGCAAAAGCTACACAGTTATTCAGCCTTGAAATGGGCTGTGTTACCTGGCTCGAACGCTATTTTAATGATCGTAGTCTGACGGAAGAAAACTTTGCTAAAGCGGAAACGGCTGCTCACCATATTCTTGCTCCGGTTACCACAGCACTTCTGGAACAAGGTTGGCAGATTTGTGTCGGAGCATCGGGTACAGTGCAGGCTCTTCAGGAGATCATGATTGCCCAGGGTATGGATGAGCTTATCACCCTGTCCAAATTGCAACAGCTTAAATCTAAGGCGATTGAATGCAGAAAACTGGAAGAGCTGGAGATAGATGGCCTGACACTAGAGCGGGCATTGGTTTTTCCAAGCGGTTTGGCAATCCTGATTGCTATCTTTCAGGCATTGAGTATCGAAAGTATGACTCTGGCAGGAGGGGCGCTGCGTGAGGGGCTGGTTTATGGCATGCTGGAGCTATCTGTCGAACGGGACATCCGTGCCAGAACCTTGCAAGATATTCAACAACGCTTTCAGGTTGATGCTGAACAAGCACAAAGAGTCAGACAGCTGGCAGAGCATTTTTTTCAACAAGTCGCTAAAACGTGGGAATTGGATGAGCGATGTCGGGAACTGTTGATCAGCGCTTGTTTGCTCCATGAAATCGGCTTATGTGTCGATTTTCGCCAAGGGCCAACCCATTCTGCTTATTTGATCAGCCACTTAGATCTACCCGGCTATACTCCTGCTCAAAAACGCTTACTGGCAACATTGTTGAAAAATCAAAGTGGATCAATCAATCTGACATCATTAAGTCAGCAAAATGCGTTACCAGCATTACTGGCGCTGCGGTTATGCCGTTTACTGCGCCTTGCCATTATATTTGCCAGCCATCGGCGGAATGATTCTTTAGTAACTCTGCATTTGCGGGCAGAAAATGACGTACTTACCATTACTCTCCCTCATCAATGGCAAACACGACACCCACTCAGTGCTGAAACATTACATCAAGAAATCAAGTGGCAAAGTTACATTCAATGGCCGCTAATTATTGAAGAGCAGAATAATTCCAGTTTGGGATAATTGTGCATTCTAATAACTCTTAACTTACAAGAAAAAACGAAGGAAAGTTCCCCAGCAGCATCACTGGTGATGAAACTGGGGTAAGGACATTAACCCGCTTAGTTACCACTACTTTTCTGCCCAAGGCCAAAGCGGGATTTGATATCGGCAAGACGTGATTGCCCCCGTTCCATACGTTCTTCTGCACTGACTACCTTCCTACCTTGCGGCCAATCCAGATCATCTTGTGGCAACTCTAACAAAAATCGGCTCGGTTCAGGGCGAATCAATTCTCCATACTGACGACGCTCTTTACTAAGGGTAAAAAAGAGTTCCCGTTGTGCACGGGTAATACCGACATAAGCCAAACGCCGTTCTTCTTCGATATTATCCTCATCAATACTGCTTTGATGTGGTAATAACCCTTCTTCCATTCCCACCAGAAAAACATAAGGAAACTCCAGTCCTTTGGAAGCATGCAACGTCATGAGCTGAACCTGATCCAATTCCCCATCTTCTTCACCTCGCTCCAGCATATCCCGTAAAGTAAAGCGAGCCACAACCTGAGAAAGCGTCATAGGTTCATTCAGATCATCGCCTTCAAGCATTTCACTCATCCAGGTGAAAAGCTGATTGACATTTTTCATCCTCATTTCAGCAGCTTTAGGGCTGGGTGAGGTTTCATACAGCCAACTTTCATAATCCATACCGTGCAGTAAATCCCTTACACCCAGCAATGGCTCACGTCCTGCCCGACGGGAAATTTCATTCATCCAGTGGGTAAAACGCTGTAGAGCAGCCAACCCGCGACCAGACAAATTCTGTTCCAGACCAAGGTCGAAGCTGGCATGATACAAGCTTTTGTTACGCTGCTTCGCCCACTCTCCCAATTTCTGAATCGTTACGGCCCCTATTTCCCGGCGTGGTGTATTGACAATCCGCAAAAATGCGCCGTCATCATCAGGATTAGTCAGTACTCGCAAATAAGAAAGCAAGTCCTTAATTTCCGGCCGGGAAAAAAACGACGTTCCGCCAGAAATGCGGTAAGGAATCCGGTTTTGTATCAACATCTTTTCAAAGATACGGGATTGATGATTACCACGGTATAAAATAGCGTAATCTTTATACTCGGTTTTATTGATAAAGTGATGGGCAATCAATTCCCCTACGACACGCTCAGCTTCATGATCTTCATTATTTGCTTCGATCACACGTAGAGGATCGCCATAACCCAATTCAGAAAAAAGTTTCTTCTCAAATACATGGGGATTATTCGCAATCAGGATATTTGCCGATTTCAGTATTCTCCCTGATGAGCGGTAATTCTGCTCCAGCTTGATCACATTGAGCTGTGGAAAATCTTCCTTTAACAGGCTCAGGTTTTGCGGGCGAGCACCACGCCATGAATAAATTGACTGGTCATCATCACCGACAACAGTAAAACGCGCCCGGCTGCCTACCAGTAACTTCACCAGTTGATACTGACTGGTATTAGTATCCTGATATTCATCCACCAGCAAATAACGAATTCTGTTTTGCCAACGCTCCCTGACCTCTTCGTCCCGCATTAACAACAAGGTTGGTTTGGTAATCAAATCATCAAAATCAAAAACATTACAACTGTTCAGATGTAAATCGTAACGACGATAGCACTCCGCAAACTGATGTTCCTGTGCTGAACGAGCTTGTCTCATCACCTGTTCCGGTGGCATCAGGTCATTCTTCCAATTGGAGATATTTGAGATTAGCTTTTGTAGCAGATCTTTATCTTCTTCCAATAAATCCGCTGTCAGATCTTTCAACAATGCCATTTGATCCTGATCGTCGAACAGAGAGAAGTTACTCTTCATTCCAAGTGCCTTGTACTCACGCTTGACGATCTCCAACCCCAACGTATGGAATGTTGAGATCATTAATCCCTTAGTTTCCTTACGACCCAATGTTTGGGCCACACGCTCTTTCATTTCGCGTGCCGCTTTATTGGTGAAAGTCACAGCCGCAATATGACGGCCTTGATAACCACAAGTGCGGATCAGGTGGGCTATTTTATTGGTGATAACTCTGGTCTTACCGGAGCCTGCACCGGCCAGAACCAAACAAGGCCCTGTTACAAACTCAACCGCTTGTTGTTGGTTAGGGTTTAATCGCATACTGTTTTGAAGGTTATGTCAGGATGAAAGATCGAGGGATGAAATTGTAGCAGAAAGCAGCACAGGAAGGAGATTTTCTTTACCGTAGGTGTTATTACTAAATAAGATAATCAATCTGCTTCAGTTAGTTATTTTCAATCAAGATGGAAATACGCATAAAAGATATATTTAAAATAACAGAAATAAAAATATAGCAATAACCCATTTTTAATAGAAAATTTCTAAAAAAATAACAAATAGTCTTATTTTAAAATGAATTAATAATAAACCCTATCCAATTAATTATCCTAGCATTTCTCAATTGCTCATTAATCATGACATTCATCAATCAAAAATAATTATTTTAGTAACTATCAAATTCACTGTTCTACCATAGATTTATTACTTTTCTATATGTAATAGTAGCTATCAATGCATTGTAAAAATAACATCATTTTCATCTGTTTGATTGGTATAGCAATAATAAATTTTTTATTTTCATATTAGTCAGCCAAAGAGGATACAATATGTTACGCAAAACAGGTTTTTTCTTTGATGAAAGCTGTTTCTGGCACACTACCGGATTACAACATGTCGTAACGCTCCCAGTTGGCGGATGGGTACAACCGCCATCCGGAGCGGGTCATGCCGAGTCACCAGAAACTAAGCGAAGAATGAAAAATTTAATGGATGTTTCTGGTTTAAGCCGCTCATTACAACTGTTAGGGGCTGATCCTATTGATGAAACAACCTTAAGGCTTATCCATCCAGAAGCGTATTTACAGAATTTTAAGTCGCTGAGCGATGGTGGCACAGGTATGCTTGGCTCTGAAGCCTCTGTAGGACCAGGCAGTTATGAAATCGCCAAATTATCTGCCGGATTAGTCTGTGCAGCAGTGGAAACCGTCCTGCACGGCGAACTGGACAACGCTTATAGCCTGTCACGTCCTCCCGGACACCATTGTCTACCCAATAAAGCTATGGGATTTTGTTTCCTTGCTAATATCTCCCTTGCCATTGAACGGGCCAAAAGGCAGTTTGGGCTTGGCCGGGTCGCAGTCGTTGACTGGGATGTTCACCACGGTAACGGAACACAATATATCTTTTGGGAGCGCGATGATGTTTTGACGATGTCATTGCATCAGGATGGTTGTTACCCCGAAGGGTACAGTGGTGAAGATGATATCGGTGCAGGTAAAGGCGAAGGCTTTAACATCAATATTCCACTCATGGCAGGAGCCGGGCACAATAGTTACATGTATGCTATGGATCAAATCGTTCTTCCCGCATTACAGCGTTATCAACCCGAATTGATTATTGTCGCCTGTGGATATGATGCTAACTCCGTCGATCCACTTGCCAGAATGCAGCTCCATAGTGAGAGTTTCCGGGAAATGACGCGTAAAATACAGCAGGCAGCAGATGAATTATGCGATGGCAAACTGGTTGTCGTCCATGAAGGTGGTTATTCCGAACTCTATGTGCCATTCTGTGGCTTAGCCGTGCTGGAAGAGTTGAGCGGTGTCCGCACTAAAGTTCAGGACCCTTTACTGAACATGGTTAAGGCCCAACAACCGAGAGAACGTTTTGATACGTTCCAGCGCCAGGAAATTGATGAGCTGAAGCAAAGATTTAACCTGTAACTGAGATTAAAATTATGCCCGATACACAATATCGGGCATACAATAGAGTAACATTATCAGTAGGTATTATCCGCCGACAGCAATACGTTTCATATCTGTCATATAACCACGTAAAGTCCGGCCTACAACCTCAATTGGATGGTTACGGATAGCGTCATTAACATCGCGTAATTGAGCATTATCGATACCTTTATCAACAACAACCTTGCCTAAATCTCCAGTCTGTAGGGTTGGCATGAATTTTTCTTGCAATAATGGCACCGCAACATAAGAGAACAAGTAGTTACCATATTCTGCCGTATCAGAAATCACCACGTTCATTTCATAAAGACGCTTACGAGTAATGGTATTCGCAATTAATGGCAGTTCATGTAGTGATTCATAATAAGCGGACTCTTCAATAATGCCTGAATCTACCATTATATCAAATGCCAGCTCTACCCCGGCTTTAACCATAGCAACCATCAGTACACCATGATCAAAGTATTCTTGCTCACTGATATGACCGTTGTAATCAGGGTAGTTTTCGAATGGCGTTTGACCTGTTTCTGCACGCCAGGTCAGCAGATCTTTGTCATCATTCGCCCAGTCGTCCATCATAGTGGAAGAGAATTTACCAGAAATAATGTCATCCATATGTTTTTGGAACAGTGGAGTTAAAATGGTTTTCAACTGTTCAGAAAGGGCATAAGCACGTAGTTTTGCTGGATTAGAAAGCCTGTCCATCATCAAGGTAATGCCACCCTGTTTCAGGGCTTCTGTGATGGTTTCCCAACCAAACTGGATCAATTTACCCGCATAACCCGGCTCTGAGCCATCAGCCACCAGCTTGTCATAACACAACAGAGATCCCGCCTGTAACATCCCACACAGAATCGTTTGCTCACCCATCAAGTCAGATTTCACTTCTGCCACAAAAGAGGACTCCAGAACTCCTGCACGATGACCTCCGGTTGCGGCTGCCCATGCTTTTGCAATTGCCATGCCCTCGCCTTTTGCATCGTTTTCCGGATGGACGGCAATCAAAGTCGGAACACCAAATCCACGCTTATATTCTTCACGCACTTCCGTTCCCGGGCACTTCGGAGCAACCATCACAACCGTGATGTCTTTACGGATCTGCTCACCCACTTCAACAATATTAAAACCGTGGGAATACCCTAAAGCCGCCCCTTCTTTCATTAACGGCTGAACGACCTGTACAACCGCAGAGTGCTGTTTGTCCGGTGTCAGGTTAATAACTAAATCAGCTTGTGGGATCAATTCCTCATATGTGCCGACGTTGAAACCATTTTCAGTTGCCTTACGCCATGATGCACGTTTCTCTGCAATGGCTTCTTTACGCAGAGCATAGGCAATATCCAAGCCAGAATCACGCATATTCAGCCCCTGATTCAATCCTTGCGCACCACAGCCGATAATCACCACTTTCTGGCCTTTTAAATACCCTGCTTCGTCAGCAAATTCTTCCCGCGTCATAAAACGACATTTGCCTAACTGCGCCAATTTCTGGCGTAAGTTCAATGTATCAAAATAATTAGCCATGGTGACTCCGATATAATTAGGTGTGATGTTGTTTGCATATAGCCAATATATGACATGAAATCCATTGCTTAAATTGATATATTGACAAGACTATATTGCAATTTATGCAACATATCTTTATTTGTGACAATCTCCCATCGTACGACGGATATATAGCAAAAAAACCTAGTAAAAGGCATAAGAACGATGGACTTACGTGATCTAAAATTGTTTTTACATCTTACAGAAAGTTGTCATTTTGGTCATACAGCCAAAGCTATGCATGTTAGTCCATCCACGCTTTCACGCCAAATTCAACGTATTGAAGAACAATTGGGGCACTCACTATTTCTGCGAGATAATCGGACAGTAAAACTAACCTTCGCAGGGGAGCAATTAAAGCAATTTGCCCAACAAACTCTGCTGCAATATCAGCAATTGCTCCATTCACTGAATCACCAAAGCCCATCTTTAACGGGAGAATTACGCCTTTTTTGTTCGGTCACTGCCGCTTATAGCCATCTTCCGCAGGTTCTGGATAAATTTCGAGCTGAACATCCTTTGGTGGAAATTAAACTGACAACGGGGGATGCTGCTGATGCCGTGGATAGAGTCCAATTTGATGCTGCTGATTTGGGGATTGCAGGCAAGCCTGAAAAACTACCTGATAATGTTAGTTTTGCTAAAATAGGTGAAATACCGTTGGTACTGATTGCGCCTTCCCTACCTTGTGCCGTGAGAACTCTATCGACACAGGAACACCCCAATTGGAACAACATTCCTTTTATCCTGCCTGAGCATGGCCCTTCCCGTAAGCGTATTGAACTTTGGTTTCGTCGGCACAAAATCAATCATCCACAAATTTATGCTACAGTTTCTGGTCATGAAGCGATTGTTTCCATGGTCGCTTTAGGTTGTGGTATTGCGTTAATCCCTGCGGTTGTCGTTGAAAATAGCCCAGAACCAGTACGCAACCGTATATTACTGTTGGAAAATATTTCGTTGGTTGAGCCATTCGAATTAGGGGTTTGTGCTCTTGGCAAGCGGCTGCATGAACCACTGATAAAGGCATTTTGGGGATTGTTACCCCATGAAATAACGTGATCCCATGAAAAAAATAGCACTCTAAAAGGTGCTATTTCTCATAATATTAACTGTTTCTATTTCAACAACAAATTAAATGAGGGATTATCAGTCTCATCATGGTATTCGTAACCTAGCTCATCTAAATGGCGGTCAAAACAGACTTCCGACCCTGACAATTCAAAAGCGGCCAGTACTCGTCCATAATCTGTGCCATGACTACGGTAATGAAACAGTGTGATATTCCAGTATGTTCCTAATGTTTGCAAAAATTTCAGCAATGCTCCCGGTGATTCGGGAAAAGCAAAGCTAAATAACCGCTCCTGCAATAGTCTGGGTGGTCTTCCACCGATCATATAACGAACATGCAGTTTCGCCATTTCATCATCAGTAAAATCAGATACCTGATATCCCGCAGATTTTAGTTCTTCAATAATTTCAATGCGTTCAGCATTTCCACGCCCCAATCGTATTCCGACAAAAATACAGGCTTTATCTGGAGCGGCAGCATCTGAATAACGGTAGCTGAATTCTGTCACAAAGCGGGCACCCAGTATCTGGCAGAAATTCAGGAAACTGCCTTTTTGTTCAGGAATAGTTACCGCCAACAAAGCCTCACGTTGCTCCCCCAACTCACAACGTTCGGAGACATAACGTAAACCATGAAAATTCACATTCGCGCCAGAAAGAATATGGGCTAGTCTCTCCCCCTTAATCTGGTGCTGCTGGACATATTTCTTCAACCCCGCCAGCGCCAAAGCTCCGGAAGGTTCCGCGATCGCTCTGACATCTTCGAAAATATCTTTCATGGCTGCACAAATAGCATCGCTATCTACCGTAATCACATCATCAACATATTGCTGACATAAACGGAATGTTTCATTACCAATACGTTTAACAGCAACACCTTCCGCAAATAATCCGACTCTGGGTAAATCAACGGGATGCCCGGCTTCCAACGCGGCTTTCAAACAGGCAGAATCCTCAGCCTCCACACCAATGATTTTCATTTCTGGTACGAGTTGTTTGATGAGCACTGCAATACCAGCAATCAATCCACCACCACCAACAGGAACAAAAATGCGATCAAGATGAACATCTTGCTGTAAAAGCTCCATCGCCAAAGTTGCCTGACCGGCAATCACAGCAGGGTGATCAAATGGTGGTACGAAGGTGTAACTATGTTCTTTTGACATTTCAATCGCTTTTGCTTTCGCTTCATCAAAATTTGCGCCATGTAACAATACTTCACCACCAAAACTGCGTACTGCATCAACTTTAATATCTGTTGTAGCTATCGGCATCACTATAGTGGCTTTAACACCAACCTTACTGGCCGATAATGCGACACCTTGTGCATGATTGCCCGCAGATGCGGTGATCACACCTTTAGCTCTTTGCTCTTCCGTTAAGCTGGCGATCATCGCGTAAGCACCACGCAATTTGAAGCTGTGTACCAACTGACGATCTTCTCGTTTAACCAAGATAGTGTTATCTAAACGAGCAGAGATTTTTTTCATTTCCTGTAATGGAGTGACCTGTGCAACATCATAAACTGGTGCACTTAGTGCGGCTTTGAGATATTCCGCTCCCTTGGGTTCAGTATTAAGAGGATAAACCGCCACAATCAACTCCCCAGCTTAGTCTTATCACGTACAGCACCTTTGTCGGCGCTGGTCGCTAATGAAGCATAAGCCCGCAATGCAAAAGAAACCTGACGCTTTCGGGATTTAGGTGTCCACATATTATCGCCACGAGATAATTCAGCCTGTTTCCGTTCAGTCAGATCTTTTTCGCTGACATTCAACTGGATTTTACGGTTTGGAATATCAATATTGATGATATCGCCGTCATGAACCAATCCAATCAAGCCACCATTAGCTGCTTCAGGAGAAACATGGCCAATCGACAACCCAGATGTACCTCCTGAAAAACGCCCATCAGTGATCAAAGCACAGCTTTTTCCCAACCCCATTGATTTTAGGTAAGTAGTTGGATAGAGCATTTCCTGCATACCAGGGCCGCCTTTCGGGCCTTCATAACGAATAACCACAACATCCCCCGCAACAACTTTTCCGCCCAGAATCGCGTCTACTGCATCTTCCTGACTTTCATAAACTTTGGCAGTGCCACGGAAAGTGAGAATACTTTCATCCACTCCTGCGGTTTTCACGATACAACCATCCGCGGCAACGTTACCATACAGAACAGCCAGTCCCCCATCTTGGCTGTAAGCATGAGTACGTTCACGAATACACCCTTCTTTCCGGTCTGTGTCCAAAGACGGCCAACGACAATCCTGCGAAAAAGCTTGGGTAGTACGAATTCCTGCTGGTCCCGCAGTATACATGCTCTTAACATCGTCATCCCCTGTCAGCATAATGTCGTACTGAGCCAACGTTTGTGGCAAGTCCAAGCCCAGGATGTTTTTCACATTTCGATGCAACAATCCAGCACGATCCAGCTCACCAAGAATACCAATCACTCCACCAGCACGGTGTACATCTTCCATATGGTATTTCTGGGTACTTGGAGCAACTTTACATAAATGGGGCACTTGACGAGACAAACGATCAATATCTGCCATAGTGAAATCAACTTCACCTTCCTGCGCTGCTGCCAATAAGTGCAGAACAGTGTTTGTCGAACCGCCCATCGCAATATCCAGTGTCATGGCATTCTCAAACGCAGCTTTGGTCGCAATATTACGTGGCAAAGCGCTGCCATCATTTTGTTCATAGTAACGTTTGGTTAATTCAACAATGCGCTTACCCGCGTTGATAAATAGGGTTTTACGATCTGCATGTGTAGCAAGGAGCGATCCATTACCCGGTTGCGAAAGCCCCAGTGCTTCTGTCAAACAATTCATTGAATTTGCGGTAAACATGCCGGAACAAGAACCACAAGTCGGGCAAGCAGAACGTTCGATTTGCTCACTCTGTTCATCACTGACATGCGGATTCGCTCCCTGGATCATCGCATCAACCAGATCTAACTTGATGAGCTGATCGGATAAACGCGTTTTACCCGCTTCCATCGGGCCTCCGGAGACAAAAATAACTGGAATATTTAAACGCAGTGATGCCATCAACATGCCCGGTGTGATCTTGTCACAGTTGGAAATACATACCATTGCATCCGCACAGTGTGCATTCACCATATATTCGACCGAATCGGCAATCAGTTCACGGGAAGGCAGAGAGTAAAGCATTCCTCCATGCCCCATTGCGATACCATCATCAACTGCGATGGTGTTAAATTCTTTTGCGACTCCCCCGGACGCCTCAATCTGTTCTGCCACCAGCTTGCCCAAATCTCGCAAATGAACATGCCCGGGCACGAATTGAGTAAATGAGTTCACAACGGCGATGATGGGCTTACCAAAATCCGCATCAGTCATCCCCGTGGCACGCCATAAAGCACGTGCCCCTGCCATATTGCGGCCATGAGTTGTCGTAGCAGAACGGTATTTAGGCATTATTTTTCACTCCCATGTCTATCTAATCAGCATCAGAAAACGGGCGGGGAACGAACCGCCTGTTAAATTTTATCTTAGTTATAAAGGAATCAGGTTATTAAGGATTCACTGGATCTAACCAGCCCCATTTATCTTCTGTCGAACCATCAAATAGGCCGAAGAATGCACTCTGAATTTTTTTGGTGATAGGCCCACATTTACCAATTCCAACCTGAATACCATCTACACTACGGACTGGAGTAATTTCTGCTGCTGTTCCGGTCATAAAGACTTCATCAGCCAGATAGAGTGATTCGCGGGAAAGGGTCTGCTCACGAACTTCCAGACCGAGATCCTGTGCCAGTTTGATGATGGCATCTCGTGTGATCCCCGGTAACGCAGCGGAAGTGAATGGCGGGGTAAACAAAACACCATTTTTGACTTCAAATAGGTTTTCACCCGCACCTTCTGAAATATAGCCATGAACATCCAACGCGATCCCTTCCTGATAACCATGGCGCCGAGCTTCACTACCCACCAGCAAAGAAGATAAGTAATTACCACCCGCTTTTGCCGCTGTTGGAATTGTGTTTGCCGCAGCACGGTTCCATGAAGAAACCATCGCATCAATGCCTTGTTCCAGTGCTTCCTCTCCGAGATACGCTCCCCACGGAAAAGCCGCAATAATGACATCGGTTTTATAACCCGCGGGAGGATTCACCCCCATACCCACATCACCAATAAAAACCAGTGGACGAATGTAAGCGCTGACTAATTTGTTTTTGCGAAGTGTTTCACGACATGCTTCCATCAGTTCATCAACACTCTGGCTCACGGGCATACGGTAAATCTTGGCTGAATCATGTAAACGCTGCATGTGTTCATGATGACGAAAAACAACTGCTCCTTTGTGCGAGTTGTAACAACGGACACCTTCAAATACTGAGGTTCCATAATGCAGGGCGTGGGACATAACATGTATTTTTGCATCAGCCCAGGGAACCATTCCCCCATTGAACCAAATATAATCAGCTTGCTTTGTCATTCTTCTGTTTCCTTCAAATGCGCACTATGCGCTTATCAATTGTGATTTTTTGTGTTGTATCTCAACATCAGCAACATCAACCAGCTTCATCAACTGGGAAAAAAGCAAATTCACAGGACGCTGACTGGCGACAGTGAGTTCAATACTTACACTATCACTATCTATTGTATGATCCATATTCAATGCGCATATCTGAAAACCACGATGGCGGGTAACTCTCAGAATTCTTTCAAGAATTTCAGGACAAAATCGTGCCTGAATAGCCAGTTGATGCTGCATCATAATGATCTCTCCAACATATTTGCGTTACTGGCACCAGGCGGAACCAATGGCCAAACATTTTCTAATTCATTAATGGATACATGTAGCAAATAAGGACCTTCACTGTTGAAAAGGGCATCTAACGCTGTATTGATTTGCGACTTGTCTGTGATATGTTGGCCTGGAATATCAAAGGATTTTGCTAAGGTAATAAAATCAGGGTTATCGGTTAGGATCGTTTCGCTATAGCGTTTATCAAAAAATAATTCCTGCCATTGCTTAACCATCCCCAGACGCTGGTTATCCAGCAAAACCATCTTGATAGGTAATTTTTTGCGTCTGATAGTGCCTAATTCCTGAACATTCATCATGAAAGAGCCATCACCGGATATACAAATGACCATATCCTCCGGGCGAACCATCTGTGCACCAATCGCCGCCGGGATGCCAAATCCCATCGTGCCCAACCCACTGGAAGTAATGAAATTCTCAGGCCCATCAAATGTCATATGTTGGGCAGTCCACATCTGATGCTGTCCCACATCAGTGGTAACAACAGTATTTGATGTCTTGCGCTCAGATATCTGTTTTAACAATGCGGGAGCATAAATACTGTCCCCCTGATGGTTATAGCACCATGCATGTTCGTTTTTTAACTGTTTAACTTCTTGTTGCCATGCCTTGATTGACAAAGGCTGCTGTAAATGAGGCAACAACGTTTTTAAATTCCCCAATAATGAAATATGTGCCTGACGTAACTTATTTAATTCAACAGGGTCGATATCTAAATGGATGACTTTGGCGTGCGGAGCAAAGGTATTCAGTTTCCCGGTTACCCGATCATCAAAGCGAGCTCCGGCAGCAATAAGCAAATCACAAGATTGAACCGCGAAATTAGCAGCTTTTGTGCCATGCATTCCCAGCATCCCCAAATAATATTCATGCTCAGCATCCGCAGCTCCCAATCCTTTGAGTGTAGAGACAACAGGTAGCCCCGTCTCTGCCACTAAACGGCGTAATTCAGGCACCGCATCTGACATTCCAACGCCTCCCCCGATATACAAAATAGGTTTTTTAGAACAAGCCATCATATGACGGGCTTGTTCCAGTTCACGCTCAGGCAGAGAAGATGAGGCAACGACAGGCATTAAGTAAGGTGCGAAATCACCTTGTTTTAACTGAATATCTTTCGGTAAATCCACCAGAACGGGGCCAGGGCGGCCTTCCATGGCAATGGCAAAAGCCTCAGCCATAACTTGAGGCAATTTTTCCAGCGACTCCACCAGAAAACTGTGTTTGGTACAGGCAAGAGAAAGTCCCAACATATCGATTTCTTGAAAAGCATCTGTACCGATAACTTCAGAACTTACTTGACCAGTAATAGCAACGACGGGAACAGAATCCAACAAAGCATCAGCCAACCCGGTAATCAAATTTGTTGCTCCAGGCCCTGATGTCGCGATACAAACTCCGGGCTTACCACTTGCCCTCGCATAGCCAATGGCAGCCATAACCGCTCCTTGTTCATGACGGCACAACAAATGTTCAATACCGCCATCATACAAAGCATCATACACAGGCATGATAGCTCCGCCTGGATAACCGAAAACTTTTTCAACTCCCTGCTTTCGTAATGCTTGTACAACCCATTGAGCCCCATTCATACCATCCTCCTATTGCGTTTACTCTGTCAGTGGCCTGTTGTGATGTTGTTTTATGTTCGTTTTTTGGCATGTGTAAAAAAAAACCCCCGCTCCTTTTCGGTGCGGGGGCTTTGTGAAATCCGGCTATCTGTCTGTCTACGCCTTCCTTCGTTCAAGTGCAGCCCCGCACGGTAGAATAATCACCACCACGCTAATAATTAGGCTAATCACTAGAACAAATTTACTCATAATTCTTTTCGTTCTTATTCATATGTTCGACGTATATTTTACAAGTATCACTTTCTATAATTGTTGACAACGATTATTTTAAATTTTTATTTGAAAAATAATTTTATTTATATTTTTCAGTTAGATAAATCAAAAACCAGCAAAGTTAGCAGTATTCATTCCTTAAATGAGGATAAAAAATAACTATCTATATGTTTTATAAAATAATTAATAACATAAGTTATATAAATACAATTTAATTGCCTAATAACAAGACATAAATGTTAAAAGAGACATTTTTATGCGCAGTATCATTATAAACAAAAAATAAAAACAGCTAATTAATTCATCTAAATAATAAAATAATTAACTCAGTGGTAATACATTATGAATTTATCTCATGTATTCCAAAAAAACATTAAATAACAATTTATTAAAAATAAACGGGTTTTAGGCCCCAATAAAAAATCAATATATTTTCGAGTGTCTTCGCAAAATAACAAAAGGAGACTTTTTATTATTTTTTATCAATTCATGATAATGCTTTCTTGCTAAGGAGAGCACATGACACTCGCTATCATCTATACACGGGCAACAATAGGTATTGATTCCCCTATCGTCACAATAGAAGCACACATCAGTAATGGTTTACCTGGTTTAACACTAGTTGGTTTGCCGGAAACGACAGTTAAAGAAGCCAGAGATCGTGTCAGAAGTGCTTTGATCAATAGCGGTTTTACCTATCCACCAAAAAGAATCACAGTCAACCTGGCTCCGGCTGATCTTCCCAAAGAAGGAGGAAGATATGATTTACCTATCGCTATTGCAATTTTGGCCGCTTCAGAGCAAATTCCACCAAATGAATTGCATAATTATGAGTTTTTGGGAGAGTTAGCGCTTTCAGGTGAGATACGAAAAGTCATGGGAGCCATTCCCGCAGCACTCAGCGCCAAAAATGCAGGAAGGCAATTGATTTTATCCACAGAAAATCAAACGGAATTAGCTATCTTATCCCAAAGTGAAACGTTATTAGCCAATCATTTACTACAAGTTTGCCATTTTTTGCATGGCGAAAAAGCAATATTATCTTCTCCTTCCCCCATTACCCCACAAAATGAACCACCACTGTTAGATCTACGAGACATTATTGGACAAGAGCAAGCCAAGCGCGCTCTGGAGATCACTGCCGCAGGTGGTCACAATCTTCTGCTACTTGGGCCCCCCGGTACAGGTAAAACAATGCTAGCCAGTCGGTTATGCGATCTATTACCGCCTCTAACGCATCAGGAAGCACTAGATGTCGCTGCAATCAATAGCTTGGCTGGTCAGTCAATTAATCCCAAAAAATGGCATATACGACCGTTTAGAGCGCCTCATCACAGTTCATCAATGGCAGCTCTCGTTGGTGGAGGTTCAATCCCTAAACCTGGGGAAATTTCACTTGCACACAATGGCATTTTATTCTTGGATGAATTGCCCGAGTTTAACCGAAGTGTCCTTGATGCATTACGTGAGCCACTAGAATCCGGCGAAATTATCATATCTCGTGCAAGGGCAAAAGTTTGTTTTCCTGCTCAAGTCCAATTGATTGCAGCCATGAATCCAAGCCCGACAGGATATCATCAGGGGTTACACAATCGCAGTAGTCCGCAACAAATATTGCGCTATCTTTCCAAACTTTCAGGTCCTTTTTTAGATCGTTTTGACCTCTCCATTGAAGTTCCTCTACTCCCTCCGGGTATCTTGAGTCAATCATCAACAAAACATGGTGAAAGTAGCCATGAAGTCAAAAAGAGAGTACAAAATGCCAGAAACATACAAATAGAGCGGTATGGGCATGTAAATGCACATCTTAATCGTCAACAAACTGAATGTGTTTGTAAACTAAAAATGGAAGATGCCGTTTTTCTGGAAAACACTTTACTAAAATTAGGGCTGTCTGTACGTGCCTGGCACCGGATATTAAAGGTTTCACGTACGATTGCAGATTTGAAAGAGCAAAAGAGAATAGAAAAGCCGGATATTATGGAAGCTCTCAGTTACCGGAGCATGGATAGGTTGCTTATTCAGCTACAAAAACAGGTTGGATGACGTAGAAAAGGGGCTAATTTGCCCCTCTTGATGGATCCGTCATCCCAATGATGATATTAATCATCAGAATCAGTATAGTCCTCAGCAGGATCTAACTGTGGTTTTCCGCCGGAAAGAGTATGGAAACGTTTTGGACGGCTAATTTTCGCCAAATACTTAGCCCATACTTTTTCCTCTGTCGTTACAGGGGCACGCTCACCACGGCAAACAGAGACAAACAATTTTTCTTCGTCTGTTTGTGGTTCACGTTTGCCAAGATCCAATTCATTGAACGCATAACCATGACGTTCTAACAATTGGGCCTCTTTGATGGTGAAATCCCCGTGACGAGAAAACCCTCGTGGATAATTTTTATTATCAAAAAAACGATTAGTCGTGATGAAGCTTTCAGCCATCTGACACACTCCTAACTCTACAGTCATACTAATTATGGCGCGGAGTATTAGGGAGGCTTGACATTCTGTAAAACAAAATATTTAAATCTTAACGACAAAAACTATTGGAGATGCATGTGGACACCGAATTACTGAAAACCTTTTTGGAAGTCAGTAAGACTCGTCACTTTGGTCGGGCAGCTGAATCACTCTATCTAACACAATCCGCAGTTAGCTTCCGGATCCGGCAACTAGAAAATCAGTTAGGTGCTAATTTATTCACACGACATCGCAATAATATTCGCTTAACTGCGGCTGGTGAGCGTCTTGTCCCTTATGCAGAATCGTTAATGAATACTTGGCAGTTAGCGAAGAAAGAGATCAACTACGTCTCACAACATACAGAACTCTCTATCGGTGCTACAGCATCCCTATGGGAAGCCTACCTAACTCCTTGGTTAAATATGTTTTATCGGGATAATCAAGGGATGAGAATCGAATCAAGAGTCTCTACACGTCAGTCTCTGGTCAAACAACTGCACTCGCGTGAATTAGATCTTTTAATCACAACAGAGCCCCCAAAAATGGATGAATTCCAAAGTCAAGTGATCGGTAGTATCCAACTTGTTTTATTAACAACCCAACATAATCTCGAACAAGGTATAGAAAATTACATCAAACTCGAGTGGGGAGCTGATTTTCACCACCAAAAACAACAGATTTTGAAAAATGATCACCCACCGATCATTACAACCACTTCAGCCCATATCGCCAGAGAATTATTAGATAGCGTAAATGCTGCGACATTCCTGCCTAAGCACTGGCTTGATGATTATCCTAACCTCGTCACTGCACCCAATCATGAGCCAATCAAACGGCCTCTATATGCCGTCTGGCTACAAAATAGTGATCAGCATACATTCATCCAACAGTTGTTAAAAATACCTGTTGAAAAAGCACCTGCAACAAGCTGATAGCGCTCTATAAAGAGTCTTAAAGGGGATGCACACTAGAGATCTAAGTGGAAGAGTATAGCGATTTGATAATGCCACGAATAAAAAAGAAAAACCCAGCTAAAATTAGCTGGGCTATTAATCTAAAAACTATTCAATTATTACTTAGTTATTAACTGGCAGGGGCGGAGAGGCTCGAACTCCCAACACCCGGTTTTGGAGACCGGTGCTCTACCAATTGAACTACGCCCCTAAATACGGTGGCGGTGCGGACGGGACTCGAACCCGCGACCCCCGGCGTGACAGGCCGGTATTCTAACCAACTGAACTACCGCACCACCGAATTTCTTTCTTATGCTGCTTTTGCTATACCAGCAACACTTATAAATGAATGTCTGGCAGTGCCCTACTCTCACATGGGGAGACCCCACACTACCATCGGCGCTACGGCGTTTCACTGCTGAGTTCGGCATGGGGTCAGGTGGGACCA
>NZ_NIBS01000001.1:28458-31729 GCF_002632465.1 Xenorhabdus budapestensis | reverse complement strand
ATGTCTGGCAGTGCCCTACTCTCACATGGGGAGACCCCACACTACCATCGGCGCTACGGCGTTTCACTGCTGAGTTCGGCATGGGGTCAGGTGGGACCACCGCGCTGTTGCCGCCAGACAAATCCTGTATTCAATCCCGAACAAGCTGCTTGTTATTTTCGTCCGTCACCGCTTCCGCGCCTATCGAAAATATACCTGAAACCCTGTCTTTCTCTCGTCTCTCAAACCCACAAAACCCCTTCGGTGTTGTCAGGTTAAGCCGCACGGGGCATTAGTACTGGTCAGCTCAACGTCTCGCAACGCTTACACACCCAGCCTATCCACGTCCTCGTCTCGGACGGCCCTTCAGGACTCTCCAGGAGTCAGGGAAGACTCATCTCAAGGCAAGTTTCCCGCTTAGATGCTTTCAGCGGTTATCTCTGCCGCACTTAGCTACCGGGCAGTGCCATTGGCATGACAACCCGTACACCAGTGGTGCGTCCACTCCGGTCCTCTCGTACTAGGAGCAGCCCCTTTCAGTCTTCCAGCGCCCACGGCAGATAGGGACCGAACTGTCTCACGACGTTCTAAACCCAGCTCGCGTACCACTTTAAATGGCGAACAGCCATACCCTTGGGACCTACTTCAGCCCCAGGATGTGATGAGCCGACATCGAGGTGCCAAACACCGCCGTCGATATGAACTCTTGGGCGGTATCAGCCTGTTATCCCCGGAGTACCTTTTATCCGTTGAGCGATGGCCCTTCCATGCAGAACCACCGGATCACTAAGACCTACTTTCGTACCTGCTCGCGCCGTCACGCTCGCAGTCAAGCCAGCTTATGCCTTTGCACTAACCTCACGATGTCCGACCGTGATTAGCTGACCTTCGTGCTCCTCCGTTACGCTTTGGGAGGAGACCGCCCCAGTCAAACTACCCGCCAGACACTGTCCGCAACCCGGATGACGGGCCTACGTTAGAACATCAAACATTCAAGGGTGGTATTTCAAGGATGGCTCCGTGCAGACTGGCGTCCGCACTTCACAGCCTCCCACCTATCCTACACATCAAGGCTCAAGGTTCAGTGTCAAGCTATAGTAAAGGTTCACGGGGTCTTTCCGTCTTGCCGCGGGTACACTGCATCTTCACAGCGAGTTCAATTTCACTGAGTCTCGGGTGGAGACAGCCTGGCCATCATTACGCCATTCGTGCAGGTCGGAACTTACCCGACAAGGAATTTCGCTACCTTAGGACCGTTATAGTTACGGCCGCCGTTTACTGGGGCTTCGATCAAGAGCTTCTCCCTGAGGATGACCCCATCAATTAACCTTCCAGCACCGGGCAGGCGTCACACCGTATACGTCCACTTTCGTGTTTGCACAGTGCTGTGTTTTTATTAAACAGTTGCAGCCAGCTGGTATCTGCGGCTGGCCTCGGCTCCAAGAGCATGTCTTTTCACCTGGCGCCAGCGTGCCTTCTCCCGAAGTTACGGCACCATTTTGCCTAGTTCCTTCACCCGAGTTCTCTCAAGCGCCTGAGTATTCTCTACCTGACCACCTGTGTCGGTTTGGGGTACGATTCCGTGTTACCTGGTGCTTAGAGGCTTTTCCTGGAAGCAGGGCATCTGTCACTTCAGCACCGTGGTGCCTCGTCATCACGCCTCAGTGTTGCGGATAACCGGATTTGCCGGGTTATCCCACCTACACGCTTAAACCGGGACGACCGTCGCCCGGATGACATAGCCTTCTCCGTCCCCCCTTCGCAGTAACACCGAGTACAGGAATATTAACCTGTTTCCCATCGACTACGCTTTTCAGCCTCGCCTTAGGGGCCGACTCACCCTGCCCCGATTAACGTTGGACAGGAACCCTTGGTCTTCCGGCGAGCGGGTTTTTCACCCGCTTTATCGTTACTTATGTCAGCATTCGCACTTCTGATACCTCCAGCAGACCTCACGGCCCGCCTTCGACGGCTTACAGAACGCTCCCCTACCCAGCAACACCGCAGTGTCGCTGCCGCAGCTTCGGTGCATGGTTTAGCCCCGTTACATCTTCCGCGCAGGCCGACTCGACCAGTGAGCTATTACGCTTTCTTTAAATGATGGCTGCTTCTAAGCCAACATCCTGGCTGTCTGAGCCTTCCCACTTCGTTTCCCACTTAACCATGACTTGGGGACCTTAGCTGGCGGTCTGGGTTGTTTCCCTCTTCACGACGGACGTTAGCACCCGCCGTGTGTCTCCCGTGATAACATTCTCCGGTATTCGCAGTTTGCATCGGGTTGGTAAGTCGGGATGACCCCCTAGCCGAAACAGTGCTCTACCCCCGGAGATGACTTCACGAGGCGCTACCTAAATAGCTTTCGGGGAGAACCAGCTATCTCCCGGTTTGATTGGCCTTTCACCCCCAGCCACAAGTCATCCGCTAATTTTTCAACATTAGTCGGTTCGGTCCTCCAGTTAGTGTTACCCAACCTTCAACCTGCCCATGGCTAGCTCACCGGGTTTCGGGTCTATACCCTGCAACTTAACGCCCAGTTAAGACTCGGTTTCCCTCCGGCTCCCCTATACGGTTAACCTTGCTACAGAATATAAGTCGCTGACCCATTATACAAAAGGTACGCAGTCACCCTGATAAATCAGGGCTCCCACTGCTTGTACGTACACGGTTTCAGGTTCTCTTTCACTCCCCTCGCCGGGGTTCTTTTCGCCTTTCCCTCACGGTACTGGTTCACTATCGGTCAGTCAGGAGTATTTAGCCTTGGAGGATGGTCCCCCCACATTCAGACAGGATACCACGTGTCCCGCCCTACTCTTCGAGCTCACAATACGCACGCCTTCGGATACGGGGCTGTCACCCTTTACTGCCGGCCTTTCCAGACCGTTCTCCTGACATGAATATCGCTGATGGCTCTGGGCTGCTCCCCGTTCGCTCGCCGCTACTGGGGGAATCTCGGTTGATTTCTTTTCCTCGGGGTACTGAGATGTTTCAGTTCCCCCGGTTCGCCTCCTTACCCTATGAATTCAGATAAGGATAGTGCAACGGATTGCACTGGGTTTCCCCATTCGGACATCGCCGGCTATAACGGGTCATATCACCTTACCGGCGCTTTTCGCAGATTAGCACGTCCTTCATCGCCTCTGACTGCCTAGGCATCCACCGTGTACGCTTAGTCGCTTAACCTCACAACCCGAAGGTGTCTTCGGACTGGAGTTTTGAGAGACTCATCAATACCGTCTTCCGACGCTACTGATTGTTTCAAATTTTCAGCTTGTTCCAGATTGTTAAAGAGCAA
>NZ_NIBS01000001.1:0-28358 GCF_002632465.1 Xenorhabdus budapestensis | reverse complement strand
CGCTTTTTTCTCCCTGGCCGGCGCGGCGTGTTTCAGCTCAGCGTCGGTCAGTGGGGGCGCATTATAGGGCGTTTTCCGGCGCTGACAATAGTTTTTTTGCAACTTCATTTTCAAATGCACAGTTTTTAAACCAATAAGTATAAAAACCACCCAACCAGGATAAAATTAACGCTAATTTTCCATTGTATAGTGATCTTTTCCTCAATAACATCTCATATAATTGTTACTCTCTTTTACTGCCATTAGGTTTTTTATGTCTACTACTTTACGTCAATATTTAAACTTACGGCCTCAAATTGGTCAAAAAGTCATGTTAGACCCTACATCTATTGTGATTGGAGATGTCAGATTAGCGGATGATGTAAGCATCTGGCCACTAGTGGTCATCCGTGGTGATGTAAATTACGTTTCTATAGGTACACGTACAAATATCCAAGATGGTTCTGTTTTGCATGTTACGCATAAATCATCTAATAATCCCAATGGCTTCCCTCTAATCATAGGTGAAGAAGCCACTATCGGTCATAAAGCAATGTTGCACGGTTGTACGATTGGAAACCGAGTGCTAGTTGGAATGGGGGCAATTATACTTGATGGAGCTGTTATTGAAGATAATGTTATTATTGGAGCAGCCAGCCTCGTACCACCAGGAAAAACATTAGAGAGTGGGTATCTGTATGTAGGTAGCCCCGCCAAACAAGTAAGAAAACTTAAATCTGAAGAACTGGAAGGGCTGCTTTATTCCGCTAATAATTATGTCCGCTGGAAAGATGATTACTTAGCAGGTACATCAGATGGTAAAGAGTAATGCCCAAATTGATCATCCACTCCACTCAGGATGGCTTCTTCAAATTCTTCTTCCAAATCCCAACGATGTTGGCGAAATAGCTTGAGTGGATGAAGATCTTTACCATATCGATGAATTAACTCATCGGTACTAATCATACACTGCACCAGTAAACCATCTACCATAGCAGGGAAGATAACTTTGTTTTCCTGCTCATTCCATTCTTCACGGTCAGGAAATTGAATAGCCTGATTCATGTTGTAATTCTTTCCTTAAAATAGTTAAAACAGATTCTATTTCTGGTAGAACTCCATACCACAGTGCAAAAGCATGTGCAGCCTGTCCCACCAGCATCCCTAATCCATCAGCCAGACGTGAGACATTATTTCTCTGAGCAAAATCAAGAAAAGAAGTTAATCCCTGTTGGTAATACATATCGTAGCAAGCACTATCATCATGGAAAATCAGGGGTGATATTTCAGGAATACTCCCACTAAGACCAGAAGCTGTTGCATTGATGATAAGATCAAAATCCGGAGACAGGAGAGACTTTATATCAACGGCCTGGATATGACCTAATACAAAAAATTTATCCGCTATTGCTTGTGCACGTGCGAACGTACGATTAGTGATAGTAATCTTACAACCTGACTCTAATAAAGGAGAAATTACCCCTTTTGCTGCACCACCAGCCCCTATAATCAGTATATGCTGCCCTTGGCTAATAAAATTGAGTCGTTGCAAGTCTGCCAATAATCCAACACCATCAGTGTTATCACCAAAAACCTGATTATCTTCAATCATTTTTAAGGTATTAACTGCACCACTGAGTTTTGCGCGTTTAGTCAATTTATGTGCATACTCATAAGCTCGTTCTTTAAAAGGAACGGTAATGTTCGCCCCTAAACCGCCCCGCACAAAAAATTGCTCCAACGATTGTTCAAAATGTTCTATTGGAGCAAGTACCCGCCCATATTGATGCTCAATACCCGTTTGCTCAGCAAATAATCGATGAATATCAGGGGATTTACTGTGCGCAATCGGATTACCAAAAACCGCAAATTTATCCATTATTCCCTACCCTTGTCGATATAGTTTACCTGTCAAAGCATCCCTGATTTCTGATGGATTCTTACGCCCACCAATTTCCCCTTCTAATACCGGAAAATCGTTTCCAAATTGTCTACGAACCTCTTCTGCACTCCGACACGGCTCCAACCCACTCAAATTTGCACTAGTCGATACAAGAGGTTTCTCATAAAGGGAACATAATTGTTTAACTAAAGGATGATCTGTAACTCGAACGGCTAATTTTGAAAATTTCCCCGTCAACCATTTTGGTGTTGTCACTTTGGCTGGAATAACCCATGTCACTGGCCCCGGCCAAAAAGAAAAAACTGTCTTTTTTTGTTCATCATCTAACTGTTCATCATTAACATAGGAGTATAGCCGCTCATAGCTATCAGAAATAAGGATCAGCCCTTTTTCCCATGGCCTATTTTTCAGCAATAATAGTCTGTTAACCGCTGTTTCACTGTCAGGATCACAACCCAACCCAAACACAGCCTCTGTCGGATAAGCAATCACTTTTTCTTCTTTTAAGGCAGTAATAATTACATCAAATTCAGGTGAAACTTTATTACTCATTTTATTTCTCGGTTCTAATGAATTGCTGCTTGCTACACAATTTACTAGCGCAAAACAATTTAATGCCTTGAGCAGTTTTCTTCTCTATTAACAAGGGATAATGACAAAACTCACACTCCCCAGATATCGGTTTATTGTTCAGTGTAAACTGACATTCGGGATATCGATTACAGGCATGAAATGTTTTACCAAATCGTGACTTTCGTTGAAGTAATTTGCCTTGCTTACATTGAGGGCAATTAATTGAAGTATCATCAGGTTTATCGATGATTTCCGTATGATCACATTCAGGATAATTACTGCAGCCAATAAACATGCCATACCGCCCTTGCCGTAAGACCAAGGTAGAGCCACATTTCGAACAAGTTTGTCCTTTTAATTCCTTGACAATATGTCCATCTGAAGATGCTTTTAACGGCCGAACATAACAGCATGACGGATAATTAGAACAGGCATAAAATGGGCCATGAGCTCCGTTGCGGATTACTAATTCAGCACCACAATCAGAGCAATGTTCTGTTTCTTTTATCGCAAAAGGCATCTTTTTAGGCATATCCTACTCGCTGTATTAGCTACCATATTGAAAAACCATAACTTTTAGTAAAAGGAAAAACTCAATTCACTCGAACATAGCCACCAGCAACGACAGCGACTTTTCCCATCAGCTCAAGCTCCAATAGCTGGGTCATAACTTCTGTAATAGGAAGAGAAGAACGTTGGGCAATTATATCAACTGGTGTGACCTCATCACTTACGTTAACCAGCACATCAGCAAATGGCAACTCAGTTTGTTCAAATTGTTTATTATCTTCTTTCTCCAAATTAACCCATTGAAAGTTCGTCTGGATATGTTCCATAACATCCATCACATTGGTTGCTAAATAAGCTCCCTGTTTGATCAACCAGTGATTACCCTCATTTGAATTCACTCCCAGTGGACCTGGTAATGCAAAAATATCTCTTCCTTGTTCAAGTGCACAGCGGGCCGTAATCAGTGAACCACTATTCTGGTGAGCTTCAACAATAATAAGCGCTAAACTCAATCCGCTAATAATCCGGTTTCGTCTTGGAAAATTTTTGGCCTTAGGTGGTATATCGGGGAAAAATTCAGAAACCAGAACGCCATTTTCTTTTATACGGTGAGCTAATTTTTGATGACGGCTAGGGTAAATATTTTTAAGTCCACTTCCCAATACAGCTACAGTTTTTCCAGCCGCATCCACAGCCGCCTGATGGCAGATACCATCAATCCCAATCGCCAATCCACTGGTTATTACTACTCCATTTTCAGCTAATCCACCAGCAAATATCTTTCCCCATTTTTCACCATAAAAACTTGCTGATCTACTACCTACCATTGCAACTTGTTTCTCAGATAAAACGGTCATATCACCTGATACAAAAAGCACAAGTGGAGGAGAATAGATCTGTTTCAATAAAAGGGGATATGCCGGATGAGAGAAAGTCAATAAGTGATTCCCTTGTTGCTCCAACCAATTGAGACTCGAAACCAACACAGAAGGGTTGGCCTTTAGAAACTGTGTGCACTGCGAAGATGATAAACCACAATCTCTTATTACAGCATGATTGACATTTTTTGTTTGCAAAAGTCGCTCAATAATAGGCACTGCTTTTACGGCTGACAGATGAGAAACCATTCTCATTCGCAACCATATTTCCATCACTTCCATATTGTCATCCTGACTCAATAAGCTGTCACACTTACATGACTAATTTGTAGGCAATACTGTCAATCTAATCAGGAAATGTCTAGAATAGATTCCAATTATCACTCACTTTTTGGATGCAGTTCTAAACTTATATGTCAGTTTTACAAGTATTACATTACCCAGACGAGCGGCTTCGCACAGTTGCAAAACCAGTTGAAAAAGTTGATGCAAGAATCCAGCGTATCATTGATGATATGTTTGAAACGATGTATGAAGAGGAAGGCATCGGTTTGGCAGCAACCCAAGTTAATATTCATCAGCGAATTGTTGTCATTGATGTTTCAGAAAACCGTGACCAGAGACTTGTATTTATCAACCCAGAACTAGTTAATGAATCTGGAGAAGCAGGAATTGAAGAAGGCTGTTTATCTGTTCCTGAACAACGTGCGTTTGTACCGCGTTTCGAGCAAGTCAAAATTAAAGCCCTGGATTATCATGGTCAACCATTTGAATTAGAAGCTGATGGTCTGTTAGCCATCTGTATTCAACACGAAATGGATCACTTGATCGGTAAACTGTTCGTTGATTATCTGTCACCGCTGAAACGTCAACGTATTCGTCAGAAAGTCGAAAAAATTGACCGACTGAGAGTCAAAGCCAAGTAAACTCATCATTACAGGAAATAACAGTGTCTGATTCTTTACATATTATTTTTGCCGGAACACCTGATTTCTCGGCTAGCCATTTGGCTGCTTTATTAAAATCGCAGCACCAAGTTGTTGGAGTACTCACTCAACCTGATAAACCGGCAGGAAGAGGTAATAAATTGACACCAAGTCCTGTAAAAGTATTGGCAGAAGAACACGGCATACCGGTTTTCCAGCCCAAAACATTACGTACAGAAGAAAGTCAACAGTGGGTCATAGATCAACAAGCTGATATTATGATCGTTGTTGCATACGGTTTGATCCTGCCTCAAGCAGTATTAGATATACCACGCCTGGGATGCCTCAATGTTCACGGCTCTTTGTTACCTCATTGGCGCGGTGCAGCACCTATCCAGCGCGCCATTTGGGCTGGTGATAAAGAAACTGGTGTAACGATCATGCAAATGGATGCAGGCCTTGATACTGGTGATATGCTGTTAAAAGCAACCTGCCCAATTACAAATGAAGATACTAGCGCAAGCCTGTATGACAAGCTTGCTAATATTGGCTCTGATGCATTACTCAATACATTGAACCTAATCACATCGGGAAAGAGCCAGCCAGAAATTCAGGATAATATTCTTGCAACGTATGCTGAAAAGCTCAGCAAAAATGAAGCAAAAATAGATTGGAGTTTGTCGGCAACCCAACTTGAACGCTGTATTCGTGCATTCAACCCTTGGCCAGTAAGTTACTTTTTTATTGATGAACAGCCTATCAAGGTTTGGCAGGCCAATGTCATTGAAGAAGGAACTAACCAAGCTCCAGGAACAATTGTTCATGCGGATAAGAAAGGAATTCAAGTTGCCACTACTGATGGGATATTGAATATTACTCAGCTGCAACCTTCTGGTAAGAAAGCAATGTCAGCCGCCGATTTATTAAACTCTAAAAGCGAATGGTTCACTCCGGGTAACAAAATCAACTAAATATTCATTTGCCTGTATGCTGGCACCATACAGGTATCTTCCTTCTTTACTATTATGCTGATGATATTCAGCTTCTTAATCATACTTTTGACCATACTCATATCATGAAAAATATATATAACCTACGAAGCATCGCTGCAACAGCGATTAGCCAAGTGCTGGAACAAGGGCAGTCTCTCAGCTCTGTTATACCTGAACTCCAACAAAAAGTGTCTGACAAAGATAAAGCTCTTCTCCAAGAACTCTGTTTTGGCGTAATGAGGGTATTACCTCAACTGGAGTGGTTTATCTCCCAATTGATGGCAAAACCATTGAAAGGTAAGCAACGCGTTTTTCACTACTTGATCATGATTGGAATGTATCAACTTACGTATACACGCATACCTGCACATGCTGCACTTGCTGAAACTGTTAATGGTGCAATCAGCTTAAAACGCCCACAATTAAAAGGATTGATTAATGGTGTTCTCCGGCAATTTCAGCGCCAACAACAAGAGTTAGTCGAACAAGCCAATAATAATGTCAGTCACCATTTACATCCCAAATGGCTGTTGGCCCGCATCCAAAAAGCTTATCCACAAGATTGGAAAAATATTGTAGATGCAAATAATCAAAAACCACCTATGTGGCTACGTGTTAATCAGCTCCATTACTCTGCGAATCAATACATTGCCTTATTACAAGAAGCCAATATAGCAGCAGAGCTGGATAAAAATTATCCCAATGCAATTCGCCTGCTAACCCCTTGCTCTGTGAATATCCTGCCCGGATTTGATAAAGGTTGGGTCACCATTCAAGATCGTTCTGCTCAAGGGTGTGCTGAATTATTAATGCCACGTGATGAAGAAAAGATCCTCGATCTTTGCGCTGCTCCAGGCGGAAAAACAACCCATGTACTTGAGATAGCGCCAAACTCCAAAGTACTTGCTATCGATATTGATGAGCAAAGAATTAAGCGTGTGAAAGAAAATTTACAACGTCTTAGTTTACATGCTGTCGTCAAAACAGGCGATGGACGTCTTCCACATGAATGGGCTGCCGGAGAGCAATTCGATCGTATTCTGCTTGATGCACCATGTTCGGCAACAGGTGTGATCCGCCGTCATCCTGATATAAAGTGGCTAAGGAGAAATGAAGATATTGATCAATTAGTCACACTACAATCTGAAATTCTTGATGCTATTTGGCCATATTTAAAAAAGAATGGCACGCTGGTCTATGCAACATGTTCCATTTTACCAAATGAAAATAGTGAGCAAATCAAAGCATTCTTAGAACGACATGCAGACGCTGAACTCTCTGGAACAGGCACATTGGAAACACCCGGAATACAAATTACTCCAGAAACAATTGGTGGTGACGGTTTCTTTTATGCCCGATTGACTAAGCAATAATAATTTTCTCTCGCTCCTATCGGACGAGAGAGAATATAATGGCTTTGCTAAAATAACAAAAATAAAATGTAGCTTCTAACACACAAAGAGAATAGCTATGAAAATAATTATCCTGGGTGCTGGTCAAGTTGGTGGAACATTAGCTGAAAACTTAGTTGATGAGAACAATGACATTACTGTCGTTGATACCGATACAGATCGTTTACGCCAGTTACAGGACAAATTCGATCTACGAGTTGTGAATGGTCACGGATCTCACCCCAGAGTTCTGAGGGAAGCTGGAGCAGAAGATGCTGATATGTTGGTTGCTGTCACCAACTCAGATGAAACCAACATGATTGCCTGCCAAATTGCCTATTCTCTATTTAACACACCTAATAAAGTCGCCCGTATCCGTTCATCTGAATATATCCGCGAATCAGAAAAATTATTTCAACCTGATGATATCCCAATCGATTATCTGATATCCCCGGAACAATTAGTTATTGATTATATCTATAAATTGATTCAATATCCTGGAGCCTTGCAAGTTGTTAATTTTTCAGAAGGACGGATCAGCATTGTAGCAGTAAAAGCTTATTATGGTGGCTCATTGGTAGGTAACGCCTTATCCTCCCTCCGCGAGCATATGCCACATATCGATAGTAAAGTTGCTGCGATATTTCGACAAGATCGCCCAATCAGGCCACAAGGTTCTACTATTATAGAGGCTGGAGACGAAGTATTTTTTGTTGCTGCATCACAGCATATCAGAGCTGTAATGAGCGAATTGCAACGCCTTGAAAAACCTTATAAGCGAATCATGATTGTCGGAGGCGGCAACGTTGGAGCAGGTTTAGCGTTACGTCTTGAAAAAGATTATAGCGTCAAACTTATCGAACATAATCAAGAAAGAGCAACTGAGCTTGCAGAACTACTGCACAATACTATCGTGTTCTATGGTGATGCTTCAGATCAAGAGTTACTGGCAGAAGAACATATTGAACAAGTTGATGTTTTCATAGCATTAACTAATGATGATGAAGCCAATATCATGTCAGCTATGCTCGCAAAACGAATGGGAGCCAAAAAAGCCATGGTACTTATTCAACGCAGTGCATATGTTGATTTGGTGCAAGGTGGAGTCATTGATATTGCTATATCTCCACAACAAGCCACTGTATCTGCTCTACTTGGCCATGTCCGCAAAGCAGATATTGTCAGTGTATTCTCATTAAGGAGAGGCGTTGCCGAAGCTATTGAAGCCATTGCTCATGGTGACGAACACACTTCCAAAGTAGTTGGGCGTAAAATAGGAGACATAAAACTGCCTTCAGGAACAACAATTGGCGCTATTGTCCGTGGAGAAGAAGTCATCATTGCCAATGATTACAGCCTCATTCAGCAAGGCGACCATGTGATCATGTTTATTACGGATAAGAAATTCGTTCCCGAAGTAGAAAAGTTATTCCAGCCAAGCCCGTTCTTCCTATAAACGGTTTTCATTTCTACAGGTTCAAAAAATATATATGAGCACCTCCCGTTTGCCAAACATTGTACTTGATGACGACAGGACGATTGCAGCTATATATCCGGCTTTTCACAACAGATGCAGTTGCTAGCCCTAATGAAATTCGCCGACTCACACCTCATTACTTTTACGAACCCGGAGTTCAATATTTCTTTCAGGCTTGGTGAGTCCCGGTCTGACCTGTTCTGTCATTACATACATGGCCTGTGCAATCTATTGAATATCGATATTTATTTCCTTAACTCACTATGTTGATGCCAAAGATGGATTATCCGGAAATGTAGTCTTTTTGATAAGATCTTCCATGAGCAAGAACCGCCCATATCGTCCGCGCCATTTTGTTGGCCAAGGCAACTGACACCACATTTATTGGTCGACGCTTGAGCAGATCAGTGACCCACGGCCCGGGATCTCGTGCGTTCTGTATGACGCAGTGAGCTCCGTTGACGAGCAGTTTTCTCAGGTACTTGTCACCTCGCTTGCTGATCCCCTGTAGCACTATTTTGCCACCTGTCCCGATCTGCCTCGGAACCAGCCCTATCCAGGCAGCGAATTCTCGGCCTGAACGGAAGGTCTTTGCATCCCCCATTGACGCCACTGCCGTTGTTGCTGTCAGTCAACCAACACCGGGGATTTCACTGATGGCCTGCACGGCAGGATCATCTTTACTCAGCTCTCGTATCTTATATTCAATATCAGTGATACGTTTGTCTATCCGGTTTATTTCGCTCAGTTGTTCGTGCAGGCTGTTGATCAGGACAGCGGGCAATCGTTCTGATAAGCGGGAAAGAATGTCAGGTACTGACCTGACAAGACTGGCATACCCTTTTCCCATGACTTCACCATATTCAGCCAGTAATCCGTGGAGTTCATTCGTTTGCATCAAGCGGAACTTCATCAGTTGCGAACGTATCCTGTGTAGAGACAGCATCGCCTGTTGTGCCTCGGTCTTCACGGCAACGGCTTTACCCGGTTGCTGGACTGAACGCCAGATGGCTTGCGCATCGGCGGTATCATTTTTGTTCCGGATATTAAAGGCTTTAACGTACTCACCTGGCATTAATTTGACCTGATGCCCCTGACTAATGAGTTATCTGGCTCAATGATGTGCTCCGCCGCACGCTTCCATACCAATAAGGCAGGTATCTCGGTTTGAAAAAAACGCGAGAAATTTGTTACGCTTGATGGCTTTGCTAAAGATTTCACTTGTTTGCTCATCAAGGTAATGAACCTGGATAATGTTCTTGGCAATGTCGACACCGACTGGCACAGGTTTCATTTTTGCTTCCTCCGGTTTGATCGGAAAAACGAGGTCGGATTATCACCGTGATAGTACTCCTCTCTTTCCCATTTTTGTCATCCCACATCCACGCTACCGCCAACATTTTGCGTAGAGGGGGAGGGAGGTGCTCATTTCATTATTTTTGCTCAAAACATTAGAAGACCAATGATAACAACTTGAAAAAATTATTATCATTGGCCTCCCAACCCACTATTTTTACCATGTTTTTCTTTACGACGATAACTTCCTTTACCCTTTTTATTTTTTTCTACCCTTTGCCTAAACAGAGGATCATGGAGAAGAGCTTCTATAGCATTATCTTTTATAACGCCTTTTTTATGGCGATATGTCGTCATAGTGACCTCAAGATGTAGTTGTTTAATTAAATTTAACCTGAATTCTGGATAAGAAATTGACGAAGTGCCTGTTCCAAAAGCAAAGTTTTGGTGCACACCAAAAACCGCTCTGAAGAGGAACAGGCAATGAACAAATTAGTTGAAATTTTCTGCGATGTCGATGACTTTTGTCGTTTTTTCATGCCTCAATGGGAGCAGTTTTGTCTCAATAAGGGGTATCGTCTGTGCCGCAGACAAGGTCACATGTATCCCAGTGAAATTATGACCATCTTGATTCTCTTTCATATGTCGCATTACCTTGATTTTAAACATTTTTATCTGGAACATATTTGGAAATGTCATCATACCGATTTTCCCACCTTGCTCAGTTATACCCGTTTTGTCAGTGTCGCCCCTGCCGTTTTGGTGCCACTATGCCGTTATTTGACGCAATTAAAAGGAAAAACCACCGGGATTGCTTTTATTGATTCCACGAGTTTGCGCGTGTGCCATAACGTCCGTATTCCCCGCCATAAGGTATTTGAGGGGGTAGCAAAACGAGGAAAAACCTCCATGGGAGGGTTTTACGGTTTCAAATTACATTTGATTGTTAACCATCAGGGCGAAATTCTGGCACTTAAAGTTACAGCGGGTAATGTGGATGATCGGGAACCTGTTCAAGAATTAGCAAAAGAATTAACGGGTTTTCTGTATGGTGACAAAGGTTATCTTAGCCAGGAACTGGCAGACGATTTAACTCAAACCGGTGTCACTTTCATCACGACAAAGCGCCGTAACATGAAAGCCCGTGTGCTGGCTGAGTGGGATAAAATAATGTTATCAAAGCGTTTTATCATCGAGACAATTAATGGGCAATTAAAAACAATTTCTCAAATAGAGCATTCTCGTCACCGAAGTATAACAGGATTTCTGTTGACCGTTTTAGGGGGTGTGATTACTTACTGCCTTAAATGGCAGAAACCATCACTGAAAGTTTTCTACTCAGCAGAAGATTTCCCCGTGACGGCTTAAACGGATATATGGACACCGACTCGAATCAAGTGGGTGAGTAAATTTTTCTGACAACGTAGTCGCAAGCATCTATTCGGCTTCAATGAGCCCTGATAAAAATCCGCACTCTCTGCCCTCATTAATTCGACAGTCTCGATAGACTGATCCGTTTATTACCAGGTTCACAGAGAGTCGGTACTACCTGTCAGTACATCTGCTTAAGGATTTCTACTACATCAATGACATTGACATCATGAGTCACTCACCGTGCTTTATAACTTGATTGTGGGTTGACCCGTGCCCACGCGATTCGGGCATTTTTATTCGCCAGTGCAACAGACGCTTTATTGAGTCCGCTGCGGGATATCAAATCTTTTAACCAACGTTGCAATCCATTACATCGTTCGTCGGGGAGTTTTTGCACCCAATAAACCACTGAGCGGGCACCGTGGATCAGTATTCCACGCAAATAGCTATCCCCGCGTTTCGTGATCCCCAATAACCTAACGTTGCCTCCGCTGCTATGTTCTCTTGGTACCCGCCCCAGATAGCTGGCAAAATGGCGGCCATTTTTGAAGTCTTTGCTATCGCCCAAGGCTACCATCAGAGCCGATGCTCCCAGCGGACCGATACCCGGCAGTGTCAGTAGCCGCACGATATCTTCCTGTTGCGCATTCAGGTGGTCGAGACGCTTATCCCGTTTCTTCAGACACTGCTGCTGTTCTTTGAGTTCAAACAGCAGTTCCTGAAATAGTTCGCGGCTCATTGGGGTCAGGTCATTTTCCGCGTTTTCCAGATGTTCAGGCAAACATTGCTCCTCCTTATGAGCGCTTTCCGGGATGGCAATGCCATATTCCAAGCCCAATCCCCGGATCTGATTAATCCGCGCCGTTCTGTTTTTCATTAACCGCTGGCGAACCCGATGCAAACACTGAATATCCTGTTGTGCCTGTGTTTTTTCCGGGACATAACGCATCCCCGGACGACTGTCTGTTTCCACAATAGCCATAGCATCATTTTTATCATTTTTGCTGCCCATTCTGAATGGGGCGACATATTGGGGACTGATTTGCTTCACTTCGTGACCAAAGCGTTTAAATTGGCGACTCCAGTAGTTTGCACTGCCACACGCTTCCATCACAATTTTTGAAGGAGGCTGTTGCGCAATGAAAGTGATCAGTTTATTGCATGAAACCACCGTATTTTTAATCACTTTGCCAAGCGGGGACACAATATGTACTTGAAACACTCGCTTTGCCAGATCAATTCCGATAACTTGTTCCATTGGACACCTCTTCATATTTTTGCTGATGTATTCAGCATGGCTCACTGAAGCCGTTTTAGGGAGGGTGTCCATTTCATTAATTCGGGTTAAATTTAAGAACACAAATTGTACTCTTAGTTACTCAGAATAATAAAGAAAAATTATCTGTTTATTGCTCCCTCTTCTAAGATTTCCAATATAGAACAATATGTACTAGGGTGTGCACTACCACAACAAGCATCACTCAACATTTTTAAAGAATCGCGCATTTTCTGCATTTCCAATATTTTTTCTTCTATTTCTTGTAATCTGGAATCAACAAGTTGCTTAGACTCTTGACAAGTATGATGCTCAGGATCAACACGAATAGATAATAATTCTACAATCGCGTCTAATGTAAAACCCAACTGTTTTGCATAACGAATAAATCGTAACCGTTGTAAATCTTGCTTTGTATAAAGCCGATATCCTCCTTCTGTTCTTTCCTCATGTTCCATCAATCCCTGTTTCTCATAAAAACGAACAGTATCAGGTGTAACATTCGCTAATTTAGCCAATTGCCCAATACGATACATAGCAACCTCTAATCAAACAGGAAATAAAATCAATACTACCAGAATAGATCAATAAATCACCATACCAGACGATGCTCACTATTAACTAAAGGATAACTAAAAGAAATCGGAAGGAAAAACATTAGACTGGATAGAAAAATAAAGAGCGATAAAAAACCGGGATAATACCCGGTTTTTTACGCTTCTACAGATTACTCTGCAGATGCTGCTTCTGTCTTAGACTCAGCGGCACGGTCAACAAGCTCGATATATGCCATCGGTGCATTGTCACCAGCACGGAAGCCACACTTCAGAATACGAGTGTAACCACCTGCGCGGCTCGCAAAACGCGGGCCCAGTTCATTAAACAGTTTTGCCACGATCTCGTTATCACGAGTACGGGCGAATGCCAGACGACGATTAGCTACGCTGTCGGTCTTGGCAAGAGTAATCAGCGGCTCAACGACGCGACGCAGTTCTTTCGCTTTAGGCAGAGTCGTCTTGATGATTTCATGACGAACCAAAGAACCTGCCATGTTGCGGAACATAGCTTGGCGATGGCTGCTGTTGCGGTTCAATTGACGACCACTCTTACGATGGCGCATGACCTTATCCTTCTCAGTAAAACCTTAACCTGTGATCTAGTTATTCATCAGCAATACTTGCTGGTGGCCAGTTTTCCAGACGCATGCCCAGAGAAAGTCCACGCGAAGCCAGCACGTCTTTAATCTCAGTAAGAGATTTTTTACCCAGATTAGGTGTTTTAAGTAACTCAACCTCAGTACGCTGTACCAAATCACCGATGTAGTGGATAGCTTCTGCCTTAAGGCAGTTAGCAGAGCGGACAGTCAATTCCAGATCGTCAACAGGGCGCAGCAGTATCGGATCAAACTCTGGCTTCTCTTCTTTAACTTCTGGTTGACGTACATCACGTAAATCAACGAAAGCTTCCAGTTGTTCAGCCAGAATAGTAGCTGCACGGCGAATCGCCTCTTCAGGGTCAATTGTGCCGTTAGTCTCCATCTCGATAACCAGCTTATCCAAGTCAGTACGCTGTTCTACACGAGCTGCTTCAACATTGTAGGCGATACGCTCTACTGGGCTATAGCAAGCATCTACTAACAAACGACCGATAGGGCGCTCATCTTCTTCCGAATGAATTCGGGCAGAAGCCGGCACATAACCACGACCGCGCTGAACTTTAATACGCATGCTAATGGAAGCGCTTTCATCAGTCAGATGGCAGATTACGTGCTGCGGCTTGACGATTTCAACATCACCGTCATGGATGATGTCGGCTGCAGTCACAGGGCCAATGCCAGATTTATTCAAGGTAAGGATGACTTCATCTTTGCCCTGAACTTTCACCGCCAGCCCTTTCAGATTGAGGAGAATCTCCAGGATATCTTCCTGTACACCTTCTTTGGTGCTGTACTCATGCAGTACACCATCAATCTCAACCTCAGTCACCGCACAACCCGGCATAGACGAAAGCAGAATACGGCGCAGTGCGTTGCCAAGAGTATGGCCAAAACCACGCTCTAATGGCTCAAGGGTCACCTTGGCGTGCGTCGAACTGACTTGCTCGATATCTACCAGGCGCGGTTTTAGAAACTCTGTCACAGAACCCTGCATTGTGTCCTCTCTTTGGTGCTAAGCTTTACTTAGAGTAAAGCTCGACGATCAGGTGTTCGTTGATGTCAGCGGATAGATCAGTACGTTCAGGAATACGTTTGAACACACCTTCCATCTTCGCAGCATCAACTTCCAACCAAGTTGGTTTCTCACGCTGCTCAGCCAGCTCTAAAGCTGCCTTAATACGAGCCTGCTTTCTCGCTTTTTCACGAACGCTGACTACGTCATTCGGGGATACCTGATAAGAAGCGATGTTAACAACGCGACCATTTACCATGATAGCCTTATGGCTCACCATCTGACGTGATTCAGCGCGAGTCGCACCAAACCCCATACGATAAACGACGTTATCCAAGCGACTTTCCAGCAAAGTAAGTAGGTTTTCACCTGTGTTGCCTTTCAGACGAGTCGCTTCTTTGTAGTAGTTACGGAATTGACGCTCCAGAACACCGTAAATACGACGAACTTTTTGTTTTTCACGTAACTGAACACCATAGTCAGACAGACGCGGTTTACGAGCGCCGTGCTGGCCTGGTGCTTGTTCTAATTTACACTTGGTGTCAATCGCGCGAACGCCAGACTTTAGGAAAAGGTCTGTACCCTCGCGACGGCTCAGCTTGAGCTTAGGACCCAAATATCTTGCCATTTTCTTTCTCCAACAATCCTAAAAACGAAACGTATTAAACGCGACGTTTTTTCGGTGGACGACAACCGTTATGAGGGATCGGAGTCACATCAGTAATGTTAGTGATGCGGAAACCAGCCGCGTTCAGTGCGCGGATAGTTGACTCACGGCCAGGACCAGGTCCTTTAACCATAACTTCCAGGTTCTTAATTCCATATTCTTTTACAGCTTCAGCACAGCGTTCTGCTGCAACCTGAGCTGCGAACGGAGTAGATTTACGAGAACCACGGAAACCGGAACCACCGGCAGTTGCCCAACCCAAAGCGTTACCCTGACGATCAGTAATAGTAACAATGGTGTTGTTGAAAGAAGCATGGATATGAGCCACACCGTCAGAGACTTGTTTTCTTACACGCTTACGTGCACGAATAGGTGCTTTTGCCATTATTCAATACCCCGATTATTTCTTGATCGGTTTACGCGGACCCTTACGGGTACGTGCATTGGTCTTAGTACGCTGACCGCGAACAGGCAGACCACGACGATGACGCAAACCACGATAGCAACCAAGATCCATCAGACGTTTGATACTCAGGGTCACTTCACGACGCAAATCACCTTCTACAACGTATTTAGCAACTTCGTCACGCAGCTTGTCAATTTGCTCTTCAGACAGCTCACTGATCTTAACATGTTCAGCAATACCCGCTGCTGCACAGATAGCCTGTGAGCGGGTTTTACCGATACCGTAAATCGAAGTTAATGCGATCACAGTATGTTTCTGATCAGGAATGTTAATGCCTGCTATACGGGCCACTATGCACTCCTACAATATTTATTCACCGCAACATCATTCTGAAAAGCCCGTTTTCAGGATACTCAAATAATGTTGCTGTCAGATAAAAAGATTGGCTGGCTAATTTAGCCAGCTCAACCCAACTTTGCAAGAAAAATATGCGATTAATTAGCCTTGGCGTTGTTTATGCTTAGGCTCTGCACTACAAATCACACGAACGATACCGTTACGTTTAACGATTTTGCAGTTGCGGCATAATTTCTTGACGGAAGCACGAACTTTCATTTTTACTCTCCGTAACTTCTCAAGCAAACCAATTAACGATTATATCCTTTCAGGTTTGCTTTCTTCAATGCAGACTCATATTGACTCGACATCATCAGAGTTTGCACTTGAGCCATAAAGTCCATGATGACGACGACTACAATCAGTAGGGAAGTACCACCAAAATAGAATGGGACTTTCATTGCATCACGCATGAACTCCGGGATTAAGCAGATAAAAGTAATATATAACGCACCAACTAAGGTTAGACGAGTCATTACTTTATCGATGTACTTAGCCGTTTGCTCTCCCGGACGAATTCCTGGTACAAATGCACCGGACTTCTTCAGGTTATCTGCCGTTTCTCTTGGATTGAACACCAACGCCGTGTAGAAGAAACAGAAGAAGATGATTGCAGATGCGTATAATAACACATAAAGTGGTTGACCTGGCTGCAAATACATAGAAATAGTTGTCAACCAGCTCCAGTTTGCTCCACTACCAAACCAAGAGGCTATAGTACCAGGGAACAAAATAATACTGGAAGCAAAAATTGCAGGGATAACCCCAGCCATATTCACTTTCAACGGTAAATGTGTACTTTGCGCTGCATAAACTCTACGACCTTGTTGACGTTTGGCATAGTTAACAACGATACGACGTTGACCACGCTCCATGAAAACAACGAAGAAAGTTACCGCAAACACTAAAACTGCAACCAACAGCAACAGGAGGAAGTGCAGATCGCCTTGCCGAGCTTGCTCGATGGTGTGACCAATTGCAGGCGGAAGGCCCGCAACAATACCAGCAAAGATTATGATTGAAATACCGTTACCAATACCTCGTTCAGTAATCTGTTCACCTAGCCACATCAAGAACATGGTTCCCGTGACCAGACTTACAACAGCCGTGAAATAAAATGCAAAACCTGGATTAATAACTAACCCTTGCATCCCAGGCATATTCGGCAACCCAGTAGCAATACCGATTGACTGGAATATTGCCAGCACTAATGTGCCATAACGGGTGTATTGACTGATCTTACGACGACCAGCTTCCCCTTCCTTCTTAATCTCTGCTAAACGGGGGTTAACCACTGTCAGCAACTGGATAATAATAGATGCAGAAATATACGGCATTATACCCAGTGCAAAGATGGAAGCACGGCTTAAAGCACCACCAGAGAACATATTAAACATTTCAATGATGGTGCCTCTTTGCTGTTCGAGCAATTTGGCAAGCACAGTGGCATCAATACCAGGGATTGGAATAAAAGAACCAATACGGAAAACAATCAGAGCTCCAATAACAAACAAAAGTCTGCGTTTTAACTCACCTAATCCGCCTTTAGCACTTTGAAAATCTAATCCCGGTTGTTTAGCCATCTGTTACTTATTCCTCAATTTTACCGCCAGCAGCTTCAATTGCAGCACGGGCGCCTTTGGTAACACGCAAGCTACGCACAATTACTGCACGATTAACTTCGCCAGAAAGTATAACTTTCGCGAACTCAATTTGAGGGCCAACAATATTAGCAGCTTTCAGTGCATTCAGATCGATAACATCGCCTTCTACGCGAGCAAAGTCAGACAAACGGATTTCCGCTGTGACCATTGCCTTACGTGAAGTAAAGCCAAATTTTGGCAAACGACGGTACAAAGGCATCTGGCCGCCTTCGAAACCACGACGTACGCCACCGCCAGAACGAGACTTCTGACCTTTGTGACCACGGCCGCCAGTTTTACCCAGACCAGAACCGATACCACGACCTACACGTTTAGGTGCGTGCTTGGCACCTTCAGCCGGAGACAGAGTATTTAAGCGCATCTGTTACTCCTCAACTTTAACCATATAGGAAACCAAGTTGACCATACCACGAACCGCTGGTGTATCTTCACGCTCAACAGTATGACCAATGCGACGCAGACCTAAGCCAGTCAGAGTTGCCTTGTGTTTAGGCAAACGACCAATTGAGCTGCGAACCTGAGTAATTTTAATAGTCTTAGCCATAGTCATTACCCCAGAATTTCTTCGATGGATTTGCCACGCTTAGCTGCGACCATTTCTGGAGACTTCATACTGTCTAAAGCATCCAGAGTTGCACGAACCACGTTGATTGGGTTAGTGGAACCATAGGTTTTAGCCAGTACGTTACGAACTCCAGCAACTTCCAGAACAGCACGCATTGCACCACCTGCGATGATACCTGTCCCTTCGTGAGCAGGCTGCATGAATACTCGGGAACCGGTATGTGTGCCTTTCACTGGGTGGTACAGAGTGCCGCTGTTAAGTGCGACGGTTTTCATATTGCGACGTGCTTTTTCCATCGCTTTCTGGATCGCTGCCGGAACTTCGCGTGCTTTGCCGTAACCAAAACCAACGCGACCGTTACCATCACCAACTACAGTCAGTGCTGTAAAGCTGAAAATACGACCACCTTTAACGGTCTTAGATACGCGGTTTACCGCGATCAGCTTTTCCTGCAGTTCGCCAGCTTGTTTTTCGATGTGAGCCATCTTACACCTCTACCTTAGAACTGAAGGCCAGCTTCACGGGCAGCTTCTGCCAGTGCCTGGACTCTACCATGATATTGGAAACCAGAACGGTCAAAGGATACGTTTTTGATACCTTTTTCCAGAGCACGTTCAGCAATAATTTTACCAACAACTGCTGCGGCTTCTTTGTTTCCAGTGAATTTCAATTGTTCACTGATAGCTTTTTCTGTTGTAGAAGCTGCCACCAGAGTTTCAGAACCATTTGGTGCGATAACCTGCGCGTAAATATGGCGAGGGGTACGGTGTACCACCAGGCGAGTTGCACCCAGTTCCTGGAGCTTGCGGCGTGCGCGGGTCGCACGACGGATACGAGCTGCTTTCTTATCCATAGTGTTACCTTACTTCTTCTTAGCCTCTTTGGTACGCACGACTTCATCGGCGTAACGAACACCCTTGCCTTTGTATGGCTCAGGACGACGATAGGCACGCAGATCTGCCGCAACCTGACCAATCACCTGCTTATCAGCACCTTTCAGTACGATTTCAGTTTGTGATGGGCATTCCGCAGTAATGCCTGCTGGCAGTTGATGCTCAACCGGATGCGAGAAGCCTAAAGACAAACTAACAATGTCGCCTTTAACTGCTGCACGGTAACCAACACCCACCAGTTGAAGCTTCTTAGTGAAGCCTTCGTTAACACCGATAACCATTGCATTCAGCAGAGAACGAGTTGTACCTGCCTGTGCCCAAGCATCTACAAAACCTTCGCGTGGAGCGAAAGTCAGTTGGTTATCTGCATGTATAACTTCAACTGCTCTGTGGATTTCACGACTCAATTCGCCGTTTTTACCCTTAATCGAAATAACCTGACCGCTGAGTTTAACCTCTACGCCGGCAGGAATGACGACGGGTGCTTTTGCAACACGAGACATTCTTTCCTCCCGAATTAAGCTACGTAGCAGAGAATCTCGCCACCCAGACCAGCCTGGCGAGCTGCACGATCAGTCATTACACCTTTAGAGGTAGAAACAACAGCGATACCCAAGCCAGCCATAACTTGTGGCAGCTCATCTTTTTTCTTATAGATGCGCAGACTTGGACGGCTTACACGCTGGATGCTTTCTACAACAGCCTTACCTTGGAAGTATTTCAGAGTAACTTCCAGTTCTGGCTTGGTGTCGCCTTCGATTTTAAAATCTTCAATATAACCTTCTTCCTTCAGCACTTTGGCAATTGCCACTTTCAGCTTGGAGGAAGGCATGGTGACCGCAACTTTATTCGCGGCCTGACCGTTGCGGATACGGGTCAGCATATCCGCGATCGGATCTTGCATGCTCATCTGTCTTTACTCCCGTGATTCAATTGGTGACAATTACCAGCTAGCCTTTTTAAGGCCCGGGATTTCACCGCGCATAGCGGCTTCACGGACTTTAATACGGCTCAACCCAAACTTCCGCAAAAATGCATGCGGACGCCCAGTTTGACGGCAGCGGTTACGCTGACGGCAAGGGCTGGAATCACGTGGCAGTGTTTGCAGCTTGAGAATAGCATTCCAACGTTCTTCATCAGATGCTTTTACATCAGAGATGATCGTTTTCAGTTCAACGCGTTTTGCGAAGAATTTCTCAGCTAACTTCGCACGTTTTACATCACGTGCTTTCATTGATTGTTTAGCCATGAATACCCTGCCTTACTTGCGGAACGGGAAGTTAAACGCAGCCAACAGTGCGTGGCCTTCATCATCAGATTTCGCAGTAGTGGTGATGGTAATATCCAAACCACGTACACGATCCACTTTATCGTAGTCGATTTCAGGGAAGATGATTTGCTCACGAACACCCATACTGTAGTTACCACGTCCATCAAATGATTTAGCGGACAAACCACGAAAGTCACGGATACGTGGTACAGCAATAGAAATCAGGCGCTCAAAGAACTCCCACATGCGTTCGCCACGCAGGGTTACTTTACAGCCGATTGGATAGCCCTGACGGATTTTGAAGCCTGCAACTGATTTGCGTGCTTTGGTGATCAGTGGTTTTTGACCAGAAATTGCCGCCAAATCAGCCGCTGCGTTATCCAGCAGTTTTTTGTCAGCAATCGCTTCACCAACACCCATGTTCAGGGTGATCTTCTCGACCCGAGGGACTTGCATGACAGAATGGTAACCAAACTGAGTCATCAGTTTTTTGACTACCTCGTCTTTGTAGTAATCATGCAGTTTCGCCATCGTATACTCCAAATTACTTGATAGTTTCGTTGTTAGATTTGAAGAAACGTACTTTTTTGCCGTCTTCGAATCTAAAACCTACACGGTCAGCCTTGCCGGTTGCTACATTAAAGATTGCAACGTTAGAAGCCTGGATAGCTGCTTCTTTTTCAACGATACCACCTGGTTGGTTCAGAGCCGGAACTGGCTTCTGATGTTTTTTAACCAAGTTGATACCTTCAACAACAATCTTACCAGAAGAAAGAACCTGTTTTACTTTACCGCGCTTACCTTTGTCTTTACCAGTCAGCACGATGATTTCGTCATCACGACGGATTTTCGCTGCCATTGCCTGCTCCTTAGAGTACTTCAGGTGCCAGAGAGATAATTTTCATGAACTTTTCATTACGAAGTTCACGAGTCACCGGCCCAAAAATACGCGTACCGATAACTTGCTCACTATTGTTATTCAACAATACGCAAGCATTGCTATCGAAGCGAATGACAGAACCGTCCGGGCGACGAACACCCTTCTTGGTGCGCACCACTACCGCTTTCAGGACATCACCTTTTTTCACTTTACCGCGAGGAATTGCTTCCTTGATAGTGATCTTAATGATATCACCGACGTCTGCGTAGCGACGGTGCGAGCCACCTAGAACCTTGATACACATTACGCGACGTGCACCGGAGTTGTCGGCCACGTTCAGCATAGTCTGTTCTTGGATCATTTTAGTGCTCCGCTAAATGTCAACTACTACTGAGCCACTTTATTTTTAAAGAGGCCGTTTCAATATCCCATACTACGAGGGCGCGGCATTATAACACCACATCTTCGTGATGGACAGAAAAATAAACGGCCCCGTTATTTTTTGAGCCGTTTACTTCTTACGAGATAACGTTCTACTATAGAACCGCTTTCTCTACAACGCGAACTAAGGTCCAAGATTTAGTCTTAGACAGTGGACGGGTTTCGCGGATTTCCACTACATCACCAATTCCACATTCATTGTTCTCGTCATGTACATGCAACTTAGTCGTACGCTTGATGAACTTACCATACAGAGGGTGTTTCACCTTACGCTCAATAGCAACAACGATGGATTTTTCCATTTTGTCGCTAACAACACGACCTTGCAGAGTACGGATTTTATCGGTCATTACGCACCCGCCTTCTCAGTCAGTAAAGTCTTAACGCGTGCAATATTACGACGCACTTGTTTCAACAGGTGAGACTGTTGCAGCTGGCCACTTGCTGCCTGCATACGCAGATTAAATTGTTCACGTAACAGATTCAGCAGCTCAGTGTTCAGCTCTTCAACGCTTTTTTCGCGCAGCTCTTGTGCTTTCATTACATCACCGTCTTAGTCACAAAGGTGGTTTTGATAGGCAGTTTCGCTGCCGCCAGCTTGAATGCTTCACGAGCCAGCTCTTCAGGCACACCGTCCATTTCATACAGGACTTTACCAGGCTGGATCAAGGCAACCCAATACTCTACGTTACCTTTACCTTTACCCATACGCACTTCGAGTGGCTTCTCGGTGATTGGTTTGTCTGGGAACACACGGATCCAGATTTTACCTTGACGCTTAATTGCACGGGTCATAGCACGACGTGCCGCTTCGATCTGGCGAGCTGTCAGACGACCACGGCCCACAGCTTTCAGACCGAAAGTGCCGAAGCTGACATCCGCACCTGCAGCCAGACCGCGGTTACGGCCCTTGTGCACTTTACGGAATTTCGTACGCTTTGGTTGTAACATCAGCGACTCTCCTTACTTGCGGCCTTTACGCTGCTGCTTTCTAGGTTGAACAGTCGGTTTTTCCGCCTGTTCAACTGCAGCCATACCACCCAGGATCTCACCTTTGAAGATCCATACCTTAACGCCGATTACACCATAAGTGGTGTGCGCTTCTGAAGTGTTGTAGTCGATGTCTGCACGCAGAGTGTGCAGAGGTACACGACCTTCACGATACCATTCAGTACGTGCGATTTCAGCACCACCCAGACGGCCGCTTACTTCCACTTTGATGCCTTTAGCACCCAGACGCATTGCGTTCTGTACAGCACGTTTCATAGCACGACGGAACATAACACGACGTTCCAGCTGCGCACTGATGCTGTCAGCAACCAATTTTGCGTCCAGTTCAGGTTTACGCACTTCGACAATATTAATCTGCGCAGGAACACCAGCGATGTCCGCTACAGCTTTGCGCAGCTTTTCGACGTCTTCACCTTTTTTACCGATTACGATGCCTGGACGAGCAGTGTGGATAGTCACACGGATGCTTTTCGCAGGACGTTCAATAACGATACGTGAAATAGATGCTTTAGCCAGTTCTTTATTCAAGTACTGGCGAACTTTAAAGTCACTGTCCAGGTTGTCAGCGAATTCTTTGGTATTCGCATACCAGGTAGAGTTCCAAGGTTTGACAATCCCCAGACGAATACCATTAGGATGTACTTTCTGACCCATTGCTAGTCTCCAGAGTCTCAGCGATCGGACACAACCACAGTAATGTGGCTGGTGCGCTTCAGGATACGATCTGCACGGCCTTTGGCACGAGGCATAATACGCTTCATGGTTGGACCTTCATCTACGAAAATTTTCGCAACTTTCAGATCATCGATGTCAGCGCCATCGTTGTGTTCTGCGTTAGCAATAGCAGACTCAAGTACTTTCTTCACTAAACCAGCAGCTTTTTTGTTGGTAAAGGTCAGAATTTCCAGAGCTTGCGACACTTTCTTACCGCGGATCAGGTCAGCCACAAGACGAACCTTCTGAGCAGAAGAACGAGCGTGGCGATGTTTAGCGATAGTTTCCATCTCTTCCTCCTACCTTAGCGCTTTTTAGCCTTTTTATCGGCCGCATGGCCGCGATAAGTACGGGTCGGCGCGAATTCACCCAGCTTGTGACCAACCATTTCGTCGGAAACAAAAACTGGAACATGCTGACGACCATTATGGACAGCGATGGTCAAACCGATCATGTTAGGAAAGATCGTTGAACGACGGGACCAAGTCTTAATAGGCTTTTTGTCTCCGCTTTCCACCGCTTTCTCTACCTTCTTCAGCAAGTGCAGGTCAATAAATGGACCTTTCTTGAGAGAACGTGGCATGGTTTATCCTCTAATTATTTTTTAGAACGGCGACGTACGATATATTGATCAGTACGTTTGTTACTACGGGTCTTCTTACCTTTGGTCTGAATACCCCATGGAGTTACAGGATGTTTACCAAAGTTACGACCTTCACCACCACCGTGTGGATGGTCTACTGGGTTCATCGCCGTACCACGAACGGTAGGACGGATACCACGCCAGCGACTTGCACCAGCTTTACCCAGAACTCGTAGCATGTGTTCTGAGTTACCAACTTCACCTAAAGTAGCACGGCAATCAGACAGTACCTTACGCATTTCACCAGAACGCAGACGCAGGGTTACATAAGAACCATCACGTGCAACGATCTGAGCATAAGCACCTGCTGAACGAGCCAGCTGGCCACCTTTACCTGGCTTCATTTCTATGTTGTGAACAGTAGAACCAACTGGGATATTACGCATTGGCAGAGCGTTACCGGTCTTGATTGCTGAATCAACACCAGACTGGATTTGATCACCAGCTTTCAGACCTTTAGGCGCAAGGATGTAACGACGCTCACCGTCTTTATACAGAACCAGCGCGATGTTTGCTGAGCGGTTTGGATCATATTCCAGACGCTCAACAACAGCAGGAATACCGTCTTTGTTGCGTTTGAAGTCAATCAGACGATAATGCTGTTTATGGCCACCACCGATATGACGAGTGGTAATACGACCATTGTTGTTACGACCACCAGTTTTGCTGTTTTTTTCCAACAGCGGAGCATAAGGCTTACCCTTATGCAGCTCAGGGTTAACCACTTTAACAACGTGGCGACGGCCCGGAGACGTAGGTTTACATTTAACAATTGCCATTGTTCTTTACTCCTCCGAATTACTCAGCGCCGCCAACGAAGTCCAAGTTCTGGCCTTCTTTCAGGGTGACGTAAGCTTTTTTCCAGTCGCTACGACGACCAATACGCTGACCGTGACGTTTTACTTTACCTTTAACCAGCAAAGTGTTTACGCCTTCAACTTCGACTTCAAACAGTTTCTGTACAGCAGCTTTGATTTCTGCTTTAGTCGCGTCTTTCGCAACTTTGAGAACGATGGTGTTGCTCTTTTCCATCGCTGTGGAAGCTTTTTCAGATACGTGCGGCGCGCGCAGTACTTTTAGCAGACGTTCTTCACGGATCATGCCAGCATCTCCTCAACTTGCTTCACAGCTTCAGCAGTCATAACCACTTTGTCGAAGGCAATCAGGCTTACTGGGTCAATACCTGCAGCATCACGAATGTCAACTTTATACAAGTTACGAGCTGCTAAGAACAGGTTCTCATCAACTTCGCTAGTGACGATCAGCACGTCTTCCAGAGCCATTTCTTTCAGTTTCTGTACCAGCAGTTTAGTCTTAGGTGCTTCAACAGAGAACTTCTCGACAACGATCAGACGATCTTGACGTACCAGTTCAGACAGGATGCTTTTCAGAGCACCGCGGTACATCTTTTTATTAACTTTTTGACTGTGGTCCTGTGGTTTCGCTGCAAAAGTTACACCACCAGAGCGCCAAATTGGGCTCTTAATAGAACCAGAACGCGCACGACCAGTGCCTTTCTGACGCCATGGTTTTTTACCTGAACCAGAAACTTCAGCACGAGTTTTCTGAGCACGAGTACCTTGACGAGCACCAGCTGCATACGCAACAACTACTTGATGCACAAGTGCTTCATTGAAATCACGCCCGAAGGTAGTTTCGGAAACAGTCAGCGCGCTTTGCGCGTCTTTCATTACCAATTCCATTCCTATCTCCTCGACGTTACGCCTTGACAGCCGGTTTTACGATCAGGTTACTGTTCGTTGCACCTGGAACAGCACCTTTGACCAGCAGCAGGTTGCGCTCAGCGTCAACTCGTACTACATCCAGACTCTGAACGGTTACACGCTCATTACCCAGTTGGCCTGCCATTTTCTTGCCTTTAAACACTTTGCCCGGAGTCTGGTTTTGACCGATAGAACCCGGAACACGGTGAGACAAGGAGTTACCATGGGTAGCATCCTGAGTACGGAAGTTCCAGCGTTTAACAGTACCCGCGAAACCTTTACCTTTAGATGTACCAGTAACGTCGACTTTTTTAACGTCAGCGAAAATTGCAACGCTAATGCTTTGACCTACAGTGTATTCTGCATCGCCTTCAGACAGACGGAATTCACGCAGAATGCGGCCAGCTTCAACGCCAGCTTTAGCGAAATGACCTGCTTCAGGCTTATTTACGCGGTTTGCTTTTTTGCTACCAGTCGTTACCTGTATTGCACGATAACCGTCAGTCTCGTTGTTTTTAACTTGAGTCACACGGTTATCTTCGATTTCGATAACAGTTACAGGGATTGAAACACCATCTTCAGTGAAGATGCGAGTCATACCCACTTTTTTACCGACTAAACCAATCATTGTTTCAACCTCTCAATCGTTCAATGACCTGATTAACCCAGGCTGATCTGCACGTCTACACCGGCAGCCAGATCCAGACGCATCAGAGCATCAACGGTTTTCTCGGTTGGCTCAACGATGTCAACCAGACGTTTGTGAGTGCGAATTTCGTACTGATCACGCGCATCTTTGTTAACGTGCGGAGAAATCAGAACAGTAAAACGCTCTTTACGAGTCGGCAGCGGGATCGGACCACGAACCTGCGCACCAGTGCGCTTAGCGGTCTCTACGATTTCCGCAGTTGATTGATCGATCAAACGATGATCAAATGCTTTCAGGCGGATACGGATTCTTTGGTTCTGCATGAGACCAGAGCTCCAACTATTTTTATAAACGTAAGAAATTACTCCTCACACCCATTTCGATTGATGGGGGAGTGTAATCGTTCTGTGCATAACTCCCATATCGGGAGTATTTTAATATGGCGGTAATTGATCGCTCATACTGATAAAAATCAGCCTACTAATGTAGGTAGGCTCGCGCATTATACGTGAATCTATTGACAATGCAAGATGAGGATGAAATTTATTCAGAGAAATAGTAAAAGTGGGTAAAAGAGGAGAATAAACGCCCCATAATAAATTTACAAGGCGTTAGTATGACTCTACTCTTCTACTACCTGAGCTTGAATGTAGTTTTGTATTCCCATCCGTTTAATTAGATCGAGTTGTGTCTCCAGCCAGTCTATGTGATTTTCTTCATCTGCAAGAACCTCAATCATCAGATCCCTGCTCACATAGTCATGAATTGAATCGGCATATGCTATTGCTTCTCTGATATCCTGCGCTCCACGTAACTCCAGTGCCAAATCGGATTGCAACATTTCTTCAACATCCTCACCGATATTGAGTTTACCTAGATCCTGTAAATTGGGTATGCCTTCCAGAAATAAAATACGCTCAATATATTTATCAGCGTGTTTCATTTCCTCAATGGATTCACGATATTCAACGTCATTCAAACGCATTAATCCCCAGTTTTTAAACATTCGGGCATGTAAAAAATACTGGTTGATAGCAACAAGCTCATTACCAAGAAGTCTATTAAAATGGGCAATGATTTTTTTATCACCTTTCATAACTAATTCCTCCGCTTCCAGTACCTACATTGTAGTACTAATTAAGCAGAGTAATTGCAAGAAAATTGTGCTTATCTTAGGCAACATTAATCATAGGGGGTAGTAAAGAAATCTCCTCGTTAATTATCTCACGGGCTTGGCGTACGCATTTTCCACAATCACTCCCTACAGGCACAAAGCTTTTCAGCTCTCTGATAGAACGGACATGCTGCTGCCGAACGACGTTACGTATGGTTTTATCATTTATCGCGTTGCAGAGACAGATATACATGGAGCACTCTTTTAACTATTTATGTAGCGATGATTAAAAGAACAGTTATAGCTATAAAATAAAGGATACTGACAAATAGTAAATAGAAATAACTCTCATTTCAATTATTGTTTCTATTTTGTTTATAAGCAAAATAAAGCCACCATTTTCGGTGGCACAAAAAAAGAGGAGCCTTGCTTGGCTCCTCTTTTTTCATAATCTTTTTCTTATCAAAGATTAAGCAATAACTTTAGCAACAACACCAGCACCTACCGTACGGCCACCTTCACGAATTGCGAAACGCAGACCTTCGTCCATCGCGATTGGCGCAATCAGGGTTACTTTC